>NC_008701.1:608800-1217601 GCF_000015205.1 Pyrobaculum islandicum DSM 4184 | reverse complement strand
GGCGCTTAAAAGACTGGGTCGCAAGACGTGGCTTGTAACTAGCGTATATCACGAGGGCCGACCCGTCGTAGACCCCCAGATTGTAGAAAAAAGCGAAAACGGATATGTGGAGATTGAGGCGGACGTGGCTGGGGTCCCCACGATTAGAGTCCTCAGCATGAAATCCCTTACTCCGCCCGGCGGCGTTGTTTTAAGAAGCTTTGGGAAAATCCTTAGCACTCTCCAGGAGAGGTATAGCCTGGATGTGGTCGTCGTCATAGCTAGCTTTTGGAACGGCCCCGAGGAGGTTGCTAGGTGGGTTTCTATAAGAAGATCGCTTGTCGAATTGGGAGAAGCTCCTAGAAGGCCCTTCTTTGTCTTCATACCTGCCTACTTCGTGAGATTTACAGCTCTTAGGCCTATCGACGCCGCGGCGAAGCTGATGTGGTCTATGCTTAATATGCCCTATATCCTGCGACAGGCAGATCTAGTTCTTGTCTGTTGCCAAGCGGAGGCCGAGGAGCTTAAACAATACGGCATATCGCCTGGCAAAGTCGTTGAGTCAAAAAGCTGGGTAGACCCAGATTTCATAGACGTGGAAGACGTCAAGAGGCCTAAGGCCGCCGAGGACTTCGACTTGTATGTGTCATACGTGGGGCCTTTAGATGAGGAAAGAAACGTCCAAGCGCTCATCAAAGTTGCAGAAAGACTTTCTCGCCTTGGCAATGTGGCTCTAGTGGCGGCGGGAGGCGGCGACGCGTTAGAAAAAGTGAAGAAAGAAGCGAAGAGGCGGAAAAACCTCGTCGTCGTTGAAAGCCCCGATTTAAAAACAGTCGCCTCCGTAATCAAGCATTCCTTCGTCGGCGTTGACTTCTCACGCTACGAGCCCATGGGAATAAGGGCTTTGGACTACCTATACATGGGCGTGCCGTATGCCACATCGCCTGCCTCTAGAGGAGCGTGGTATATCTCCAACGGCGTAGACGGCATCCAGCTGAGCAACCCCGATGACGTCGAGGGCTTCGTAAACTGGGTCTCCACGTTGATGAAAAGGCCTGAACTAAGGGACGAAATGGCTACTAGGGCTAGGAGGAGGGCCGAGGGCCTTACCGCTTTGAGACTTGCCGAGCTTCTGCTAAAAGCTGTCGAAGGACGCGCGCCTCGCCCGTAGCGCCCCCTCTGAGGCTCGGTTCTGCCCGCAGAGACGACATGACGACAGTCGCAGGCGAGGGTCGTCGGGGCTGGCGATGCCCTCAGAGAGCCGGGGTGTTAGCTCGTGGGAGGGAAATTCATTAAAAGTTAGCTAGCCGTTTCAACAACTCTCTTAGTTCTCGGTAAGATGGAAGATTGTATCTAGCTGTGGTTTCGCCTGCGCCTACCTTTATCGTGTATGTCTCTTCTGGCAAGGCTTTAAACATGTCCTCATCTGTGGCGTCGTCTCCTGCGGCTAGTACGAAATCGGGGGCGATTTTTTCCAGAAGTAGCTTAGCCGCTGCGCCTTTGTTTACGCCGGCTGGCCTAACTTCGACGACCTTGCTTCCGCGTATTACGCTGAAATCTGCACCGCCTAGGAGACTCTCTAGGGCTTCGATGAGTCTAGCCGCCATAGTTTCACCTAGCTCTGGCTCCACGTTTCTATAGTGCCAAGCTATTGCCGACTCCTTCTCCTCTATGTAGGACCCCGGAGTCGCCGCAACTACGTCCTCCATCACCTTTCTAACAGCGGTTTTCCAGCTTACGTCAAATGGGAAAAGTTGCGTCCAGTTTTTATCCACGTCTCTGATGAAAGCGCCGTGTTCGGCCACGAGATAGACGGGGAGGTCTCCGAACCAGCTCTCTAAAAACTCCTTGTTGCGGCCGCTGACGACCACGACACTGGTGTTTGGAACGTTGGATAGTGCCTTTAGGATGCCTAGCAGTTCTGGGTCTGGCACGGCTTGGTATGCGTAGGGGTAGTGCGGGACAAGCGTCCCATCGTAATCAAGCAACAGTAGCCTTCTGCTTGAGGCTCTGAACTTCGCCGCTATCTCCGCAGCCGTATTTTCATCGACCGGGGTCGGCGTCTTCGTGTAGGCCGCTTCGCGGTTTTCAGCATAGGCTAGAGCCGTTGCGTGTATAAGCTCGGCTGCCCATTTAACAACGTCGTGTTGGCTAAGCCTCTTCTGCATTGCCTTTATCCTCCTGCACTGCTCCTGGAGATCCATCTCCAGAGCCCTTGCGATGGCCTCTGCCACGCTGCTTTCGTCGTTGGGGTTTACTATAAGCGCCTCTAGAAGCTCGTGCGAGGCGCCCGCCGTCTCGCTGAGTATGAGAACCCCCGTACAGTTCCTCCTCGAAGCGACGTACTCCTTTGCCACTAAGTTCATGCCATCTCTAAGCGGCGTGATTAGGGCAACGTCGGCGATATTATAAAGCGCCAGAAGCGTCGGCGTGGGGATAAAACGCGATATATAGACGACGGGGGTCCAGTCCACCTCGCCGAGTTCGCCGTTTATACGCCCAACCTCTCTTTCTATCTCCCTCTTCATAGCTTCATACTGAGGCACGCCGACTCTCGATGGCACAACCACGAGCACAAAGACGGCCCTCCCCCGCCACTGTGGATGCTCCTTCAAGAAGCGTTCCCACGCTTTCAACCTGTTGAGAACTCCCTTGGTGTAGTCCAGCCGGTCAATAGAAAACACTATCTTCAGCCCACGCAACCTCTGTCTCAACTTGTCTATTTCCGCCGCAACCTCGGCCCTCTGGGATGAGTCGTGGAAGAAGGCGTAGTCGATGCCTATGGGATACGCCCCAACCCGCACCCTCCTCCGGCCGACGCGCACAATCCCGGACTCAGCTCTATATCCCAGAAACTTAGCCACAGCCCTCAGGAAGTTGCTCACATATTCATACGTGTGGAACCCCACCAGGTCGGCCGCCAGCACTCCCTCCAATAGCGTGTTTCTCCACGTCGGCGGCATTAGTTGGTAGATCTCGGCAGGCGGAAATGGAATGTGTAAGAAGAAGCCCACAGCCAGATCCGGCAAAAGCTGACGTAGAAATGCCGGCATGAGCATGAGGTGGTAGTCGTGAATCCACACGATATCGCCAGGTTTTGCTATCGACGCCACAGCCTCTGCATATTTCTTGTTCACTCTGACGTAGGTGTCCCAAAACCTCCTTTCAAAGACTGTATATACTGTAAAGCCGTGAAAAAGAGGCCAGAGAGTTGAGTTGCAGAACCCCTCGTAGAAGAGCTCCACCTCTTCCGCAGATAGCGACACCGGGATGAGCCCCCGCTCTCTAAGCTCTGATTCCACCTCGTCGGTCTCTAACTCTGCCTTAACCCCAGACCATCCCACCCACAGGACCTTTGTAAAGCCGAGCCCCCGTCCCCCCTCTGTCGCTCTTAGAAAGGAGTTTATGGCTGTGGCGAGACCTCCCACCGCCTCTCTAAACTCCACCTTCCCATCTCTATATACGACCGTAATGGGGAGACGGTTGGAGACAACGATGAGTTTCACATTACCACAGGGCAAAAATATATATGAAGGTTTCCCCTATGGCGTGTGAAATTTGAAAGGTTCGGGCCCCTCTCTTCCGCCTTCTACAGTTTGTTGGTGTCTCTAGGCGTGTTTGAATGGGCATATGGCGCCACCTACAAGGCGGTGGAGAGGTTGGTACCTCATGGCGGCCGGGTGCTAGAGGTGGGGCCTGGCGTCGGAGTCCTCCTTAGGAAGCTGTCTAGCGCCGGCTACGACGCCGTGGGGATAGACGCCTCTCCTGACATGCTTAAGAGGTCCCGAGCCAAGTCAGTAAGTGTAGCAGGTGTGAGCTTTTTCCTCCCCTTTAGGGACGAGGTCTTTAACGCCGCAGTGGCGCTCTTTACTCTACACCACTGGGGCGAGCACGGCCCCTCTCTACGCGAGGTTAAGAGAGTGCTAAAGCCCGGCGGTTTCTTCATCGTGGTGGAGACAGACCAAGCGAGGCTCCCCCTCGTGGGGAGCCATGGTTGCACCATCCGCTGTCTGCAGGATGTGCTTAGCGCAGAGTTCGAAGTTTTTATAGAGAGGAGATTCCCCCTACTATTGGCTTTCGCCAAAAAGCCTAGATCTTAAAATATGGACTAGTCTAGAGGCGGAGAGCCACTTTTCTATCGGTATCTTCATGAGGGTAGATGCGGCGTAGAGCGCGTCTTCAAGCGTGTCGAAACGGGCTGGCTCGCTACGGAGGGCCTCCCGCACGTTTTCTCTTACCCACCACACGCCGACGGGAGTTGTAAATCCTGTATATACTTCTCTCCACGCCACCACCGCCGCCTGTCTCCTCATGCGGTACAGCGCCTCAGCTACAGCAAGCCTAGCTGCGTAGTAACAACCGCCGATCTCCGGGTAGTCGTCTCTGCCACGATACAGCTCGTAATCTGTCTCAACTGCGAGGCCAGGCCCGGGGTTCCACACGGTGCCTGGCTCAAAGGCCTCTCCCCATTCATAAGCCCACCTCGAGGGGGCCAGTATCACGAGGAAAAGGTTGCCGGGGGCTCTCCTCAGGTAGAGGTAGTAGCCGTCCACCGTGTCGAACTCTTTGATCTTCTCCACTAGGTGGTCAGACACTATCTTGTCCACCGCCGTGATGGCCCACCTCGTCGGCACGAGCCTCCTCCGCCGCCGGGTTCCCAGGGCCCCGACGCTGAGGGCTCTAGATATGTAGCCCATGTCAAACCCCGACCTGTACAGCGTCAAAACCGCCTCTCTGGCGTCTAGGTCGAAATCGCTGTATGCCTTCTCGGCTGACTTCGGCAACTTCGGCGATCCCTCTGTTTTAAATTCGGCGAGAGGCGCGGCGGGCCCCATTGGCGGGGCGTACTCACTTAAATATACCCCCCTCGGCTCTCTTCTAAAACGTAGATCGACATCTACAGGTCTCTCGGAGAGGGCGATCAGCTGGATCTCCTGAAGAGACCTCGGAGGGTCAGCCGCGTTGTCTACGCGGATCTCCAAGCCGCCCCGATATAGGGAGAGACGCATGGCGATGAACTTTTCCAGAGGGATCTCAAGCCACCTCCTTGGGTCTTCATATAGCGAGGTGTCCCCGAGCTCGGGCGGGGCGGAGGGGTAGATCCTAACTTTTGGATATCCAACTCTCCCAACAAAGACAGACGGCGGGCTTGAGCCAGATAGCTCTCTCGAAATTTTTATCCTAAAAGGCGCCGCTAGCTGTCTTACAAGAAGAGGGCAGTAAGACAAGCCACAGAGGTATCTACCCCCTCTGCACTTTATACAGAGCTCTGGCTTCACAAATTACTCTACTACGAAAATTAATAACGACTATTTCTTTGCTAAATTGAGCATATATTTATGCACCACAGTAGTAGATAGCTCAGGGTGGAAGGCCGTGGCCACCATGTGGCCTTGGAAGGCGGCAGCGTATATCTGGCCTAACTCCGGGTGTTTGAGGGGGGCGGCTAGTCTTGCATCTCCCCAAGCCTTTATAAAAGCTGGAGCTCTTATAAAGACGGCTCTCACAGTCCCAAGTTCTCCCACTTGTAAATCCACTTCGAAAGACTCCCTCTGTCGGCCAAAGGCATTTCTAACAACGGCTATGTCCATAAGCCCAAGAATCGGCTGTTTAGTCTCGCCGACTACCGAATCTCTCACCTCCTTGGCGAGGAAAATCGCGCCGGCGCAAGTGCCCAGAGTCGGGAGCCCCTCCTTGATGGCATCTCTGAGGGCGTCTAGGAGGCCGGTCCTCTTGGCAAGGGCTCCTATTGTCGTCGACTCGCCTCCAGGTATAGCCAAAGTTGCGATTTCCTTGAGGTCCTGCGGCTTTTTTACCTGTATCACCTCTATAGATATACCCAGCTCTTGAGCCGCCTTCTTAAAGGCTTGTATATGCTCCTCTACGTCGCCCTGGAGGGCTAAGACACCTGCCTTCATACTCCTCTTACTTGGAGGAGTTCCTCGGGCTTCAGCGTTTTGATGTCTATGCCCATCATGGCGCTTTTCTCGCTGACCATCCTCTGGGCCTCCACCACCTTCTCCGGGTCGTCCCAGTAGGCTGTCGCCAGCACGATGGCCTCCGCCCTTTCTCTGGGGTCTTGACTTTTGAATATGCCGCTACCGACGAATATCCCGTCTGCCCCGAGCCACATCATCAACGCAGCGTCTGCCGGCGTCGCTATTCCGCCGGCGGCGAAGGTCACCACGGGGAGTCTCCCGAGCCTCGCCGTGAGGGCTGTCAGCTCTATTGGGGCTTGGCACCTCCTGGCGTAGTCCCTGATCTTCTCCTCGTCCCCGGCTCTCAGCGCGGCCGACAGCTCCTCTATTGCCCCGTATAGAGCCTTGAAGTGTTTCACGGCCTCGCTTACGTTGCCCGTCCCCGCCTCGCCCTTGGACCTAATCATTGAGGCGCCCTCGGATATCCTCCTCAGCGCCTCGCACAGCTCGCGGCACCCGTTGACGAAGGGCACCGCGAAGGCCCACTTGTTTATGTGATGTTGTTCGTCCACAGGCGTGAGGACCTCTGACTCGTCTATGAGGTCCACCCCAATCTCCTGTAGGATCACGGCCTCGTAGTAGTGGCCGATCCTCACCTTAGCCGAGACCGGGATGGTGATGTGGCTCATGACCTCCTCTATCACCTTCACGTCTGCCATCCTGGCGACGCCCCCGGCCTTTCTCACGTCGTAGGGAAGCTTGTCCAATACCATGACGCCCACGGCGCCCGCCTCTTCTGCTATTTGTGCTTGTTCGACGTTGGTGACGTCCATGATGACTCCCCGCCTGAGCATCGCCGGGAGGCCTATCTTAACTCTGACAGTCCCCACCTCGGCCTCGGGGAGAGGCTTGGGCCAGGTCACCCCCGCCTCCCTAAGCCTATCTCTCACCTCGGCAAGGCCGTAGAAGAAGTCCCTGATCTTCTCCAGCTGGGTGTACACCTCTCCGATCATAAGTCACATATTACCTCTCCATAATAAATTTTTCTAGTAGCCGTCTCCGCGTCGCGACTCTCTTCACCGCCCCTCCCTCCATGTAACTCTCAATTGTGGAGTACAGTGCCCGTTCCAACCGCTTTCCAACCGGCTTCTGGAGACTCTCTCCATAAAAATGGGGGAAATTTCGAGAACTTTTTCTATGGGGAGCTATTTTGTTTCGCCTTTGTTTTCAGATTTCTTTTTCTTACAGGGCATGTCTTCTCTGGGAAGTAGATAATTAAATTTATGTGTATAATCCCGAAGTAATATCTACTTCGTCATGGTATAACTTCTGTGGAATCTAAAAGAGGGTCGTATTCTAACCGCTCCTCCTCTACTACCCCGGCGTTGACAAGTCTCTTCAGCCGGGGGCCTCCTCTTCCAATATTTTAATCGTCTTTTTCGTTACCATACATACTGCATCAAAGCCCTCCTCGCCCCAGTAGTTCTCATAGTGAGTATAAAGACAACGGCCGCCGCAGACGTGTCTATATTCGCAGAAGAAACACTTGTCCTTTAGGCGTGGCGCCACGCCGTTGAGCCCAGTCTTTATGTGGCCGGCGGTAGCCCACTTTTCCGAAACTGCAATGGGGCAGTGGAGAATCCTCCCATCTGTATTTATGGCAAAAACGCTGTGTTTATGGCAAAGGCGTACCGTGCCCCCTTCCAAAGAGCGGCGCCCGGCCCTCCTCCGGGGGCTCGGGGCCCGTCTCCGCCAGACGCCCTTAACGGGCGGGGCGGAGGCGAGAGGGGCACGGCCGTGCCCGTGTGTACGGGCGCAACAGATCGGCCGTGCCCCCAGGGCCGGGGAAATTGGCTCATGGAAGAGGAAAACTTACGAGGTTAAAAGTTTGATGGGCGAAAAAACAGGTTGTTTTATCTTCTGGAGGATTTCCCAGTACCTCCTCTTGGCCCAGAGTAGCGGGATGTTGTCGCGTGTATCGCTGAAGCCACAGGAGGGGCAACGCATTATGCGCTTTCTTTCCTCCACCATCTTCGCACCACACCTTGGACACTTTGTACTATAGAGACGCACCTCCATATACGGCAGCCCGTACCATTGCGCTAGCGCTTGTAGGCGCTTCCTCAGCTGGCCAAGCCCGTCGTAGAGGTGTTTCCTATCGCCGCTTTCGCCACTCTGCTTCCTCGCCGAATACGTCTTCTCCTCTATCGTATCCACCACGACGGCGGCGTTGTTCTGTCTGGCGAGCTCGATTATCTCCTTTGCGATCCGCGCTACGACGTCGCGGATCTTCCTATACCGTTTGGACTTGAGACGATTAACTTTGTCCTCAAGCTGACCCCTTCTAGCGGGATCCGCCTCTTTGGCGGCCCGCTCCTCAAGGCGACTTATCTCTTCGTGGAGTTTTCTCAGCTTCCTCACCGCGCGTTCGTCGGGTAGCCTCTTCCGCTTGACAATCTTGCCGTCTTTTACAACACCCACCATTATGCCGTGATCCAACCTGTTTACATCAACAACTACAATACCTCTGGGCTCTACTGGCGTCACCTCTCTGGCGAAGACAAGAGCAACGTAGAGTCTTCCATAGGTCGGCTTCTCACCATTTCTCTTTTCAACGCCAAGAAACGCCAACTTGAGTCTGGCGCCCTCCTCCAACCTTCGCCTAATCCAAGAGATGTCGCTCTTTTTCAACTCGACGGCGAAAGGCGGTATGCCGAGCTTACGCACTCTAACGACGCCACTCTTTAGGTCGACAAAGACCGCCGTACTCACGTCTCTCTCGTTTTCGGCCCTCAGTTGGACGTCGAGGGGGATTGCCCGGTAGAACGCCACGTCGCGCCAGAGAAACTTGGAATATCTCACAAGAGCCCTCCCAAGCCCGTACCTGGGAAAGGTCTCTTCAATGATCTTGCACGCCAACTCCCGCTTCTCGGGAGTAAGCAGGCGGTCTAGCTCCTCCGTAGTTAGCTTCGGCTCCTCTTGCCCCGTCAACTCCTTAAGCAGTCTCTTTACATATTCCCCGACGGCTAAATACATACGCGTCACTAGGTCTAAGACGTCTGGCCGCTCTTCGATGAGTTTCCAGGGGATTTCTATCCTCAGCGTTCTGTATGCGTACATGGCCTTGTATGTGGAGTGGCTGAAATCTCTGTTGGTTATAAAAGGCGCATGGGGGCAGGCCAAAAGTTTTACAAGACAAACCCACGGCGCCGACGTTGAGAGACGCGTGCCGGCCATGTTGTTGACCTCCGCCGCCACTAGGGCTGTTGCCGTCGCTAGCAACGTGTTGACACCCGCCGGCGTCATACGCCGCCCCTCGCGTTGTTCATACCAGTGCCGATAATTGCAATGTTGGCGGCGCTTATGGTGAAAACCACAATAGAACAAACTCGTTTTTAACCCACCCACACCTCTAACGTAGTCCTTTCACAATTTCAACTCCCTCGGTTCACCTGCCTTACGTCGTCGCTGTCAGGCAGGTGAGTCGAAATAGTTGAAAGGGCGTCTCTGGCTTTTTCGCGCATGTGGCGGGGGAGGTGTGAAGCTACCGCATACATTGCAGACGCCGCCTGGCGGATATTGATCGCGGCTTCCCCGTTTACCCAGCGACAGCTTCCCCAAGACCGGCGCCCTACCCGCCCACAACGGAGTCTCAACACCTAGCTTTTCTCCCCCACGCCCTTTACGCATATGAGCCAAGCCTACCGAACACTGAAGATCAGAATCCCCTGGCGCCTCGTCGAGGAACGGCCGGACGTCCTTGACCTTGTGACAAGAATGCACTTGGCCGTTGAGGAGTACGTCAGAAGGTTGTTGAAAGAGGTTACGGGGCAGGAGGAGCCCAGACTCACGACGGAGAAGCTAGACAGACTTCTCACGCAAACAAGCAATAGTTTGCGTGTTAGGTTATCGAGTTCGCTCGCGAGACAGCGTTGGTGGAGCCAAAGGCCGTTGTTACCATTGACATAAACCGTCTCGATCGCGCTGTCAAGGCGTACCTCCCCGCCCCGCAGGGAACCCAGCTGTAGGGTCTTATCAAAAGGGCTCTATATATGCCGAGGATGGGGATCACTTCCAACACCCTTCCCCTCTCGGCCTCCGCGAGAAAGAGATCTCTCAGCTTTTTAACGCCGGGGAGGTAGCTCTCTTCGGCCCAATTTAAAAACTCGCGGGGTGTCCACTCGTCTGTCCATATGACATTTAGTTGCCAATGTACTGCATCAAAGCCGAGGGCTAAGAGGTGGGTGACGTCTCTATATATATCCGACCTCTTCGCAACAGTCATCCTCGCCACGATTTTACACTTACACCTCACATCGTCTTTAAGCCATTTCAAAGCCTCTACCACTCTTTTATACACCCCAGGCCCTCTATAGTAATCAGTGACTTCCGGAGGCCCGTCTATGGAGAGGAGGACAGTGGAGAACCTCTGCCAGATTTCGGGCGGGAGCCTTCTCACAAACGTTCCGTTTGTCTGTATGCCAAAACGCGCGTTGGGCAAAGCCTTTAGGACGTCTACTATGTATTGGACATTAAGTAGAGGCTCGCCGCCGTAGAAAAAGACTATGGGCTTTCTATCTCTCTGCGCTATGAAATTAACGACTTCCCCTGCCGTAATCTTGGGCCTCCAGGGGGAGTAGTTGTTGTCAAAAGAGCCCCCACAGTATTTACACTTGAGATTGCAAGCCCCAGTGGTTAAGATAAACCAAAGCACGTAGGTTTTGAATTGCCTTTATTTATGTGGAACACCCCCTACTTCTCCCTGGCCCTCTGGGAACCCGCCCCCTATAGGGGCGGCTCATCTGGGTGTTAATTTTATCGCTAATTGACGCCCCACGCCCGGGGCCACAGCTCCGGGCGCGCCCTCCCAGAGAGGGCCGGTGTAACAAAGGGGAACTAGTCTAGAGGTTTGTCCTTAGTCTCAGGCATGAGTGTAAGTGCTACAGCCAGGGCGAAGCCGGCTACTATATATGTGTAAAATAGCACGCCTGCAATTGGGTTGTTAAGCCAGTAGGAAATCGCTTGTACTATCGATGGCGTAAAGCCGCCAAAGACGCCAATGCCTAGGTTAAATGAGAGAGACATGGCCGTGTATCTCACCTTAGTGGGGAATAGCTCAGCTAGCGCCGTGCCAAGCACGCTGAAGGTAAACGCCGTGGCGAGTATGAGAACAAAGACGCCAAGCGTGACTAGAGCTAGGTCTTTAACTCCTGTCAGCCAACTGAAAATTGAATAGTACGTGGCCAACGCCATAGCGAGGCCGGCCGAGTAGATTACCCTCCGGCCTACTTTTTCTGAAAGCCAGGCGTTGAGTATGTAGAACGGTAGCTGGAGTACGCCGGCTATTCCCACAGCGAAGCTGGCATCGACAGGGCTGAGCTTAGGCACGCTTGTGAGAAATGGGAATATATAGCCGGTCGCTGTATATGCAAGGACAGAATGTCCCGCCGCCACAGCTATGCCGACTAAGATATAACGTGGATACTTAACCACCGCCTCTATCAGAGGTATCTTCGCCACGGCTTTCTCGCTCTTAATTTTCTCAAAGAGGGGGGTCTCCGTCAGCTTTAGACGTAACACTAAGCCAAGTATAGTTAACACGATAGAGACGAGAAATGGCATGCGCCAGCCGTATGTCTGAAAGTCTTGGGGCGGCAGAAGTTTGGCCACCGTTACAAGCGTCAGCGAAGAAAGGCCAAGGCCCAACGGCGGAGTGGCGGCAACAAAACCAGCATAAAACGCCCTATTACGGCCGGCCGCATGTTCAAGTACATATGTTATAGCCCCGCCGTATTCGCCGCCGAGGGAAATACCCTGTAGGATTCGTAATAAAGTCAGCAATATAGGCGCTAGAATTCCCACTTGGCTATACGTCGGCAGAAGCCCCATGAAAAACGTCGCCATGCCCATTAGGAGAAGAGTGGCAATAAAGGTGGTTTTTCTACCCACTTTATCGCCGAGGTGGCCAAAAACCACGGCACCGACCGGCCTGACGACAAAACCTGTTGCAAACACTAGCCACGTGAGTAAACTAGCTGCTATGGGGTCTCCCTTTGGGAAGAAATTCGCCATTATGTAGGGAGATAACGAGGCATATGCAAAAAACTCATACCATTCAATTAGAGTTCCGGCCATCGATGCTGAAGTTACAAGTCTTATAGACATAGGTTAGATAAAAGAGGTGTATATATAGTTTGACAGACCTATATAAAATGGCTATCAACACATCTCATCCCCCTATCTCTCTCTTGGCCCCTCGCTTCCCTCCCTCTGCCCCCTCTGGCACATGCGCCTAAAGACCGCTTGTCTCCAGGCAGTGATGCCTGGGGGCTTTCTCATCGTCCACGCCTTCATGGGTAGCCAAACTGTCTCCGGCGCGGGGTTATCGGGCATGGGGCCGGACGGCACGCGGCCCTCCGCAAGCGCCCTCCTCTCGATGTTTGCGATGGCGACAACGTCACAGCCCCTTCCATCCCTGGCGAGGCAGTGGGGGAACCTTGAGACGATGTCTCTCGTTAACCGGCCTCCCACACTACGGGAAGAAGACGATTGTTACTACAAACAGAAGGCCTCGCCCCTTAGGGCGGGGAGGGAGTCATATACGCGATGAAAGTCCCTTTTCTATGAGACGGACTACGGCATTAGTTGATTGATCTTAGACGTCTAGTTTCGCTACTTTCGCTTAACGTCCTCTATCTAACGATCGGCAATCCGCCGTCTCTTCACACGTCGGAGACTCAGGTATACCTCATCTCGCCGGGTGTAACCAATATACTCTTTTGAACCTTTTTAAGTTTGTAACTTTTATAGAGCGTGAAGCGGTTTGCACAACTTCGTTACTTATGGGCCTACCTCACATTTAGGAATAGACCTGTTGTGAAGAGAGTTAGAGCTGAAGAAGGAGAGGTCGTAGAAGAGGTGTTGAGACTGTGTCCAAGGCCGTATAGGATGCTCTGTTATATGGCTGTTAAAGAGCTGAATATAAGTCTTGCGGCAATTGCTGAGAGAGGTAGAGATGTCCCAACGGCTGTAGCTCTAGCGTTTGAAGACGTTACATCTGGCCGGCCCGACCTCCCGCGTTTTTGGCGCTATATTAACACCGGCGACTCAAGCGCTGACATAAGAGCCATACTAGATAAGTGGAGGAGAGCCGCCAAGCGCCTTTACTAGGCCTCCTCTAGCACTATCCCTCTGCCAGACTCTATTCTAACTCTAAACGCCTTTGTGGCGTGTGCCGTCATTCTCATCTTTTTTATTATTAGCCAGCGCCTTATCTCCTTGGCGCTCTCTACGTCATCCATCCACATATGAATTACGCCGTCTGCAATATGCTCAAGCCCAAAGCCGTAGGCTTGTCTTGTCGTAGGCGCGTATTGGCTTGTAAGCATGGCTGTTACGTTTTCTCTATGTGTAGCAATTTTGAGTTGGTACGAGTACTTACGCGCCATGACCGGCTTGTCTACCCAGAAGGCGGACATAGAGTCTATGACTAGGCGGACATGACGCTCCGGGGTCCCCCGCTCCTTAGCCACGGCCAGGATCTCGTAGGCCTCGTTTATAGCCTCGATTAGGGTGTCTATAGATAACGCGGCGTAGCGTCTCACTTTGTCTGGGCTCTCCTCCTTAGACTTCTCTGTCAGTTGGCGCGCCACCTTTAGAAGCCCGAATATATCGACGACGACAATCTCTGGAAGCTCCTCCGGCTCCTTTTTCCAGGCGATGTTGTAAACAGAAAACTGGGAGAAGTCCATCCCAAGCTGTTTAGCTTGTTCCATCACGTCTCTAAACTCTTGCTCAGTGGTGACATATACCACGGGGTCTCCCGACTTTAGCCCCGCGTAGGCAAAGTGTATACAGAGGATCGACTTTCCCACGCCGGGTTCTCCAGTAACTACAACCCAAGACCCCTGGGGGATCCCTCCCTCAAGTGCGCGGTCTAGCGTCTCTACGCCGGTTGAAATTCTTTTCACGTGGCTGTACATGTACTATTTTAAAAACCCTCTCTTTCTATAACATGGCAAAAATGGTAGTAAGTCTCTCAGTAACGCCACTTGGCACAGGTTCCACTAGCCTCTCTAAGCATGTAAAAAAGGTCACCGATATTATCAGAGAGTCAGGCCTTAGGTATCGGACAGGCGCCGGCTTTACAGATATAGAACTAGACTCATATCGCCAACTCGCCGACTTGCTAGACAAAATCGAAAAGACGTTGGTAGACATGGGCGTCCAGCGTATCTCCTACGTTGTTAAAATAGATAGGAGGATAGATAAAGAGCTTTTTATAGAAGAGAAGATAGCGCGAGCAGAAGGGATTTAAAACTCAAAGTTTTTAAAAAACGGCAGGATCAGTCCCCGAGACGGCCGTAGGCCGCCTATGAAAGGGGCTCCGGACAACTACGCAAAAAAGGCTTGTATACGCCAAATTATGACCCGCCTCCCCGCCCTAAAGGTCGGGGTTTCTCCTTGCCCACGCCTTTATGGGCATCCATGATGCCTCCGGCGTGGGGTCATTGGGCATGGGGCCGGGCGGCACGCGGCCCTCCTCGAGCGTCTTCGGGGCAGAGACCCTAAGGGGGTGTGCGCATGTATTTAGGTCTTCTGCCTGTATTCACAGTAACCACTTCCCGCTCATGCGGGGTTTCCACTGTGGGGGTCTCGGCCGTTGCCCCTCTCCGGGGTTAATCCGTTCGACGTGGGATAGTAGGCTTCTATCTTCCTCGGCGTTGGCGTCCTGTGGCCGAGCTTCGCGGCTATGTTTCTCGCGGCGTTTACGTCGGCGTTTAGCGCGATGTTGAACTTCTTGCAGAGGCCGCGGTGGACTCCGCCGTTCTTGTAGATTTAGCCGCTTTATCTAGGTGTGGTCGTATACCCCCTGGGGTTGCTGGCGGGCGACCAGGCGCCGACCTCTATGGGGAGGTAGGCGAGCCACCTCCCCGCTTGTATATGACCTCTAGGCGGCCCTGTCTTCTAGACCACTTTATCCTCCCGGCGTATCCTCACGCCGAAGTCCTTAAAGACGGTAAACCTCCAAGTAGTATTGGCCGCCCCTTGCCAAGGCCATCTCGCACTTGAGTCAAGCGGCGCCCACGCCCCCTCCCCTCCACAGTCTTCACCAACTCAGCCGTAGAAATATAGACACCAGTAAAGGGCAGGGCATTCAGTTATAAACTAGCCATCTAGTGGCCACTGGATCTGCTGAATGGGGGTAGCGGGCTCCGCGCCTCAGTACTTCCGTTGTATTTCAAAATAGGCGAATGGCGAGCCCAGTGCCACCGTGTGCCAGAGGGCTCCTCTCTTCAATCATCTCGGCACCGTAACGAGGGCAGTTCATGCTGTAGGGCCGTCGTAGCTTCTTCTCTCCGCTCTAATTGTCCTCCCTGAGTTCTCAGAAGTTCTCGTCCTCGGTCGCATCGGGCCACCCGACTGGGCTAGACTACCGGGTTGGGTAGCCGGCTGGCTATGGCCCCCTCTACCGCCAGGGCGTGCCTGCTAGTGGTTGATTTATAAGCTTTTCTGGCTGTATCTTTTGCATCTTGGGCAAAGATTTTTTAACTCTATGGCAATATCTGTTTTATGGAAGTGGGCACGTTGGTTCGGAAAAACCCGATAGTTCTCAAACACGACGGAACCATCCTGGAGGCTATCCAACTTATGGCGAAGCACAACGTGGGGGTTTTGCCCATAGTTGACGGAGAGGGAAGACCGCTTGGCGTAATCTCAGAACGGCACGTGATTAAGGCGCTTGCCGCCGGGGTGCCTCTGGATAGGCCGGCTCTAGAGGTCGCCAGAAGGGAGCTGGTGACCGTCATGCCTGACGCCAACGTCTACGACGCACTACTTGAGATGAGACGACGCGGCGTCCGCCATGTGCTGGTGGTTGACCGCGACGGACGGCTGATTGGTGTACTATCTATCAGGGACTTCATGAGGGAGGATGTACTGGCCTACATAGGCTTCCAGGCGTGGCAACCGCCAGATGTGGGAGGCCCAGAGATTATGTCTCTGTAGTTTGCGCCAAAGTGAAGTGTTTTACCCCAGCACTTCCACCTATGCCTGTGTCTGTAGCAGAGGGAGGAGAGCCACGGGGGTCTATCGCCGACGTAAATCCGGCGTCGTCACGCGTGTTGGCGCCGGCCGGCTCATTAGCTTAGCCTATCCATGGGGATGAAGTGGGAACCTATGGAGGGGGTGGCGAGGTTTCTCGGGGGCGAGCCCATAGTTGCCACATACGTCTTTGAGGTAGGGGGATGTGGATCATCTGGGGAAGCTCACCTACGCCCACGAGAGGTATGTGAGACATCTCGTGGACCCCGCTAGGCTAACTTCGTAACTACACCTATCTCATGAACGACGTCCAGCCCCCTAAGGCGGCAGACGGGGGCGTGCAGACATCAAACAGACGCCACATCCCCCATAGCCGGTAGCCCCAGCGCCAATTTGTATTTTGTCAATACTACCGGGGAGAAAAAGGCCGAGGATAGAAGAGGTCTTTTCGTGGCGTAGAGTAGGGCGGCTGCCGCAAAGAAAAGGGCTGTGCTCCCTGCATATGGCATAGTAATATAGAGCACGTAGGTGGGAAAAGAGAGTTAGGAAAAGCGCTGTTTTGAAATCAAAATAACCACAAAAGGCGTTAGATAGTTAAATATATCCGCCATGATAGCCGACGTCTTAATGACGTCTATGCCTGTGGCTACTGTAAATGTTTTTACTGCTAAGGGGAATAGTAGAGGGAAGGTGTAGTCTATCTCCTCTCTATAGCCAAACGTAGCAATTCGCTGGAAGTGTTGGGCATCCCAGGCGCTGGTCCATCCGGGGCAACACAGAACTTGGCGACTGTCAGAAGGAGAATTAAGGCGGCGTCTTCTTTATCAAGACGCGTTGAGAATTATCGTCTTTCTGTGGAAGGTATCGCGGAGGGCGGGTATTTTTCCAACTTCTCTAACTATCGCGGCAAGCTCCTCTATTGTTGCGCTATGTGTAGCGCCTGCAGATCTTAACACAGTCTCGTTATACATCGTGCCTACGAGGTCGTTTGCGCCAGCTAAAAGCAGCGTAGAAACAAGTCTTTTCCCAACTGAAAGCCAATACGCCGCCACTTTGAGTCTGTCTAACAAGATCAGCCTAGCTATTGCGGTGATTTTTACGTCGTATATAGAGGGGGCGACAGTTTTGACAAGACCCCTCTTGTACAGCTCTGTGTTGTACGGGTTGAATTTGACAGGTATAAAGAGCAAGAGGCCGCCTGTCTTTTCCTGTAGTTCTCTAACTCTAAATATGTGGTCAACTACATGTTCTACCCTCTCTACGTGGCCGTAGAGCATTGTGACATTACTTGGAATTCCCAACTCGTGGGCTATCTCGGCGATTCTAACCCACTCTTCGCCAGATATTTTATACGGCGTAATTACCTTTCTTACATCTTCTGCAAATATCTCGGCGCCGCCGCCAGAAATAGCGTCGAGCCCAGCCTCTTTCCAACGGGAGAGTACCTCGCGGACGCTTGTCTTCCAAAGCTTTGCGTAGTAGGCAGCTTCGGCCATCGTCGGGCCTTTTATCACCACGTGGGGCACCCGCCTTTTAACAGCCCTAAACAATTCGTCAAAATATTCAGGCGTTAAGAGGGGGTTGAAACCCCCGTTTATATGGAGCTCTGTCACGCCGTATTCCCTAACAAACATCTCGACAAGGGCGGCGGCTTCCTCCGGCTTTTTCACGTAGCCCTCTGGATGGCCCGGAGGTCTGTAGAAAGCACATATAGGACATCTCGCCACGCAGATATTACTATAGTTTACTACGACGTTGTTAACAAAAGTAACGACATCTCCAAAAAACCTCTTTGTCAAGTAGTCGGCGGCTTTTGCTAGAACGAAGACGTCCGCCTCATTAAATATACGCGCCGCCTCTGATCTGTCAAGGTCTCTGAGAGCACTTTCGATAATGTAGGAAGTATCTAGCACAACGACTTCTGCTAAAATATTAAAAAGTGTCATCCCCACCGATCGTGCCTTTGTTTAAAAGAGACGACATAGAAGAGCTCCTAAAGGCAGATCTCTGGGAGCTCGGCCGTAGGGCCTATGAAATAAGGCTGAGGACGTATGGCAAAACCACTACCTTTATTTCAAATATGGTTTTGAACTATACAAACGTATGTGTAGTTGGATGCTCTTTCTGCGCTTTCTACCGGCCGCCGGGCCACCCCGAGAGTTATGTATATACGGTGGAGGAGGCGGTCAAGAGAGTGTTGGCTATAGACGCTAAATACGGCATTAGACAAGTCTTGATACAAGGCGGGGTTAACCCCGACGTAGGCATTGAATACTTTGAGGCGCTTTTCCGCGCCATAAAGACAAAGGCTCCGCACATAGCTATACATGCACTTTCGCCACTAGAGATAGACTATCTATCGCGGAGAGAACGCGCCACATATCGGGAGGTGTTAGAGAGGCTGAGGGAGGCTGGCATGGACTCTATGCCAGGTGGCGGCGGTGAAATACTTGTCGACAGAGTGAGGAAGGAGGTCGCGCCCAGGAAGATAGATAGCTCGACTTGGCTTAGAATTATGGAGGAGGCACATAAAATCGGCATCCCAACCTCAGCTACGATGATGTACGGCCATGTTGAAACTATAAGCGACATCGCAGAGCACATGTACAAAATTGCAGAACTCCAAGAAAAAACAAAAGGCTTCCTGGCTTTTATCGCTTGGAATTTTGAACCTGGAACAAGCGAACTTGGCAAACGTATAAAATACCCAAAGACATCGGCTACGTTGTTGAGAATTATAGCTGTGGCGAGGATAGTTTTCGACGGCATTATCCCCCATATACAAAGCGGCTGGCTCACCACGGGGCCGGAGACTGCGCAATTGGCTATGTACTTTGGCGCAGACGACTTCGGAGGCACATTGTACGAGGAGAAAGTCCTCGAGTGGAAACGCGTTGAAACGCCGATAGATAAGAGAGAAGATGTAATACAAATCATAAGATCGGCTAGTTTTACGCCAGCAGAGCGGGATAATATGTACAACGTCGTCAAGGTATATGGTTAGAGTTGTAAGAATTCGATACGCCCACAGCGACCCCCTCTTCTGGCGGGCAAAACTCGACGTGGTAGAGGCCGGCAACCTAGAGGCGGCCCGCCTCTTGAGGGAAGGCGCCGCCGACATAGGCTTTGTCCCAATAACCATGGCCGCCGAGCTAGGCCTTCCCATAGTGCCGAGACTAGCTATATACAGCACAGGGCCTATACTGTCGGCAAGAGTCTTCAAGGGGCGCGGGGCGAGGGGGCTCTGCGCGGTGAGTGAAACCACTGTAAGCGCAAGGGTAGTGAACAAGTTGCTCGGCGTTTCGCTAGAGACTGTGGAGGACCCCTGGGCCGCTCTTGACGCATGTTCCGAAGTTTTGGCAATCGGCGACGAGGCTCTGCGGATGATCGACAAGGGGGTCCCCACCCTTCTAGACATCGGCGAGCTCTGGCAAGAGCGCGTTGGAACACCGCTATTTTTCGCTGTCTTGGTCGCGAAGCCGGGGACCGAGGGGCTTGAGGAGGCGGTAGCCGAGATGGAGAACTCCCTCGCCCACTTCTACGAGAACCCCACCCCTCTTGTTGAATCCACGGCAAGACGCCTCGGCGTAAGCCGGAGGCTCGTTGAGGAGTACTTCCAGAGATCCCGCTATCTGTTGAACAGCGGCTATATACAGCACATAGTCAAGGAGACGGAGGTGCTGGGCCTCCCCCGCCCGCGCTTCCTAGAGCTCTGACGAAGGCCTCCTCCAGGTCGGACGCTCCGTACAGCTCCATGAGTTGCTTGGGCGTGCCGTGCGCTATCACGACCCCCTTGTCTATGAAGTACACCCGGTCGCAGACGGACTCAACCTCAAGCATGTTGTGGCTTGAGTAAACCACGGCGGCCCCCCTCGACTTGGCGTAGTTCTTCACCAGTCTCCTCATCTCGACGGCGTGTACCACGTCGACTCCTGCCGTGGGTTCATCCAGGAGTAGCGCCAACGCGCCCACTGTTAGCAAGGCGGCTACGACGAGCCTACGCCTCATGCCCTTTGAGTAGGTCTTGACCTTGTCGTCTACGCGTGGGCCAAGGCCCGAGATCTCCACGGCCTCTCGCACGTTGTCGACGCCGTATAGGCCGTGTATAAACTCTATAAACTGCCTCCCTGTGAGGTTGTCGTAGGGCAGAACCTCCTCTGGCAGATACGCGAGATACCTCCGTCTCTTCTGAAACTCCGGCGAGTCTGTCCTAACGCCTAGAACCTCGGCGTAGCCTCCGTCGGGCTTGAGAAGGCCCGCGAGAACTCGCAGCGTGGTGGTTTTCCCAGCGCCGTTTGGTCCAACAAGCCCCACGACCTCCCCCGCCCGCGCCTCTAGGTCCACTCCCTTGAGGGCCTCCAGGCGGCCGAACCTCTTCCTAACCCCCACCGCTCGGATCATCTCCTCCACCGGCTGGTCACTAGGTACTCCGCGGTGACGACCTTAGACACGACATAGAGAGCTACGGCCGCCAGCGCCCAGTCTATCGCAAGTAATAGATACATCTCGCTCCATTTGCCGAAGAGAGAGGCCACGGCAATATAGAGTGGGTGTAGAAGAGGGTCTAGCTTAAGCCAGTCTGTCGGGGCGAAAAACACAACTACCGCAGGTGCGGCGAAGAAAAACACCACCATAGTTGCGACGCTCTGCGCAGTTTTGATATCCTCGGCGCGGCTGGCCAAGGCAAAAGACACAGCTACCACAAGGACAGATATCGCTAGGATAGACAACGCCGAGAGTGCCAGGG
Organism: Pyrobaculum islandicum DSM 4184; assembly: GCF_000015205.1. NCBI lineage: Archaea > Thermoproteati > Thermoproteota > Thermoprotei > Thermoproteales > Thermoproteaceae > Pyrobaculum > Pyrobaculum islandicum. The sequence continues at coordinate 1,196,913 of NC_008701.1, read as the reverse complement.
TTCCCGTGGGCAGAGACAGATGTGGGATCTCTCTAGGCTGGGAGACTTCGGGCAGATAGGCTAAGTTTGCGAAGTACACCCCGTAGCCGACCATGAAAACGGCGAACTGTATCAACATGAGGAGGATAGAACTGACCAGTTTGGACAGAACTAACGCGCTTGGCGTAGCCGGCGTGGCGAGTATGAGCTCTAACGTCCTCTTCTCCTTTTCTACCCCCACCGCGATGGCAGCAGTCGCCGCCACAAGTAGAGGCACCATTAAGGTGATCACGAAGGAGGCCATGTAGAGACTCAACAGGGCGCCGGCTTCGGCCTCCCCCAGCCACGCCCCGTCGAAGTACAGGCGGAGGGTGACGTTGACGAGCGTGGGAGGCACGCCCGCCTCTCTTGCCAGCTCCTCCGCCGCGGTTCTCAAAACTGCTGGAGCGGCGAGCGAAAGAAAGCCGCCATATCTCCTGTACACCTCCAACCTCGCCGGGAAGGTGAAGTTCCTCGGCACTATCACGACGTAGCTGTACTTCTCAAGCAACGCAGGCGTAAATTCGCTGTACACCACGCCGCCAAGAGCCTTCAGCTTTTCCACATACCGATGCCCCAGGTCGTTTGTCTCGTTTACCACTACGGCGAATTTCTGCGCCGCCGCGGCTCCGCGGATAGAGACCCCCATTAGGACGCCCACGAAAACCAAGGCAACGAAGCCGCCTAGGAGGGAGAGGAGGAAGTATCGCGAAGTCAAGATCTCCCTCATATCCTTCACCACGAGAGTGATGAAGACACTCACGTTTTTATAGAGGTGAGTTTAAAAATGTATGGCCTACTTCTTGGCCTCGGCTGTACACGGGGTCGACTACGTCGCCGAGGTGGAGAGATATGTCGCTAGATATGTCTCTCTCAAAAATCCGGAGAGACCTGAGGGGGAGAGGTTCCCCGTTATAATCCACGGCACCGGCGGGACAACAGCTCAAGCGCTAGAACTCGTGGAGAAGGCTGGTGCACGTGGCGCAGTTCTCGTGGGCTTCGGCGAGTACAACAGCTTCGCAAGTGCACTACACACCAAGGCCGAGCTGGAGGCCTCGGGCCGCACGGCCGTCGTCTACCACTGCCCCTCCTACGCTGAGTGCGGCCCAGTTTTGGCTAAGGCGGTTAGGGTCTCTGCCGCCGCCTCCTCTCTCATTGGCGTAAAGGCCGTGTTGATTGGGTCGAAGACCCGCCAGGCCGACATAGTGAGAGAGAGGTTCGGATGGCACGTGGAAGTTGTGTCTCTGGCCGACTTCGAATCGGCGGCGGCAAACTCGGAGCCCGACGGCGAGGCTCTTTCGTTATTTAAAGACGAGAGGGTGGCGAAGGTGGCGGCTGCCCTCCGCAAGCTGGCATCTGGGGCTGACCTCATCGCTATACAGTGCTTCCCCTTCTTGATAAAGGCCAGATACACCCCGTGTCCAGCTCTCGCATTGTTGAACGCCAAGGGCTCCACAGTGGCGTGCGAGGGAGACCTCTCGGCTGGCTTCGCCATGTTGTTGCTGAGGAGACTGGCCGGAGAGAGCAGCTGGATAGCCAACGTTGTGGAGAGCCGCGGCGAGAGAGCCACCTTCGCCCACTGCACGGTGTCGCTAGACCTCGTAGAGCGGTGGTGGACTATGCCACACTTCGAGTCGGGTCTGCCCTATGGAATCGCCGGGGAGCTGAGGAGAGGCGTCTACACGACTGTGTCTATCTCGCCGGGGTTTGAGAAAGCGGTTGTGGGCCGGGTATACGTCGAGCGAAGCGGCAACTACCTACAGAGCGCATGCCGCACTCAGGCCACGGTTAGGTTTGGGAGGCCCGTCCGCCTGGAGGCGGAGGCGCCAGCAAACCACCATGTCTTTGCGCCTGGCGATGTGGCCGCCGAGGCTGTAGACGTCTTAAAGCTCCTCTCTATCTCAACCGTTATATACTAAGGCTTTCTTCAACATATGGAACTCTATATAAATTTTGAAATTCCGCATGAACTCGAGGAGGAGCTCAGTAGGAGGTTTAAGGTTGTAAAAGGCGGCGATTTAAGCAACGTAGAGGCTGCTCTTGTCTCTAGGCTCACGCCAGAGGAATTGGCAAAGATGCCTAGGTTAAGATTTATACAAGTGGTGACGGCTGGTTTAGATCACCTGCCGTGGGAGCATATTCCTCCGCATGTAGTTGTGGCTGGAAACTCTGGTTCTAACGCAGATGCAGTCGCCGAATTTGCGCTAGCCATGTTGCTAGCCGCGTTTAAAAAGGTCTTTTACTACAATGAAAAGATGAGAAGAGGAGACTATAAAAAGGACGTTTCCGTGCCCGTCCTCTCCGGGAAGAAAGTCGCCGTTCTCGGTCTCGGCGAAATAGGGACTAGGGTAGCTAGGATATTGGCGGCGCTGGGCGCTGAAGTATGGGGTTTCTCTCGCACGCCGCGAGAGGGGCCTTGGAGGTTTACCCATAGGCTGGAGGACGCCCTCCGCGACGCATACGCTGCCGTCTGTGCGCTACCGCTTACAAAACACACCAGGGGGCTTGTGAAGTATGAACATCTCGCCTTGATGAGAGAGGATGCAGTATTTGTAAACGTGGGTAGGGCGGAGGTAGTGGATAGAGAGGGCGCCCTCCGGATTGTAAAAGAAAGACCCCGCTTTATATTCGCCAGCGACGTCTGGTGGGGGCGTCACGATTTTTCTAAAGACGCCGAGTTCTTCTCACTACCTAACGTCATTGCAACGCCTTGGGTGGCTGGGGGGTATGGAAGTGAGGAGGTATGGAGAAAGATGGTGGAAGAAGCCGTTAAGAATCTATTAGTCTGGGCTTCAGGCGGGACGCCGAAAAATATCGCAAAACGTCAAGATTATATATAGATAACGCGTAGTGCAGATATGAGTCGTGAGGTCATATTTCAATTACTACACCCAGAGGTGCTTAAGTTATTAGAAAGCTGGGGTTATAGACGCCTCGCTGTGGATGTAGAACGAAATGGTATGGCACATCCAATATATGACTTCTTAGACAGGGCGTTCTCAATGTATTATGCCGAATACGGTGGTGTAAACTGTAGCTGGCTTGAAGACGCCATCCGGCGCGATTGGAGTAAAGTAGTGAAAATCGTACTGCCGAATCTGCTTAAGCAATATCTAGGTGTAGAGCGCCGTCTAGAAGACAAAAAGGCGGTTTCGATAGGGTGATGGAGCCTGACGTAACTACAGCAATGTTAAGGCGAGTAGAGGAACTACAGCAGCTGGCTGACAGTATTGCAGAACACCACCCCTATTGGCCGGCACTACATTTTACACTTCAGCTTTTAGGCAGACTAGTGGATAAGTGGCGGGAGAACCTCACCAACAGGGACAAGGAAGAGTTGCTCTGGCTCGCCGAGAAAATACGTGAATCTATAGAAAAGATACAGACTCACTAAAAGCCCATAGTTCTGGATTCCCAGTGGCGTCTATTGTCGGATTTGAGTTTTTGTAAAGCCCAATGATTAACGCAAGTAAAGACGGGGTTATTTTATTGCTACTCTTATGGCATCAGCCGTTAACCCGGAGAGGGCCGGTGTAACAAAGGGAGCTTCTCCCCACGTCAGCCGGAGGTTTGTCGTCACATCTCAGATGCGGCACACAACATCACAGAATGGTACATAATAGTTGTACGAGTTTTTATTCTGTGTGAAGAGCTAACGGCCGTAGAGCTTAGCGAGTCGCCTTAGTCTTACGGCGAAATTTATAGGCGGGTCTTTAGCCAGTTTCCATTTCCAGTTGCCTCTAAGGGTGCCGGGCTTGTTTATCCTGGCCTCGCTACCCAGCCCAAGGACGTCTTGTATTGGGACGACCGCCACGTCTGCCACCGTAGAAAAAAGAAGGCGTATGAAACACCAGTTTATCTCTCTCCCGCAGCCGCCTATGTATGCGAGGGCCTCCCGCCTTGACCTCGGTGTTGTCTCCTCTCTCCACCAACCGACTATAGTGTTGTTGTCGTGAGTTCCGGTATACGCCACAAGGTTTCTCTCGTAGTTATGCGGCTTATGTTCATTCGCGGGATTTCCATCCCAGGCAAACTGTAGGACGCGCATGCCGGGAATGCCCAGCCTCCTCCTAAGCTCCACCACGTCTGGAGTTATAAAGCCCAGATCCTCCGCTATAAGCCTTGGGAGAGTCTCTTCGACAGCCTTAAAGAGCTCCTCTCCGGGACCTGGCGCCCATCTACCTCTAACCGCCGTGGGCTCGCCATACGGCACCTCCCAATATGACACGTAACCTCTGAAGTGGTCGAGACGTAGGTAATCGAATAAAGACAACATCCGCGTAAGCCGCCGCGTCCACCAGACGTAGCGGTCTCTCCTCAGCTCCTCCCAGTTGTATACTGGGGTTCCCCAGAGCTGGCCAGTTGGCGAGTAGTAGTCAGGCGGCACCCCGGAGACATAGAGGGGGGTTCCGTCTGGCGCAAGCTTGAAGTATCTCCGGCCTTCCCAAACGTCGGCACTGTCTAACGCTGGATAAATCGGGAGATCGCCTATGATGAATATCCCCAGACTGTTGACATATCTCTTTAGATCATCCCATTGACGCCAGAAGACATATTGGACATATTTATAGAACTCTGCCAACTTGGCCAATTTAGGCGGTAGCGGCGTGTTTAGTCTTCGAGCCCACTCTGGCCATTGGATCCATGGCACTCTAAAAGTCTCCCTAAGTGCCATATATCTGCCATAGGACTCTAGCCACCAGGAGTTCTCGGCTATAAATTCCTCGTAGTCTCGCCAGCCGAGTTTGGTCTCAAATGCCTCTTCAACATACCGCCTTTTTAGCTCCCATGACTCTGCAAAACTTGTCCTCTCTACAGACGGACATTTGGGGGGAGATCTAACCAACAATCCGTCTTGCGCCATTTTTTCAAGACTTATAAGAGCGGGGTTTCCGGCTAATAGCGAGACTGCGCTATAAGGAGAGTCGTCATACTCTGGAAGTGTATGACTTAGGGGGAGGATTTGCCAGTAGGTAGCCTCAGCTTTAGAGAGAAACTCGGCAAATTTATAAGCGGATGGCCCCAGATCACCGGCTAGACACCCGCCGGGGAGACTAGATATATGTAGGAGTACTCCAAAGCCTCTGAGCACCTACAAGCTGAACTCTACCATTCCGCTGGTTGTAGATTCTGCAAGTATTTGCTCGTCGATTTCTATGTAGTATAGAACCTCTGCCTTATAGACATAGTTATTTCCCTCTTCGCCAACAGGCGCCTTGGGTATAGCTGCCTCCATTACAGCTAGGCCCTTGACCTCCCTTCCCTTTAGAAGTGGAATTTCGAGCCTAGCTTTTATAGAATCTCCCTCTGTCTTAATATCCCACTTCTTTTCGCCAATTTCAAGGCCGTAGTCTGTTGCATATATCTGTGTCAATTTGCTAAAGTTAGAGCCAGATTCGTCTAAGACAACTGTGGTTCCGGCCTCACGTGGCCATCTCTCTAGTTTTCTCAGTCTTGCTTGTTCGTCTGCGCCTTTAGAAATTCTAATAGGCACCTCCACCCTTCGTTCATATACTCTGTACATAGCCGATTTCTTCGCCGCAATTTATAAATGTTTATATTGCAATAAGCTATTATGAGTTTAGAGAGAGTGCTCTCAGCTATTAGGGCTGTCCTCGCACGGGAGTTAGTAGAGAGGGGCTTGGGCGTAAACGAAACTGCGAGACTTCTTGGCTTGACGCCAGCCGCCGTTTCTATGTATCTGTCTGGAAAGAGGGGTGGAGAGCTTGTTAATGTATTGACTAGCGATGAGAGAATTATGTCGCTTATTAAAAGCCATGCCGAAATGTTTGCCGATGCGGCAAAACGCGGGGCTAGGGGGCCTATCGATCTCACCGAGCTTGCGAAAGTTGTTTCTAATATCCTTGCTCAAAAAAGTCCAGAGGTAGAACTAGAGGAATTAATACAGACGCGAATTCGGCTTGAACAAGAGACTGCTACAAGAGCTATGGCTTATTCGTACAAAGTACGTAATCCTCTTGTGAGAGCGTTGTTTATGCAGATTGCCACAGATAGCCTCCGCCATGCAGAGATATTAACGATGATTCTAGACTATCTCTCGGGGAGGCTAAAGGCAGATGAATTAGGCATAACTGTGGAAGAGCTTGAGACGCTGGCGCAAGAGGAGTCTTCGATGAGAGAAAGTATCGCCGACCTTTACAAATTGGGAGATCCCGTACTAAGGGCTTTAATTCTCTCTATTGAGTTAGATGAGCAAAAACACTATCAGCTGGTAAAAACTCTACAGTTGACTCTACGTAGGTCTAGTTGATTTTCGAAGTTTATCCAATGCAATAGTCAATATGGCCCTTGCCAACTCCCGCTTGTGAGCCGGCCCTATCTTCTCTATCCCGTCTTGCGTCAGGAGGAGGTACTCGTCTTTTAGCGTTCTAAACCCCATCTTAGATACATCATGTGCCAAGGCGATATCCCAACCCCCTGTCTCCATCCTTTGTCTCGCCCTTTTGATTAATTCTTCTTCTCTAACGCCATGTTCTGCCTTAAAGCCTATTACAAAGGCGCGTGGGTTGTATTTTTTAACGTCTTGGGCTATCTTTGGCGCTTGGCGTAATACAACAACGTATTGTGATAGAGAGCTATCGATTTTCCCGCCTATTTTATTCTCAACATAGAAATCTAGGGGGGCCGCTGCGAAGATAAATACGTCATGACTTTCTGCTCTCTCTACAACTGCTTGATACATCTCAAGCACAGACGTTACTTTTATGGGGTCTACGCCTGGAGGAGGCTTGAGGTCTGTGGGGCCTGTCACCAACGTCACTTTTGCGCCTCTCGCGGCGGCTTCCCTAGCAAAGTAATACCCCGTGAGGCCACTACTAGGCGTTGTGATATATTTTACGTCGTCTATATGCTCGTATGTGGGGCCTGCTGTTACTAAAACGCGGATGCCTTCGTAATCTCTCGGCGCAGTGGCATCTATTACATATTCAACTACTTCCTCAGGCGGCGGATATTTCGCCTTACCTTCTTCAAAAAGCGGCGGGACAACTATGGTGTGTTTGCCAAGTCTCTCTATAGCTTCTTGTACTTGGGGCGTATTCCACATCGCTAAATTCATGGCTGGGACAACCACCTTCTTGGCTTTAGACGCCGCGAGGACACATGTCAAAGCAGCGTTATCGGCTATGCCTAAAGACATTTTGACAAGAGTATTTGCAGTAGCTGGCGCAACAACTACCACATCTACTCTTCCACATATTTCTATATGTTCTGTGGCGCCTGTGAGTTTAACAACAGGCTTGTGTCCAGTGGCCCACCAGAAGAGATGTGGCGAAATTAATCGTGCTGCCTGCGGCGTCATAAAGACATAGACGTCGGCCCCATGTCTAATTAATAGACGTGCTGTGTCTATAGATTTATAAAGCGAAACTCCTGAGGATACTACTAGAGCTATCTTTTGGTTGTGTAGTAAATTGCTGTAGGTCCCCCTTATTACCTCTACTTCATACATGACGGATCTTGCGGTAAATAGGTAAATTCATAAGGCCTACGTGTGTTTTGCCAGAGTAGAATAGTGTTTTTACACCTCTTTCTTTAAGTCGTTTTTCAACTTCCTCCGCTGTTAATGAAGTGGGGTCGTATTTGAGCGATCCGATGATGTAATTTACTGCATATCCAAAAGAAGGTATCCACACGTTGTATTCTGCGACGACGGGGAAGCTTGATTTTACGCCGTGTAACACCATGTCGTAAGCCTCTGGGAAGAAGAAGCTATTGCCGGCTTGAGTCACGATAATTCCGTCTTCTCTTAACAGTCCAACGAGTTTTTTAAAGAACTCTGGCGAATAGAGCTGTTTTGCAATTTCTGAACTATACGGGTCTGTAAGATCCATAATAACTACATCAAATTTATCCCCGTTTTTAAGAGCTTTTTCTACATATACAAAGCCGTCTTCTATTACCACCTGCGCGCGTGGGTCTTCAAAAACGCCTTGGTGCATCTGCGGAAGGTATTTTTTTGAGAGTTCTACAACGTCCTCATCGATGTCTACCATCACAGCCCTTTTAACTGTAGAATGTTTTAACGCCTCTCTTAGAGTTGCCCCCTCTCCGCCGCCGAGTATTAATACATCTCGCGGTGATATGTGTGTAACCATGGCGGGGTGCACTAGACTCTCATGGTAATACGCCTCGTCGTAATAAGACGATTGAATATACTCATCTAGTATCAAGGCGCGGCCGAAGTCTTCTGTATCTGCTATTATGATTTCCTGATACTTAGAACGTTTTACTACATGTAGCGCATTTATCTTAATCACCAATATTGTGTTTCCACTCAGCGGTTCAATTAGGGAGACAGGCCCAGGTACGCTTACCATCGTAGGTCTTATCACTAAGTTTTTAAAACTATTGATCAAGTAGAGGTCCCTATCTTTTCCCCGGCCCCTCCCTGGGAGACTTACGAGCTCGCCCAGATACACCGGAACGAGTGGATAGCTCGCGCAGAGTCAGACGTCAGTCCAGCACCATTATCTGCCACCCCAGGACAGTTTTTGAACTTCGTAATTGTTGAAAAATTTTTGTAGAGATATCGCTACGGTGGTAAACATCGAGAGGAAGACGCTGGAGGTACTCGAGGAGGGCCGCGTGCCGCCCGGCCCCATGCCCAATGACCCCACGCCGGAGGCATCATGGATGCCCATAAAGGCGTGGGCGAGGAGAAACCCGACCTTTAGGGCGGGGAGACGAGTCATGTCTGGCTCTCCTCTGGCCCCAGTCGGCAACCGGAGGGAGGAGTCTGAGCCTTCGGGGTTTGGCGGCGGTAGAGATCTATGTAGATATGTGTTGCATAATGAATTTTATAGCCTCTGTATATACTTTTACTCTGTTTTCTACTTTTGTGATAGTATGTCCCTCGTCCGGAAGTATTATGAGCTTAACCTCTCTCCCCAGTTCGCTCAGTCTTTTAGCCAGCTGCTCGGCTTCATATACAGGTACACGTATGTCATTTGCGCCGTGGATTACCATTAGAGGCGCGGTTATTTTTTCTACATGTGTAGATGGGCTGAGTTGTATAAGAATATCTCGGTGTTTTTCAAGCGAGCCGTATTCAAACTCTCTATATCTCCTCCTCCACGGAGCTGTACGTTCTAGAAATGTAACTAGGTTAAAGATTCCCATCATTTCAACACCACATGCCCAAATCTCCGGAGCCATTGCTAAAGACATCAATGTCAAATAACCGCCGTAGGAGCCGCCTATTACACATGGCTTTTTCTTAGCTATGCCTTCTGACATTAACCACCTTGCGAAGGTCTCGACGTCTTTTATGGCATCCCACCTCTTCTCTACGTCGTCTAGATGTACGAAGGTTTTTCCAAACCCGGTGCTACCCCTGTAGTTTGGGGCGGCTACTATGAGGCCAGACATGAGAAGAGCAACTAATAGAGGCTTAAACTCCGGCCTATCTTGGCTCTCGGGACCGCCGTGTAAATAAACCACAACTCCCTTTGCCTCGCCTGGGGGTCTGTATATATTTGCCTGTATTTTCCTACCGTCGTGGCTTGTATACCAAACAGATTCCGGCTCTGGAATCTTATCTAACGCCAGGCCAAACTTGGGGGAATCTGTAATTTGTCTTACCACGCCGCTTTGGTATAAATATACCTCATGCCCTCTATTTACACTAGAGAGAGAAAAAAGCAACTTCTCCTCTCTATACTGTAGTGAAGTTATTACGCCCCTCGGTATCGTTATCTTATGTGTCAGACCGGAGGGCATGTGCATGTAGTAGAGACCAGAGCTCCCCTCTTCATTAAGGGTAAAAACTAGGTAGCTTCTCCATACGTCAAAAAGCTCAACATCGCGGTCTAGTTGAATGACATATCTCCAGTTCCCAGTTGTCAAATCTATTTGTGCAATACCAACGTATTCCCAGTCCGCGTTTGTGAGATATAATAGTTTGCCATTGCCTAAGTACTTAGGCGAGTGACTCCACGTCTCTCCGCTATGTTTTGTGAGTTCTTTTAACTCGCCGTCTCTATACCAATATATTGTGCTATGTAAATTAGTTTCATAATGTGTTATAAATATCCCAACGTCTGACCACTCCTCTACGATATTTATACCTGGGATGTCAGCCAGCTTTACGACAGAGTTTGTGTCACGGTCGTAGACATAAAGGTTGAAGTTTTGGCCGTCGTCTAGTGTAGATGTAAAAGCTAGTTTACGTGAGTCGGGAGACCACGCGCCTAGGTAGTTCACCCCTTCGAGAGATACTGGAACTACGACGTCGTCGTTAATTATGTAAAGACGCCATTTTTCATCTCCGTTAAAATCTGTCGCTATTACGATAGTGCCGTCGTTTGCGATGCGATAGTCAGAGACTCTGCCTTCCCATGGCACTACCACATCGTGTCTAGTGCCGTCGAACTGCCACAACTGCATAGATCCTGTCACGTCGCTTAGGTAGTAAATTGCCTTTCCTTTTCCAAACCTTGGAGATGTGGCAGAACGTATTGAAAGAGCCCGCTTGATTGAGAGTGATACGCCAAAATAGAGATTAACGTCGCGTGACATATGGACGTTATTAGGCATACCGACTTATCTCAATATGTTTATATCTCCTACGCACGATTTATACGCCAGTGAGGCGGTGCCCATGATAAAGAGGTGCAAGCCATAGCCTCACGGAAGGTCTCACCATAGTCTTTCTTAGAATTATTACTAATGCGTCTGTTGTATCTTTGTAAGGTTATAGGGGCTTGACAAAACAACTGTGCAATTAGTGGGATCTCCCCCACGCAAGACCGTCTTAGTTGTCTCTATTAATAAACTAAGTCTCCCTATGCTTCAGTTGCTTAATATCTTCAAGAATTTTATGTGAAAAACAAATGGATTTCTGCCTTGATATATTACCTGCACAATAAAAAGGCAGAGAAGGGAAACATAGTCGTTGTAAGAACTCGTGAAATATGTGGCACAGATAGACGCTGTGGGTGGGAATTGCGGAAATTAATGATGTTTCTAGTGTCTAGGGGTATCGCAACACGCCATAAGCAGGGGGTCTACGTCATAGAGAAAGGCGCTATCGAAAAGGCGCTTTATGCACTTAGCGAACAAATTTAGATGGGGCAGAGACGGCGCGACCTTTAACGACGCCTACTCTCTCTACCAGACGCGTACAGCAACAACGTTACAAAAAGGATGTTGGCCACCATAGCGCCTCGGCAAGGGGCGGGTTCGTCTCGGCGGCGTCCATCAACAGTCTCTCAGACCACAGAGACAACGTGCCGCTGATATGGGCCAAGAAGAGGTATTGGGAGTTGTTGGAAAAGACTAAACAACCCGCTTTCCCCCGGAGACCACCACACTTTTAAACTCGTAAGTTTCTTCACTCATGAACCAACCGGCCTTGGGGCCCCGGCCGACTGTTACATCTGGCGCGCCCGTCCGCCCGGGCACGGCCGGGCCCCCCGCCCCCGCCCCGCCCACCAAGGCGTCCGGCGGGGGCGAGCCCCGAGCCCCCCGGGGAAGGCCGGTTGTACAAAGGGGGGCATATCGCACCTCTTCTAAACCTTAATCTTCATAAAAACGGCGGTATATGCGTCTGTGTCGATACAAAAGCATCACCTGACGTTTAAGGCTCTCAATGTCAGGTAGTGAAAATATAGAAGGGAAAACAGAGAACAAATGGGATGCGGAAGAGGGAATTGTTTCAGTTTGTCGCATAGGCAATGCCGATGTTGCGATGATGTGGTTGTCCTCGCCATCTTCGCGGCTGGATACCCTCGCGTGCTCCTTATAACTAGTAGAGATATCACCCCCACCACATATATGCACATGTACACATATGGGACGCTAAAGGTCAAGTCTTTCTTTACTATGAGCCAACCGGCCTTAGGGATCGACTGGCGTTGCAGTCCGTTACGCCCGTCCGCGCGGGCACGGCCGGACCTCCACGCCAGCGACCGCCAAAAGGCGTACCCGCGGGCCCGGAGAGGGCCGGTGTAACAAAGGAGGCTGTACTAAAAGAGAGAAGTTCATAGATCTGGTGGCCGCCTTCGTAAGCTGTTTAAGAGAGCTCTCCTAGCATTAAGAGATTTAAACTCTAGGAATTGGATGTCAGTGTGTATGATCAACATCTTAGGAAAAGAGAGTTGATAGATTTAGCTATAGCGCTTGTAGTCTTGTCAATAGGGTTTGCCATCTCGATGGCTGGACGGGGCATTTTTGGAGGGATAAACTGGGGGCTCGTAGCCCGGTATCTCCCGGTGACTTTCTTTGTCTTACTCTTTGCATTTATAGGCCATGAGCTTGCCCATAGACAAGTGGCACGGAGACTGGGGTATTTTGCAATGTTTCAAGCCGATTACACACTCCTACCCCTTGCGATAATCCTCCCACTATTCTTTGGATTTGTATTTGCCGCACCTGGGGCGGTGGTGATATCACCATTTAGACTCTACGGCCGCGGCGACGAGAGAAGAGACGTATTTTACATAGCCGCAGCCGGCCCTCTTGCCAATGTCGCATTTGCACTACTCGGCATATTGTTCATGGAGCTGTTTAAATCGGGTATCTTTTGGTTTTTTGCATATATAAACGCGTGGCTAGCGTTTTTTAACATGCTCCCACTCCCAACGCTAGACGGAAGTAAAATGGCTAAGTCAAACTTTATTATGTGGCTTATCTTAATAATAACAGCCGGTTGGCTAGTGTATATACTTTGGTAGTTATAACATCCTACGTATCAAGTCATTTATCAAAGGCCCTCTATACCCCAAGTCTCCACCTACTGAAAAATGCAGTTTAACACTATTGAGGCCGCCGCGCGGCGGATGTAGCCTAAAGAACGGCTTTAGATATGGTATACAAGGCGGCCTCTGGCCTTCTCTTACTCTGACTTTTCTACAGGAGAGGCTGTCTATCTCGCCTGTTATATAGGCAAGCGCGACCTCTTCAAAAGACTGCCAGCCCCACTTCTGGAGGTATTCCAATGTCAAAGGCTTGTCGCCGACTATACGTCCCCTCTTTTTCAAAACTTCTGCAAGAGTATCTGCATCAATCTCACCCCAGGTAACCCAGTCATTCACCTTCTGTATCATACCAATTATACTCGGCGTCCCTGGCACGACTACCATAGTAAACTTCCTCCTGAGCCTTAGCAAATGTAATGTAGTCGCTATATCTCTAGGCGTCGTTGGTATACCTCTGAGCCGTATTACTGCGTAACGTGGATATACTACCTTCTCCTTTGTCTCCATCATATCTTGAAGTAATAGGTGTTTCTTAACGCGTTGTAAACGGCCATGGCGAAGTTTAGAGTTGTCCTAGTGTCTCCCCGTGTTTGTGTCCAAACGTCTTTAATCCCAGCAAGCCTAAGCACGACTTTTGCAACATCTCCAGCCACCAGCCCAACGCCTTTAGGCGCTGGGATTAAAGTAACCTCCACAGAGCCGGACTTTCCCCTTACTACAAAGGGCACGCTGTGCGGCTCGTCACATGAACATTTCCAAGAACCACACCCCCTTCTCACAGGCGTTAAATTAAGCTTAGCTTCTCTAACAGCCTTCTCTATGGCTTGTCTCACTTGTTTCGCCTTTCCAATGCCGACGCCAACGTATCCATCTTCATTTCCGACTGCGACAACAACTTGAAACTGACTACGCTCGCCGGCATGCGTCTGTCTCTGAACTACATTTATGTTCAAAATCTCCTGTTTTAAACCTGGCAGTAGTATGTCTACAATTTCGGGCTCTTTTATAATGTAGTTATTTGCAAATATCTCATCTATCGTCCTTATCTTCCCCTCTTTTACTAACCTCCCCAACTCTGTACGAGGTTCCCAAAGACTTAAATCGACGACGCTCACATACGAGGCAAACAAAACCTATTTAAATAATTTCTACCATAGGGCAAGGTTATGTGTTAAGATATCGCAACGTTCTCCAACTGCGTCTTACACATTCAACAGGTATCTTACCCAAACGAAGCCACTCTATAGTTTTTACATCTGAAGGATAGCCGCTACCAAAGTCGCCAATTTCACGCTTAAGTATATCTATCAGCCTATCTCTGATAACCTTAGCTACAATACTAGCGGCGGCGACTTGAGGCACTGATTCTCCGCCGTGTAACGCTACAACTCTACGACCAGTTATGAAAGATAAGGCATCTCCATACCGCCTAGAGTTAACATCTGGAGAATCTACATAATACAACTCGGCTGGACACAGCTCTATAAGCCTAGCCGTAAAATCCAACTCTAACGAATTTAACATCCTGCGTCTTACATACTCGTCGATTATGTGAGGCTCCACCACTACGTAGTTTACACAATCTGCAACCTCAATAATTCTGGCATATATAACCTCTCTTTTTGTAGGACTCAACGTCTTAGAGTCTCTCACCCCTAGCTGTAGCAACCTCTCCCCGTCTCCTGCCACGGCTGCAATCACCATAGGCCCCACAACAGGCCCTCTTCCTGCTTCATCAATTCCACAAATCATACATTTCTTTAATGTACCCTCTTTTCACGACGCCGACCTTCCCTGGAGACTCCGAGCCCGCCCCCGCCGACGCCCTTTCGGGCCGCGGGGGACAGGGGGAACCGGCCGTGCCCGCGCGGACGGGCTCGGCGGAGTCGGCCGGTTCCCAGGGCCGGTTGGTTCATGAGTGAAGAAACTTACGAGTTTAAAAGTGTGGTGGTCTCCGGGGGAAAGCGGGTTGTTTAGTCTTTTCCAACAACTCCCAATACCTCCTCTTTGCCCAGTGTATGGGGATGTTATTACGTGCGTCGTTGAGGCCACGAGTGAGACACTGCATATGTCTGTTTCCCACTTCTCTCATCCTATATCGTTTCACAATTTTTCGGTCTTTTACAACGCCGATCACCATGCCGTGGTCTAGGCGGTTGACATACACGGCGACGATAGCTTTCGACATGATCGGTTGGGCCTCTCTAGCAAAGACAAGCGCTATATAGAGCTTTCCGTATGTTAATTCCTTCCTGTCCTTCCGCTTCTCTATGCCAAGAAACGCCAACTTGAGCTTGGCGTCTTCTTCCAACCTCCGCCTAATCCACTCGACGGTCTGTTTCCTAAGACGAACTGTGAACGTCCTCTGTAGTCGCCGCACTCTAACAACGCCACTCTTGAGGTCGACGAAGACCGCTCTGCCCACGTCTCTCTCGTTTTCAACTCTCAATTGAGCGTCAAGGGGGACCGCTCTGTGAAATG
Organism: Pyrobaculum islandicum DSM 4184; assembly: GCF_000015205.1. Lineage (NCBI taxonomy): Archaea > Thermoproteati > Thermoproteota > Thermoprotei > Thermoproteales > Thermoproteaceae > Pyrobaculum > Pyrobaculum islandicum. The sequence continues at coordinate 1,181,695 of NC_008701.1, read as the reverse complement.
CCACATCACGCCAGAACACCTTTCCCTGCTTTATGAAGTACCTCCCCAACCCGTACTTAGGAAACACCTCCTCGATTATCCCATGCGCAAACTCCAGCCTGTCTGGCATAAGGAGACGATCCCCCGAGCCCCTCCGAAGAGGGCCGGCGCCGTGTAAGAGGGGCATAATAAGATATTAAACGATCATCTATCTAAGGTATGGATGTGCCTCAGGAACTTAGGTCGTATCTCTCTGTGGAAATAGATCAATGGGGGGTGAAACACATAGTCTGTACAAAATGTAAAATGAAGTTCTTTACGCTAAAAGACGCCGCGCTTCATCTATATAACATACACAAAGTAAGGATAGCTCAAAAACTTCTGGAATAGTAGTCACAAGCTTAACCCCTGTGTAAGAGGGATTTCATATTTGCTTTAGTTTAGCTAAAACTTTGTCTTCTAGACGCCTTAAGATTATATAGATTTCCTCTAGAACTGCTTTATCTCTGCCCTCGACTTCGTCAAAAACTTCGTCTATGTATACAAGCTCGTCTCTTATAGCCACTAATAAATCGTCTTCAACACCGCCGCTTTCTAATGTCTGTATGAGACTTCTAAATTCTTCGTCTTCTAAGAGTTTACCTAAGAACTCCTCTCCACGTTGCGTCAAGGCGTATATCTTTTTCCTCCTTTTACCTACATACGTCTCTCTAGCTTCTATAAATCCTTCAGATTCTAAATATGAAAGAAGCGGATAGAGAGTGCCAGGAGACGGCACGAATCTACCCGCCGTCAATTTACTAAGTTCTTTCAGTATCTCATACCCACTGAGTGGTTTAGACTTTAAGATATAGAGAACAACGCCTTTGAAAATCCCGCGCCGTCTTTTAAACATCTCTTCGTGCCGGCGTTAAATCAGGGTAAGGAGGAGGCTTTAACTTATGGGCATTAGTCTTTACTCTATTAATTACTAGATCTACGACCTCTCCAAACATCTCCCTAGCCTTGTCCAACGGCATCTTTTTATCAAATATGGCATAAAGTACTGTATCTAAGACCTCATACGGCGCGCCGAGCTCGCCCTCAGCCGTATGGCCGTGCCACAGCCGGGGGCTACTTGGCTTTTCAGATATCCAACCAAAGCCCAACCTCCTCGCCATTTCTCTAACCTGTACCTTATATAAAGAGCCGATTGGTAAAAAGTCCACCCCCCCATCGCCATATTTTGTAAAGTACCCCAGTAATAACTCACTTCTATCGCCACTACCGACGACTAACATATTATATCTATTTGCATAGTAGTAGAGTATCGACATGCGAACCCTCGGCATTATATTACCTACAGATACTCTATCGTCAGGCGAATAATCTGGGATAGACTTGGCATACGCCTCTACTATTGGCATGATATCCACTTTGATAAGTCTAATGCCTAACCTATTAGCCACTTCTATGGCATCTTTCTCATCCTCCTTAGGTGTATAAATAGACGGCATAAACAAACCCAAAACTCTCCCACTACCCAGGGCCTCTACTGCAAGCGCCGCGGTAACTGTTGAATCCACACCGCCGCTGAGGCCTATAACCACCCCATTGACGCCAGCTCCGGCAACGTACTCTTTGATAAACGACGTAATTATTAGACGCGCCTTCTCGTAATCTATAGCATCCACTACGATACGATAGTCCATAAACACAAACAAGTCTGTTCCTATATAACTGTTATTATATGTGAAAACTTGCAACCACTATTTTTGACTTTACGTCACTAACTCTATTGCTAATGCTGTAGCACCCCCCGTGCCGTGGCACAACGCTGCAATACCACGTCTGCCGCCCATTCTCCTTAAAACAGAAATCAAGGTAGTCACAATCCTCGCTCCTGATGCGCCAAGCGGATGCCCTAACGCTATGGCACCTCCAAAGACATTAAGCTTGTCATATGGTATACCCAGTAGCTTATGTACCAAAACGTTAACTACAGCAAACGCCTCGTTTACTTCAAAATAGTCAAAATAGTCCAAGCCAACGCCTAGTTTCTTTAACAACTTCTGGATTGCATATACTGGAGCCTCTGTAAAACGCCATGGTTCTACCATGTGCCAGCTGTACCCCAATATACGCGCAATAGGCCTTACGCCTAACTCTCTCGCCTTCTCCTCGGACATTAGTAAGAGGGCGGCGGCGCCGTCGGAAAGCTGACTTGAATTACCGGCTGTCAAAAGGCCGTCTGGCCTAAAGGCTGGCTTGAGTTTTGCGAGTTTTTCCAAAGAGGTATCAGGCCTAATCCCCTCGTCTCTGTCTAGTTTAACTCCGCCAAATTCGCCATCTACAGGCTCCATGTCGTCAAACCACTTATTTTCAGTGGCACGCCAGGCTCTCATATGGCTTTCGTATGCAATCCGATCGAGCTCCTCTCTAGTCATCTTATGCTCTCTGGCAACCATCTCGGCCTCCTCTCCCATAATTAAGCCGTTTGTTGGATCAATCAAGCCGTCGTACACCATCAAGTCTATAAGCTCTACGCGTCTCCCGATGAAATGTCTCATTCCCCATCTAGCGTCTTGAGGTAGGCAAATAGGCGGAGTGGACATAGACTCGGCGCCGCCGGCTATAACAACTGAGGCATCTCCCAGGGCAATTTCTCTATATGCATCAATGATGGCTTGCATACCAGAGGAACAAACCCTATTGACTGTGTATGCACTAACTTCTACAGGCAGTCCAGCCAGTAGCGCTGCGTATCTAGATAGATTCTGGCCCATCCCTCCTTGCAAAGTAGAGCCAAAGATTACCTCCTCTACTATCCTCCCCTCTATCCCTGTTCTCTCTAGTAACTTCTTAATTGTAAACGCGGCAAGCTGGGGCGCTTTTACATCTTTAAACGCACCACCGAACTTCCCTATGGGCGTGCGTACATACCCCACTATAACGACGCCCATAATGAGAATCTAGGTGTGGTAATTAAAGATTGTGGATTTGAACTTTATGAAATATATTTAACGCACTCTTATTCCATCTTTGAAAAGCTTTATACCGTCTCTCTTTAAATACACTTTAGCTAAATCGCCCTCTTTAACTCTGTTATATACCACGGTTCTCAACTCTGTTCTTTCCCATTTAACTACGGCAATAGGCGTAAAACCCAGATACTCTACGAGTTTCACACGGCCAGGAGGGAGCTCCAAGTCTTCTGGAGATAGTGGAGTCTCTGCAATATAGATGTCCGTTGGCCTAATGCCTATTTGTAATTTGCCGAGAGGCGCCATTATTGGTATTTTAAGATCGCCAAGATCCACATATTCGCCACGTCCCTCCCCCTCGACAAGATTTATGGGGGGATCGCCAAAGAACTGTGCTACAAATGTATTAGCCGGGCTATTCAAGATCTCCTCTGTGGTGCCTACTTGTTGAATAACGCCGTTGTTAATTATCATAATCCTATCGGCTAAAGCATAGGCATCGTGTTGGTCATGTGTAACGAGTATAGTCGTGATTTTTAGCTTCCTCTGGAGACTTTTGACAAACTCTCTTGCAGAAATACGGAGACGGGCGTCTAGGTTAGAAAAAGGCTCGTCTAAAAGCAGTATCTGTGGCTCTTTCACCAACGCCCGCGCTATGGCAACCCTCTGTTGCTGACCTCCCGAGAGTTGCCGCGGATAGCGGTCTAAAAGATCTGCGATATCTAACGCCTCGGCAATCTCTCTTACTTTCTTCTCAATCTCGTGTTTTGGTACTTTCTTGATTTTAAGTGGAAAGGCTATATTGTCAAAAACCTTCATATGTGGGTAAAGCGCCCAGTTTTGAAAAACCATACCTACACTTCTTTTGGCAGGTGGAGTGTTTACACCTCTCTCTATGTCTACTATGAGCCTATCGCCAAAGAAAATGCGGCCTTTAGTAGGCGTTTCAAGACCAGCTATACATCTGATAAACGTCGTTTTGCCAGACCCTGAGGGGCCCAACATCACTAAAAACTCGCCGTCCTTAACTTCAACATTTACATCTCTCAAGGCATGAACATTAGGGGGGTAAATCTTCCACAAGTTTTGAACTATAACAGAAACCACGTATTTTACAAGACACAGAAATTTAAGTTTAGATATGTTCTAAAGCTAAATGAGTTGGCTAAATGATGTTATTAAGGCGGCTGAAATTATCAGGAGGGCAAAGTTCAAGGCTGTAACACACGGAGGCGTAGCCCATATGGATGACACACTTGCCGCAGCCCTCCTCTATAGACACGGCGCTGAAGCCATATATAGGCTAAACACGGCAGAGGAAATAATTAAACTAGACGGCGATGTGATCATATTTGACATCGGAGATACATTTAGAGACGTATTGCCAGAGAGATTCGTAGTATTGGATCACCATGGTGTTAAAGACCCTGCAGACGAACCTTCTACAATAATACAGGTGACAGTAGCTCTTGACCTTAAGACTAGACCTCTCATCGCTACGCTATTACATTATATAGATCTCTACGACCGTTTTGGCCCCGTGGCGAAACGTTGGTCGGGGCCCTATGGGAACTCTCTTAACAACGGCATAGCTAAATATTTCGCCGAGACAACCCCCTTCGGCTTAGTTAAAGAGACAAAATTCCTAGATCTATTAGCCGAGGCTGTGTATTCAAAGCTCGAAGTAGACCTCCCCAGTTTTGCAGAGGCTTTTAAAATCGCCGAACGTATCCCATTTATAGACCTAGTCGAAAAATTCCCAAGGACATTTAATACACTGAGACTTATGCTAGCCGCCACAAAAGACGTTTTAACCACTTCCATGAGTAAAGACGCGCTAGAGACGAGTTTTGGAATAGACTTTGGGTGTTACGCCGTACTGGCAGTGCCCGAGCTTGAGCCCTATGTATTGAAAGGCCTAGAGAGGCATTACTCAGAGGCTAGAAAGGCAGCTGAAGCGGCGGCAACAGGTCGCTATACCATAATTAGAGGGCCTATCACGGCGGTGGCAGTAGAAGATTACCTCCCGCCAGGCCCCCTCTGGAATGCCCTTCAAGACCTTGGCATAATCTCCGTAGAGCCTGTTTTTATCGTAGTAAAAGATAAAAGAAATCCAGGCGCTTATACCCTCTGGCGCCCTGACAGACATGCAGACGTTATAGACTTTAGAAAACTACAAGGATCCGAGGTCGTCTTTAAACATGCGTCGGGCTTCCTCGCCGTGGTAAAAGCCGAAAACGCCGAAGCCGCCGCCAAGCTAGCATTGAAACAATTGTGATAGAGGAAATTGTAAAAGATCTCGAAGATTTCGACCTTGGACACACAGTCGTAGAGGTAGGCGCAGGCTACGGCAATACAACTCTCTTATTACTAAGACGTGGGCTAGAGGTATGCGCAATAGACATAGATCCGGGAGCTATCTCCTATTTAAGGTCGGCCTTTAGAGACTTCGTAAAAGCCGGTCTCCTGAAGGCAATACTGGCGCCAGCCGAGTCCCTCCCGTTTAGAGACGGCGAGTGCGACTCGGCGGTTTCAGTCGCCGCCTTACACCACATAAAAAACGTGGCCGCCGCGCTGAAGGAAATGGAACGTGTGGCAAAGCGGCTCGTGGTAGTGTACGACTGGACCCCCGAGTCGGCCGGCGTCACAAATCCACACAGCGCCTGGGAGCTAGAGAAAAAGATGCGAGAGGCCGTTGCAGTTGCAGAAGCCCTCGGCTACACCCTCGTGAGAGAAAGTCTCTGGTATAGGCTCACAAAACGCAAAAGTTAAAAGATGTAGTGTATATATGCCTATGCGCGTTCTAGCTCTGGCACTTCTGCTTGCGTTGTTGGCGCTGGCGGTATCGCCCATTAGGCTGGACGTCCAGAGCGTCCTCGTCTCGCCCATAAACACAACCAAGATAGTGGACTACGTGAAAGCGGCTAAGAAGTCTGTATACGTGGAGGTGTATGTCCTCACCTATAGGGAGCTGGCAGATGCGCTTGTGTCCGCGGCTAAGAGAGGCGTAGAGGTTTACGTGGTCCTATCGGCGAGGGTATACGGCGGGGTGCCGCCACAGGCTAAAGAGCTGGCTAAGTACATGGAGGAAAACGGCGTAAAGGTGGCGTGGAACAACGACTTCCCCAACGTCCACACCAAGCTGTATGTAATCGACAACGAGACGGTCATAATAGGAAATATAAACCCGACCGCCTCAGGCTTCCAGAGGAATAAGGGCGTCATGTTGGTCATCAAAAACGCCACCTTGGCTAAGCAACTAGCCACAATCGTACTCAACGACTACAGGAGGGTCTACCCCAACTACAACTACCCCGGCGTCTTGGTATCGCCGATAAACTCGGAGGAGGGCCTCCTCTGGATCCTCCAGCAGAAGGGCGACCTCTACATCGCCATGGAACAGATATACATGGACTCAGGCCTTGTGCAGTATATAGTCCAGCACCTCACCTACTACGCCGTAGTCGCTAGGACGGATGCAGACATAAGGGCTGCCGTAGACGAGGACCTCGTCGCAAAGATAATCGTAGTGGGAGACTACGTCTACGTCGGCTCAATAAACATAGGCTACTACTCCATCCAGAGAAACAGAGAAGTGGGGCTTCTGATACACAACCCCCAGCTAGCCCAGAGACTAAAGTCCTTAATCATCCAGTGGTATAAAGAGGCGGGAGGCAAGATAGAGACGTCACAATCACAGAACACCGCAGAACACGCGCCGACACATATACCTACTTCTACAACTACCACGCCGGTGTCTAAAGAAAGTGGGATCTCCTGGCATATAGTCTTTTGGCTAGTTGTTATTCTGCTAGCTATTTTGTTTGTAATGTGGATGAATAGAAAGAAGCCATGAACGAAATACAACGCCTCATCCTAGAAGCTATAGCCAATGACGCAGAACCAGAGGAAATAGCCGAGATGTTTAACCTAGAATTTCATGATGTCCAAGCAGTATTAGAGTCTCTAGAAGCCCAGGGTTTAGCCAAGAAGATACGTACATTATTTGGTACTAAATACACACTAACGGAGAAAGGCCTAGAGTTATTGGGAGGAGATAGGCCTGTCAAATCTCTTGAACGACTACTCCCTCTGGCGCTTATCGGACTTGGCTTCACAGCCCTTACAGTGGCGTTGAAGTTGCTTATAGGGAAGCAAACCCCACGTTGACAGTCGCGTATATCGCTGTTTTTATGAAGATTAAGATTCAGAAGTGCAATTGAAAAAACGCTTCACTTGATGTTCAGAGACGCTTAAAGTCAAATACAGAAGGATTTTAAAATCAGAAAATAGGAGAGGGTTGTTTGCCCCCTTTTGCAACCCGGCCCTCCCCGGGGAGCTTGGGACCCGCCCGGAGTCGCTTGGGCAGCCGCGGGCGAGGGGGCTCGGGTCATTGGGGCTGGCGGTGCCCCCTAGTCGTCAGGCCCCAGGGCCGCGGATGTGGCTCATGCGAAAGTGAAGGAGTTGAAAGGAAGGTATGGGCGCAGTACTGTTTATAGTCGGGCTTGCCGTTGTAACGGCCAGCGATGCCGTGTTGACTTCGCCCAATACTCTCGCCGTGTTTGTCTCATGGGCGGCGCCAATGGAGCCACGGCTCCGGGCGCACCCGAGCCCACCGGGGGCTGGCGCCGCGTAAGGGGCAGTAGGGAAAAGTCAGGTTTTTAACACCTCAGGAGTAGAGGTGCCTAATCTTACACGCGTGGGATCTATCCCAAAGCCTATGGCGTCTATAATCGCCTTTGCTTGTTCGGCAGTTCTAATCCCGCCCGCCATTTTTACACCGAGTTTATAGCCTCTCTCTCTGATATATCTTGCAATCGCGGCTGCCCTCTCTGGCGTAGAATATATGGGGTTTCCCAGCTGTTTCGCATACCCCTCCTCGGCGAAGCCTGTGGAGCTTTTGATAAAGTGGGCTCCCGATTCTGCCACTATGTCATAGAGCCTATATCTCTCCTCGTCGGTTAGGTAAGGCTCTTCGACAATCACTTTCACCACCCTGCCACCCGCAGCTCCTACAACTGTGATTAAATCTCGTCTCACGTCAGCCCACATATGAGATTTAACCAAACCTATAGGCGCTACTATGTCTAGCTCTTCAACATAGTCGGCTAGTCTCTCCACAAGCGCCGCTCTAACTGCCGTAGGCATGGCGCCAAAGGGAAAGTCTACGACAGCGCATAATTTCACACGACGTAACACCCTACGTACATAAGGCACATACACTGGGTTTACACAGTAAGCCGCCACCCCAAGCTCCTCAGCCCTCTGGGCGCCTCTCACCACCTCTTCTAAAGTTAGATACGGCTTAAGAAGGGCGTAATCGACTAAATGTAGCATATAGACCGTAATGTAAGTCTTTAAAACTTATAAGACGACTATAAAGACGCCATGTGGAAAACGTACGGGCCCACCTCTACATCAAAGGGAAAGTTCAAGGCGTATTCTTCCGCCAGTCTATGAAAGAGATAGCCGTAAGATACGGCGTTAGGGGATGGGTAAGAAATAGATCAGATGGAAGAACTGTAGAGGCAGTGCTAGAGGGGCCGCGCGACGCCGTGGCTAAAGTAATTGAGTGGGCTAAGGTAGGACCCCCCGGGGCTAGAGTAGAAGAAGTAGAGGTAGATTGGGAGGAGTACAAGGGAGAGTTTCAAGACTTTAGAATTCTCCCAACGGTATAGTTTAAATTTTAGAATATCCAAAGTTCTGGGCTTGACAGCCGCGTCTGCGGTTGTATGACAAGCCCGCCCGCGGCCGAGTGTACACATGTAATATAACTCGTCTACCTCAGACTTAAACAGAGACGTAGATTATAGCTCGGCTATTACGGCTCTCTCTAGTTTAGACGACTCCTGTAGATACATAGTGTATAAAACTTCGGCAATATGAGACCCCGTGGCTTTTGCTATAATTTCTAAAGCCTGGTCTTCCTCTAGCGAATCTAATTCAAATCCAAACTTTTTAAGACGGTATGAGAGGAAGTAGGTAAGTACAGGATCTAGACTTCTTAGACAAGAATACTTGTGTATTATTAAATATAGCTCTTAATTTATCACTCTGTAGCAAACCTCCTTATTAAAATTGGGGCTAAAATACCGAGGACTATAGCCAGTACGGAGGTGACTAAGTCACGTATAAACACAAGGGGGTCTAGAGAAGGGGCTGAAATTGTGCTTATAAGAAAGAGAAAGCCTAGAACCACCGCAACAGCACTTAGTGTATAGACTAACGGCTTTGTATTCATAGAGGGGGGATTATAAGGCCTTATAAGTGTTTACTGTCGTTATACTGTTGTATCTTAGGCGTTTATCTCCTCGTCGCCTTCAGTAAATCTCCTATGGAGAAGGGGGGCTGTTATGCCGGCGGTTAATGAGACTACGGAAATACCCAAATCTCTAGCTAGGATTAGGGGATCTAACGAGGGGTTGCTAAGGGTTGACACCAAGTAAAGGCCGCCGAGGGTAACCGCGATAAGACTTAGTACAATGATAAGGCCTGTCTTCATAGCTATAGGAGATGTGGAATATATAAGGAGAGCCTAGAGAATACCTAGATATTCTGTTATAGGCATATCAGATTTATAAAGATGACTGTTTCAATGCGACATGGGGAAATTGACTTTGTATACGACGTTGCTAGACTTGACGAAAAGCTCTTAATCAACGCCTTTAAAAACCTCGGAGTATCTCTACGGTTGATAAATGCAGAAGAGTTGATAGCTCCGGAGGGTCTTGGCAGAGTTGGCGTGATTAGGCTCGCGGCTAGATCCAGAGTGATACCAACTGCTTTTACTTACGAGGCAAATGGCGGGATTTCCATTAACACGGCACAGTCACTTGTTCTATCACACGACAAATATCTGACGTATCTACGGCTGAGAGAAGCTGGCGTACCCACGCCGCGGACATATCTTGTTTTTGGACTAGAGGCAGCGAAGTCGGTGGCGAGACGGCTGTCTTACCCTGTGATTATTAAACCTACAGACGGCTCTTGGGGCAGATTCGTCAGCTTGGCAAAGTCAGTAGAGGATTTAGAGACTGTAATTTTGCATCGGCAGGCGATGGAGAGCGATCTACATATATATCTAGTGCAGGAGTATGTGGAAAAGCCAGGCCGAGACATTAGGGTAACAGTAGTGGGCGAGAGAGCTGTTGCCGCCATATATAGGATAGTCTCTACAGACTGGCGTACGAACACAGCACGTGGGGGGAGGGCCGAGCCTGTGAAAATAGACCCAGAGCTGGAGGACATAGCCGTAAAGGCCAGCAAGGCTGTTGGAACTTATTACTCGGGCGTCGATGTTGTTGAATCCGAGAGGGGGTACATGGTGTTGGAAGTAAACGGAGTGCCCGAGTTTAAGAATGTACAGAGGGTAACTGGCGTAGATGTCGCTGGAGAGATCGCCAGGCTAGTTATTGAAACTGCAAAAAAGTAGTTAAACTCGTCTCTTTAACTTCATGTATTCTCTCAGTGCCACCTTAGCTTTAACTATATGTTTACAAGGCCCCCCTCTATATTTAAAGTCTGGACATTCGCAATGGCCTATGAAATATCTAGTGCCGAGTTTAAGTTTTAACACAACTTGGTAGCACTCCTCTCTTCTCGTCTGAGATCTTACATAGCATATAGCTACAAGCCAAGCTCCCCTCTTCTCTACACTCTCTATGTATACCTCCTCACCTAGTTTATACACGGCGCGTTTAGCTACATCTTTACACAGCACTTTTCAACCGCCGAGACTACATAAATATTTTTTCTAGTGCCCTCTGGAATATATCTCTACTGTTGGCTATGTGAAAAATTCCGAAATCTGTCACATACATGTTTATTAGGCTATGAGGGATGTGGTCAAATAACGGAACTTCAACGACTCTCCCCGCAATCTCAATTGTAATCCTAGGTGGCCAAGGCGTCTCCAATGGCACAGCCTTGTAGCTTTCAAAAACTGCGATGGTCACAGCGTCTCTCGCCTTAGCTGTTGCAAGTAATGGAAGAGAGCCTACTTTATTTACGGCGGCGTTTATATAAAGGCCGTCGAGGCCGATAACAGCTACATCGTATTTAAAAGCCCCCAGTGCCGAGTCTGGAATAGGGACTACTTCCGCATATTGGGAGTATGTGGCATATGCCTCGGAGAACTCTACGCCGGGTTTGCTCTCTGCAAGATATACCACTTCAATACATCTACCAAATCTCTCAATAAATCTTGTGACGGCTCTGCTGAAGCTTAATGTAATAACGCGGCGTGGACACTCTAAGCTAGCTATCACGTCGTCGAGCCTCCTCTTGGCTTCTTCAGCATACAAGCCTACTCTTGTCGCAACAGCTCTAACATCTATACCTCTGGCGGCGGCCTCCTTTAACACCAGATAAAGGAAGTCAAGTGACGCCATTCCAGGTCTGATATTTCTCAGACTCTCCACAACTTTAAGAGGATCTTCCGCCTTCGAGACTAGTTCTATAGCTTTCTCTAAATACCAACTAGCCCCCCTTACCCACTCCCTCTCTAAGAGCTCCACATCGTGTAAAGTTATTATGATCTAAAAAGCCATTGCCGCAAAGGGTGAGACCTTGGTTTCGGTATTTTCAAGTGGCAGAGAACTTATTTGACCAACGCCGTGCACAGCAGCTCTTAATAACGTCATTTTAAACGGCGGTTGTGTGCATTTAAATACAGATCGACATTTCCACGTGTCTCTTGTAATTAGGAACGTAACCGTCTTCCGTAGTGGAAAGCCAATTGTAGAGGATGTGACATTTTCAGCGAGTCGAGAGTTTGTGCTTGTGGCTGGCCCCAATGGCGCTGGTAAAACGACGTTGTTTCTAGCAGTGTTGGGTCTTCTACCTTACAGAGGAGAGATATGTGTTGGAGGAGTTTGCGATATCGAACGTACGAGAAAAGTTGGCTATGTGCCGCAAGCGATTAGAGTCGAGACTAACGCAACTGTGTGGGAATACGTCTATCTCCCTGCCAAATTTAGAGGTGTGAAAAATGTAGAAAAAACTGTGGAAGAGGCCTTAAAAACTGTAGAGCTTTTCGAACTCAGAGACAAACCCATAACTACCCTCTCGGGAGGCCAGCTACAAAGAGCGGCTATTGCAAGAGCGCTTGCAGTCGGCGGGGAGGTTCTCCTATTGGACGAACCCTTGGCAAACGTCGACCCCCAAGGCCGTGTGGAGCTTCTAGCTTTATTAAGAGAGTTAAAGAGAGAGAGGACTATACTCATGACGTCTCACGAACTTACGCTTCCCACAAATCTCGCCGATAAAATACTCTTATTAAACAGAAAACTTATAGCCTACGGCCCGCCAAGTGAGGTATTAAAAGAAGAGGTGTTATACAAAGTCTATCGCTATGTCCGCATAGCCCAAACCCCCACAGGTTACGTCTGTGTTACTGAGGACTATGCGCATCCCCATTGAAGTTGTTGCCGCAGTTTTAGCTACTGCCACGCTGATACACGCCCACTTCTATACGCCGCTTCTCTTTTGGCCATTGACATCTCTAGTTTTATCAGCCATAGCGCTGGCGGCACACAGCCCGTTGGCCATCAGCCGGAGAATGACTTTTCTTGCCCACGCCCAGGGGCATAATATTTTAACAGCCGCACTTGCTGCCGCCATACCCACCGTCGTATTTAAGCAGAGTTTATCCTCAGCGATGTTCTATCTATTTACGCTACTTTTTGTAGTTTTGTTAAATTTCGCTGTTTTAACCACCGAACGTCTTGGCTATAGAAAAGACGTCGCCACTGGCATAGTTATGTCTTTTCAGTTGACAACTACAATTGCGTTGCTTTATGTTATACGGACTCTCTATGCCACCACATTGGACCCACTAGCCCTTATAACTGGTGAGTATGTATTGATTGGGTTTGGAGATGTTTTGACTCAGCTACCTATGTTAGCCCTAGCCCTCATCTTTCCGTTGGCCTACGGTATTAAATATTTATATGCTGCGGTTGATGAACAATTCACAGAGTCTCTCGGCATAAAAACGAGACGACTTGACTATCTATTTCTAGCGTCTATGTCACTGGCGGTGTCTGCAACCGTTTATACATTGGGCTCTCTTATGCCGGCAGTGTTGTTAGTTCTGCCTGGAGCAATCGCCGCTAGATACAGCCCGAAACTAACCGACCAGATACCCCTAGCCATCTCCATAGCGGTGTTAGCTTCAGCAGTAGCACACCTTCTTTATACAGCGCTGCCCTGGCTCTGGCCAAGCGCAGCTCTTGGACTGGTGATGTTAGCTCTCCTTTTGGCAAAAAGGTATAAATAACCTATAGCTAATCTAGAGGCATGTGGCGGTTAATGGCACTTCTATTAACAATGCTTGTCGCCGCCGGCACCCTCACCGATCACTTCTCCTCTCCCCCCATTGAAGTTCTCGTAATTAGGACAGACCAATGGCTCTTCTGCCAAGACTATGGCATTACTATCCAAATAAAGGCGACTGCCCCTGTCGCAATAAACAAAGTTACAATAACGGCGAAGTTCTTCCCAGAAGGCACCCTAGTTCCTACAATCCAGTCAAAAGCCTATGACGGCTTTGTATTAAACACCGGCCAGATATGGCAAGCCTATGCTGTTTTTAACTACTGTCCCCAACGGCGGTTAGACCCTCTGATACTTCTTGAAATAGCTATATACCTCCCCAACGAGACGCTCACCTATAACTATTACATAGGGAGAGTTTTACCAACCACCTACGAAGACCTCGCCAACTATGCCGCGTCTCTAGAACAGAAGGTGAAGGAGCTTACTGCTCAAGTAGAGCAACTAAAACAACAGATTGCAAATCTACAAATGCGTCTCGCAAACCTTTCAACTATCCTTGCAGTTGCTAAAACGGACAACGATAGGCTTGCGACTGCACTTGCCCAAGTAAAAGCCGAACGCGATACTCTGAGAGCACAGCTAGATCAGTTACAAGCCCAGCTAAACTCAGTAAGTCAAGCCAAAGCTTCACTTGAAGCTCAGTTAGCAGACGCGAGGAGACAGCTAGAGGAAATGAAAACTGCCTACGACAAACTTTCTGGTCGATATACAGAAGCGCAAAAAACCATAGCAGAGCTACAGACTAGGTTGGCTGACCTCCAGAGACAGTACGACGAGTTGCGTAGGGCTGAGCAACAACTGAGAGATAGCTACTATAGCCTATCTGCGAAGTACAGTGAGCTCTCCGGTAGATATGACGAATTAGACAAGGCCTATAGACAAGCTCTACAGGAAAAGGCTGTATTACAGAATAGATACTCTGAGTTAAACACGGGCTTTACCTGGGCGATAAACATTGCCACGGCTCTCGCCGTGGCGCTCCTCTTTGTAATAGCCCTAGTGGCAACACGAAAGAGACAGACGCCGCCAACAACTCCGCAAACTCAGATTAAAACAATTGTAGTAAAGCCCGAGGGTGTTAAAGAAGAGTTAGTTAGGTGGCCAACAACCAGGGAGTAATCGGGGGAGTTTTTGGCATTGATACTCCGTAGAAGATGTTTCCTATAATCGGCCAGTCTTTTATATATTTTTCTTCAATATCACGGAACATGTTGTACGTTTTTTCAATCGGGTCTACGTCCCCCCGTTTGTACGTTGTACACGACAGTGGGGCTGAAGCCGCAATTTAAGCACCTCTGCACTTGCTGACAACTGCAGAAGGTGTCTCCGGTGTGTGCTAACAGCGCCATGCAGTTCGACGCCTCCTCGGCCAGCTCTGGCGCCACGTGCCAGACGCAGGCTGACCCCCGACAGCCGCCAAAGGAGTGTACAGCAACTTGGAAGCATAGCCTGCCCTCGCGCCCTGAGGGGCTGTTTCCTTTTTCATGGTCATTTTTGTCATCAGCGGGCGGCCCGAGAGGTCTTGGGAAACCTCTGCCGTCTACAACACGTAGGAGCTTAAAAAATAATGATTTTACGTGGGAGCAGAGGAGGATAAGCCGAAGAAGAGAAAGAAGGGCAGAAAAACAAGAGGGACGCTGAGGAGAAGGAAAAGGAGGACGCCAAAAAGAAGGAACACGTCCTCACCCGCACAGTCGTCGTCCCCAGCCCGCGGCTGAGCTGGCGTGCCTCCTAAAGGAGCTGGAGGAGAGGTATAGAGAGCTCGTCGTCGAGTTCGTCGAATACGGCTTTGAGCACGGGGTGACGGGGCAGGTCTCGCTCCGTAAAGCTCTGTACGACGAGCTGAAGGCATCCGGACCTCCCATTGCACTTCATTTACACAGCGGCGCAGGACGCGGCTACTAAAGAGCTTCATGACGCTGAAGGGAAAGGCGGACGTTGAAAATCTGCCAAAGGAGGCGCCGAAAAACATGATATCGAGAATAGACGACCCCGTGTTGAGAGATAGAATCTACAGAGCCGGCTTCAAGAGCACGTTGAGAGAAATTATACAAAAGGCAAGAGAACACGGCATCCCAGTCGTGAAGGTGGACCCGAGGGGCACCCCCTCCCTCTGCCCATGCTGCGGGCGGGAGTGGGGGAGAGACGTGGCGGCCGTCATAAACATCGAAAAACGAGCACTCAAGGAGGGCCGCGTGCCGCCCGGCCCCACGCCCGAGGTAGCCTGGCTACCCATGAAGGCGTGGGCGAGGAGAAAGTCCCTAGGCAACGCCTAGGGACGGACGGAGTTTTTACTGCAGTCTGAATTTTATGTATTCTCTCCCGCCGACGTTAGTGCCCTTTTCTACATACACACGGAGGATGTAAGGCTCTGGCGTCTCTACATTGCCGCCGAAGTGCCATTCAAAAATTTCGACGTTTTGTGGAAATATCCATATCGCCTCGTAGTCATATTCGGCTACCTCCTCTTCGTAGTAGTTTTCGTATATATTCTCTCCGCTTTTAAGCGGTGCGGGGAAGAATCCTATAAACGTTATATACGGCCTATTTGGCGAGCCTCTCAAGCCAATATAAACATCGTTTATCATAGGCCTCACTCTCTCCCCATTTATTCTCACAACCTCTTCGTCCATAAACCTCTGCATATTCTCCCACACAGTAGATATCTCCTTTGATAACTCTTCTCCTCCCCTTTTTAAAAGACGGTAGTAGTACTGTCCCTTGTCTAAGTAATCAAAGATTATTATCATATTTACAATACCGGGGTTAACGACGTAGAATCCCTGGGCATATACTGGGGTAATTTCCTCTCCCATATCCTACTATTTGCTAAATGTCTTAATACATTCCCTTTCTACAGGATTTAACCCGGCCGGTACGATAAATACGGCGGGGCCCTCCATCTCACTTTGGACAATTTCTCCAAGTGGAGCGTACAGCACTGAGCCGCCCCAGCCTAATTTTGACACCACTACAACTCGTCTGTCTCTCGTAAATACACCGCGGCGTTCTCTTCCCTCTAGCGTCAGGAGGACCTCCGCCGCGTCTCTAGGAGACATAAAAACGCCGTCGTCTCTAATGTCTAGTAGAAGAAGTGTATGAAGCCCCCTCGCAAGGTTTTGTTCTACAAGCTCGTAAGGCCTGACAGAATAAACGCCGCCTCTTGGGTAAGTCACTGTCGCCACACCCCCCAGTTTATATATAGAGAGACAACTCGCGGAGAAAGCCGCACATATTATCGAAACCCCTGGCACCACTTCTACAGAGTAGCCTTTCGCCTTAGCTAGAGTTATTAAAGCGGCATGCGACGTGGCTAACATCGGGTCCCCCGCTGTGACCAATGCGGCCTTTTTGCCCTCTTGAAGACATTCAAAGATCTTACGTCCTGATTCGTCTTCAAGATCTCTTCTCGCCAATTTGACAGGCTCTACCCTCGCATATCTACGTAAAGTAGCTACATCTAAGGGGCCTGTGTAGTCTTCGTAAAAGATACATTCAACTTCCTGTAGTATCTGTATTGCCCTCTCTGTGATATACCCAGGGCCAGGGCCTATGCCAACTATATAGAACACACCGTGACTAAAGTTTTTTAATTATAAATAAGTAGCCGCCTTAGATGTATGCAGTTGCGAGGCTATACGGTTACACAGAGGAGATAGGGTTTAAGGCATGGATAAGCCGTGATATAGCTATGGCTCTCGGTGTAAAAGTAGGCGATGGGATTAGAGTGGAGAGCAAAACAGGCGTTTCTTCTGCACGTGTTGTAGAAGTGCGAGACGACACAAAAGCCGGCCTATTCCTCTCTCTTGACGTCTATATGGCTGTGGCGGGACTCCGTACTGTCTTAGTGAAAAAACTGCCGAGGGTCTTTGAGGCGCAGTCTATTTCCCTTGGCGTAGAAACGGCACAGTCAGTTAATATTGAACAACTGACGGCGCTCATAAATTTGTTAATAGCGTATAGAGTCCCTGTTTTTACAAATTTCTCAGGGTTTCTCCAGGACGTAGACGGCAGATGGATAAGGATAGTTGTAAAAGAGGTCTCTCCTAGAGAGCCAGCCTATATGTCTAGAGAGACGAAAATCTTCGTGAAATAGACTCACCTGGGGTAAATCCTACTAAAATCGAACTTAAGTAACAAAAGTGGATCTGACGTGTTCTTAAGCGAATTTACTCTCTCCAATAGTCTTGCTGCCAGCTGACCTGATTTGTACATCTCAACCGCTTTCTCAGGGCCTACTCTTTCCACAATTGAATTTATCTCGTCTCTCACTAAGTATTCTGCGATTTGTTCTACTCCTGCGACTTCGCCAATTCTAATGAGATTCGATATTACAAAGAGCTTAACTTCCTGTAGATTTATTTTCTTTAGAACTTTGTCAAGCTCGTTAGACCACCTAACCGACTGAGTCGCTCTTTTAAACTCCTCTTCTGAAAAGACAAGTCTCACCCTTTGATTCCACTTTATTTTCCACAGGGCAAACCACTCAGACGCTATATCCCACAGCCTATTCCACATCCTCTCTGCGTATATACAAAGTCTCTGGCGAGCTTTAAATTCAGAAAACTTCCTCCAACTGTATATGCCTGCGCGCGTCGCTAAATAGTGCATAAAATCTCTAAATACAAATTCCCTTATTGTCTCTATCTCGCCAGGCGGCATGTCGTTAAAATGTTCTCTTATTAACTCTCCCAACATGTTGTCTATAGCTGCCGCAACAGCATCAAAGTCGCAGTAGTATTCCATGGTTATTAACCAATTCCATATTTAAAGACTTATTGCCATACATCCCTAGACTGTGACGACTAAGGGCTTCCCTTTCGTCCATGCTGTCGCAGACAACCAGGTTACTCTAGACTAGACATCTGGCTAGACAATGTATCGTCCTCTCTGCAAGCGTCTCTCAGTGTAGATTGTTGCAACGACGTTATAACCAAAAGCCTTGCCCTCTAGGGCAGAGGACGGTCACTGCTCCCACGTGGCCAAAGTCTCTCCAACAGCTTTTAAAGCCGCTGCGTGAGCTACAGCATGTCTATACTTTGAGAGAAAATACACATATGCCGATCTTAAAGCAGTATAATCTATCTGGAAATCAACATCGTACTCTATATTAAGCAAGACAAGGCCTTCGGCTGGCGCACTAGGCACAACGCCCGGCCTTGGTCTCTCCAATAGTTCTCTTATATCACGTATATTAAATATGCCGCGGCCAGCGGCTAATATTGCCCATGCAAGTTTTCTAATCATCTTGTTTTTGAAACCCCGCCCTACGAAGTGCATATAAATTAGATCCCCCCTTAGCTCTACTTTGATCTCCATAACTGTAGCAATGGTTGAAATCTTCTCTCCCCTCCTTTGTATAAATGAGGCAAAGTCGTGAGTTCCGGCGAGGACTTCTGCCGCCTCGTGCATAGATCCTAAGTCCTCGCCCCAATGAGGCGCCACATATAGATAATGCCTAAATTTAGCGCGTCTAGGGTTAAAACTCTGTGGCACTTCTGCTATAGCCCATGCCCAGACCCCCCGCGGCAACTTCGAATTTACAAGAGCTATTGGCAACTTCTGGGAGACCATCACCGTATTTGCCACAGCTGAAACGCCTGGGTCTGTCCTACTGCCTCGGCCAAGGATCTCGCCAAAAACCCTTTTTAAGGCTGGCTCGAGAGATCGCGAGTGTCCGGTAAATCCATAAAACAACGTTCCGTCGTAAGCGATACGGTATAAATAAGGCATATATAAGAATTTACAACTACTTTTTATGCTCACATTTCGTAAAGCTGTAGAAGAGGATATCCCTGAGATTATTTCGTTTACACTAAACACTTGGGAATGGGGCGACTACACGTCCCCCTACCTCTCTCTTGGCCCTTCCCTGGGGGACTCGGGGGCCCGCCCCGGGTACACCGGGGCGAGGGGGCGGGTCACCCGGGGGACGTGGCGCCAAGTCGTTAACTTTCGCCGTCTTCGCGCCCCCGTCTGCCGCCCCGGGGCCAAGTAGACGCCGTTCATGAGTGAGAAAACTTACAAAGTTAAAAATGTGGTGGCTGTTGGGACGGAGGAAAAAACGGGTTGTTTTGTCTTCTCTATCAGCTCTTGGTATCTCTTCTCTGCCCATATCATGGGCACGTTGTCGCGGTGCGCTCTGAAGCCGCAGGCGGGGCAATGCATCCGTCTGTTATTCAGCTCTTTCATCTTCGCGCCGCACTTCGGGCAGACGGCTGAGTACAACCTCTCCTCCAGATACGGCAGGCCGTACCACTGCGCCGACTCCTTCAACCTCCTCCTCAGCTGGCCGAGACCGTCGAGGAGGTGCTTCTTCACTCCACTCCAGTTCCCCTCCTTCAGCTCTCGGTACGTGCCGTCCTCCACCGTGTCCACCACGATCGCGGCTTGGTGCTCCCTCGCCAACTTTATGATTTCACGCGCCGCGTCTACCACGATGTCTCGGATTATGTCATAGCGCTTTGTCTCAAGCTTCCACAGTTGTCTCTGGAGGTCTAACGCTCTGCGTGGGTCTATGTCCTCGTCTACACGTGCGAGGGCTTTGCTTAATTGGCTTATGTGGATGTGTATCCTCTCCAACTTTTGGATACGCTCCTTCTTGGGCAACTTCCACAACTCCACGACCCTCCCGTCGGCCACAAGGCCGACCTTTATGTAGTGGTCAAGGCGGTTGACATCAACAACGACAAGCGCCTTGGGCTCCACCGGCGTCACCTCTCTAGCAAACACAAGGGCGATATACAGGCCGCCGTAAGTAGGATCTTTTCCTCTCTTTACATCAACGCTGACGAATGCCAACTTGAGTCTGGCGCCCTCCTCTAACCTCCGCCTAATCCAGGCGACGTTGCTCTTCTCCAACTCGACGGCGAAAGGCGGTATGCCGAGCTTACGCACTCTGACTACGCCGCTCTTTAGGTCAACGAGGACTGCCATACTCATGTCTCTCTCGTCCTCAACCCTCAATTGGGCGTTTAATGGAACCGCCCGGTAGAACACGACATCACGCCAGAACACCTTGGCTTGATCTACGAAGTACCTCTTGAGACCGTACTTGGGAAACACCTCCTCAATAGTCCGGCGCGCAAACTCCCGCCTGTCGGGAGTGAGCAGACGGTTTAGCTCCTCCGCCGTGAGTCTGGGTTCTTCCTTTCCTGTCAACTCCTTTAGCAGTCTCTTTACATATTCCCCGACGGCTAAATACATACGCGTTACAGTGTCTAAGACGTCTGGCCTCTCCTCGATGAGACGCCAGGGGATTTCCACCTTCAACGTTCTGTATACTTGGTTCATATGCGTATAAGGCGTAGGGGAGAAAAGCTAGAGAGATGTCTCTTTCAGTTATCTCGACACACCTGCCTGACAGCGGCGCTGTGAGGCAAGTGAAGCGTTGGTTGGCGTAGGGAGTGTGAAATGAGGAGCGTGGGTTGTTCACGTGTTTAGAGACCCGGGTGGGTTAAAAACTGGTTTGTTTTACGGCGGTTTTTACCACGAGCGCCGCCAACGCCGCGACTATCGGCACTGGTATGAACAACGCGAGGGGCGGCAACGGCGGCGTATGACGCCGGCGGGTATCAACACGTTGCTTACGACGACGGTTGTTCTCGTGGCGGCAAAGACCGCAAACATGGCCAACACGTGTCTCTCGACGTTGAACATTTTCACCGCCCTCGCGGCGGCGCCGCCTAGGGCAAGTACGACGGCGGCCATTATGACGTTGGCCCACACGGCGGCCCATGGACTGCCGGCGAAAAGCGGGTTCACCTCGGCGAAGTCTCTAGACAACGCAACGTAGGTAGTCAACACGTCGGCGAGACCCAAGCCCACTGCCGCGTATATCGCCTTCTTTAGGCGCATGCGGCAGATGGGACAGAGAGTGAAAAGCGAGGAAAGGGGCTATTTACCGCGCCCACTTTTCGCCGTCCCGCCGATATTTGCCGAGGACGGCGTCGTCAAACGTGCCGTCTTCGCCGACGACAACTTCCGACTTAACGACCTCGTCGGTGAAGACGTCGTAGTACGTGTTTACGCCGCCCCTCGCGTTGACTATAGACAGAGACTCAAACATAATCAGCGAATCGTCTGAAAGCCCCTCCTCTCGCTTCAGAGTCTCGATTAACTTTACAAACTGTTTTACAGTGAGGTAGTGTTCAGTTTGGCCCATGTCCACACGTGGCGCGGAGGAGAAAAGCTAGAAACGTACTTTCAACTATTTCGACTCACTTGTCTGACAGCGGCGACGTGAGGCAGGTGAACGTTTCAACTCCGGTGGAGGGCCCAGAGTGTGCCGAGGGTCGCGGCGGAGAGCGCCGACACCGCCACAAACGCCCAGAGGACTCTCTCAGAGCGTGTGATGGCGTAGGCGACGCCCCACACCGCGACTGTGGCGACGGCCATCGCCGCCAGAAACACGTCTAGAATCCGCATGCCATGACTACACAGGCGGGAGAAAAGCAAGCAGAGAGACGGAAAAAGGGGGTGATCTACCACTCCTCTTCTTCCTCCCACTCCTCTTCCCACTCGTCCTCTTGTTCCCACTCTTCTTCAAACTCTTCCCACAGCTCCTCCTCTTCCTCGTCCTCTTCTTCTTGCTTGCAATATTCCTCACAAGACACAGGTATCGGATACCCCGGCGCAAATGGATCTGGCGTTAGGGCAAAACACCCACTGTCCTCCGTTGTCTCTATTTTTACGACATCTCCAAAACATTGCTCTATGCTAATTAACGCCCCTCCCAACTCTTTCACGGCGCTTTCTATCAAACGGCGTTTTTCTAGTTCTGGAGGTATTTGGATCTGGCTCATGTGTGTGGTTGGGGGCCGGGGGAAAAGGGAGAGTTATCTTCTTTTCGCAAGTGCAACCGCCCCAACTATCCCTAGGACAACTCCGACTCCCAACACGACGTAGCTGATGGGGTCGACGTACGGCACGTAGACCGTCTGCGTGACCGTCGCCGTGGTCGTGACGTATTGCGTCGCCGTCTTAGTGACTGTAGACGTCTCCGTCTTAGTCACTGTCAACGTCTCTGTCCTAGTTACCGTGATAGGCCTCGTAACGGTCGTTGTGACAGTCACGGTCTCCGTGACGGTGGCCACAGTGGGCATAGTCGTGGTGGTTGTAGCCGGCGCCCCCTCTATTGAAAGCTTTGTGTCTTGACACGACGTCAAATTGGCAATCTCATACCCATCTATATACACTTTGTAGACGCCACAAGTGAGCACGATTTGTGTCGCATTGTCGAATTTGAAGATTCGGCCAGTCGCGACTGACGTTGTGTTTAAGACAACTAATTTGACGGGGCGGTCGAAGGCGACAGTAAAACGCTTGAGCCAGTGCCAATATGGGTGCTCATCTGGCGGGATGTAGAGCGGCCTCTTCACGAGGTCAGGTCTTACGAGTAGAAAGGCCTTCTGTACAGAGGCATACGCCGTATAATAGATGCCGCCGACCTCAAAGACGCGGCCACACCAGAGGTAGCCAAGTATACGCCCATATCTATCTCTCGGCTCTAGGTCGTCTACGTCTAAGTAATCTGTGCCACCGCACAAATAGTTGAGGAAATATCTGGCCTCTGGGCCGCGCGGCTCGTCCCACTCCCAAGCGTCGTAGCCCACAAGCCTAACTCTGCCCACGGACGTTTCCACAGTATCGCCGTCAATTGCTCTCCACACGATAACTTTTTGCGCGTCTACGTCTGGCATCTCCACAACGACGACAGTTGCACTGATCGCCAGAGCCGCAAGCGCCAACAACGCCAATACGACCTCCCTCATGTAGAAATCGTTGTTCGCGATAAAAAAACGTTACCACGGCTTCTCCAGGAGCGGGCCGTGTTTCTCCTCGGCATCTTTTATGGCGTATAGGCGGCACTATTCTCTCTCTTTGGTTGAGCATATGTGGTGGAGTGGGGGCTGGGTAAAAAGAAGCTACTTAGCTCTAAACGAGACGGGAGAGAAAAAACTAGAGTGTAACCAAGTAGAAGTCGCCGGCCTTGACGGCGCGGTAGGCGACGTCGAAGTATTCCGGGTCGAAACAGAAATAGCCGTCTCTGTCGACGCAACGAAGATCTCTCTCGCCACAGAAGATATTGGAATAGTCATCAGTGACAGGGTCGTAGTCGTGGACACATCTGGCGACATGGAAATCGACATGTCTCACCGGCCGTAACAAAGCGGCGGCGACAGGCGAGTAGTTGTAGGCGACGTCTAAGGCATCAACTTGGAGGAGCCTCAGGGGCTTCAGCAAAACCAAATCATTCTCCCTAACGAACCTCCAGAACTTCTCCCTCTCCATTATTTGGGTCGTGCCACTTTACGTGGCGGGAGAGAAAAGCTAGGGCCACACAGACATGCTTTCAGCTCCTCCGCTTCACCTGCTTGACAGCGACGACATCAGGCAGGTGAGTCGAAATAATTGAAAGGAGAACCCTAGCTTTTTGCACCAGAAAGAGAAGGGGTCCATGAACGGCAAGAAGAAATTGTATATAACCAGAGACGGCACTATCGTCGCCGAGCTCCGTCCACTTTAACATCCCCATTTTTTCCTCCTTTGGTGTTGTTTACTATTCTACTTCTTTGCCGCCGCCATGTGCCGTGATTCTCCTATTTCGCCCTCTGGGTTTGTGGAGACGTGTGGCGGGTTAAGACGGCGGCGTATGCGCTTGCCGTGTCGGCCGCCCTAGACGTGTTGACTACGGCGGTTGGGTTGGCCATGGGCTTTGTCAGGTTGAACCCGCTGTTCGCCGGCGCGCCGTGGCTCGCCATTGTGCTTAACGTCGCCGTCTTGCTCTACCTCGTGGAGAGGCGTGGACACTATCTACAACGCCATTCGCGCCACCTCGCCGCGGCCATGTTGATCGCCGCCTCGGCGCGCGCTCTCGCCGCCGTCAACAACGTGCTCCACCTCCTCGGCGCCATAGACACGCCCCTGCTCACGCCACAAGCCACGTTTCTATTCGCAATCCCCATCGCCGCCATCACTGCCGACGTCGTGAGGAAGTAGCACCACCCTTTTTCCCCACCTCCGCTCTTGACCATGGACGAACTTCTTCTAGACGGGAGTGAGTTGAGGAAGTTTATGAGAGAGTTAAGGAGACGCGGCGAGACGTTGGTGGTGGATGGAGACATGGCGCGGCGGCTCTCGCTCGCGGCCGTCCGCCGTCTCATGCGCTACGGCAGAGACGTCGTCAAGCTGACGCCCGAAGCGGAGACCGTCTTGCAAAAGAGGATCCGGATGTGCAGAGAGATAGTTGCCAGAGAGCGCGAGACTATGAGGCAATACGCCGAGACGCTGTTCGCCGTGAAGACGCTTGACGGCGTGAGGGTGTCGGTGGAGAAAGACGCGAGGGGTACCGCGCCGGCGGTGCTCTACTATACAATCGTAGTCAAGCCCGCGAGGTGGCTCCCCAGAGAGGAGTTCCTGTCGCTCAACAGACAACTCGCGGCCCTCGGCCTCCGGTACGAGGACGGGGCGTGGCGCATCACCTTCACCAGGCGCATATTCCGTCCACATGTCTGCTAATACACCTTTTTCTCTCCAGAAAACTTCAAAGGACATGAGCCAAACCGAACAAACCAAAAGAAGAGTAATAGTCTATACAAATCATCAGCCTACGATTCAGATTCTCACCTCCGTCTTGCCTGGGGCGGAGGTGA
Organism: Pyrobaculum islandicum DSM 4184; assembly: GCF_000015205.1. Taxonomy (NCBI): domain Archaea; kingdom Thermoproteati; phylum Thermoproteota; class Thermoprotei; order Thermoproteales; family Thermoproteaceae; genus Pyrobaculum; species Pyrobaculum islandicum. Next base: position 1,156,761 of record NC_008701.1, on the reverse strand, counting down.
GGATCCCAGACAGGAGTAAGAGCCCGGTGGAGGAGATAACGACAAGGTATCAACCAGGCACCACAATCGTGGGAGTGATGCCGTTAGACTCCGCGGCTGAGTTGATATTACGCGGTTATAGTATCTATCTGACAAGGCTTGACGGCAAAAAAGTTGAAGAAATAACAGGCAGACCATACAACCCCAAGGAAGAATACCCGCCAGAGGTCATAAGACAAGCACTGGTCGTTCAGAAAATAAACAGAGCGGAAATACGGTACTTGTCTGTAGATGAGATGTTGTTGATGTTCAACAAGAAGACGATAGCTGTGTTTAACGACGTAATGCGGGAGGCGTTGCAAAAACTAGCACAAGAGCGCGGAATAGAAGCACTATTCACAAAAGAGGGCAGAGCCGATGTCACCGTTGGCATACCGCCCACCGCAAATAGGATTGCAGGCATTCAGATTTCATTCCCCGGTATAACGGGGCGGTTGGACGCAGAGTAAATGGCCGAAATGACTAAGCGCGGCGTTGCGAGAATATACTGGGTCGTTATTGATTCCGAAGCTATTCAACTTGAACAACTTCCGCAATACATCTAACCCCTTTTTTCCCTCCATCTCGCATCCTTCTCGCCTTTCTTCTTCTGAGACGTGTGGGGCATGAACCAACTAAAGACGGCAACGTATGCAACAACTGCCCTAATACTTGCTGATGCGACTACATACCGCAGGTTATAGGCAAGTGGGTGAGAGAGGGGAGGGCGTATGTGGCGGTTTTGAACGGGAGGATAGTTGCAGTTGCTGCACTAGTCCTCATAGGCAAATCGGCTTATCTACAGGGACTTCGCGTAAGACCTGAGCTACGGGGTAGAGGTGTAGGAGAGACTACTACGAGGTTTCTCCTGGAAGAGGCGCGACGGAGAGGCGCCGTTGTCGCCACGCTTTTAGTAGCCGAATGGAATACGCCAAGCCACGCGTTAGTGAAGAAAGTCGGATTTAAACCACGTATGTATATCTATGGAGGCAAACCTGCGCGAAGAGGAGAAAGTAAATGTCTCTCAAGCTTAGAGGCGTATGAGGCCGTGTCAGAAGCTCTCGGAAGAAGTAGAGGTTATGCATGTTTACCTGACGAGCCGTGGGTTTGTACGGCTGTAACGCCCTGGGAGCTGCTTGCGAGGGGACGTCCCTGCATAGATAAATCTTTATATATAGGCAGATTTTCCTTTGGATCTGCGATAGGAGATCCAGACATAGATGTAACTTCTCTAAGCCTAGACGGATATAGAGAGAGATATACGACATATATACTCTATGCCATAGAGCTACAGGAAAAATTTTAGTCCCCCCTTATTGTGAGACCTTATGGAAACTAGGTCGTTCTACGACGTAACAGAGAGCGAAGATCGGAAGGAGCTTGCTAGACTTATCAGGGTCGGCGTTTTTGATTACGCCGTGTTAATACCAGAGGATTTACCTAAGGGCGATATAGAGGAAATCTTTAGAGAGGCAGGCTATAGGGAAGTCTTTGTTGACATATCGGCATGGCCTAGGCAGATAGTGGTGAGAACGGAGGATGGCGTCTATGCTTTCAAAAAGGTGGAAGAGGGTGTTTATAAAATCAACAAGGAGAGTTAACTCTGCCCGGAGTCTCTGACATAACATACGGAGTGCCAGGCATTAAGAGTTTTCTCTCCCCACATGTAACTTCTATAATAGCCCTTCTTAAACGCCAGTGTTCTTGTGAAGCCACCTCTTCTAGTGTTTTTATTATCGCCATAGGCGGTCTCCCCTTCTCTCTGCTCCTCCTTATTAGTTCTTCTGCTGGAAATTCTTTTACAATTGAAAATACCTCTTTTTCAAGCGGCTTAAGTATGTCTGGATTTTTCTCAACTTGAGCCATGGCGTCTCTCCATTTCTCAGCCAGATCCGGCCTGCCTATGATTTCGAAAAATGCCTCAATCTCTGGCCAGATTACTGTCGCTATAGCTACAAATCTGTCCTTCGCCTTGGCAGTAGTATATGTTACGAATAAATTGGCGTCTATTGTAGGCGATCTACGCCTACTAGCTCCTAGTACAAACGCAGCACCGATTTGATAAGGATGATCCACAGACAACACGTCGTTTGTAGCTACGTCAACAAAAGTCCCCCTCCCTGTCTTCATCCTCCACCAATAAGCGGCTAGCGCGCCTAAAGCTGCAGCGGCTCCCGCGAAAGCCCAGGCGAGCCAGATACCTGCTCTTATAGGGTATGAATACGGCTCTGGGAGATTTGGATTTCCTAACATTGCCATATAACCATTATATGCCTGTCCAATTAGATCTGAATCTGGAACATCTCTGTATTCTATGGATTTTGCAGTGGGGTAGTGACCAAAGGGCGATATAGCGACGTATATGAGCTTCGGATATTTTTCAGCTAACTCGGGGTATCCCATGCCCTGCTCTGATAATTTCCCAGGCCCAAGACCGTCTAAAAGAATATCGATATCCTTAATTAACGAGCTTAAGTCTTCCCACTTTACTCTCTTTTTTCCTCTACTCTCAACAAAGTATGGTATGCCTACGCCATTTATATAGACTCCATCTGTCGTAATCTTAGCCGCCTCTTCGTCTGGCACCGTATAAACCTCTGCGCCTAGCTCCGCCAAAAGAGAGCCGGCAATCATACAGCCGAAGTTTATTCCACATATCTCCAAGACTTTTACACCCTCTAGCGCACTCGGCTTCCCATGTGGCGTAAATAACTCCCTTAATACTGTCTCTCTATCGCTCATATCTCATCTCTCTCTCCCTGAAATACTGGATCTTCTTCTGCTTTCCAACCGGGCGGCGGCATATTGCCAATTTGTCCGTCCCAATAGCCCAAAACCCCGTGCTCCACCAGTTTGTCAACCTCCTCAGCCTTTATACCTAGCCATTTTCTTAAAACAAGCTTGTTATGATAACCAACAGGTCTCGCCACCCATCTAACGTTAAGATTTACGCCGGCAATTTTAACTACGGGACCTGGCACCACGATTTCTCCATATAGTCTATCGCGTATTTTTACAATAGATCCGCGTTCCCACCGCCACGGATCGTTTAATACATCAAAATCTGTCATTACAGGTTGAATAGGCACTTTAAGTCTTTTACCAATTTCTAGAATCTCTACAAGAGTCTTTTGAGAGATCCACTTCTGTAAGATCTCATAGACTTTCCATCTATCTCCCAAAGCGTCTAAGAGTCCATTTACCTCTTTTGCAAGAGTTCTAACTTGCGATTCTGTCATAGCAGACACAGCTACGTATTTTCCATCGTAAGTTTTGAAAACTCCAGACACTGGAGCAAAGGGGTCAAAAAAGCCGCTTCTCTTTAACCTCCTCCCAGTTGCGCTCATATAGACAAAGTGGTACATGAACCTTTGAAGACTTGCTGCTTGAGATAAATCTATATACTGCCCCCGCCCCGTCTTTTCTCTATATATTAACGCAGCAATAATCGCGCTGACGGCCATAGTAGACGGAAGCCAATCCCCTGGGTAATCGGGCAGTCTATATATTTCATTTATGCTATTTTCCCAACCTGTTGTATCCATAATCCCAGACTCGGCTTGTCCAATTATATCATAGCTGGGAAGTTTATGTAGAGGGCCAAATTGACCATAGCCCGACGCACTTACGTAAATTAGACGTGGGTTTATCTCTCTCAATTGGAGATATCCCAACCCATATTTATCTAGAGTGCCAGGCTCCATATTTTCAACAAATACATCGGCTTTCTTTACAAGTTCTACAATGAGCTTATAACCCTCCTCTTTTCTAAAGTCTATACCAACAAAATATTTGTTAGAGTTTAAATACAAGTAATCAATTCTCATACCTTTGAAAAACCCTTTGCCGCCCCACATGGGGGCATACTTCCATCTATCTCCTCTTGGAGGAGGCTCTATCTTTATAACTTCGGCACCAAGCTGAGCTAATAACCTGGGTATGTTAGGACCAAGAATATAGTGGGCAAACTCAACAACTCTGACACCCTCTAGCGGCCTATTATCCATAGAATTAAGGAAAATATTTTTTAAACTATTGAAGTAATCCATTAAAAGACTTGAAAAATAGTTCTTTTAAATATTGTATCTAATATATTTCACTTAATGCATGTATACCCAGTTCGCCTAATCCCCTCTCTACCATCTTCTTATAGAGTTCTAATGCAAGTGCAGCGCCTGGGAGAGATATGTTTAACTTATTTGCTATCTCCATGGCATATGCCAAGTCCTTCTTTAGATGGGCTGCCTTAAAACCAGGAGATAAATCGCCCTTTAATAGCTTCGGTAGATAAAGCTCTATAGACCCAGATTTTGCAGCACCACTAAAAAGCACTTGGGCAACCTTATCTATGTCAAGGCCAAGAGCTTTCGCTAGGCGTAACCCCTCTACCATTGCAATAGTATTTAACGCTATTACGATTTGATTTACCAACTTCATAGCTTGCCCATATCCCACAGGCCCCACATGTACTACAGTCTTTCCAAAGGCCTTAAAGACTGGAAGTAACTTCTGAAACAACTCCTCATCTCCCCCGACCATAATAGTGAGAGTTCCCTCAATTGCGCCCTTCTGCCCGCCTGTAACAGGCGCGTCGAGAAACTTCACTCCGTATTGTGCTAATCTCTCTGCAAATCTCCTGGCCCACTCAGGAGAATTCGTCGACATATCTACTACCACTAGACCCGGCTTGGCGCCCTCTACCACTCCGCGGGATCCAAAAAGCGCTTGTTCCACATCTGGCGCGTCTGACACCATAATAATTACTACATCTACTCTTTGTGCCAAATCGGCAGGAGAGCTTGCAACGTAGACTCCAAGTTTTTCAAAAGGCTCCGCTTTAGATTTCGTTCTATTATACACAGCCGCTAGTAGGCCCGCTCTGTGGAGATGCATAGCCATGGGCGCCCCCATTATTCCAAGCCCGATTACACCAACTCTCATGTGCTGAAAGTTAATATATAAAAATAAGAACTATCAAGCAAGTATGCTAACGCCTGTAGTTTCTTATTCTACTGTAAGGGAGGTGAAGGGCCCTCTAATAGTTATTGAAAAGACTAGAGGCGTTTCATATGGCGAAATTGGCGAAGTCATTGGGCCAGATGGAGAGCCTAGAAAGGTACAGGTTATCGAAGTTGGCACAGACTACGCCATAGCTCAAGTACTAGGCGGCACCCTTGGGTTGCCGGCGAAGGGCTCAACGGTGAGATTTTACGGCAAAACTCTCAAAATGCCCGTATCAGAGGAATTAATAGGGAGGATTTTAGATGGGAAGGGACAGCCAAGAGATCATATGCCGCTTCCCCCGCCAGAGGATTTCCGAGATGTCAATGGAGAGCCTTTAAACCCCTATTCTCGGGAGTACCCTGAAGAGCCAATAGAGACAGGAATCTCCGCCATAGATGGCCTTTATACACTAGTTAGAGGGCAGAAGCTACCTATATTCTCCGGCACGGGCTTACCTCATAACATGATGGCTGCCCAGGTAGTTAGACAATCCACAGTAAGAGGCTCTGAGGAAGAGTTTGCAGTAGTTTTCGTCGGCGTTGGTATAAAAACCGAAGAGGCGCTCTTCTTTATGGACGAATTCAGGAGAACAGGCGCGTTAAGGAGGGCAGTAGCTGTACTCAACCTAGCGTCTGACCCAGTGGCGGAACGCATCTTAGCGCCACGTGTAGGTTTGACAATTGCCGAGTATTTAGCCTGGCAGTTGGGCTACCACGTGTTGGTAGTAATCACAGACATGACTAACTACTGCGAGGGTCTTAGAGAGCTTTCTTCCGGCAGAGGCGAACTGCCGGGGAGACGCGGTTACCCAGGCTATATGTACACAGACCTGGCCACAATCTACGAGAGAGCGGGGAAGGCACATGGAAAGAAGGGCTCTATCACTCAGTTCCCAATTCTCACAATGCCGCATGACGATATCACCCACCCCATTCCCGACTTGACAGGATACATCACCGAAGGCCAGCTAGTGCTCAGCCGCGCCATGTGGGGCAAGGGCATCTATCCGCCCTTCGACGTCATTATGTCGCTATCCCGTCTCGCCAAAGACGCAATCGGCGAGGGGAAGACTAGAGAGGATCACAAAGACGTAGCTAACACGCTCATATCCGCCTACTCGAAGGCTCTGGAGATTAGAAATCTCGCTACGCTTGTCGGCGAGCGCAACCTCGGCTGGAGAGAAAGACGGTATCTCCGCTTCGCAGACGCCTTTGAACAGAAGTTCATAAAACAGGGCTACTACGAGAGACGCTCCTTTGAAGAAACATTAGATATCGGATGGGATGTCCTCTCCATATTGCCGGAGGATGAACTTACAAACGCCAGGCCGCAGATCACGCAGAAGTTCTACCGTAGACACATCTTCGAAAGTGTAAAGCTCTAAATAGCTCCCTTTTGTTGCGCCCGGCCCTTCCCAGAGGAGCTCTGGGCATGTCCGGAGCCGTGGCCCCGGACATGGGGGTCCGGCCGCGTCGGCGTGGGCGAAGGGGTTGGGTCATTGAGAGTTTGTGATACCCCTAACTAGCCGGGCCCCAGGGCCGGGGTGTCGGTTCGTGATTAAAAGAATTTACAAGCTTAAAAGCTAGATGCCGTAATTGGGGTAGAAAAATTAGTTCTGGCTTTCTGAAGGAGTTCCCAATACCTTCTCTTGGCCCAGAGCAACGGTATGTTGTCCCTATGGTCGGTGAAGCCGCAGACAAGACAGCGTGTTATGCGGTTTTTCTCCTCTGCCATCTTGGCTTCGCAACGGGGACACACTGTGCTGTAGAGTCGCACCTCTAGATACGGCAACCCGTACCACTGCGCCAAGCGTTGTAGGCGTCTCCTTAGTTGTCCCAAACTGTCTAGAAAGTGCTTCTTCACTCCGTCTCCGTTCCTCTCCTTTAACTTCCGGTAGCTCTCGTCCTCTATTGTATCAACGACTATGGCGGCGTTGTTCTCCCTCGCCAGTTTAATTATCTCCTCTGCAACGTCCTTAAAACCGCCTGGATTTGAGGTAATTGACTCTATCTTCGAGCCGCCTCCTCTTGGCGGGGTCCGCCTCCCTAGCGGCTCTCTCCTCGAGCCAGCTTATCTCCTCGTGCAACCTCCTCAACTCCCTTATGCAGACGCAGAACCCTCCTACTGGGCATCCCACCTCTCACCACGCCGACGACAACGCCGTGATCAAGGCGGTTGACATCCACGGCGACCATCGCCTTGGGCTCTACGTCGCCCTCGTCTTCGCTAGAGATGTAACGCCGGTGAAGCCTAAGGTGCTTGTTATCGTCAATATCAACCGCCTTGACCACGGAGTTGTGGCTGGTGTTATTGTTGATGGTAAGATTGTCAAGTGGTTGAAGTTGCCCGACGTGTCTGTTGTAAAGGAGTTGAAGAGGTTGCACCAGAGGGTTAGGGAGCTTGAGAAGCGGGCCGCGAGGGAGATAGACCCCGCCGGGAGGGCACGACTTGAGGAGGAGGTTGGCCGCCTCAAGAGCAAGAGGTTTGGCGTAATTCGCGACGCCGTGGTGAAGATGGCTAAGGAGCTCGTCGGCTTGGCCGTCAAATATCATGCCGCAATTGTGGTCGACGGCATAGACGAAAGGACGTACTCGGCGAGGAAGCAGAGCGGCGAAGGCGGCGCGAGGAAGCACCTCTACGACGGCCTTGGACAACTGAGAAGACGTCTACAACGCTTGGCGCAGTGGTACGGCCTTCCATACAGAGAGGTGCGACTCTACAGCACAGTGTGTCCCCGTTGCGGAGCAAAGATGAGAGAAGCGGGGGGTAGGCGGATGCAGTGCCCCGCCTGCGGCTTCTCAGACCACAGAGACAACATACCCATATACTGGGCCAAGAGGAGGTACTGGGAGATCCTCCAGAAACAACCCGTTTTTTCGGCAATCACACTTCTAACTCGTAAGTTTCTTCACTTATGAACCAACCGGCCCTGGCGACCGGCCGTTACGCCGAGCCCGTACGCACGGGCACGGCCGGCCTCCCTCGCCCCCGCGGCCCCAAAGGCGTCAGCGGGGGCGGGCCCGTAGCCCCCAGAGAGGGCCGGGAGACGCGAGGGGGCGTCTCTCACGTAACAAAACAACCTATTTTTCCCACTCTCACCTGTCTTCAAATATTGAAGAGTTCTGTTACTTCGGCAGACTTGACATTGAGCGTCTCTGATTGTCAAGTCATGCTGTGGGAGACTCCGCACACAGGGCAGTTTGGATTTCTCTCAATTTCTAAGAGGTCGAAAGTCATATGTTTTAGATCTACTACCAATAATCTGCCTACTAAAGAAGGCGCCCCAAGTGCGGTTTTAAAAACCTCAAGTGCCATAATTGAAGCCACCACTCCTACTGCTGGGCCTAACACTGGGCAGAAGCCCATGGCACAAGACGGCAACGATTTAAAACGCCCAAATATGTCTTCTAAACATGGCGTTTTTCGCGGTATAATTGTGGTGACGTGACCATACCACTCTTGAACTGCGCCGTGGATAAGAGGTTTTCCATGTCTTACCGCCGCCTTATTAACCACATGTCTAGACGCCCAATTATCCAGCGCGTCTACAGCAATATCTACTTCCTTGAGTATGCTATCTGCTAAGTCAGGGCTTATGGGCTCGGCGATAGGGACAACCTCAACCTCTGGATTTACCTCGCTTAAAACTCTAGCGGCAACTTCTGCCTTCGGCTTCCCCACGTCTTTAGTTGTATATAAGATCTGGCGGTGTATATCCGGTATCGAAACAACGTCATGGTCTATAACAACGACTTTTCTAAACCCCCCGCCCGCCACATATCTAGCAACTAAAGTGCCGAGGCCGCCGATTCCAAATACTGCTACAGCCGTTGCCCTCAGTCTGCCTTGGCCCTCCTCTCCAATTACAGGGATTTGTCTACTATAACGCTCGACTAACCTCATTTTTCACATATATAGTGGTTATTAGACCTAGACCTATCAACAAGAGTAAGACTCTCTTGAGAAAAGACGCGCTTGTGGCAGGAGCTAAGACTATGACAACGAGCGTGCCTAACATCGCCATTTTTAACGAAGAGAAGAGGCCCATATGTCTGACACCTTTGTAATATATAACTCTTCTACAGAATATTATGGATTTACTTGAAATATTAAGACATCGCGTTGTCGTGGGCCATAGGGGGTTTCCAAAGAGAGAATTAGAGAACACTCTCCCCTCCATAGAGTCGGCGATTAAACATGGGGCTGACATCGTGGAGGTTGATGTACAAGTCACGGCAGATGGCGTAGCTGTCCTAAGTCACGACGATACGCTAGAGAGAACCTTTGGCATCTTGCTTAATGTCAGAAGGGCCACCTGGGAGGAGGTTAAGAAGGTGGAAAAGGGCAGGTATAGAGTCCCCACGCTTAGAGAGGCGCTTGAGCTTGTTGCAGAACGCGCTGGTGTATTTATTGAGATTAAGCACCCAGAGGACAAACAAACTGTTATTGCTACGATTAGAGAAGTTGGTGCACAGAAATGGAGCGCCATAATTAGTTTCCACGACGAAGCTCTAGAGGGGGTTGGGCTCTACAAGGGGCTTATTTATGCAAAACCTCCTGGCCGTGTTATAGATGCGAAGAGACTCGGTTGCCATATTGTGCTTCCCCACTACGCCTTGGCGACAGAGAAGGCGGTGGCTTTGGCGCACCGCCTGGGTCTCTTTGTTGTCGCTTGGACGATAAATAGCGTAGATTTAGCTTTGCGCTTGTGGAAAATAGGCGTAGACGGCATTGCTACAGACGACGTTGAAAGTATAAAAGAGGGTTTGAGGAGTTGAAACAGTGATGTGTGGGAGACCTCGCCCGACGCGTGAGGATTTTGCCGAGTGCTGACAAACTATATTAAAAGGATGAGCATAGCAAGTGTTATATACATATGTGTAGCCTAACGCTATGGGGTTGTGGAAAGTATTGCCATCGCCGTTTTAGCTCTCTTAGCGACCTTTGGGAGGATGGCCTTGGCTTTGTTATCTACTGTGGCTATAGCCTATGCCTTGGCATATGCTATGTACAAATCTAGGCGCGTTGAGGCAGTCTTACTGCCTCTTCTAGATGTGTTACAGTCGGTTCCTATACTGGGGTTTTTCCCCATTGCCCTATATGTCTTTGTTTTCATAATGCCGCAGATTGGTGCAGAATTGGCGGCTCAGTTTCTGATTTTTACATCTATGGCGTGGAACATAATCTTTGGGATATATCAAAGTTTCAAAACTCTACCTAGAGAACTTATTGAGATGTCTCAAGTATATCTCACCGAGAGATTGGCGCTGGCCCATGTGTTTCTACCCGTTGCTTTAAGAAGCGTTTATTACAACGCCGCCGTGTCTTGGTCAAACGCCTTCTTTTTTATAACTGCTTCAGAAGTGATAACTCTGGGAACTGAGGTAAAACTGTTCGGCATAGGTAGCTTTGTTGTAGACGCTTTTGAAAAAGGCGACACTACAGCAGCATATGTGGGAATAGCGATAGGAACCGCCGGAAACATTGCCCTATATTTATTCCTCTGGCGTAGGTTAATAAGAGAGATGCCACAGCCGCCCTACGTCCTTTCCAAAATACTTTCCGTCTGGATGAAATACGGCATATATGTGATATTTACAGCTACTATGTTGTTATCTGCCGTATCTATTTACTATATCTTACGTAATTTTACCCCAGCGTCACAACAGTGGGAACTTTTATCATACCTGGTGAATTCCCTAATAGACGTCTTGCCGACCCTAGCTAGAGTCGTTATGACGCTTACTATCAGCGCCTTGGCTGGTCTTCTCTCTGTAGCTTTAGTTGTGAAGAATCCACAACTAGAGACTACGGTGTTTATCGCTCTTTCGATTCTATCGTCGATACCGGCTGTATTTTTATACCCGCTGATAGGATCTGTGGTGAGGGGCGAAGCTCTCTCCGTGGCCCTCTTACTGCCTGGTAGCATTGTATACACAGTGCTAAACGCTGTTGCCGCTTGGCGCGACGTGCCTAAAGATCTAGCAAGAGCCTACGGCATTGGAGGCGCTGTCTATTTCATCCACATCCTAATACCGGCTACACTGCCGTATCTAATAACCGGCTTATTAACCGCATGGGGCGGCGCGTGGAATGCCACAATTGTCGCAGAGTCTCTTGCAAATGTAAACGGACTGGGGGCATATATGGCGCAAGTCGCGCAACTCGGCAACATACCGGCGCTTATAATCTCAGTTATTGTTATGAGCGGCGTGGTAATTACTGTAAACAAATTAGTGTGGAAAAGGCTCTATAATCTGGTGGCGCAATGGCACTCATAGAGATAATAAAAGTCAGGAAGAGCTATGGAAACGTAGTAGTGTTTAACGATCTTACGATGTCTATAGCTAAAGGCGAGTTTGCCGCCTTACTTGGCCCCTCTGGATGTGGCAAAAGCACATTATTAAGGATGATAGCTGGTTTGGAGAAGCCAGATGCTGGCATAATTAAATTCAGGGACGAATTAATTCGAGGGCCTAGACGTGAGATTGCGCTTATGTTTCAATCGCCCACGTTATTGCCTTGGAAAACTGCGCTTGACAATGTGGCCTTGCCGCTAGTGGCCAGAGGTATGAGCTGGAATGAGGCAAGAGAGATAGCAATGAGATATCTATCTTTTGTCGGCCTCTCGGGCTTTGAGGAAGCATATCCACGTCAGCTGTCGGGAGGTATGCAACAAAGAGTGGCGCTTGCGAGAGCTCTCGCAGTAGAGCCAGAGGTTTTGTTACTAGACGAGCCTTTCTCAGCGCTTGACCCCCTCACAGCAGAGAGCCTAAGAGCCGAGATTGTCAAATTATGGCATGACAACCTTACCACAATACATACAGTGGTTATGGTTACACATTCAGTAGACGAAGCCGTATACATGGCCAACAGAGTTGTTGTATTTAGCCCCCGCCCCGCAAAAGTAGTAGCTGACATAAAGATAGATCTGCCATACCCCAGGAATAGGAGAAGCCCGGAATTTCAGAAATACCTAGATCAGATATATGCCTATATTTAACCGCCATACTCATACTTTGGAATACATAACGGCGAGTTTCCTACTCAACGTGGGCTTCTCCAGAGTCGTTGTCCCAGAGCCAGAGGTGCAGTATATTTAGGCTAAGGTCGACAGTTTTGCCGCTTGTTACAGCTAAGTTGGTACAACCCACTCTCCATTGTCGATTTCGACTAATTGCGCGAAAACAGCCCAACCTAAAATTTTCCTGGCTCCCTCTTCGTCATAACCGTACTCTATAAGCAACTTAAGTACCTCATCAAGTCTAACTCTGCCAGACTTAGATACAAGACCTACTAAACTTGTAAAGGGCTCTAGCGCCATGAGCGTTTTTCTTAAACGTTTTTGAAATTCTCTCACTGGCTTCTCTACGGCTGATCTCCCCTCTTCTGTTAAAACTAAGTCGCCGTTGCTAGTTTTCAACAAACCTAAGATCTCCGCAGCGTCGATAACGTGCGATAGATCGCCCATATCGACATCTATGGCATCATTTACATGCATAGCGTCAACTCTACCACCGAGGTTATGGACAACTTTTAGAAGCCCTAGAACTTGGTCAACTGTGACCGCGGGAAATTTCACAATATCTTTTTGGATTTCAAATCTAAATTTTGTCCACCGGCCCTGTTTCTACACCTAGACAAACTACAGACAGCTCCACGTGGTACCCCCACCCCTGGCTCTGAGTTCCGGCGTAAAAGTGAAATGTCGCTAGTCTTCTGTGACCCGGAGCGCTTGTATCCCGAGTGAGTGTTTCTACGGGCTGGTCCAAGCTCTCTAGGGAGGGCCGGGCGCCATATAGGGGGATTTGTTGGTAACATATTAAACGGCACAACCAATGCGATATATCTATTGGGCAACAAGACTTAGCCGTCTCCTTCGCACTTATATAGCATACCATGTTGCAGAGAGTTAAATACTGAAAATATCAGCACGCCGCTTTTCTTCATATTATCAGCACTCCGACCTTTTCGTCACACGTAACGGTCAAGGTTTTCTATGGTCTCCGCATAACCTCTCCGCTTGAGTTCCTCTATGTCTCTTTTCTCATATTTATGTACAATATCGCCTTTAGCCGGGTCGAAATCCCATAGAGCCACTATCACGTAGTCGCCCGCCTTAAGCCACAGTCTTTTTCTCAACCGTCCGGGGAGCCGCGCTACTCTAATCTGACCATCTGCGCAAATAACTTTGAACCTACCATCGCCAAGCATCTCAACAATTTTGCCAAGAACCTCCCCCTCTCCGGGCGTTCTAAACTCTGACATGATGATGCGATCGGGACTACTTTAAAAACGTAACGCATTTTAATAGTAGAGCAGGGGTTTTTATGTTTACGTACTATCTACGTTGTGATGTAGGTAGATTAAGAGAGATACTAGGCGGCGAATATAGAATATTTGAGCTTGGGAGTGTTGTTAAACTAATCGAAAGTTTCGTAGCTATATATGCCAGCGACCTCCCCCTCTGTGTTTATAAAAGTTGGAGAATGACATATGCAGACCCAATGCAATTTGGGATAGCCAAGGCGGAGGTTCTCCTTAGGAAAGATGGCGCAATAGTTAGACTTATTAGACCAGATGAGAAGATAGGTCTTCCCGAACTTGTCGAAAGCACTCCATTTGTAGTACATGCGATGGACGTAAATGAAAACGGCGTTGTATACCGCGTATTTAGAATGGGCGGCTATGTAGAACTCGCCGCAAGGGGGGTAGCCGGGGGGATAAAAGAGGCCTTTTACCCCAAGAAAGGCGTAAATATCCTAGTGGTAGACCTCCCACTTACGCAGAAGTTTCAACATCTACTGACAGAAGTGTTAGAGCTGGCTAGAGAGCACTATGTTGAGCTACATACGACAATGATCTCAGACGTCTGTCCGCTCTGTGGAGGAAGAATGGAGAGACGTGGGAGACTTGTCAGATGTCCTGTTTGTAAAATCCAGTTAAGTAGAGATGTCAACGCCGTGTGGACTCTCGCAAGGAATATAGTTAGGAGACTCGGCCGGGAGCAACAGTTAGCCGAACTCAGGGAGATCTTCCGGCTCTACTACCCAAATGTGTAGTATGATGAAACTTCTCTTAGTAGCGGATATACACGACGGGATAAGAAATATAAAAGCCGTAGGCGGCAATTACGACGCAGTTATTGCCGCCGGCGACTTCACATACCGTAAAAGTTTAAGCGCCGCCATAGAAGTATTAGAGGCTTTGGCCCAGATAGCCCCTGTCTATTTTGTACCAGGCAATACAGACCCCCCAGAGCTGGCTAATTACGAGACTAACGTCATAAAGCCGCTCCATGGGAGGACGCAAAAATTAGGCCCGTATACTATAGGCGGCGCCGGCGGCAGTTTACCCACGCCATTTAACGACCTCTTTCGAGTTTCTGAAGAAGAACTTGAGACGCTCCTACGATCTTTAAATCCAACTCCACAGATTTTAGTTGTCCACAATCCGCCAAGGGGGCACTTAGATAAAGTAGGTGGTGTAAAGCCGGTGGGCAGTATTGCCGTAAAGAGGTATATAGAGGAGAAACAACCGCTACTCTCTGTACATGGACATATACATGAAGACAGAAGCTTAGATGTCTTAGGCGACACCATATTAGTCAACCCAGGTTCTTTAAAAGACGGCCACTATGCAGAGGCTACGCTAGACGGCACTAAGATTATTGTACAACTACGCTCAATCAAGATTTAGCGCATTACGGCTCCGTATGTGGATACGGCAGCGTCATATGTTACCCCCACTCACAGACCTCAGGGAGAGTCGGGCGCTACGAAGGAGGACGTCTTATTTCAATGCCCATTTCTCTAAGTTGTTTATTTAGCATTTTTAACATCGTTTTTACGTCGATTTCTACCACGCGGCCGTTAGACACTTCAAAATGTATCCAGTCGTGTACTACCTTCATTCTTCTCGCTCTGGCTATTCTCATACGTCGAACATAGAGCCCCATTTCCTCTAAGTTTGGATCAACCTCTATTTGAATTATCATATCTGCCAGATGTTCTGCCGTTGTTAAAATACCGTAGACCTCCTCTACGTCTGTATGCGCCGTAGCGACTACAATAGAGTTTGTATATTTTGCAAAAATTTTAAAAGCACGGAATATATCTAGAGCCGACCCTGGGCTCCGCATTAATATCTCATTAAGCGAGTCTATAATTACAACTCCATTTCTAAAATCGTTTGTAAATTCCGCTAGTTTATTCAAAAGAGCATATGCATCCGGGTTTTCTAGTCTGTGTTTTACAGGAGGCTTAAGTTTAGAATAGCGCTCATTGGGGGCGGCGAAGCCGTCTACAATAGTTATATTTGAAACAGGCGCCCCCCTCCTCTTGACGTCTTCTAAAACTTCGTCAGCCATACTATCTATAGCAAAGAATAGGATAGACGCGCCGGCTTTAGCCGCGGTGGCCGCTATTGTGGTGGCAAAAAACGTCTTTCCCACTCCTAGAAAGCCCTCAATTAATACGACGTAGCCTGGCGGAATGCCCTCCGGTATTTGTTCGTCTATCGGGTCAATACCTGTTTTAAAACCCACGAAAAAAGAGTGCATCTATTTTAATAAATGTAACCAGGTTTTATTGGCCATATTCTCTATGATACATGCGTATTTCTTTATATGTCGTAAGGCCGTTCGACCCCTGGAAAAACCCACTTTGTACATGCCCTGTGAAATATGGAGTAAACCCATACACGGGGTGTGGCCACGGCTGTCTATATTGCTATATAACGTCATATATCTCCAACGCGTTTAACCCAAGGCCAAAGGAGGATTTAGTGGAAAAAATTAGGAGAGATTTAGAGAAAATCCCAAGAGGCTCTATAGTTGCCCTATCTAATTCTTCAGACCCATACACTCCTCCTGAGGCGACTCTCGGCCTTACGAGAAAGGTGTTGCAGATTTTACTTGAGAGAGGTTATAAAGTGATTATCACGACAAAATCCCCCCTTGTGCTTAGAGACCTAGACATATTTACGCGTAATAGAGGGAGGGTAGTAGTGCAGATTACAATTACTACCCTCCGCGAGGATCTTGCTGCTGTTTTAGAACCGAGGGCGCCTCGCCCTGCGGGAAGATTAGAAGCAGTACGCCGTTTGGCGTCTGTAGGTATACCAGTTAGTGTTAGACTTGATCCACTGATACCTTATATAAATGACGACATTGACAATATAGAGGAGGTAGTGTCAGCTGCCGCGGCTGCGGGCGCTGTGCATCTAGTCGCCAGCACCTACAAGGCCAAGCCAGATAATTTCGCCCGTATGGCCAAGGCATTCCCGGAGAAGCTATCTCTTTGGCAACAGCTCTATTTTAAAGAGGGGAAATACTTCCACGGCCAGTGGTACGCCGCCGAGAGCTACAGGCGGAAAGTTCTAGAAACAGTAGCTAAAATAGCGAATAGGCTAAGGTTACAATTTACCATCTGCCGCGAGGAGTTTATAGACCTTAACACGCCTGGCACATACTGCGATGGGAGCCACCTATTTTCACAGGCGGAATAAGACAACGGCAACATTCCACATGAGGAAGAAAAACATTCCTTAAAAACAGCAAGCGGCTGTGCGACTATGAGGTGGACTCCACTACTGCTACTAGCTGCATTGGCAATGGCGGCAAACATGACAGTGATAACTACGCCCTCTGGAAATATACACATTACGTACATAGACAATGGCACCCAGATAATAGTAAATATCAACAACTACAGAGTAATTACGGCAAATATAAAGGCCAACGTCACAATTGCAGGCGAGCAGTACTATCTACACATAGTAGGCCAAGCCAAGGGTCAGTTTACCAATGCCACAATCAGCCAGCTACTAGCTTTGCTAAATCAGACTAGGCAGGGCAAGATAGACAGCCTTATACAAGTCTTTAAGTTGTTGGTAGACAGCAACCAGACAGAAAAACTTAAGGCAAAGGCCATGTTAACAGCGGCGTCATTAAATAAGACCGCGCCAAATGCTACATATCTAAAGATGAGGCTTGAGTATGAATTAGAGAAAAAACTTTCGAAATTTAACAAGACATTAACAAAGGAGGATGAGTGGGAAATCAAACTAATGACAAAAGACCTCAATAAAACCGCAGCGTTACTTTCTGCAATAGCGGCCAGATTGGAAAAGTACAACATAAGCGACGCGAAGACTTTGCTCTATATCGCCCAACGTCTTAAGGAACTCTCTACGTCTGTGAAAAAACTCGAAATGTATATCAACGGCACAAAGGTAGAAATAAAATTCGACAAGAATTACTACAAAATAGAAATTGAAAAAGAAGATGGCAAGCATAAGTCTGATAATAAGTCAAGAGATAAAGACGAAGAAGCAAAGGATGAGAAGAAGTCCAACAAGAGCGACAATTCTGACGAGAAAGACGAGAAGTCTGGTGAAAGAGACAAAAAGAACGAGAAAGAGAGAGACGACGAAAAGTCTAGAAAAGAGGAGTCTAACAAGAAGAAAGGCAAGTAGAGAAACCGATATATTTCCTTCTTTTTCCATTTTCATGTGATTTGGGCTCTCTTGCTTTTTGCAAATGGCACGGCACTGATGGTATTTAACGCTACTGTAACAGCCGCCGTTTTTAATATCACTCTGCCAGTTCAGCCGCTTTCAGCCCCCGTAGTAGAGTTAGACAGAGTGCCAGTGCCTGCGTTGTTTGATGGCAAGACGGTCTCTGTTGTTACAGGAGGCCGAGGCTTAGTAACTATTAGATATGTGCCAAAAATCGACGAAATAGGCGGACTGCCAGCTATAAACATTACGACAAGTGACGTCGTTATAATATGGGCAAACGGCTCTCTTCTTGTGATTCCAAACATTAAAATCTTTAACTATACAAGGGTAGACAAATCTCTTGTAATCGTGACAAAGGGGCCAGGCTATATTGCCTATGCAATTCCACGCCCAATCTCGCCGCCCTATGCTGCCGCTAGACAAAACAACACGACTACACCGGCCGCAGCCGTCTCCCAACTAAACAAAACACAGCCCGCCACTGCCACGTCGCAACAAAATACGTCTGCCGTGCAACAACTGCCGGCTTCTCACACTACTTCACAAAATAATCGATCTCAACGAGTTTCTCCCCCAAGCGAGTCTCCTCTGCAAACTACATCAGCTACGGTAGGAGGTTCTGTAGAGAGCCCGCTCTGGCTAGCAGGTTGGTGGCTGGCGGCTTTAGCCGGCGCGGCGGCTTTTGCAACGGCCCTCCTAGTATTGAAGAGGGGGGCGAGGGAGGTAGCAAAGTTGGGGGATGTGGATAGGCAGATATTTGAATATGTAAAGAAGACAGGCGGAGCTTATGAGGCCGACATAGCTAGAGACCTCGGGATCCCCCGCACTACGGTTTTTAGAGCTGTGAGAAGACTTGCAGAGCAAGGCCTTGTGGTTTTGGAAAAGAGAAATGGGAGAAATTGGGTGGCGCCCGCGGACTCTTAGAGACGGGGGTATTTAGAGCCCGGTGAAGAGTCTCCTGGCCCCTAGGGGAGAGACGTAGACTTATGAAAAGCGGCGACGTATGGATAGAATTTTTAACACAAGGTTTAGTGGGCTAAGTGGCGTTGCCTATACGTGATATAAATCCCACGTCGTCATTTCCGTTTGTTACAAAGGCGCTAGTCTTTATAAATATTGTCGTCTTTATCTACGAGCTTTTAAATCCAGAGATCGTTCAGAAATACGCCTTTGTACCTGCTCTAGCTTGGATAGAACCTTATCGTTGGGTTACACATATGTTTCTCCACGGGGGCCTTCTCCACATAGTGGGCAACATGATTTATCTCTGGGTTTTTGGAGATAACGTAGAGGATCACTATGGACACGGGCGTTTCCTAGCCCTTTACATATTTTGGGGAGTTGCGGCGGCGTTTACACACTACTGGGCCACCGCAGCTCAAGCGACGCTTTTAAGTGCGTTTGGGCTTTTGGGAAACCCCATGTATGTACCGGCGGTGGGGGCCTCTGGGGCTATCAGTGGAGTCCTCGGCGCATATATGGTTTTATATCCAAGGGCTAGAATACTTACGCTTACATTCTTCATAGTTATTACACTTATTGAAGTCCCCGCCTGGGCTTATATAGGCTTCTGGTTCCTCTATCAACTCTTCTATGGCTTCTTTGAGCTCTTTACTCTCCAAGCCGGCGGAGTTGCTTATTTTGCACACATAGGGGGATTTGTTGCCGGCTTTCTTACGGCACTGGTATACAGACGTAGAAGACGGTATTACTACCCTTCGACTTTCTTTCCGTAGGAATTTTTCGACGCTGGACAGCAGACGGCATATTAACCTACGGTATGACAACGGCAGCAAGCCCTGTCCTATATGGCGGAAAATCAGATGAGACGACATCGTTTTAGCTTACGCTGGTTGGTTCGCAAATCTCTTGGAGATAAGTCGGAGAGATGTGGATGTGCTACCTAGTGAACGCCTTGGCATTTCTAGTCTCGTTTAGCATCTTTTCTATAGTTTCTAGTTTTCTTAAGACGTTGGCACAGTTGAGTATGTATATAGTTGTGCCGTTTATATTTACAGACTTTATATAGCCGTTGTTTTCAAGCCAAAAAAGGTGCCACTGTGCAGCCCCCCAGCTAATTCCAAGCTCTTTTACCACTTCGCCAACTGTAGTATAGCCTTGTGTCGCAACTTTCTTAAGAATTTGTACCTTCGTATTATCAAGCACAAGATGTACTGTTTTTTCTTTTTTATATCTTGCGAGGTTAAATTTAAATCGTGGGGAGACAAAATATCTGCCCCTGGCGTGGGGTGTCGAGGCGCCGTGTTGGCGGCTATGAAAACGCCCCCTCCGAGGGGCAGATATTTTATATACAGCCTCCGCTTTAGATGTGGATGTTGTAGTTTCCGCATCTATACTTGGTCTACTTGGCGGCTTGATAGCGGTTTTTACATTTTTAGGCAGCATCCCGCCATGGCTCGGATATTCGGTAGGCGGCACTCTTTTATCTATCTACGCCATTATTGTGATTGCGGGGCTTAGAGCTCCTAGAGACAAGAGATCTCCTCTAGATATTATAGGCAAGAGAGGGATCGTGGCTGGGGTTGAAAATGGTTGGGCTATAGTTAAGATAGAGGGCGTGTATTGGAGAGCCTATTGTATAGGCTGTCTGCCTGGAGATGTGGTAGAGGTGGTGGAAGTAGGCGATACGGGGCTTGTTGTAAAGAAGATTATGATATGGCTTGTGATTTTTACAGCGGCTCTTGTCATAATTCTCCACTTTATCTGGCCTTTTGTCGTTAGGCGGGGTGGGGCATATAGTACCTCCAGCGCCGAGGCGGCGTTGTGGGCATTTAAGCGTATTGGCGTATATGGGAAGAAGGTATATGACTTGGGCTGTGGCTATGGGCGGGTGTTGACTTTGGCAAAACGCCTAGGTGCTGTGGTAGTGGGCGTTGAGATCGACCCGCTGAGATGGTTTATATGTGTTTTAAGATGTCGCTGTAAAGTATTACTAGGGGATATGTTTAAGATTCCTCTGTCTGATGCCGATGTTGTATATATTTTCCAGTGGCCTTCTGTAAACATCCGTCTTGCTGTAAAATTTATGCGAGAGTTGAGACGTGATGCATTTGTCGTATCTTACATGTGGGAGGTGCCGGGGCTTAAGCTTGTGGAACATAACCCAGAGCTTAGAGTATATATATATAGAGTTGGGGAATCTAACTTTTAAACTGGCGGCATTTCTATGTCATGAGTGAGCTTTCGCGGTTCTTCATAGAGATTGCAGAGAGGTGGCAGAAAAGGTGGAAAGAGTCGCGGGTTTTTGAACCGGAGCCAACCCCAGGTGTGGCGAAGTATTTTATCACGGCGGCATATCCTTATCCCAACGGGGCTGTGCATATCGGACACGGGCGGACCTACTTAATTGCGGACGTGTTAGCTAGGTTCTATAGACACATGGGGAGAGTTGTATTATATCCCATGGGCTTTCATTACACAGGCACGCCGATACTTACAATAGCCGAGGTTATTGCGGCTGGAGACAAGACAGTTATAGAGGAGTACATGGAGATATACGGCGTGCCTGAAGAGGAGATAAAGAAGATGGGAGACCCCCTCTACCTCGCCCGCTACTTCCACAACCGGTCCAAGATGGCGATGGAGAGGTTCGGCTTAAGCATAGATTGGACTAGAGAGTTCACAACCATAGACCCGGAGTACCAGCGCTTCATCCAGTGGCAGTTCGAGAAGCTGAGGAAGAAGGGGCTGATCGTGAGGGGGAGACACCCCGTGGGCTGGTGTCCAAGGCACTCAATGCCTGTGGGCGCCCATGACACTAAAGACGACAAAGAGCCTGAGATCGGCCAGTGGACGCTGATATATTTCACAGACTCAGAAGGGCTGACCTTCCCCGCGGCCACACTTAGGCCTGAGACAGTGCCGGGCGTCACTAACCTCTGGATTAACCCAGACGCCGAGTACGTAGTGGCCGAATTCGACGGGAAGCGTGTCGTAATTAGCAGAGATGCGGCATACCGCCTCTCCTTCCAGGCGGAGGTGAAAATTCTAAGAGAGGCTAGAGGCAGAGAGTTTGTAGGTCGTAGTGTACAAAATCCTGTCACCGGAGAGTGGGTGCCTATATACGAGGCCTGGTTTGTAGACCCCAGGGTGGGAACCGGCGTGGTAATGTCTGTGCCGGCTCACGCACCTTATGACTACGTCGCCCTCCGCGATTTAGGCATTGAAAAGCTGATTCCGTTGATAAAGGTGGAGGGATATGGCGACTACCCAGCTAAGGAGGTCGTAGAGAGGATGGGGATAAAAAGCCAGACAGATCCAGCTCTCGAAGAGGCTACTAAAGAGGTGTATTCTACAGAATACACAAGAGGCGTCATGAGAGAAGACGTTACCGAACGTATAGGCATCCATCTACAGGAACCTGCTAGGTCTATGCTACGGGCTGTATTTAAGATGTATTTCGCAGGGAGGCCGGTAAGAGAGGCCCGGGAGTTTATCGCCAAGTGGCTTGTAGAAGCCCGTCTCGGCGGCGTTATGTATGACATAATGAACAAGCCAGTCTACTGCCGTTGTGGCACAGAAATTGTAGTTAAAGTGTTGGAAGATCAGTGGTTCATAAACTATGGCGATCCCAAATGGAAGGAAACAGCGCGTAAATTAGTAGATGAAATGGTTATTATACCTGGAGAGGCAAAGGCCCACTTTTTCGCCACTATAGACTGGCTAGACAAGAGAGCATGTGCTAGGACACGGGGCTTGGGTACGCCACTTCCTTGGAGCTCTGGCTGGATTATAGAAAGCCTAAGTGATTCAACAATTTACATGGCGTTTTACACAGTGATAAAGAAGATTAGACAATTTGGCATAAGGCCGGAGCAACTGACTGAGGAGTTTTGGGACTTTGTCTTCTTGGGGCAGGGCTCGGCAGATGAAGTATCTAAGAAGACGGGGGTGCCGGTTGAGGCCCTCAAGGCCATCAGAGAGGAGTTTGAGTATTGGTACCCCCTGGACTCGAGGAACTCCGGCAAGGATCTGATCCCCAATCACCTGACCTTCTTCATCTTTAACCACGTGGCCATATTCCCCAGGGAGAAGTGGCCGCGGCAAATTGTGGCTAACGGCTGGGTGCTTAGAGAGGGCGAGAAGATGTCGAAGTCTAAGCGCAATGTCCTACCTCTTGATAGAGCCGTGGAGATGTACGGCCCGGATCCGCTTAGGGCCACGCTAGCGCTTGCAGCCGAGGTGGAACAAGACCTCGACTTTAGAGATGCTGAGGCCAGGAGAAACGCCCAACAGCTGATGGCTATATACACCCTAGTGCAGAGACTTATACAAAATGCTGAAAATCGGCCGGCCGGCTGGATAGATCAATGGCTGATAGCGGAGATCTCGCGGATTTTAGATAAGGCGAGAGAGGCATATGAAAAAGTCAGGGTGAGACAAGCCGCTGTTGAAGTGATATATAATGCCAAAGCGGTTTTTGACCAATACCTCGCCATGGTAGAGAAACCGACAAAATTGGCGCTTGAGGCAGCCCGGGCGTGGGTAGTGGCTATGGAGCCTATAGTGCCGCATATAGCCGAAGAGCTTTGGGCATTGCTAGGTGGTTCTGGTTTTGTAGCCACAGCGCCGTGGCCTAGGCTAAAGGCAGAGTCAGCAGCTTTGTTAGCAAAGAGATATGTTGATATGTTGATAGAAGATGTGAAAAACATCCCAGCCTTTGGCCCAGGCGCAAGACGCATCGTCATATATGTAAATAGGAATTTTTCGTGGGCAAAGGCGGCTCTTAACGGCGATGTAAAAACTGTGGTTACGGCTGGCGCGCCGCCTCAAGTAGCCAAGCGGTTAATAGACCTGGTAAAGACGCTAGGAGATGAAGTCAGAACGCTTTTAGCATCTACGGAACAATTCGACGAGCTAGAGACTTTGAAATCATACAAAGCCTATATAGAAAGAACGCTTGGCACACCCATAGAGATTTACAGTGTAGACGACCCCTCAGCCCCCGATCTGGGAGGCAAAAAGAGGGCAGCCCTGCCGTTAAAGCCAGGTATCTATATAGAAAGATAGAAGTACCACCCTCTGCCTGAGAACTTTTCTCTTTATGCCTTAATCGGTACCGTCCTTGTTTATACCTATCAACTCCCCTTTGTACAACCAACCTTCTCAGGGGGGCTCGGGGCGCGCCTCGCGCTCCCCCGGAAAAGGTTGGCGTCACGTAAGGGGGGCTCGCGATAGTATCTCTCTTGTAAATTCATCAAATAGTTCTTTCAATACGCCTTCATACTCTGCGTTTCCCACCTCTATCGCGTCCATATATTGTTCTATTAACCGCGTCCTCTCCTCAGATACTAAATTGCTAAAGTTATTCTCTAGGAAATGATACACTTCAATACCTCTCTTAGTAGGCACCATGAGTTTCCTACGTCCGACGACATATACATAATATCTTTTTGCAAGCACTTGGAGTATCCGCGCATACGTACTAGGTCTCCCAATGCCTCTCTGACGCATCAGCGCTAGAATATCAGCTTGCGAAAGTACTTTTCTCACTACTCGGTATCTCTTAATAGCTACCTCTATTGTCCCAGTCGGTAACTCAGGCTCCACGGGAGTGAGTGGGTAAAGCTGTTGGAAACCCGGGCGGATAGTCTCTACAACTCTCTCTAGCTCTAGAGAGTGCCCGTCTATCTCTATTACGTACTTAATAGCTTTTACAACACTAGGCTCCATCTGACTTGCCATAAATCTCCTAAAGATCCAATCATAGAGTTGGTAATGTTCTCTCCTTAATTGGATGGCGAGTTGTATAACTCCAGCGTTGACTAGCCCCCTTAGTTCTTCTACGTCTAGCGGTCTTGTGGGTCTAATCGCCTCATGAGCTCCTTCCGTCGCCTCGCCCCAGCTTCTTGGCTTAAATACGCCCTCTCCAAACCTCTTTGTAATATACTCTTTTGCGATAGCTATTCCAGCGGCAGAGACCCTAGTGCTATCTGTGCGATGGTAGGTGATGAGGCCGCTTTCAAATAAATCTTGTGCTACCTTCATGGCATAGTCAGCTGAAAGTCCGAGCCTATTTACAGCGTCTCTCAGCAGTTCATCTGTCGTATATGGTGGCAGCGGATTTACAACTCTCTCCTCTTCAGACTCTTTTTTGATAGCTACTCTCTTCTTTTTCTTTAACGTCTGTAGTATATCACCAGGTATTTGAAGTCTTAAGACGCAGGAAGAGGGCTCTACGCAGTAGGCGGCGTCTAGCTGTAGATCTACGTTATAGACCCTGTTTTTTAGAGATTCTTCATAAGTTTTTACAATCCAGCCCAAGACTGGAGATTGAACTCTGCCTGCCGACAGGTTTGGATTTCCAAATTTCGTCTGTAATATCTTGCTGAGCCCAAAGCCGAGCCATCTATCCTCAACTCTCCGGACTATCTGGGCTTTTACAAGTGAGTAGTTGATGTCGCGTGGATTGGCTAGCGCATTAAGTATAGCTCTCCTAGTCACCTCGTGAAACTCTACTCTCTTTATGTCTGAGACGTAAGGCCTTAGCCCGAGGTATAAATCAAATGCTATCTTTTCACCTTCTGAGTCTGGATCTGTGCCGATGAGTACTGTATCTACCTCTATAGCTATGTTTCTAATTGCCGACAAGACATCAAGCGGTTTGCAGTCTGGGGGTACATCTGTGTCGTCTATATATACGGCATTGCGACATCTCCAGATCTTGTTATAAACTGGAATGAAGCTGCCCTCTTTTACAATTACCGCATATTCCTCGCCATTGTAACTGTCATATTTAAACTCTCCAAACCACTTGGCTAAAATCTCGCGTTGTCTAGAGTCTATTCTCTTGAGCGAGGTAGGTAGTTCATATATATGGCCAAGCGACGCAGTAATCATAAGGACAGCGTCACCAGTTGAAACCTCATATATGGGAACGCCATCTGTAACTATCAGACTTGGCCTACCGAAGAAGTTTGCTATTGTCCTGGCCTTTGTGGGAGATTCTACAATCATAAGCACAGTCTTTAGTAGCTCAACGCCTTTGGTTGCCGGGGTAACTCTCCCCTCTAAGATATCTCTGATGGCTTTTCTGTCTTTATCTATTTCAGCAAGTACGGCGTTTAGATCGACCTCATCTATATGTTTAAACTCCGCCTCGTCAAACCTAAGTTTTAACTCCCTCTTTAGGGCGTGGAAGACTTTTTTGTCGTCTACGATGACAACGCTAAGGCCTTTAGAAAGCCCGCCTGCGTAAAGACGTGAAGTTCTCCCACTGCCTTGGATATAGGTTGTGACATCTGGCACAAGGACGTAGAACTCGTCGTCTATACGCGTTAGCTTTACCTCGGTGGAGCTCTCTATAGCTTGTCTCAAATCGTCTCTCATAAGTAGATTATTTACGAAATCGACGGCTGATTTTACAACATCTACTACATGTCTATCAAAGCCTGTAAGCTCTGCGCCCTCAGAAGCCTTTCTAAGCGCCTCTTGTACACTTATTGCATAGGGGGCAAGACGTTTAAGCTGGCCTATTAATCTGTCGGCTTTATATCTTAGCTCGCCTGTCAAAACAGTTCGTACGTTGTATAAAAAGGTGAGGTATGCTGGTATTGAAAATTCCTCAAGTCTAACTCTAAATCTATACTTCGGCACTCCGACGAAGACGACGTATCTAATTACATGTGGTAAATCTATCCCCCTCACAAGTGGGGAACGTGGCGACGCCAGTCCCACCAATGCGTAGATCTCCCCCTTTTCAAAACTCTCTAATATGCCGCGGCGGGGCTTGAAGAAATGTTCTACAGAAAGGCCCCGTTCTTTAGCTTTCTCCGCTATGGCTATCCCCAACTCTCTGTCTTGTACATAAACAATTCCGCCGGGGCCCAATCTCTTTAAAATTTCTATTGTCTGCATTACTACATCTTGTGACATATCTATATAGACGTCTGTCACATTACGAAGACCTTCGGCTCTGCCGCCTACATCAAATCCAAGAAGCTCTCTAAATAAAAGTAGGCGTGTAGTTCTCCTAGCTTTAGCTAAAGCTCCAGATGCTATAAAGATGCCAAGTTTTAGCTTACGTACCTCCTCCTGTAGTTTCGCCCTGGCAGAGGACAGCTCTTGTTCGAGACGCTCCACCTCTTTTAAATCGCCTACGACTTCAGCCTTTCTAATTTGTTTAGTTAGACTAATTATGTCTAGTGCGGTTTTTAAAACCTCATCCGACACGCCTAGCAGTTTTAAGATTCTATCAATGTTTTTGCTAGTCGCTCTGAGTATACTATCGACATCATCTGCAGCGATGAATTCGAATTTATACCTACTAAGTAGGTCAAAGCGGCGGGGGAGGAATGCCGATGTTATAATTAAAACGTCAAATTCTCCCCTCTCAATTGCTGCTAGAACCTCGTCTTTTTCCTTCTCGGTGAGTAGAGAATGATACGCCAATGTTTTAACAGACGCACCGACTTTTTCAGCAAAAGACATCAATTTTTTATACGCCTGATGTGCTAAAGCAGATGTGGGAAATATTAACAACGTCTTTTTCCCCCTCAGCGCCATATATAGAGTTGCCACTAGGATAAAGGTGGTTTTTCCAGACCCAGTTGGCGCTACTATTGCAAAACTTTTTCCTCTGACCAATCTCCTTGCCCAAAGTCGCTGGGCACCCCACATTTCGTAGCCGATTATTTCCTTGAAAAACGCCGAAAACTTATTGTACTCCCGTAGATACTCTGCAACCCGTGCTAATTCCTTTAACGCCTTTCTCCTACGTAAAGCCTCTACAACTTCACCTATAGCCTTTGCCTGAGGCTCTTTTGGAAGACATTCATAACAGGGAAGACCGGCAGCAAGTCTATCAGATGTGATAGGCCCACCGCAGTTAGGACAGCTGTGAAGATATACCACATGTGGCACATCCACAAAACGCAGGATGTGGGGAATAAATAAAGGTTAGTTTAAACGGCGTCATCTACTATATAACAACATCTCCACTACCCTAGAAGGCGGCTTCTCGTCTATTCTTCGTTAGCAACACCGCTCTTCACAAGACTGGGCAGAGCCACCCTCAGAGTGTGGAATGCGCTAGATTTTTTAATTCTCTTTTTATAGCTCTGCGACAGATAGCGCCCTCTATCTCTGCCCTAGAAAGCGAATCTTTTGGTTATAAATGTCCGTCTTCGGTCCTGGGGGAAGTCTCGAAACATATATATAACTGCCCAAAGGGGTACAGATGGAAAGAATAATGAGATGGGTAGACGTATTCAATGACATTGCAAGACGTGAGAACAACTTCCATAGCTTCCTCATAGAGAAAAGCGAGGAGTTTGTAAATGCAGTCCTCACTCTTGAGGAAGTCTCTGCCAAGGGAGACTGTAGAGACGGCGCGTTTGCAATGGCAACAGTCACAATGACAGGTAACAGAGCTGTGTTAGAAATGTCAAGCGGGACATATAAAAAATGCGCTACACAGACGGGGTACAATGCGGATTATACAAAGTCTATTGTAGAAAAACTCGACTTGGGAAATGATCCAGAGCTTATTGGCTTTATAAAATCTATAAAAAACGAGGGAGATTTTATAACATTGCTAGAGGCAGTTATACAGAGCTTTTCAAATACATCAACTTAAGACTTTTTTAAAAACCTCTTCAAATTTCCTATAGGCCTCGTCTCCGTAGAGAACAACTAAGATCTTTCTAACGTATTTTAAAGAGGGCGCTATGTCTCTAATAGTCTTGGCCATTTGATATGCGGCATCTTCATATGGGCATCCAAAAATCCCCGTGCTTATGGCTGGAAACGCTATGGAGCTTAACCCAAGCTCGTCTGCCTTAAGAAGCGCATTCCTTACAGCCTCGCCTAATTTCTCAATGGGCTCAACGCTGCAACGCGGTCCCACTGCGTGAATTACATATTTGGCCTTTAGACGACCTGCAGATGTTACAGCCACGCCGCCGACTGGCACTGGGCCGTATCTCCTAACCCACTCTCTACTCTCCTCCTGTATTATCTGGCCGCCTTTTCTTACAATTGCGCCGGCAACGCCCCCTCCGTGTTCAAGATAGGAATTCGCAGCATTAACTATAGCATCTGCCTCAACCTCAGTTATATCTCCCTTGGTTATTATTACAGACACAGCGCCTATGGTGAAATCCATAGATTTGTAATGCTACGGGCTTTAAAGATTTACAAAAGTGGGCCCGCCGGGATTTGAACCCGGGACTTCCCGGTTATGAGCCTTACGCTGGACAGCCCAGCCGGGCTTGTCCATGGGCGCTCTGCCGGGCTAAGCTACGGGCCCTGTTTGTTACCTCACTATAGTTTTTAAATTTTTCCCCTAATCCGTAGTGGGGGCTTTTGCAATGTATGCGACATCTTCACACCTCCCTCTCCACATGTGCGAAAAAGCCAGGAACATTCTTTCAACTATTTCGACTCACCTGCCTAACAGCGGCGTCGTCAGGCAGGTGAACCGAGGGAGTAGAAAGTGGCAAAGAGGTTGGCGAGAGATTGCGTTAGAGGTGTAGACGGGTTAAAAAAAAACGGGTTTACGGCGGTTATCGTCGTGAGTGTCGCCAACGCCGCGACTATCGGCACTGGTATGAACAACGCGAGGGGCGGCAACGGCGGCGTATGACGCCGGCGGGTATCAACACGTTGCTTACGACGACGGTTGTTCTTGTGGCGGCGAAGGTCAACAACATGGCCGGCACGCGTCTCTCAACGCCGCCTTCACGACGGCGCCGGAGGGGAGGGGCGGGTTTCACCAGCTCTGAGGCGGGGCACGGCGCCGTGGGTTTGTCTTGTAAAACTTTCGGCCTGCCCCCATGCGCCCTCCATAACCAACAGAGATTTCACCCTCCGCCACATGTACGCCCATGGGCCAAGTCT
The DNA here is from genome assembly GCF_000015205.1 of Pyrobaculum islandicum DSM 4184. Classification (NCBI taxonomy): domain Archaea; kingdom Thermoproteati; phylum Thermoproteota; class Thermoprotei; order Thermoproteales; family Thermoproteaceae; genus Pyrobaculum; species Pyrobaculum islandicum. The sequence continues at coordinate 1,127,358 of NC_008701.1, read as the reverse complement.
ACCGGACACTGAGGGTTGAAATCCCCTGGCAGTTGGTAGAAGAGAGGCCAGACGTCCTAGACCCCGCCGTAAGGATGGAAGAGGGCGCCGAGTTGAAACTAGCGTTCCTCGGCGTTGAGAAGAGAGGTGGTAAGAAGGAGCCGACATTTGGTGGCCTATACGTCGCGTTGGTGTTCGCTAGAGAGGTGACGCCGGTGGAGCCCAGGGCTATTGTCGTTGTTGACGTCAACCGGTTGGACCACTACATAAAAGTTGGTCTCGTGGTCGACGGTCGTGTCGTGGAGCTATTGAAGTTCCCCAAGAGGGGGCGGGTTCAGAAACTGGAGAGGATCCACGTCCACATAAGACAGCTGAGTAGAGCTTTGGCTAAGGTAGACGAGGACAGAGACCCGCGTAGAGCGTTAGACCTCCAGAGACAGCTGTGGAAGCTTAAGACGAAGCGCTATGGCATAATCCGAGACATCGTTATAAACGCTACGCGTGAGATTATAAAGCTGGCCAGAGAGCACCAAGCCGCGATCGCGTTGGACACGATGGAAGACGACACCTACCGGGAGCTGAAGGAGAGGAACGGAGACGGAGTGAAGAAGCACCTCCTAGACGGTTTGGGACAACTAAGGAAGCGCCTACAGGCGCTCGCGCAGTGGTACGGACTGCCGTATTTGGAGGAGCGACTGTATTCGACCATCTGCCCCAAATGCAACGCTAAGATGGTTGAGGAAAACGGCCGCTTCATGCGCTGTCCCGCCTGCGGCTTCAAGGCACATAGAGACAACGTGCCGGTGATATGGGCAGAAAAACGCTACTGGGAAATCCTCCAGAAAACAAAACAACCCACTTTTTCGGCGGCCGTCACATTTTTAACCTCGTAAGTTTTCTTATTTCATGAACGGCGTTTGGCCCCTGGGGCGGCAGACGGGGGCGCCAAACTGTTGTAAAAACAAGCGACTCGCGGCCGGCCCCCGCATGACCCGCCCTCTCGCCCCGGTGTACCCGAGGCGGGCCCTTAAGTCCCCCGGGGAGGGGCCAAGAGAGAGATAGGGGGACATATAGCGGTGAAAAACCTAAGAGGCTAGGTCTAGTGCAAATCTTGTGATTTTCCACGGGTCAAAAGACTCCTCTGGATAGTACGGCTCTCCTTTTGAGACCTCTTCCAGGACTTCCCTTGTGCCTAGGGTAGCGCATATAGCTTCTCCAGAAGTGGCAGAGATAGTTAGCGCATCTCTGATTTGCTCTTTCCCACTGAGAAACATGAGGGCTGAGATGTTGGGGTTTCTTGCGGGACCTCTCCAGTGGTAGGCGTAATACAGCGCCTGGGCCAACTCAAGCCAGTGCGAAAAGGTGCCGGGCTTTACGCAAATAGTTAAGGCGCCACTTGGCGCCTCAAAAACGGGGCTAGATACCTTTTCCACTTTTAGGCAAACCTCCTCTCCACAACGCATTTTTAGCATGAAATATGGGCAACTTGTAAGAAATAAAGTTTGTTGTTTTCTTGCAGAGTGTAAACATTTGGAGGACGGTTTGCAAGCGTGTTGGCCGTATACCATGTCGCGACTATGCTCCTTGCCATCGTCGCTAGGAATGCGACCAACGTCCGCATGCTCCGCCGAGAGAGAAAAGCGAGAGGTGCGGCACACTTGCCAAACCCAGGCCGGGTCCAGCAGGTGAAGCAAGGGGGTCTAGGGCGGAAAAGGGGGTTGTTTTAGTTTGTCGCGTGGACAGCGCCGACAATTATCTTCGTCGCTTTCGTGGCCGGAACTTTTGGCTTGCCCCATGCGCTTTTCATAACCAACGGAAATTTCAGCCCATCCATATACGCACATGAACGCTAAAGGTAGAGATACCGTGGCGGTTTGCCAAGAAGAGGCCAGACGTCCTAAACCTCGCCGCTAGGATGTGCCTAGCAGTAGAGGAGTATGTGAGAAGACTACTTAATGAACGGGGCAAGAAGAGCTGAAACTCACGACGGAGGAGCTAGATGCCACGTTGATGCCGGACAAGCAAGAGCTCGCCCATAGGATAATAGAGGAGGTATTTTCCAAGTATGGGTTGGGGAGGACCATCGTGAATTACGCCAAATTCCTCTAGCGCGATGTGGCGTTCTACAGGGCAGTCCCGTTGAACACCCAACTTAGGGTCGAGGACGAGAGAGACGTAAGTAGAGCGGTCTTCGTCGACCTCAAGAGTGGCATTATTAGAGTGCGGAATGTCGCCGTTCGCTGTCCGTCTCCGACGGCAGACCGTTGAGTGGATAAAGAAGAGACTCCAGGATGGCGCGAGACTTAAGCTCGCATTCTTCAGCATGGAGAGACGGAAGGGCAAGGAGCCGACCTACAACAAACTTTACGTCGCCCTCGTCTTTGCCAGAGAGGTTCAGCCGGCGGAGTCCAAGGCGATTGTCGTCGTAGACATCAACCATCTCGACTACGGCATAGTGGTCAGCATCGTGAGAGATAGGATGCTTAGTAGGAGAGTTCTGCGTCTGCCGGACGAGTCCACGATAAAGGGAGTTGGAGAGACTTCACGAGGAGATAAGCCGTCTCGAAGAACAGGCTATACAACACGGTCTGCCCTCGTTGCGGCGTAAATATGGTAGAGGAGAGGAGACGCGTAACGCGATGCCCCTCCTGCGGCTTCGCCGACCACAGAGACAGAATTCCGCTATTGTGGACAAAGAGGAGGTACTGGGAGCTCCTCCAGAAACAACCCGCTTTTTCGGCGACTAGCTTTTAAACTTGTAAACTTCTCACTTCCATGAGCCACTTGGCCCTGGGGGCCGGCTGATTCTGCCGAGCCCGTCTGCGCGGGCACGGCCAATCCCTCTCGCCCCTGCCCCGCCCGTTGGGGCGTTCGGCGCCGCAGAGGGAGCTCTCCCACCTATAGTTTTATAAGACGTCAATACTATAGACTCCGTGGGTTTAACACCATCACAGAGATTAGTACTTTACTACATGGCATTTGAAGTTATTTACCATGGCAAGACTTGGTTTACTTTTGAAGATATACAAAGGGGGACTGGGCTTGCGACGAGGACTCTAAGGGCCGCGCTTGTCTCTCTGAGAAAACAGGGATTTGTCGAGAGCTATCTAATACCTGGGAGAGGTAGGCGGTTGTTACATAGGCTTAGGCTTGAGAGAATTTTACCAGAGCCGGAGCTCGAAGGTATCTATCTAATAGATGTGGCTGGCGATGTACTGACGCCAGATGCTGTTGCTATATTGAGCAAAGTTGACGTCGTCTTATATACAGACTCTGTGTCTACAAAACGCCTGGAAAGCATTGCAAAGAGACTTGAACGTTTTACAGGCGAGATACCTAACGCACGTTCTATTGCTATAGTTTTTAACTCCCTGTTAGATTGGGATAAAGTGGCGCCGCTTGCTCCAAAAGCTAGGTATATTTGTGCGTCAAACGCGCTAGATAAAGCCGTAGGGGTCTGCCTCACATGTGGCAACGTAGATATAGATCTGAAGACTATTAAAATAAAATCGCCTACGCCTGATATAGGTAAGTTACTTGACCAATACGATATTGTCGGGTCAATAACGGTAGAAGGTTGTGGAGGGAGAAAGGCCGAGCTAATTATATTAAAAAGGAGGGAGACTACTTAAACTGCTCTAACAACAGAGAATATTTAAATAGATTATCTGGAAAAACCATAGCATAGACTCCCGAAGCGCTCTGTCTTAGAAACGCGGTATAGACGGCGCCTGCGCTCGGGCCTATTAACAGGCCGAAGCTCTTGGCAAATTTACGTACACCTTCAAGAGCCTCTCTTAGCGAAACTTCGACAATCTCGGCGTCGACTAATTTAATCCATTTCATACCGCTCTCTACTCTCCTGATTCCAGGTATCCAGTCTCTGGGCTGTACAGCAATTAGCTTGGTTCCATATCTAGCGCCGAAGTAAAAACCTAGTGCTGAGGCATGGCCGGAGGTGCCTAAGGCAGCTATGATATGGCTGGGCTTTTTCCCTACTGAGGAGAGTTGCCAATCTAACTCGGCGGCGGTGCGTAAATGCGCTATAAAGTTTATATCGTTAAAAAACTGGTTTGGGTGCGCCGCGCCCTCCCTAATATCTTTTTCAAGAAGTTCAAGAGCCTCTATTGTCATAGACACATCTAAGAGTTGATATTCAGCACCTAGGTAGTCTAAGAAAGGCACTACGTATCTCCCGGCAGTTGGGAGATATACCTTCACTCTCTTTCTGAATACATTACCTAGAGCAGACAGCGCAATCGCCACATTACCACTTGACACCTCTACAACCCAATCGCCGTATGTCGATTTCAATAGGTAGTAGACAGTTCTATCTTTGACACTTGCGCTAAAGGGATTATACCACTCGAGCTTGGCGTAGGCCTCCTTAGGCTCTCCAGAAATTTTCAGAAGAGGAGTCGGCAGGCCGGCAGTAAATAACTCCAGAGAGTTTTCAAAAACACGATTGTGTCTAGGCCTTGGCGCAAGCTCGCCGAGAGAGATCTCCTCGCCAGGAGCCACTTCTCTATCGAAAAGAATTGAGAAGCACCTTGCCTCTTCTGCAGTAGAGACCTTATAACTACCCCCCCTTATAAGTTCCCTATAGTAGTCAATACACACCCCAGCATTGCCTAACGTAAATCCCCAGGTTTATAAGATTATCGCGTCGCTACAAATATAGTGTCTTTTACATAGGTTTTATATGTCTTTGCCAATAATATATGTATTGTTGTCATAACGACATAAACTCCTAACGCGGCTGTCGCAAGGCCGTTAATCGCGTATTGACGGCTTATAGAGGATATAGCACCGCCGAGGAGACTACCTATGCCTATGCCAAGGCCTAGTACTACACTGTATATCCCCATGGTGGTTCCCCTGTATCTAATATCAGCCTCGTCTCCTATCAACGCCAAAATACTAGGCCCTATCGCAGATGTTAAAAAGAGTAGGGGCGCTGTTAAAGCTATAGACTCAAGAGGCCCCAGCCCAAGGTGAAGCGCAATGTTTAAGACTAAGAGAGCCGCAAGACCGCCAACAAGGCCGAGTCTAAATGTCTTCACGCGCCCCCATCTATCCGCGAGTCTGCCAAAGAAAATAGCGCCTACGCCTAGGAGAGACAATGCCCCAATAAATAAAACACCAACTATAAGACTCTCGCCAAGTCTTCCCACTATGCTTTCAGCTATGCTACTTGTTTCACGGCTCACTTGAAGAACTCTCGGGGCAAACATCCCGAGACCTATAATTGTAGTAAGGGCAAACCAAACCGGCAACAGAACTACAGCAGAGGGCGGTAGAACTGACAACAAAAATTTACCGCCGACCGGCGCGACCGGCCTAGTTTCTATGAGAAATTTTGCAAAAATAGGTGTTGCCAACGCTGTGACTATCGCTATTGTCAAATAAGCCGCCGGCCCTTTAAATAATGTATATAACGCCGAACCAATTAGATACCCAACGCCATAGCTAGCAAGATTTATAAATTCAAAACCGCCCATGCCCACCCCCCTATTTTTAACCTCAGTTAAGTCCGTAGCCATTGTAAGCGATGCTGTGAGTATAAACGCCGTCGTAAGCCCAATCACGCCGTTTAAAAACGCCTCCAAGACAGGAGATGTATGTGTAAAAAAAGCCCAAGCCAACATAAGCATGGCCAACGACCTCACCACATAGCCGACCACCAGCGTCTTCTTACGGCCAAGGGTATCTGACCAACGGCCGGCTATTAATGCACCTAACGCTTCTAGAAACGGGTAGGCAGCCAAAACAACACCGGCCTCTAGATGGCCGCCACTTGCAAGTTTAACAACTAAAAAGGCGCTTGCCCCTGAACCTATACGCGCAACGAAAATAGGTACATAAGAGACTGTAAGTTTCATGGCGCAATCTCTACACATTATTTAAAACTTTCTAAAAATCCCCATAATAAGTCATGGCGAAAACGAAATGAGTCTCGAGTCCTAACGTCAAAAATTTCAAATTCGTCGTTTACCTGCCGTATTACATACGGCCCGACCTTCTCTGGCGTATGTCCAGAGGTAAGGAGCGAGATATACATCATCGCAGCCATAAGCGGGCCTCTAATCATGGGGCAGTAGGCTAGGGCCGTCTTGCCGTCAAAAACAATCTCGCCAAGTCTCTTCGTAAATTCTTCAAGTAACGACAAATCGCCGAGAAGTTCCACAGCTCTAAGCGCCCATTTCACAGCGATGCCAAACTCTATCCCAACTTTTGCAAAAAACCACGCGTCGCTGGTATTGGCGGCAAGCTTAGCCCTCTCTGCCTCAAGAAGTCTAAGCTCCTCTGGAGAAAACGCCGAGTTATCACCGCCTAAAATCACGTTTATATATTCTTTTAACATCTGCCAGCCGCGCACCCCAAATTTTTCATCAAAAACTTTATCCACCACCTCGCCTACCCAATCCACTAGCTTCCTCAGCCCCTCTCTCCAAGGGGCGGGGCCGTCGCATCCACAGTCTCTACTCCATCTTCCGAGGCCGTGTGGACAACTCCACGAAGTTTTTTCAATAATCTCCACCTCGCCGATATAGCCATTTTCGTAAAGCTTCCCCAAGTTTGTCAATTCCCCACGGCGGCTGGCAATAAATTGCGCCAACGCTTTCTCTGCGCCTTTTATATGGTGACCAAAAGTCTCTCCATCAAGAGCTATGACTATATCTCCAGAGACTCCTCTTAGAGCTTCTACAAATTTCTCAAATCCGCCAAATGCCAAATTATTAGAGAGAGTCTCATTTCGGACAAAAACGGCAATATTCCTACCGCTTGGAAGCACCACTTTATAAGGCCCCCCAGACCTTCTGTCCTTTATCTGACTTTGTGTCAACACTGTATAGGAAATGCCGTAGTCAACTAAAACCTCCAGCGTCTCGTAATCGACGGCCATCTCTGGGAGCCACATACCCTCAGGACTCCTCCTAAAGTGTCTCTTGAAATACTCTATCCCCCAGTAGATGAGCACTTCTCTATCTCGCCTCGGAAGGAGCGGAAGGATGACGTGATAATATGGATGCGCAAGCGCATTGCCATGGCCCCACCTCTCCGCTCCCGCTCTATCTGCCTCTAACAACGCCATGTATACAAGCGGCTTATTTTGACGAAGCCAATTAAGTAGTGTCGGCCCCACGTCAAAACTCACCCACTGATAGTTCCCAAGCTCGGCATTTGGCTCATAACATTCATGTGATATGCGCTCATTCCAGTGTCTATAGGGAGATGCGGACGGCTCAGGAAAAATAATCTCGAGCCACGGGTCGGCTCTCTCTGGCTGATAGAGGTGGAGGTGAAAAGCTAGCACAGAGTTAAAAAGAATCTATATATAAGAGACCACTTTAAAATTCGCGACATATGGAACCAATACTTGCCCTAGTCGTTGCCACCATGGCGTACGCCATTGTACTCACAATTACCTACCTCGTGTTTGTGGTAAAATCGCCGCCAGAGTATAGAAGACCAAAGATAAAAGAGGTCCTTGTGATACTTCTAATTTCTGTCATCTTTTTTATGTTGGGATACCTCCTCCTCATAAGCCTTAAGTAGCGCCGGTATTACTGTATCTGGATCATCAGGTCCGACATATTTTACATTTATTAATTGAACTCCACCGTGGAATTGAAAATAGAGAAATTCACATATACCATTTAACAGATTACGCCTTCTTATAAACACTCTGTAACGCTCTCCAATGTATAAAACTTCGGCATCTGAAGGAGGTTCTACAACCGGCTCAAATACATCAAAAGAAATAACATATCTCCCACCCTCATCTATGATACGTGCCCTAGGTTCCCCTTTTTCATCTACGTAAGTTCTAACTATGGGCACATAAAAAATAGAACCTTTTAAAAAGAAGATTTAGGGTAAAGAGGGGTTATATTTGTTCTACCTCGGCAACAGGCTCTCTTCTTCTTGCAAAGGCGAAGTACAGCCCAGCTGCGGAGAGCCCGCCGACGGTTGCCAGGGCGTCTAGCGTAGTTATGGGCACGCCGCCTACCACGGCCACTATAGGCGTCTTTATGACTTTCTCTACGTCTCCGTTGACGTCGATTGTATCGCTTACCTTGACCCTTCCTCCGACGTCGACGTTAACCTTGTACGTGCCGGCCAGCACGTCTGGGAACCTCACAGCTCCAGAGCTGTCGGTTTTGCCGGAGGCCGGGAAGCCCTCAATAGCCACAGACGCCTCCGCTATCGGCTGGTTCAAGGCGCCGACCACCACTATCTTGACGGTGTATATGCCCAACGTCACCGGCTGCGGACTGGCGATCAGGGAGTTCACCTCGACGTGGACCGCCTTGACTCCCTTGTAGCTAATGTCTAGGGCGAAGGGCTCGGGTTTGTAGACCTTCACCTCGACGTAGCCGGTAGAGGCAGCCGCCTCGAATTTGTCAGAGACAGCAGATAGCTGCGACACGGGACGGCCCTTGGTGTCTACCACAGGTATCCTCATGGGCCTCCAGTTGATTATGAAGGTGTAGGTTCCGACCTCCTTGGTGTCTCCCATCTGCACCACTAGGTAGGCCTGCCTTCCGTCGGGCGATATGGAGGCCGCCCTCAGACCGCCGCCCCACACCAGCTTAACGTCTGTGGCGTTGGATATCATGGCGTTGCCGGGGGTTCTGATGGCCACGATCCTGGCCAGCTCGGGCAACTGCATCACTATGGCTGTCCACTGGCCGTCTGCCACGTCGACGTCTGTTATGTTGACCAAAGCTCTGTCGGGCAACCACTTGACCTGGGCCTCCTTGTACACGATGGGTATGTATATCACATTGACGGTGCTGGGCAAGGTGGAGGTTATCTTGAAGCCTTCGCCATAGACTATCGCGATCTTGTACCTGATGTTGAAGTTCCAGACGGGCGGTATTAGGTACGAGACGCTTCTAACTATGATGTTCTGGTTGACGTCTGTCACCGTGTCCACCAGGCCGCCGGAGATGGCCATGTCGCCGGTCACCTCCTTGCCGATTAGGTTGGCGTCTGCGGTGTAGGCGAACACCACGTAGCCAAGTAGCTTCCAGCCCTGGGGGACGCCCACCTCTGCGCCGGAGACAGCGAACTCTCCGTTGGGCGCCACGGAAGCGGTCTGCTTAGAGAGGCTTTTGACCAACATGGCAGCGGGCATCGCCGGGCCTTGGCCGATGACAATCTTGTACTTGCCCGGGGTGTTTATCTCCACCACCTTAGGCTCAACTCTATAGACGGTGGCGGGGGTGCCGTCGGGCCTCTCCACGGACTTAACGACGTAGGAGGCGTAGGGCTCGATGGTGAGCCTAGCCATGGCGTTGAAGCCTTGCGCAAGCTTGCCATCGGGGACGTTGACCTCAAGGGTGGTGTCTCCGTTGAGCGGGATGTAGCTCGCCTTGACGTAGGTGTAGGTGATCCTCACCTTCACCTCCACCTGGTCCTTTGCTGTGTTTACCAGGGTGACCTTGGAGGCGTCGGGGCCGACATATACGGCGGACACGAAGCCATTTTGGTCAAAGGTCTTGCTTATCTGGCCGTCAGCTCCCACCTGGATGGAGGGGTATGCGCCGAGAAACTCTATCTTCATACCCGCGTATACGTAGCCCTCACCAGGTGTCACATATGGTCTCGCCAGTGTCGCCACGCCAGCGCCCTGTATCTTCAGCGTGGTCTCCTCTACCTTATAGGCAATTTGTTCAAGTTTTGCCGTGGGAGGTATGACTACAGTTGTCGCTGCTAGGATTAATGCGGCTAGCCCTAGTGTAAGCAGGATCGTTCTTGTCATGACAACTACACTCGCATATTTTTTAAGAGCTACGCATATAAACACGCTCAGATAAGAGAAATACATTGATAATATGATAAGCCCTTTAAAGTTGAACTGCCGTCGCCTTGAGCTGTGGGGCTCACATAATTAGTAGTCCGGTCGTGGCGTAAAGCCATCGTACACAAGCCGGATGGCGCTATGCTCTCCACGAAGAATAGAGAGATTACGTCAAGTCTTTCTTCACAATTCTGTTATAGAAAATATAGCCTGCCGAGACCAAGGCTATAATTGAGCTAATTTTGCGAGATATTGCCAATAGGCATCAAGTTCTTTTTCTAGCTCTGTTATTTCCTCTTCGGTGAGGTGAGCAAATCTCCCCTGAAGTTTTAAATATTCTTTTAACGGCTTTCTTCTCGATTTGTCTATGTGATTGTTACTCGGCGGATTTAGTATCAACTTGCCATGGTCCCATTCGTAAAGTGGAAAATAGCCGGTCTCTACCGCTAGTCTAGCAACTTCAACTGTCTTATTTTCTGGATAGCGCCAACCGGGGACACAGGGGGTAAAGATATGTAGGAATGTGGGACCCTCCGCGGTATATTCAAGCGCCGTCTTTATCTTATTTACCATATCTAATACATACGCTACACTTGCTGTTGCAGCATAAGGCACTCTGTGGGCCATTACTATGCCCATGATGTCTTTTTTCCATTGTATTTTCCCTCTAATTGCAGTACCCACAGGCGTTGTTGTTGTCCAGGCAAATTTTGGCGTGGAACCGCTTCTTTGTATGCCTGTGTTCATGTAGGCCTCGTTGTCGTAGAGTATGTACAAAACGCCGTGTCTCCGTTCAAGCATCCCACTGAGCGACTGTAAACCTATATCGTATGTCCCGCCGTCTCCTGCAATCACAACTACTTTTGTATCCCCCGCATCCCACATACCCTTTCTCTTGAGAGTTTTTATCGCGGCCTCCACGCCGGATGCCACTGCTGCAGAGTTTTCAAACGCCACGTGTATATAGGGGTGCATCCACGCCGTTTCTGGATACGGCGTTGTTGTAACTTCAACACAGCCGGTCGCATTGACTATTATTGCGTTAGGACCTACCGTTTTTGTTATCCACCTCATGGCAATTGCGGCGCCACAACCGGCGCACATCCTATGGCCAGGGGCAAAGAGCTCCTCACGTGGTAAATCTCTTAGAGTCCTATAGTAGAGCTTCATATCCTCACGCCCATAAATACGACTTCTTTACCCGGCCTATCTTTTAGCATTGTATACACCTTGTATAAATCTTCGACATATATCGTGCGCTGCCCTATGCCGTGGATTATATTTATCGCCGGTTTATCTATGCCGTTCATATACATAGCCGTTGCTATGTCTTTATATAACGGTCCCTCGGCGGGACTGCCAAACATTATCGCCCGGTCGACTACTGCAAAGGCCTTGACCCCTTCTAACGCCTTTAGAATCTCCAAAGTGGGAAACGGCCTGTATAACCTCACTCTTATAACTCCAGCTGCAATACCTTTCTCTCTTGCTCTATCTGCGGCTATTCTCGCATTGCCGTAAGCCGCGCCGCCGTATGTAACTAATGCATAGTCGGCGTCTTCAATCTTATATGTTTCAACTACGCCGTAGCTACGGCCAAATTTTGAGCCATATGCGACATCTACCTCTTTTGCGACTTTATAAGCCTCTCTAAGCGCCAACACTTGTTGGTACTTGAACTCGTAATACCAATCTGGAGATGCAAGAGGACCCATGGTAACTGGGCGTTTGGGGTTAAGCGTATATGGCCTTATTTGGCGTGGGAGGAATTTTCTGACTTCACTCTCATCGTTAAGTTCTACAGGCTCTACCGTATGGCTCATTAAGAAGCCGTCGTACGCCACCATGACTGGTAAATATACAGACTCGGCTAGCCTATACGCTTGTATAATAGTGTCGTAAGCCTCTTGGGCAGATGCGACAATATAAATGACCCAACCGGTATCTCTTGCGTTCATGACATCACTATAATCGCCGTGTATACTAATTGGCGCAGAAAGCGCCCTTGCGGGAACGGCCATGACTATGGGGAGTCTCAAGGCGCTTGCAATATGGAGTATCTCGTGTGCATATTCCAACCCCTGGCTTGACGTCGCTGTAAAAACTCTAGCGCCTGTCGCCGACGCGCCTACTACAGCCGAGAGAGCTGAGTGTTCAGACTCCACATGTATAAGCTCTGCGTTTAACTCGCCGTTGGCTACAAATTCAGCTAGTTTCTCAACTATTGTGGTCTGCGGCGTGATTGGATATACAGCAATGACGTCTACATCTGCAGCTTTTACCGCATATGCAACGGCGTAGTTGCTAGTCAACGCTTCTTTATGTTTTACCTCCTGTATCTGCATCATGTCGTCTCTGGAACCATCTCTATTGCCTTGGTAGGACATTCGTTTGCACAAATACCACAACCTTTGCAATAGTCATAATTTATTTCATACTTTACATCGTAGGTTCTATTTCCAACTTTAAACACGCCCCTCTTTTCTACTATAGTACCCTCGGGGCAGTAGAGCCAACAGAGCTGGCATCTTATACATCTTTCGTCGTTTATCACAGGTCTCAAAGTCCTCCAACCGGCTGTAATGTTTTTCCTAGTAGAGCCAGGCTCAGGTATTACCGCCCCTATAGGCAACTGAGTTGCCTTAGGAAGTGTCATAGCTCTTTTGTCTCCTGGTATGCCGTCTCTATTAGTTTTACATTTAGATCGTATAGCTTGCCTGAGAAGTATTTTCTCAATGCTTCAATTACCGAGCTTAACGAAACCACACTTGTTGCCTTAATAACCGCGCCTATCAAAGCCGTGTTTACAATAGGCCTCCCTAAGATTTTCATAGAGAGGGAAGTTGCATCTATGTAATAAGTCTTTAAAGATGTCTTATATACGCCGTTTACAACTAGAATAGTCGTGGGCTTCGCCCCATCAAGAGGATTTTCGGCAACAAAGAGTGAGTGGTCCGCCACTACAATAACATCTGGGTTTAAGACAGGCTCACGCAAGTATATCGGATTGTCGGAGATACGGAGGTAGGATTTTACAGGAGCCCCTCTACGTTCTGGGCCAAACTCAGGAAATGCTTGTGCGTATTTACCCTCTAGTATTGCCGCTGTCGCAAGAACTTGTGCTGCGGTAACCATACCCTGGCCGCCGCGGCCGTGAAAACGAAACTCTAACATAGGATGTGAATAACTATCACTATTTAACTTTATCTATTTCGCACTTGTTGCAAATTAATACGCTAAGTTATTATAAAGTTAAATATACATGGTACAAAACGATTTTTATATACATTTTTAATAATATATAGAGTATATAGTTGTTATTCACTGGATATTGTTAAAAATGGGAAACGAATATTTTTGTCATGCGTATACTGATTCCGGTAAACGAACTTAAAGGCCTCAATTCCCCGATCTCTGACGAGTTTGGAGAAGCGCCGTATTTCTTGGTAGTAGATGGCGATAGAGTTGAGAGTTATAAAAACGACGAAGTGATCACTGGGCGCGGGCACAGGTGGGAGGAGATCCTCAGGCTCAAGCCCGATGTAGTGATCACTAGGGAAATTGGGAGGCCCGCCTACTATGCCTTCAAGGCAAGGGGAGTCAAGATATATCTTGCAGAAGGCGCCACCGTAGTTGAGGCATTGGAAAAATTAAAAAGAGGCGAACTGAAAGAATTTCCACTCGAGCTAGTCCACGAGCCTAGGCACGTTGGTGAAAGCAAGTTCACCTCAACGAAACTACAAGACAGCGGTAAATAAAGTCTCTGCAAAAACCCAACCCCATTGTCGTCGTTCTCAAGTTCATACGCCAAAAACAATTAGAGAGAGAAAAGCGAAAGTTGGGAGGAAAAGGGGGTGTTACCGGCGTTTGGGCACAAAAACCCACTCGTCTCGGTCGGCGTCTCACCGGTATTCGTCGGACTGAACGTCGTCGAATGTTCCGTCTTCAACGGCGAGAGAGTCTATTTCGACGTTGCCGCCCACGACGGTATAATAGTCATACACGCCGCCCTTTCCGTGGACTATATACAGCTCTCGGAATACTACAAGAGCACTGTCTGGGAGCCCCTCCTTCCGCAGAGTCTCGATCAGCTTGGCGATCTGCCTAAGCGTGAGGGCCTGCTCCGAGGGCGCCGTCTCTTCGGCGGTTCGGCCCTACACGTGGCGAGGAGGAGAAAAGCCAGAAGCGCCCTTTCAACTCCCCCACACACCTGCCTGACGTCGCCGCTGTCAGGCAGGTGAACCGAGGTAGTAGAAAGTGGTGTGTGGTTGCGTTGTTTAGAGGTGTGGGTGGGTTAAGAAACGGGTTTACGGCGGTTATCGTCGTGAGTGTCGCCAACGCCGCGACTATCGGCACTGGTATGAACAACGCGAGGGGCGGCAACGGCGGCGTATGACGCCGGCGGGTGTCAACACGTTGCTTACGACGACGGTTGTTCTTGTGGCGGCGAAGGTCAACAACATGGCCGACAAGTGTCTCTCGACGCCGCCTTCACGTCGGCGCTGTGGGTTTGTCTTGTGAAACTTTTGGCCTGCCCCCATGCGCCTTCTATAACCAACAGATATTCCAGTCTCCGCCACATACAAGGCCATGTACGCATATAGAACGCTGAAGGTTGAAATACCTTGGCGTCTCGTCGAGGAGCGGCCAGACGTCCTAGACCTAGTGACGCGTATGCATCTAGCGGCAGAGGAGTACGCCAAAACATTGCTCAAAGAAATCACGGGGCAAGAGGAGCCGAGACTCACGGCGGAGGAGTTGGACAGACTCCTCACGCCAGACAGGCGGGAGCTGGCTGTCAAGATAATAGATGAGGTGTTTCCCAAGTACGGGTTGGGGAGGTACTTGGTACATAAAGCTAAGTTCTTCTGGCGCGACGTGGTGTTCCACAAGGCAATTCCGCTGAATGCGCAACTTAGGGTTGAAAACGAGAAAGATATGAGTAGAGCGGTCTTCGTTGACCTAAAGAGCGGTGTCCTCAGAGTGCGGAGGTTGGGCATACCGCCTTTCGCCATCGAGCTGAAGAAAAGCGACGTCGCTTGGATTAAAAAGCGGTTGGAAGAAGGCGCCAGACTCAAGTTGGGATATTTGGGCATTGAGAAGAGAGACGATAAGGAGGAGCAGACATACTGTGGTTTATATGTCGCTCTCGTATTCGCTAGAGAGGTGACGCAGATAGAGCCCAGGGCGCTTGTCGTCGTCGATGTCAACCGCCTTGACCACTACATAAAGGTTGGTCTCGTGGCCGACGGCAGAGTCGTAAAGCTACTGAAGTTTCCTAGGAAAGAGCGGATACGGAAGCTTGAGAAGATCCACGCCCACATAAGTCAATTAAGCAGAGCTCTCGCGCGTGTGGACGAGGACAGAGACCCGCGTAGAGCGTTGGATCTCCAGAGACAGCTGTGGAAGCTTGAGACAAAGCGCTACGGCGTAATCCTCGACGTTGTTATAAACGCCGCCCGCGAGATCATAAAGTTGGCAAGAGAGCACCAAGCCGCCATAGTCGTCGACACAATGGAAGACGAGAGCTACCGGGAGTTGAAGGAGAGGGGCGGAAACGGCGTGAGGAAACACCTCCTAGACGGTTTGGGACAACTAAGGAAGCGCCTACAGGCGCTCGCACAATGGTATGGATTGCCGTATCTAGAGGAGAGACTCTACAGCACAGTGTGTCCCCGCTGTGGAGCCAAGATGGCGGTTGAGAACGGCCGCTTCATGCGTTGCCCCGCCTGCGGCTTCAGAGCACACCGCGACAACGTGCCGGTGATATGGGCTGAGAGGAGGTATTGGGAACTACTCCAGAAGACAAAATAACCCATTTTTCCACTCCGAACCATCACACTTTTAACCTCGTAACTCTCTCTATTTCATGAACGACGCACGGCCCCTGGAGCGGCAGACGGGGACGCCAAACTGTTGTAAAAACAAGCGACTCGTGGCCGACCCCCGTATGACCCGCCCCCTCGCCCCGGTGTACCCGGGGCGGGCCCCCGAGTCCCCCGGGGAGGGGCCAAGAGAGAGGTAGGGGGACACTAGGCACCCCCACTGATGAGCTTGTCAAGCGCGTCCTTGAACCTAATCCACCACTCGTAGTAGTCGTCATAGTCTTGGAACTGCCACTCTTTTGAGCCTAGCTCCCTCGCCAGCGTGGAGACGAGGTCTCTCGCCCTTTTGCTCTCCCAGGGCATGGGCTCTGCCCCTGCTAACTTCGCATACTGGGCAAACCCTCTGTAGATCTCAGGGGTCGGGGGGTCGAGACCCACGAGTGTGTATAGCTCTTTCAACACGGGCTCTGCCCATCCGCGGTGGAATCTACATATCCCTGCGTTGTCTATATAGGCCTCGGCCACCGCCCTCTCGTAAGATGACTTTGCGAAGTCCTCAGGCGCCATGAAGGTGGGGTTGTAGTTTGTCCAGTAGCGGCCTTGTATATACATCGGCGCCACTAGGCCGGGCGCCCAGTAGAAGTTAGGCGTCATATACCCCTCGGTACCATATGCCGCATATACTGCAAGGTCTCTAAACCTATGGCCAGTAGTTACTACTCTGTCGTGAAATTTTCTTTCTAACTCCCGCGCGGCCTTCCTAATTCCGTACTTTGCAACAAGCGACAACACCTCGGTAGTGTTATTTACAAAATTTTCCACAAGCTTTATCGCAAGCCGGGCGTTTTTTCTAGAGTCCTCCACCGGGTTAAAACTCTGTGGGTCAAATGCTGGAATTTCGTCTATGCCCACCTCTTCTGGCTTTAAAAGGCCTACATATACGGCGTCAAAGAGCCAGGCAACTATATGTCCAGTCTCTATGGCGTCTAGACCGAGTCTATCTATCTTATCGACGAGAGGAACAGCCTCTTCAAATAGGTAGTTGCCTATGAAGGGCCCGGCGGCGTGGAATGACTCATAGTCGACCTTCTTGCCGCGCCACACTTTTTTACAGACGACTGGACAGGGCTCTCCGCAGTTATACCAACTTTTTGATTTTTCAAATACCTCTCTCTGGAAGGGCCTCCAGAACAGCTCTACTATCAAGTCCGCATGTTTTATTCTCTCCTCCTTAGACATATATATGGATTTATAGCCGAAAAGGGGGAGAAGGTCGCGGTAGTGTAGATAATTTACGCCAAAGGTGCCTCCCGTCCCTAGCTTCGGGTCGAATCTATATTTAATAGTCTTCTCTTGTACAACATCGATATAACGTTTTCCAAACTTATAGAGAAATATCTTGTCTATAGCCTCTGGATCTGATATTTTTTCATACAACGGCTTTTTAAAGCCCCCCAACACAATTGCTGCAACGTTGTGCCCTTGGGCAAGCGCCGTGCCTGGGCCGCCTCGCGCGGCAAAGTCTTCCGCGCCTAGTTTAAACTCACCTTTTTTAACGTCTATATCTATAGATATAACAGCGCCGTTGTATGTGGTATATGCCGCAGGTCCTACGACAAGCGCTCTCGCATCATATTGTTTAAAAAAGTCTATATAGCGCTCGTATAATTGTCTAGCTGTTTCATATGCATCGCTTGGGTTTACCTCTATAAATTTCACATCGCCGTTTGCAATAAACAAAGCGATCGGCCTCTCCGCCTTTCCGACAATAGAAACGGCTTGAGCGCCCATGCCCATCGCTTTATATGCAACGCCGCCTATAGCAGATATATGAAGAGTCTTTGTCTGCGGGCTTTTAAATACAAACACAAGTCTGTGTACTCCGTATAGTCTTCCGCCTACGAAAGGGCCGAAGCCGAATACCACGGGGGCTTCAGGAGATAGGGGGTCTAAGCGCCATGACTCTGCCTCTTTATGTACTGTTAACGCTATTTCAAGAATACCGGAGACATTAAGCTCTTTTTTACCTACCTTCTGACTTCCAACGTCTATTGTTAATAATAACATGGAAATATGCTCGGCTTTCTTATTAAGTCTTTTGTTATTCCTAGGTCTACTCGTTTAACTTAGTAATACTTTTAAATTCTGAATTATAATATTACTATGAAGGTAAAAGATCTCGTGAAAAATTCTGTAATCTCTTGCTATATTGACGAACCCATTGAGTGTGCCATTGCTAAGATGTATGCTGCAAATGTCGGAAGCGTTGTGGTGCTAGATAGATCTGGTAACCCTGTCGGAATAGTTACTGAGCGGGACATAGTCAGATTTTTAGCTCAAGAAATCGATTTAAAAACCCCGCTAGAGAAAGTCGCACGTAAGACTTTGATCACCGCATCAGTGGAAGACTCCATAATTTCCGCCGCTGTAAAAATGATAGAACACAACATACGCCACATGCCTGTAGTAGACCAAGGTAAGATCATAGGCGTTATAAGCATAAGAGATGTGCTACGGGCGTTGTTAACAACAGAGGCATTTCCCTGAAATCGTCCCCCTATCTCTTTCTTGGCCCCTCCCTGGGGGACTCGGGGGCCCGCCTCGGGTGTGCCGGGGCGAGGGGGCGGGTCATACGGGGGACGTGGCGCCAAGTCATTAATTCTCGCCATTTGCGCGCCCCCGTCTGCCGCCCCAGGGGCCATGCGTCGTTCATGAAATAGAGAGAGTTACGAGATTAAAAATGTAGTAGTCGCCGGAGTGGGGAAAGTGGGTTGTTTTGTCTTCTGGAGTAGCTCCCAGTACCTCTTCTCTGCCCAAATCACGGGCACGTTGTCGCGGTGCGCTCTGAAGCCGCAGGCGGGACAGTGCATGAAACGGCTGTTCTCCACCGCCATCTTAGCCCCGCAACGGGGGCGAACGATCGAATACAATCGCTCCTCCAAGTACGGAATGCCATACCACTGGGATAACTCCTTCAACATCTTCCTCAACTGCCCAAGCCCGTCTAGGAAGTGCTTCTTCTCTCCACTACCATTGTCCTCCTTCAGCTCTCTGTAGCTCTCGTCCTCCACTGCGTCAACTACGACG
Source organism: Pyrobaculum islandicum DSM 4184 (assembly GCF_000015205.1). Lineage (NCBI taxonomy): Archaea > Thermoproteati > Thermoproteota > Thermoprotei > Thermoproteales > Thermoproteaceae > Pyrobaculum > Pyrobaculum islandicum. Next base: position 1,108,656 of record NC_008701.1, on the reverse strand, counting down.
GCGGCTTGGTGCTCTCTGGCCAACTTTATGATTTCACGCGCCGCGTCTACCACGATGTCTCGGATTAGACTACGCCCTTCTTTAAGTCGACGAAGACAGACGTTCCCACGCCTTTCTCGTCCTCGATCTTCAGTTGGACGTTTAACGGAACTGCCCTGTAGAACACTACGTCGCGCCAAAACACCTTGGCTTTATCTATGAAATACTTTTTAAGCCCGTACTTAGGGAACACCTCCTCGATAATCCGGTGCGTCAACTCCCGCTTGTCTGGCGTGAGGCTTATTGTGTTTATCAACCGAAAGCTCAGCCCTTCAAGATGGGGGTCTAGTTTAAAAACTCGTAAATCTCCATGAACCATACCCGGGACTAGAGCCCCTCCTTTATGACGCAGGCCTTCTTCGGGAGGGCTCGGGACGCGCCCGTGGGTACGCCTTTTGGCGGCCGCGGGCGTGGGGGCCGGCCGTGCCCGCGCGGACGGGCGCGTCAGACCGCAATAGCCGGCCGGTCTCCAAGGCCGGTTGGTTCATAGGTGAGAGAGTTTTACGAGTTTAGACTGTAGGACTTCTCTACAGCTTAAAACAGCTGAAGAGCCGCCTCTGAAACGCTATGCTCGACAGAGCAGACACGCCACCCGACGAGTACAAACGGGGAGATATAGACCCGATTGTACAATGTGCTACAGACTTTTGCGAACTAGAAGAAAAAAGTATTAGCTCAACCCTCGGCAGTATTTACTGACGTAGTAGTCTAAAATATGTGCAAAATCGTCGTAAGCCATTAATTTTTTGTACAAAGACCTCGCCAAATCCTCTGTCGGATAGCCCAACTGGCTATAGCGACAAGCTCTTATGAGAGTGGCTAACTTATCTGCAAACGCCACTATTCTACCTACAGTATTTGTCTCATATCTATACCATCTAAAAAACTCGGCCAGGTGTGGAAACTCTCTCTTGAAGACCTCCTCTTCGAGCTCCTCCCAACGGAGTCTGTCACGTACCTCGCGCCCGGGGTGGCCCAACACGGCCTCCGCCAGGTCATGAACGGCGGCTACCGCCAGAACCTCTGCCATGTTTATATCGACTCCCTCGGTGTTTAATCTCGCCGCTATTTCGCCTGCTAAAAGTGTGACAAGCAGAGAGTGGGCACATACAGTCTCGGCGTCTGTAACCCCTCTTTGAAGCCAGCCGACCCGCGGCGTTTTACAAAGCGTATCTACCACAGTTAGTATGTCGGTCATAGGGCGCCAAATGCTGTAGGGTCGGATCTTGGACTTATCTCATATGCAAAAGGCGTTTTGAGAACTTGCGGCACCTCCTCTCGCCTAAAGTTTGCCAAAGCCCACGACATTTTGACATACGCCACCTCAGGAAGCATGTCTTCTAGAGGCACTACGCCTAGGGAAAGGAGCTCTCTCCCCCTCCGGTAGACGTAGAGATTTACCCTGCCGTAGATAGTCTGGCTGGTCATAGCTACAATCACCCCGGCATCTACCAACCGCTTTACGGAGGGGAGTAAATACTCTCCAACGTGGCCAAAGCCCGTGCCCTCAATAACAACGCCCTTGGTCCCTATCTCTAGCAACACGTCTAACATCCTGGGGTGCATCCCTGGGAAAAATTTCACAAGTGCAACCGCCTCCTCAAATCTATCTGTATACTCTAAAGCCCCCCTCTCTTTGTACTCCTCGGCGAGTATCTGTAAAAGATCTTTTTCAACATAATATTCAGCCAGGGGCGTTGTGTTTATCGACTGGAAAGCATCACGCCTAGACGTATGCATTTTTCTAACCCTTGTCCCCCTATGTACGGCAATTATACTGTCGCTACTGGCTTTATGCATAACTACTACAGACTCCGCAAATGGCGCTCTTGTGGCAACTGCCATGGCGGCCTTTAGATTAAGGACCGCATCTGTAGAAGGCCTGTCGCTTGACCTCTGCGCCCCCACGAGCGCTATAGGCCCGGGCGCGCTTTTAAAAGCAAAAGCCAGCGCCGCTGCCGTATAGTGCATAGTGTCTGTTCCGTGGAGCACCACAACACCTCTAGCCCCCCTCTTAAATGCGTCGCCAACTCTGGCCGCTATGTAAGACCACATGGCAGGAGTCATGTCTTCGCTAAATTTCGCCGCCACTTGTTCAGCTTCAACAGAGGCTTCCAAGCCGCCTAAAACTTCAAAGAGATATTCAACACTAAGCGTCGGGTATACGCCGCCAGTTACATAATCAACCCGTGAGAGAATAGTCCCCCCAGTGGCTAGTAGCCAAACTTTCTCACCCTTTAACTCTGGCACACGTGGCGGAGCCGGCTCGCCACTGACAACTTCGCCTAAGTCTACAATTTCGCGTATACGACTCTTTTTAAAACCAACGTTATAACCATTTCTCAACTTTAACACCACAATATCTGGGTCACTAAATTGTGTAGGCGGTATTAAAACGCCTTCAAAAACATCGCCATTTTCCAACACCACTCTTACTCTCCTATACATATTGTCAAACGAGATTTGAGATCTCCTTAAAGTTTTCGCTTGTCCCTAGGTGTTGCCTAGGGACTTTCTCCTCGCCCACGTCTTCATCGGTATCCAAGACACCTCGGGTGTGGGATCTCTCTCCTGCCTGCCCACCCATGGCGATTCCACTACCTCTGAGACAGAGCTGTAAGATGCTGAGTTAAAATACATACTGCCGAAAACAGACAAAAAGTGGACTAGATAGGTAGCTAGACCCATCTACCTCTTCCTATTGATTAACTGATGCCGAAAATAAAAGCCCTTGGCTATATCTAACCCCCTGGACAAGCCCCCTCAGAATTTGACACTATAGGTGTAAATATAAAGCTAAAGCCTCGTGATGTTACTACACGGCCGACAGGCATTTGGTCGGCTACAACAGTGACATCTGGGAAATACGCTTTTATATATCCCACATCCCCAGCCTTTATGACGTCTCTCACAGAACCGTTTATATAAATTCTTACATTGGAGGCGATCTTCCCGTTAAGCTCTACGTTAGTAATTTCTAATCCTCCGGAGCCTCTTGTGATAAAACATACTTTAACCTCTGAGCCCCCTCTCTGGGATAAACATAGGCTTGCGTCACAGCTATATAAGTGTATTGTAGCGAAGAGTAGAGAGTTGTATATAGGTATGCGGCGAGAGCGATAGCAATCGCTAAGATTATAGGCATTAATACGACAATTTGTATACTAACAACAGCGCCCCTCATGCCCCTCTTATACACTTCTTAATAATTATTAAGTTGCACTACCTCGTAGGATTAAAATTACCTATTCTCATCGTCAAAATGACGCTCCCGTCAGCAACTTCTTTTACGTTCCAAAGGGCTGGGGTTTTCCATGGCGGTTTTCTCCCTGCCGTCAGTGATTGATCTACACATATCTCTAGAGTATTCACAAACTCAACGATGCGAAATCGCTTTGACTAGGTGTCTATAATTGCCATCACATGTCTTCCACTTACAGCACGAATAAGAGTAAAACCCCGCCGGATTCACAGCGCGGCATATAGCCGCTCTTATCCGGCGTAGTCCCGGCAGTATGTTATGTATAACTTTTTTAAAAACTTTGCGCCGAGGCTAAAAACTTTTAAGTTCATAGCGTGAGTAGCTACATGGGAAACTTCCCTATTAACAAAGTTAATGATTATGTGTGGGAGATTCCACCTGGCGTAAAGCCGTGTCAAAAAGTTCCAGTCAGGATATTTGCTGATAGTGTACTACTTGAAAAAATGAAGGCCGACCTCACCATCGAGCAAGGCATTAACGTAGGCTGTCTCCCCGGCATTTATAAATACAGCATAATTCTCCCAGACGGACATCAGGGTTACGGCTTTCCCATAGGCGGCGTAGCTGCAATTGACGCAGAAAACGGTGTAATTTCGCCTGGAGGCATTGGTTACGATATCAACTGTGGGGTCCGCGTCTTAAGGACTAATCTCACAGAGGAGGAGGTCAGGCCGAAGCTTAAGGAGCTTGTAGACACTATATTTAGACTCGTGCCGCCTGGAGTGGGAGGCACAGGCCACCTCAAGCTGTCGCCTGGCGAATTTGAAAGAGTACTTGCAGAAGGCGTAGAGTGGGCAGTACAAAAGGGGTACGGCTGGGCTGAAGATATGGAGTATATAGAGGAGAGGGGGTCTTGGAAGCTTGCAGACCCCTCTAAAGTCAGCGAAAAGGCCAAGGCGAGGGGCAAAGATCAGTTAGGCACCTTAGGCTCTGGGAACCACTTCCTAGAGATTCAGGTAGTAGACAAGATTTTTGACGAGAAAGTGGCCAAAGTGTTTGGCATAGAGAGGGAGGGACAAGTTCTCGTGATGATACACACCGGGAGCCGCGGCCTTGGACACCAGGTGGCAACAGATTATCTTTTGATTATGGAAAGAAATATGAGGAGGTGGGGCTTAAATCTGCCTGACAGAGAGCTGGCAGCGGCTCCTCTCAATGATAAAGTTGCCGAGGATTATATCAAGGCTATGGCCGCAGCCGCCAATTTTGCTTGGACAAACCGCCATATAATTATGCATTGGGTTAGAGAAGCCTTTAAGAAGGTGTTTGGCTCTATAGAGAAGGTGGGACTGGAGCTTATCTACGACGTTGCGCACAACATCGCAAAACTTGAAGAACACATAGTAGACGACAAAGGCACAGTGAGAAGAGTGTGGGTACACCGCAAAGGAGCAACTAGAGCCTTTCCGCCCGGAAACCCTGAGATACCTGCAAAATATAGACAGGTGGGCCAGCCAGTTTTAATACCGGGTAGCATGGGCACGGCTTCCTGGATACTGGTAGGCACCCCTGAAGCTATGAAGCTCACCTTCGGCACGGCGCCGCATGGCGCAGGCCGCGTCTTGAGCAGAGAGGCCGCCATTAGGATGTACCCGCCGCACAAGGTGCAAGAGGAGATGACGAAGCGTGGTATCATTGTGAGAAGCGCGGAGACCGAGGTGATAAGCGAGGAGGCGCCGTGGGCCTACAAGGACGTGGACAGGGTAGTGGAGTCAACCCACCAGGTGGGCTTTGCGAAGAAGGTAGTTAGGCAGAGGCCCATCGGCGTGGTCAAGGGATAAAGCCGGCGCAGTTTTTCAGATCTCCCTTGTAGAGGGCGTAGCCGACGATAACGCCGTCGAAGCCCGCCTCCAACGCCTTTTTCACATCTACACAGTTGTTTACGCCTCCTGCGTAGTAGAGGCGGATCGCGACGTCTCTCAACTTCGCTAGATCCACCGGTAGCCTAAAGCCGGCCCCTGTCCCCTCCACGTCGACGGAAGTTATGACCAACGCAGCGAGGGGACCGTGGGGCTTGAGCGCCGCGGCTGCCTCCTCTGGTGTGGCGGCCGCCTTAGTCCAACCGTCTGTGACAACAACGCCACCTTTCACGTCCAGCGAAACCACAAGACGGCTTCTGTATTTAGCCGCAACAGAGGCGAACAGAGACGGGTTTTTAAACGGCATAGAGCCAATCACCGCGTATCTACAGAGAGATAGAGCCCACTCCACTGCCTCCGCCGACCTGAGTCCGCCCCCCAACTGGCACCGGCCGCCAAGCTCGTGGGCGACCTGCTTTACGACGTTTGTGTTCACTGGGCGGCCGGCCTCAGCGCCGTCTAGGTCAACCACGTGGACTAGGTCAGCTCTGCTGAACCTACGCGCGAGCTCGAGGGGATCCCCCACGAATATGTACTCCCCCCTCTTCCCCTGAACCCTCTTTACCGCTCTGCCGCCCTCTATATCGATGGAAGGGATGATCATCCCAACACCCCCTTTGTAGATAGGACGTCACTCCCGGGAGACATGGCTTGTCTAAAGGCCAGCCCGAGCGCCTTGTGCGCCGTCTCTACCTTGTGGTGCGGGTCTCTGCCGCGTGTATACACATGTATAGTGGCTCTTGCCTCCGAAGCGAGTGTGCAGACCCAGTGTGGAAACATCCAGAGGGGATAGCCCCCCAGATCGACAGGGGGGAGCTTAGCTTTCACAACACAGTACGCCCTGCCGCCTAGGTCCACCGCCGCCAACGCAAACGCGTCGTCCATGGGCACCGCCGCCCAGCCGAACCTCGCTATCCTCCCCCGATCCCCCAGCATCTGGTCCAGCGCTCTGCCCAGCGCAATGGCCACATCTTCGATGAGGTGGTGGCCGTCGTCCAGCCTCCTCTTTTCCCTAGCCTCTACAGTCCCGCCTAACCCGGCGTATAGGAGGAAGGTCTCCAGCATGTGTGTAAGAAATGGAATCGGTGTCTCAACCCGCGGCCTTTCGCCCGCTTTTAGAGACATGGCGACGTAAGTCTCCGCCGTCTCTCTGACGTAGGACATATTGTCTCCGATATACATTTTTAAAAATGTATTATGTGTGGCCGATGCCGGCCGTCAGAGTGATACCTTGCTTAGACATGGACGGAAAGGCGGGGGTGGTGGTAAAGGGCGTCAACTTCATGGGCATTAAGGAGGTGGGAGATCCCGTGGAGATGGCCGTTAGATATGAGGAGGAGGGCGCCGACGAAATCGCCGTGTTAGATATAACAGCTACGCCGGAGGGCAGAGGCACGTTTATAGATTCTGTGAGGAGGGTCGCCTCCGCCGTGACGATACCCGTCCTCGTCGGCGGCGGCGTGAGGAGTCTGTCAGACGCAGAGGCGTTGTTTAAAGCCGGCGCCGACAAGGTCTCGGTGAACACAGCCGCCGTCAAAAACCCGCAGCTGGTGGCGGAGATGGCTAGGGAGTTCGGCTCCCAGTCCACGGTGGTGGCGATAGACGCTAAGCTCGTGGGCGATAGATATGAGGTCTATGTCCGAGGGGGCCGCGACCCCACGGGCCTAGACGCCGTGGAGTGGGCGAAAAAGGTAGAGGAGTTGGGGGCTGGGGAGATACTGCTGACTTCTATAGATAGAGATGGGACAAAGCTGGGCTACGACGTCGAGCTCCTCAGGAGGGTCGCTCACTCCGTCAAAATCCCGGTGATCGCCTCCGGGGGGGCCGGCGAGCTTAAACACTTCTACGAGGCCGTCGCCGCGGGGGCCGACGCGGTCTTGGCAGCAAGTCTCTTCCACTTTAAGATTATAGATGTGGCGGAGGTCAAGCGTTACCTCAACAGGCTTGGGGTGGAGGTTAGGCTATGAGGCGCATTCTCCCTCGCGACGTGGTAAAGTCTGTGGAGGAGATAGTAGACGACGTAACGGAGAGGGGGCTACAGGCGGCCCTGGAGTACTCAAGGCGTTTTGACGGCGTTGTGCCAGAGAGAGCCCTCCTAGAACCCAGGCCCGGCGGAGATCCAGACGTGGTGGCTGCAGCGCTGGAGGTGGCCAAATCCCTAGAGATGCTCTACAGTAAGCTCAAGCCGCCCGAGGCTGTAGATTTCTACGGCGGCGTTCTCAGGTCGGTCTTCTGGAGACCGGTGAGGTCGGTGGCTCTCTACGTCCCGGCTAGATATGTGTCGACTCTCGTGATGCTTGCAGTCCCTGCAAGGGCAGCCGGCGTTGAGAAGATATACGTCGTCACCCCGCCCAAGGGCGCCACCGGCGAGCTCCTTGCCGTGGCGAAGGAGCTTGACGTTGCCGGCGTGATCCCCATCGGAGGCCCACACGGTCTCGCCTACGCCGTATTTCACATGGGCGTAGACATGGTGGCGGGGCCCGGGGGGCTCTATGTCCAAGCGGCTAAGTACGTATTGTCTCTACACGTGGGTATCGACGGCATAGAGGGGCCGACAGAGCTTGTGGTATATGCAGAGGGGGTTCCGCCGGAGAAGGCGGTGGCCGGGGCGTTGGCGCAACTAGAGCACGGCCCCACCTCCTTCGCCTACCTAGTCTCAACAGACAGCGGACTGCTGGAGGCCGCCGCCGAGATATACAGACGCGAGAGAACCTCCTCCATGGGACCTCTCGAGGTTAGAAAGGTCCACGATGTAGAAGAGGCGGTGAGGCTCATAGACTCGATAGCCCCTGAGCATCTCGAGGTGTGGGGCGCCAGGGAGGTGGCGTACCGCGTGAGAAACGTGGGAGCTGTCTCAGTAAATATGCCGAGCCCCTACCTTGACTACGCCGCCGGCATAAGCCACGTGTTGCCCACCGGGGGTTCGGCCAGGTGGCGTGGGATAATTACGCCCGCCACTTTCATGAAGCCAATCGGCGTGGCGGAGGCTGTGGGACGTTTAGAGCTTCTAGAGGCCGCCAGAAGGTTGGCGGAGTATGAAGGCTTCAGATACCACAGACAAGCGTTAGCATGAGCTGCGAAATTCTTAGGAAGCTGGAGGAAGTCATAAGGAGGAGGATCGAGGAGAAGAACCCGGAGAGTTACACCTACCGCCTGTACTCCTCGGGGATCCACAACGTGGCGAGGAAAGTCGGCGAGGAGGCGGTGGAGGTGGCCGTGGCGGCATTGGCAGAGGGCAAAAGCCGTATTGTTGAAGAGGCGGCAGACCTGTTATACCACCTCCTCGTCCTCCTCAATTCCACAGGCCTATCCCTTGGCGATGTGTGTGCCGAGTTAGAGAGACGGATGCGCTGAGACTCAACTAATCAATTTCTCTATAGATGTAACTACAATGTCTTTTGCCCCTGCGTTTTTCAACTTCATAACTAGGTCAGGTAGAATATCCTCTGGAACTACGCTGAAAACCTCGTAGACGTCTCCCTTCGCTAATTTTGTAACGCTGGGGGCCTCCATAGCTGGGAGAATAGATAACACATCCTCCAGCTTTGTAGCTGGCACATTTAGAAAAATCATTTTTCTCCCCTGGGCGGCATAATAGCCTTTTATAAAAGTCACGAGTTTTTTCGTCAGCTCATGGTTGACGTAGTTCGGGTGGACTATTAATCTGGCAGATGTCTCTAACACTGTGGCTATGGGCGTTAGCCCATGTATTTCAAGTGTTGTACCTGTAGCCATAACGTCTAAAATTGCATCTGCAATACCTAGCTGAGGTAGGATCTCGACAGAACCTGCAACTCTGACTATCCTCACCCGTTTACCCAACTCTGCGAAGTAGTTGTAGGCGATGTTTACAAACTTTGTCGCAACTCTTGCCCCTGGCGGCAGTTCGTCTATAGACTTTATACCGCTGGTCTTTGGCACAGCCACCACGAGCTTACCCTTGCCGAATTCTAAGTCAAGTACTTCAACCACATTTGACCCAGACTCAATTATGTAATCATGGCCTGTAATTCCAGCCCATATTCTACCAGAATCTACTAGATATGGAATATCCTCAGGTCTCGCCTTGATTATATTTACGTCATTCCATGAGGTTGGTAGTACAAGCGCTCTTTCATCTGAGGCAAGAGGCTTTATCCCCACAGCCTCTAACAACCTCAGAGTAGGCTCTTGTAGTCTCCCTTTAGAGGGTATTGCAAGAAGCATGGGGATGGGGGGTCATATCAGTGCAATAGCTCTACCTTTTAACTTTTCAATGCTTTGTCAAACGCCAATATGAATTTCTCCATTATTGCCATAGGCGCTAGTGTAAAACGTATACACGAAGAACAAAGCGGCTTACCCCCCAATACTCTTACCACAAATCCCTCACTCTCTAGCCTAGACGCTATAGACTCTGCTTTTGTGACTCTTACAGTAACGAAGTTGACAGGGCCGTAATACTTTTCTAGTTTAATCTTAGACAAAACCCACTCACGTACCACACTGAGGGCTTGTATAGACCGTTCCACATAGGGTCTTCCCTTCTCTAGCGCATTTTCAATCACCTTGGCAGAGAAAGAAGATATGGGATGCGGCGGCGACAAAACTCTAAGAGACTGAGCTAACTTTCTCTCAGCTACTATATAGCCAACTCTAGCGCCGGCAAGTCCCCAGGCTTTAGAAAACGTCCTAATTTCGATCACGTTGCCATACTCGTATAACTTAGGCGTCCATAGACCAGCAAACTCAGCATATGCGCTGTCAAGAATAACCAGCCCACTAAATCTTGCAACGAGTTCTTCAACCTCTTTCACTAAATGTGCTGTTGGATTGTTTGGCGAACATATATACACAGAAGAGACCCCCGATTTAATTACTCTATCTATATCTAGCGATAGGTCGCTATTATATGTAATCACCGTCGGCTTGAGTCCAACTTGTCGAGCTATTACATGCGCCATGCCATATGTAGGTTCTACAATAGCCAAGCCGCCGTCTATATGTACACTTAGCTGCATCGCAAGCCTTAGCCCCTCATCGGCGCCGGCCGTCACGACAACAGATCCTTGGGGTAAGCCGTGGAAAATTTCGATTTTTTCAGCCAACCTCTTGTTATTGGGATCTGTGTAGTATCTCAGCTCTTGGGGCTCTACAGACGGCATGATCTCTCTATAATACTCCTCTGGGAGAAAGAGATTTTCGTTAAAATGAAGCCTAATCTTACTATAGCCAACGTCTGGTTCTTCGTATGCGAAGTCGAATATAGGCATATGCACAGCCCTCGGGAGTGTCAAGCTAATAAATCTTCAACTGTGAGACAACTGATGCGCGTATTCGACGATCTAGAGACAAAGCCGTTAGCAACGCCAGAAGAGGCGTGGAAAATAGCCAGATTGCTAAACTATCGCCACATAGGAGGTACAGTAGTCGCCGTGGCACAAGATATTGAAACCAGAGACATCTTAATGGTCGGCTATATGGACCCGGTGGCTGTCGTTTTAACGTTGACGACAGGCTTGGCCCACTACTACTCTACTTCACGTAATAGAATATGGCTAAAGGGAGAGACCAGCGGACACTTCCAGATAGTAAAGGAGTTTAGAACTGATTGCGATAGAGATGCTGTCTTATTAAAAGTAGTACAGATAGGAGTCGCGTGTCACCTAGGGACACGCAGTTGTTTTGAGTCGCCCAACTCCTTTAGGATAAGACTATAGTCTCGCCCCCTCTGCATCTCCCGGCCCTCTCTGGGGGGCTCCGAGCCCGCCCCGGAGCCGCCTTTTCGGCAACCCCAGGACGGGGGGCCGGTTGTGCAAAGGGGGCCTACTCTAGGTATTCTACTGTTACTGTTTCTGGCCTATACGGCTGTATAAACGACTTCCCTAGCGAGTCCTCAACTATTAGGGTAAAACCGCCTTTCTCTATCTTCTCATATACGGTATTTATAAATCCGTCTATTTTAGCGGCATTTTCAGGCTCTAGGGCTTTTAGTCTTTCCGCATAGTCAATTATCTTATACATAAAGCCCTCTACTGTAGTTATCATAGGCTCTCCGTGGCTCCCCGGCTCTAGTGAAAAGCCTAAATCTGGCGAATATATGACTCCAGTCTTGCTACGGATGAGAAGAGATTTTGCAACATCTATGCCGTCTTTGGCTTTAAAAATTACGCGAATTGGCCGTCCAACTTCTGCATATTCGACGTCAAAAAGGCGGTAGCCGCAATTGCTACAGTAGCCGCTTTGAAGTAACACGTTGCCGAAAAAGGGAGTCTCATATAGTATCTCCACATATCTAAATGTCTTTGTTCCACAGACTGGACAAGTTATTTCGCCGCTATATATTATCGACATAATCTTCACTTGTTGACAACTTAAAAAGGTGTTTCTACTGCTACATATGGAAAAGTTCGACGTCGTAGTTGGACTGGCTGTCGTAGCGTTTGTCTCTCTTGTCTTAAGCGGATTTTGGAGTATTTTTGGGCCAAATACGCAGTTATGTACAACGCTAGTGGGCTACGTTCTTCTCGGCTCTCTCGCAGGCACACTCTTACTCCTCAGCCGGTGGTATAAACAACTTGAGACTATAGGTATTATATTTACACTGCTCTATCTCTTAACAATGTGGATAACTTATGTAAGCCCTGGCTATCTTGCCAACTGTTAAAACTTATATAATTAGACAACAGCGAGGGCATGGTTACTAAAAGCGAAAAGAGAAGAAGGCGCGGGAAGATATTTATCATAGCCCTCATCGCCCTTATATTTGCCGAAACTGGATATATCTTAGGTACCACAGGCTTGGGCTGGATGATCATCGGCCATAGAGGCGCTTCTCCAACCACAGACTTTACTACTGTGCTCTCAGTCAGCCAGGCCTATGTCTTTTTCAACGGCACAGTCTCAGCTGTTACAACACCTCCGCGATACGATAACGCCTATGTCTACCTAGTTTTATACAGGCCTGGTATACAGCTCCCCCAGGCGTTGACTCAACAAATATCTCTAGACGCCGCAGAGAGACCTGTATATGTCTTGCCGGTGTTGGAGTACAATACGCCGATAAACCCCGCCGATTTTGCCGAAGCGCTGCCAACCAATGCAAAAAAACCCGTGATTCTTCTCACATATACTATGGACAAATTTGAAAAAATACAGTCGTGGATTATTGGCGTGGAAAATACATTACATGCCACGTTAAGCGGTAGTTATATAAGAGTGGAGCTGGCAGATGGGCTTCCAAAAAGCGTAAAATTTTTCTAAGGCTCAGCCATGGTGCAACTCTCCGGGGTCTTGCCTTCTAATATCTTCTCTACTGCCTCTCTATCCATAATTGAACAATAGAAGACTGGAATTCCCAAAGCCGCTATCGCAAGACCCACCGCGATCTTCTTTCTAACACCCCCCGTTACATCTATGCCTGCGGTGCCCTCTATATCTATGTCGCTTTCTATCCTCTGAATTTTAGAAGCCCCAGGCGTGCCCGGCGGCGCTGTATATATGCCGTCTACATCCATTAGGAAAACCACGGCGTTTGGCTTAAGAGCTTTTGTAAGTTGGAGAGCTATGTCGTCGCCACTTATGACAACATACCCCACATCTGCGGGAACTATATCGCCGTGGAGAAGCGGATATAGACCATTTTCGAGGGCGTGTTTAATAGGCTCAAGTCTAGTTGGGGTGTCTCTCCAGAAGATATCGCTAGGCTCTATCGGCATGGCGTATACCCCAGCCTCTGCCAGCTCTTCTATTACATATGAAGTAAGACGTTTGAGAGCTGCCTTTGTATACGCTATCCCTAGGGGAGTTAGGCCATATGTCTTAACGTGAGGATGTGCAAAAGAGCCAGCGCCATGTATAAGCACAGCTGGTCTACCGCGAAGTGTAGACGCTATATATGAAATACGCCCCTTGACGTAGGTATATGGCTTTGTTTTATCTGTTATTGCAGAACCGCCAAATTTGACTATATACATCAGTATTGTCTTTCTAGTATAAAATCTAACAATTCTTTCAACGTACCATTGTTTGGGATATTCTCCAGATAGCGTTCTGCCTCTCTTCTATACTTTTCAGCAAGTGAAAGAGCCTCTTCTCTAGCTTTCACAGAGTCTAGTAAAGCGACAGCGTTTTTTATATCGGCCTCGCCTACTTCTGCTTTTGATAATATTGAAAGTAGACGCTCTCTATCGGAGTGCGGGAGTTTTGAAAGCGCTATGGCCACAACCGCATTTCCCCTTTTGTGTTCCTTAATATCTTTGCCAATCTCTTTGCCGAATTTTTTCGGATCGCCGTATATATCAAGTACGTCATCGATAATTTGAAAGGCTATGCCAGCATTTAAGCCGAAGTTCCAAGCTGTCTCGGCGAGCTCCTTACTGTCGCTGACTGATAAAACTCCCCATTTTGCAGCAGCTGCAATTAATACGCCTGTCTTAAGCGACACCATGTGTATATAGTCTTCTACCGTCACGTCTCTCTTTCTAGCTTTTATAAAATACGGGTCGTCTCGCCCGGCGTATTCAAAAAGGATGTCTAGTCTCTCTCCCTCGTCTATTGCCTTAATTACCTTGGCCACCTCTTTTGCAAAAACAAGAGGCTTCGGCGTATCTAATACAGCCTCTTCAATAGCCTCTCTATACCATATGCCAATTAAAATAGCGGCGTTGTCTCCAAAGGCTTTTCTAACTGTCGGCATGCCTCTTCTCACATCTCCTCTGTCTATAATATCGTCATATATAAGAGAGTAGTTATGAATTAACTCCACTATAGTTGCAGCAGGCAGAGCCGGCTCCCACTGCCCTGAGACTGCCTCAGCTATTGCCAATGTTAACAAAGGCCTTAGTCTCTTCCCGCCGGTTTTTATCTGATACAGCACTTCTTCTCTAAAATCTGGCGCTACATCTATTGAGAGATAGTGTTCTAAAGCTCTTTCTATCGCCCCCCCGTATTTCTGATGTAACTTAGTTACTATGTCCATAGTGTAGAAAACCAATAAATATATATGTAATAGCGGTGGCGATGGATCTCTACATTATTACAGTGCCCTCTGTTGTAATTTTGGCTATTCTGGCATTAAAGAAAGGCTTTCTCACTACAAGAGGCACGCTCTCTGCAATAGCCGTGGGAGTAGCCGTCGCAATAGCTCATATGGGCCTCTTTCTACTGATGGCGGTATTCTTTGTTACATCTTCGCTCCTTACAAAACTCAGGGCCCAGTGGAAGTTGGAAAGGGGTCTCAAAGACGTCTCTGGCCGCTCGCTGAGACAGGTAGTGGGCGTCGGCACGCCAATTGCTATGTTTGCATCTATCTATCTTTTGACAGGCGACGCTAAGTTTTTGGGCGCGGCGGCTGTGGCAGTGGCCATTGCTACTGCAGATACATGGGCAAGCGAGGTCGGCGTGGCATATGGCGGAACGCCGAGGTATATTCTTGCACCGTGGAGACGGGTAGAACCTGGGACTTCTGGCGGCATAACGCTTATAGGCACTATGGCGTCTGTGGCAGGAGCTTTTACTATAGCGGCTCTATCACCCCTCCTTTGGATACCACAGCCGTTTTGGAAAATCGCTCTTTTTGGATATTTAGGCGAGCTCTTAGACAGTATATTAGGCGCAGCTCTCCAGATAAAGTATGTTTGTAATGGCAAAATATTGGAAACTTATGTAACTGGCTGTCGTAAGAAAGGCTTTTTAACAAATGAGAGCGTCAATTTAGTGAGCGGCGTGATGGTTGGCTTTCTCTACGTCATAACTTAAAAAACGTAGAGACTCAGAAAGTCGTGAAAGTATATGTAGAGGAGTTTCAAATATCTACTCGGTCAAGAGAGGAGATCGTTGTCATAAGCGAGCAGGTTGAAAAAGCTGTAGAAAAAAGCGGTGTGAAAAACGGCATAGCGTTAATTTACGTGCCTCACGCCACGGCGATTATAACCGCTAATGAAAACGAGCCCAGGCTTAAAGAAGATATTCTTAACAAAGTGAGAGCTTTGTTTCCCCGCGGCGCCGGCTATCGCCACGACGAAATTGACGACAATGCCAACGCCCACTTAGCTAACATTTTCTTGGGATTCCACTTGGTAATGCCCGTGGTAAACGGCGAACTTAGACGTGGGACTTGGCAAGAAATTATGCTTATCGAAATGGATGGGCCCCGTAGACGTAATGTCGTTGTAATAGTCGTAGGCGAGTGAGAAATTTAGAATCTAGTTTTTCTTCTCTATGTCATGCACACTTGTGTAGAGAGCCCCCTTTTTTGCGGCTCCCGGCCTCCCCGGGGGCTCGGGGCCCGCCTGCGGAGACGCCTTTCGGCGGCCGCTGGCGAGGGGCTTGGGTCATTGGGGGCTGGCTTTGCCCCCTGGTCGCCGGGCCCCAGGGCCGGGGATGTGGCTCATGAGTACGAAATAGTTACAAAAAGTGTGATGGCCATAGATACAGGTGTTATACAGGATAGAATGTAATACCTGGGGGCAAAGATATTTGGTGGAGTTAAATTTTGGACAGAGTAAATTTCCATGAATCATCGCTTTAATCTATCAGACTTCAAAACAGTCCTTAGAACGGTCTACACAGGGATGCGGAAAATAGTAGGAGAGGCCAGGGGGTCTTGTGTCTCATTTACACCGAGGAAGGTATTAGAATTTGGCGGAATAGATACAACAGCTCCAGTGGCGCTTACCTTAGTAAAACACATACTGGAAAAACTTGTGGAGTCAGGTCTTATGCAGAGAGACGATACAAGAGCTAGAACCCGCTATGTACTGTGTAAAAACTCGCCGCTTTGGCAAAAGTTGAGAGACGAAGATGTTGATACACTGAAGTTATTAGAACAGGTTACAGCCGAATAGTGGATGAGAAGAAATTTCTAAAAGGCCTAATATCGGCTCTTGGACTTGAGGACAACGACGTAGTATACATAGACGGATGGGCGCTTAAAATCGACGGCTCTGCGGCATCTACTTCAAAACTCCCGTTCCAGACTTGGAGAGACTTCGGTTGGAGAAACGTAGCCGCGGCTTACAGCGATATAAGAGTAAAATATGTAGAGCCTCTCTATATGCTTGTCTCAGTCACAGCCCCCCGCCTTGAGGAAGCCGCGGAGATTATAGAGGGGGCGAGGGAGGCAGCGACGCGTCTCTCTCTGAGATATGTAGGAGGCGATTTAAACCAGGGCGGCGATGTGGTAGTAGACGTCGCGATTATAGGCAGAGCTACCTACAGAATAGGCCGCACGCCTAAGCCAGGCGATATTCTCGTGACAATACCTAAATTTGGCTACACATCTCTAGCCTATAGATACTGGAGGGACGATGATCCTGTTGTAGCTAAGGGTGTGGAAATGTTAAAGAGGCCAGAGCCTCTGTGGCCCCTCCCCCCGCCTGAATGTGTTACAGCTAGTATGGACTCGTCAGATGGCTTAGCCGATGTGCTTTGGACTATGGCAAATGGCGTAGACATAATAGTGGAATCTCTCCCTGTACCAGAGGAGGTGTTAAGTTTTGCAAAAGAAAGGGGCCTAGATATTGGCGAATTAGTTTTCAACGGCGGCGAGGAGTTTCTCCCAGTGTTTGCCATAAGGCGAGATTGCGATGTAAAAGAGCCCTATGTCACATTTGCTAAAGTAGCCGAGGGCCGCGGCGTTGTCTGGTGGGACGGTAGAGAGTTGAAGTGGAGAGGTTGGGCGTATTTCCGCACTAGTTAACAACGCTTTAGCGCCTTATAAAGCGCCAGGTATAAGTGTGGTGGCTGATATACTTCTCAATTGTTGTAATCGCGCTGGTGTCTACAGTCGGTGTTTTGTTGGTGTTAACTGAGGCATATTCAAACACATTAGAGGCCTATAGAATTGCAAAATTTGCCCTAGACCAATGGAGCTCTCTTACTTCACGTCTAAACTATACCATATGTCTAGCGGCTGAGTCAAGAGCTAGGGAGGCCGTTGGGACTTTAAACATAAGTAAATATCTAGAGCTTGGCGCATTGTTTGAACAAGCCATGTCTAAGGTAAGAGAGAGGAGTCTCCTCAAGAGGCTAAACTTCAGCTGGGCTTTCTGGGGAGACGTCTTTATGTGGAATGTCACATTTCGTAGATATAGAGCTGGCGGAGTTATAGACTGGTTGAGGCCCTCGGCGCTGATAAATACAGTAAATGCAATAAGGGGGACATCTTTTGACTTGACTACGTCTACGGTCTACGACGTGTTAAAACCTCTAGTGCCAAACGGTGCGACATTAGAGGGAGTTGTCTATGGCTACTTATATGGTAATGGGACATATACGGGATATCTACACGGAGACTATGTACTTATAGATAGGAGAGAGCTGAAGTGTACAGACGGACACATATCTGTGAGATTTTATGCTACGCATTATGCAACACTAACAGTAAATGAAACATCGCCCTATATCTATGTTTATTACGAGATATCCATCAATAACTAAAATGTATATACAGAGCTGTTTTCTCTAGCTACTATGACAATAGCATCACGTCTCTTTGAAAAAATTCCCGTCTCTACAACACCGGGGATTAGCTTTAGCTCGTCTTCTAACGAGGGTTGTATTGGCGCTGACGGCTCCCAATCGATAATATAATTGCCATTATCTGTTACCACAGGCCCTAGCTTTCCGCCGTCTTGTCTAAGTTTAGCTACGCCGCCATACCTATCTTTAATAGCCTTTGCCACATGTCGCCATGCCCAAGGCACCACTTCTATAGGTATGGGGTTTCTCGTGGGGATATACTGGACAACTTTATATTCCTCAACTAACACAACAAACCGCCTGGCTAAATAGTCAACTATCTTTTCTCTTAACAAAGCGCCGCCTCTGCCCTTTAGCAACACTTTATCTCGCGTCGCCTCATCTGCCCCATCTACTGCAATGTCGATAGTCTCCACAGCCCACAGAGGCCTCAGCCTATCGCCCAACCCCACCTCTATGGCTAACAACTCACTGTCAATAGACGTAGCTACAAGGACGACGTCGCGAGGGCCAAACTCCGCTAGGGCTTTAACAAACTCTCGCGCAGTTGTACCAGAGCCGAGTCCCACAGTCATACCGCTTTCTATATATTTCACAGCCTCTCTAGCAAGTATAGTTTTCAACACATTAGAGACAGATTTTTTATCTTTTAAACAAATCAAGACCGTATGGCCGCTTCCCCGCCTTAAATAGTAGAGTTTTTCCCTCGCCTGCATCCTTGCCGATAGTCTACCCATGAGCCATCGGGTACGTCCCCGTGATATGGGCAGAGAAGAGATACCGGGAGCTACTCCAGAAGACAAACAACCCGCTTTTTCTACCCTTGCGACTATCGAACTTTTAACCTCGTAACTACTTCTTACGAACGGCGTCTGGCCCCTGGGGCGGCCGACGGGGGCGCCAAGCTGTTACAATATAAACAACCGGCGGCCGGCCCCCGTATGACCCGCCCCCTCGCCCCGGTGTACCCGAGACGGGCCCCCAAGTCCCCCAGGGAGGGGCCAAGAAAAAGATATGGGGTCAAAGACCAGGCTACATTACGAGAAGTAAAAACGGGTATAACGCTCCTCAACGCACAAAATGTTTACCCCTTTTGTGACGCCGGCATTCCCCGGGGAGCTCGGGACATGTCCGGAGCCGTGGCCCCGGACATAGGGATCCGGCCGACTGCTACATTCGCCAAGCCCGTCCGCACGGGCACGGCGGGACCCCTACGCCCTGGATTGCCCAGCGCGACTCGTGCGCGTGCCCCGAGCCCTCCCGGGGAAGGCCGGTTATACAAAGGGGAGCCCGAGTATTGAAGACGTCGGTGTATTTATCCCTCGTACATATATTTCTGCCCCGTCTCCGTTAGACTCTTTGAGTCGGCGGTACGAATTGCCCTATAGAACGCGTAGAGAATGTTGAAAGTCAACGTCTTGCCATTTCCTTTAAAAACCGCCTGATTAACTCTATCCCTCCTCTTCCACTTCTCTCTGGGTGAAACTGAAGGCCGAGAATCCCCTTGTATAACACCGCCGCTACATATCTCCTCCCGAGCTCTACATATGCCACATGGCTTTCGTCGTTTTCATCCCAGAGCACTCCGTAGCTATGCATATAGTAGTAATAGCCGCTTTCCACAAACGGCTGTGGTCTCACTACTTTTGTATAACTCCACCCTATATGAGGTATTTTTCTCGCTTCAATTCTTTTTACAGACCCCCTAAATATGGCGAGGCCGCGGCCGCCGCCCTCTTCGCTAGATTCAAAGAGGAGTTGCATGCCGAGACATATTGCTAACGTTGGTTTCTGCAATATAGAATCTCTAAATGCGTGTGCCATCTTATAAGCGACTTCGTATGTACCAACTCCTGGAAGTACTAACACGTCTACAGACGATGTTTCCTCAGGGTTTTTAATTACCAACGGCTCCGCCCCCGCTCTCTTTAGCGCATTTATAACACTACCAATATTTCCAACAGTATAATCAACAACGCCTACCCGCATAACTTCAATGAAAGGGCGTCCTCGATAAGTTTTTCAATCGGCCACCTCTCGTATTCGAAAGTTACTTCTTTTATTTCTCTAGCCCTACGATAGGCCTCGGCTCTAGAAAAACCTTCTCTAACCAGTCTATTCATATGAAACTCTGTGAGTATATACGGCAAGGCCTTCTGTAAGTTCTCCTCGATTCTAGCCTCGTTTATCTCTATATTACGCAGAACCTTGGCTACGCTGTTTAAAATTTCGTCAATAGCTAGAAAAACCTCTGGTATCCACACTCTCTCATTTGCCGAATTGGTAAGATCGCGTTCATGCCACAGAGCTACGTTTTCTAACGCAACGTCTATAAGCGATCTAACATATCTAGCAAGACTCACTACTCTCTCTGAGACTGTAGGATTTGTCTTATGTGGCATTGCCGACGAGCCTCCGCCTCTCTCTATTACTTCGCCTATCTCAGGTCTAGATAATTCACGTATTTCAGTAGCTAGACGCTCAAAAACAGTAGCTAACACCGCTAGCGCAGAAGCCAAAGCCGCAAAGCTCTCCCTCGGCGCTACTTGAGTCGTAATTATGTGGTAGGGCAAGCCTAACCTCTCTGCAACCCGGCGCCTTATCTCAAGCCCCAGCTCTCCCCAAGCGGCCATAGTTCCCACAGCGCCCCCAATCTTAGCCCTTATGAAATCCTCAGCTTGTGTTAAAAATCTACAGGCCATATACAGCTCATAATAGTAATTAGCGAATTTAAAACCTAGAGTTATTGGCTCTGCCCACTGGCCATGAGTCCGCCCCACCATCACAAGTTTTTTATACCTCCTAGCAAGGCGTTTCAACTCTTCACCTGCTATATCTAGCTTCCTTTTTACTATAGAAAGAGCGCGACGTATTAACAACGCCCATGCCGTGTCTATTATATCATTTGATGTAGCACCGTAGTGCACAAACCGGCAACCACTCTTCTGCTCCAAGAGAAAGACAAGGCTTAAAATATCGTGTCCCGTCTCTCTCTCTAGTTTATAGACCTCCTCAGCGCTTATTTTTACGCCGTCTAGCGATTTACAACAGCCTCTCTCAGCGACGCCTAACTCTTCCAAAACGCAGACAAGGGCCCTCTCCACTTCTATGTATGTATCGATAAAAGATTGTGGCGTAAATAAAGCCCTGATTTCTTCACTACCGTAGCGCCAGTCAAAAGGCGAAATCACAACCTCCCCTTCTCTCTCCTTAAATCAACCATGTGACGCGGCTCGGGTCCCGTCCCTATAAGCGTCACTGGCACTTTCAGCGTCTCTTCTAGCTCATCAACCCACTTACGCGCCTCCGGCGGCAAGTCACTCCAACGTGTCTTGCTTGTCGCATCTTTAAATAACACATCTACCTTCGTAATGGCTATTTGCGTTGGCGTATTGAGAAGCACAGCTCTCTTTGCCAATTCTATATTAAACGGAGCTGCTCTCCTCGGCCTACCTGTCACAGCCCCCCTCTCTGCCCAGCCCCTCCTCTCTATTTCATCCGGCGGCAACTCGCCTGGCAAAGGCCCTGCGCCTACTCTAGTGACATATGCCTTAAAGACCAATATGACCTCGTCTACAGCCTTCGGCCCAACGCCCGCCTCACTTAAAACTCCGCTTGCCGTAACATCTCTACTTGTGACATACGGATATGTGCCGTGATATAGAGATAGAAAAGTTCCCTGAGTACCCTCAATAATCACACCATTACCTCTGTTTTCATATATCATAGTTGGTACGTCTGCCAAAAAGGGCTTAAGAATTTCGAAGTCTCTCGCAAGTTTCAGCCTTCTCAATACTCTATCAACCATCGCCGCGCCCACGCCTTGCCCAGTAGAGCCCACAACCTTCATGAGGTACTCGTCTTGTCTCTCCATCTCGACATGTTTATCTTCTATCACCCCTGTTTGATAATCGACATATGTCCTCCCACCGCCGAATTTTTCAACCTCAAGAAGAAATACATCTAATTTTATGAGCGCGCCTGGCGCCACAGCTAACTTTGTCTGTTGGTTTACAAAACAGGTTGGAAGAGACCTCAACACGACAGTCTGACCCCCTAGAACTACAGTATGTCCAGCATTTGGCGCGCCGGTTCTTACACACAGTGCTGGGCTATCTGCTTGAGCTAAATAAGCTACTACCTTGCCCTTTCCAGTATCGCCAAAGAACCCATCTACTACTACATAAAGCACGATCTGACAAGACTTTAGATTATAAAAAGTTGCCTAGGTTTAACATATCTACCCATCGCACAATATTGAATTTTTTACTGCAAACACTTTATATATAGCGTACATCTCTATGCAAAGGTGGTCACCCAGTATCTCTCCCGTCTACGAACTCTTGAGAAATACGTCGGAGACTACGACGTTGTAATAGTAGGAGCAGGACCCGCCGGGTTATTCGCCGCGCTTGAGCTCGCAAAGGCAGGCGGAGTGAGAGTTGCATTAATAGACGGGGGGTATAGAGCATCACAGAGACGTTGTCCCCTCCAAACGCCCCTAGAGAAGTGTACTTTCTGCGTGCCTTGTCATATTGTCTACGGAATTGGGGGAGCCGGCACTTTGAGCTCCGGTCTCATAAATCTCAGACCAGACGTGGGAGGAGATCTTCACGAACTGGTTGGCGATTGGGACAAGGCAATGGAATTGATAAATTACATAGACAAGACCTTCGTAGAGTTTGGAGCGCCTGGAGCAGTCTACGAGCCACAAATGGAACTCATACAAAGGCTCTCTGCACTAGCGGCTAGAGTTAACGCCAGGATAATACCCATACGCCAGAGACATATTGGAACAGATGGGTCAAGAGCTGTCGTAGAGAATATAACCCAATACCTTGAAAAAGCAGGTGTGGCTATAATGTATGCCACATGGGCTCTTGAAGTTGAGAAAGGAGACAATGGGTTATTTACAGTAAAAACAACAAGAGGAGTTCTAAATGCCAGAGCCGTTCTTTTAGCGCCAGGCCGCGGCGGCGCCGAGTGGCTTATTTCTCAACTAAAGAAACTAGGCGCCTCGTTTAGCTTCGGCCCTATAGATATTGGAGTTAGAGTAGAAGTGCCTTACCACGTCATGAAGCCTCTTACAGACGCAATACGCGACCCTAAGATAATTCTCTACACTTCTAAATACGACGACAAGGTTAGAACATTTTGTACAAACCCCCGTGGTTTTGTAGTAAAAGAAGTATATGCAGACGGGACTGTTGGAGTAAATGGAGAGACCTATCTAGAGAGGAAAAGCGAAAATACAAACTTCGCCTTCTTAGTTACGCTCAGGCTTACAGACCCGATGGAAGATACTATAGAATATGGTAAATCTATAGCCAAGCTAGCCACTAAGCTGGGGGGCGGCAAGCCTCTTATACAACGTCTCTACGATTTAGAACGTGGACAGAGGTCTACCTGGGATAGAATCAGAAGATCTAGCATATCGCCGACTTTAAAAGATGTAACTCCCGGCGATATATCTCTGGCGTTGCCCCATAGAGTTGTAGAGGACATAATAGAGGGGCTTAAGAAACTTGACGAACTTGCGCCTGGCGTGGCAAGCCCCCAGACGCTTATCTACGCCCCTGAGATTAAATACTATTCGCTACGGCCTGTGGTAGATAAAAACCTCATGACGACAGTGCCCGGGCTTTTTGTAGCGGGAGACGGAGCTGGCCTTTCCAGAGGAATAAACGTAGCGGCCGCCACCGGCGTGTTGGCGGCAAGAGGGATTCTAAATTACCTAGGCCGAGCCTAATCGCTTAAAACAATAACTCAAGTCATTACTATGGCATTTGTAGCAATAGAGGGCATCGACGGCTCGGGCAAAAGCACTGTAATTTTACAACTCGCAGAGATGTTACCTAAGGTCTATGTCACCAGAGAGCCCAGCGGAGGGCCTATTGGAAGATTAATAAAAGAATGGGCTTTAAAAGGCGGCACAATTGACCCACATGTAGATGCGTTACTTTTCGCCGCAGATAGAATAGAACACTATAAGAGAGAGATAGAGCCAAAGGTTAGAGAAGGATATATAGTAATCAGCGAACGATATATAGAATCTTCAATAGCATACCAAGGCGCAGCCGGCGTCCCTATAGACTTTATAAAGATTATAAATTCCGCAGTTCCCAAGGCAGACATCACAATAATACTTGACGTAGACCCAGAGATAGCTATAGCTCGTATAAAACAGAGGGGGGACTCAGAAAAGTACGAACACAGCGCCTTTTTAAAACGGGTACGCGAAATCTATCTCCAGAGGGCAAGAGAGGAGGGATACCCGGTTGTAGACGCGTCAAGGCCGCCCAACGTCGTTGCTAAAGACGTCGCTGAAATTATTACACAGATGTTAAACTATAGAAAATATAAAGGAGGTAATAGCTGCGTGAATAGACAACAATAGCGCTTTTTCCTCAGGCGTAAGCCGGCTTACAAAGTCTTGGTCATTTACTATGTCAGGCTTTGTGGCCACGAGGACAGAGATTTTCTTAATACGTTCAATAACTAACTCTCTTACATCCTGTACTACCGTCCGTAGAGTTTTTACATCACCCTTTTTGTTAAGCAGATAGATGGTAAGTCTAACTCTTGGATAAAAATCCTCAGGTAATTTAACCGGGTAGCTCTCTCTCTGCTCTAAATATTTCAGAGACGCAACATCTCTAGGCTGGACAGCGTTACTCTCGTCTATTTCTACAGCCCCCATCTCATCTAGTCTTAACGCAAGATATAGAGGCACTTCGGTCTCAGTGCCAGCTTTATGCGAAATCCCCAACAGAGGTAGATCTACGTCTCTCTTAAACACAACTCTAACGGGACGCCAGTTTGTTATACCGCCAAAACTCACATAATGATCTACAAGATGTCAATTATAAAGATCTCTCTTCACATGTGATTCAGAAACTATATATTATCTACCAATCTTTTTCCTGGCCCAGGGGCTTGGGGGCCCGTCCTGGGTGCGCCGGGTGAGAGCGGCCCATCTGGGAGACAGAGCGTTGGTTTTATCGCTAATCGGCGCCCTCGCTACCGCCCTCTGGGGGCCAGGTAAGCCGTTCGTGAAATAGAGGAGTTTGTAAGTCAAAACTAGTCAGAGAGGACAAGAAATGAGAAAACAAAAGACAGAGTAACGGCGGCAATCGTTTTTACCTACTCCATTAGATAGGCCATGAGCCAATGTCCGAGAGCCTACTCTGCCAGATGGGACATGGGCCTTCTGAAGGTGGCAGTCGCCGTAGCGTTTATCGCCATAGCGATGGTGTTGATATTATTAAAGCCACCTATCTGTATAACTCTATATGCTGGTACGGCGATATACACGGCGTTTATCCCAGCTGGGCTATTAGTTAAATGGAGGCTAAGCAAGAGGTTTCCTCTGGCTTTTGTGGTCTACTTCCTTTCTCTACTTGCAGCAGGGGCGGTAGTCATAGCTGTGCCCCCCATACGTGCTGAATATATAGAGTTGAGTAGATCACAAGAGAAGTTCTTTGTAGAAGTCTTGGCATGTCCCCTCGGCAAAATTCTGGCTGTGATCCAAGCTTTGGCGCTAGCCCCGTTGGTAGAGGAGGTAGTGTTTAGAGGAATTGTTTTTGAAGAAGTAAAAGGTAGGCTGGGTACAACTGCGGCTTATTTACTATCGTCTATTCTCTTCGCGTTTTTACATAAACCAGGTCTCGGCGCCGTGCCCATTTTTATTATAGCCCTAGCCCTTGCCTTTGCTTATAACAGATATGGACTACCCGCCTCTGTTTTACTACATTTTATACAAAACGCCGCCGCGCTATGGTTATCCAAAGCTAGTTAAAACGCCGGGACCGGCGCCGCAGACACCCTCGGCTAAAGCTACTGGGTCGCTTACATAAACCACCTTTAGTACTCTCCTATCGTCAAAATACTCGGGATATGTTTGAGAAAGTCTGTCGCTTGAAGCCCCCGTGTCTATTAACACATACAGAGGCTTGCCCATGGCATAAGCCATGAACGCCTCGATCATCGTCCCCACGCCACCCCCGAGGACAGCTACCACATCTGCAGAACGCACCATTATAACAGACCGACATCTAAACTCACAACCCGTTTTTATAACTACAACCCGCTCCGGCAGTTGTACCCCCTCTTTTTCAATTGGCAGAAAAATCACAACCTTCATACCTCTTTCAAGCGCACTGTCGACGACATCTCTCATGTGACCCCAATAGCCGCCCACCAGCAAAACGGCGTCTGGACATCTGTCCGCTAAAGCATGTACAAAAAGCCTGGCCCTCTCCCTCAGGCCAGGGATGTAGTCACTATGTACTGCAACTGCGATCTGTCTCATTGCTTGATTAGGTAGAGGATGTGGGAGACCTCGGCCAAGATTATCCTCATGCCGACTTTCACCGCGTTGGGGGAACCCGGCAGTAGGAAGATGGCCTTGCCGCCGACTATGCCCCCAGTCGCCCTTGTTAAAAAGGCGGCAGTCCCCACCTCTTGTATACTGTAATATCTAAACACATCGCCAAAGCCCTCTATCTCTTTTTCAAACAGCGGTCTCACGGCCTCTATAGTGACGTCGGTCTTAGTAAGGCCGGTGCCGCCAGTGAACACCACTATGTCTACGTCCTCCCGCGAGATAAGCTCCAAGGTTTTACGCCTTATTAGGTAGAGGTCGTCTGGAATTAAGTCTCTGCCGACGACCTGATGTCCGGCCTCTCTAGCCATCTTCTCCGCCAGGTCTCCAGACTCGTCCACAGGGGTACGCCCCTCTGCCTTCTCCCGGTATCTAGAGGTACTCACAGTCACAATATAGAACCTTGCGACGCGTTGCCCCTTAGCCCTATGCTCCTCGTGAGCCATAGCTTATGTAACCTCATGGGTTTTAAACATATCCAACCATCCTCTCCGCCTCTCTATCAATATCAAGCGTCAACAGTATGGAGTCAACGAGTTTCAAAGCCGGCTCTTGGCAAGGCTAGTTCCCCAGATCAAGCCTCAAACAGAAGTCAATTCCTATTTTGACAAAGCCTTGGCATACTCGCTACCCCATCTACCTTGGAAATTTTGATATGGCAACTCTGCCAGACTCTAACAACAAGGCTCTTGAGGTCTCTTTCGGCGTCTTTAAGCTCCAAGCCCACTGCCATATATATCGCGGTCTTTAGGCATATACGCCAGAGGGGGCAGGGGGAGCGAGGGGTCAAGAGAGAAGAAAGTTGAAGAAGCTGGCTCAGTGGCACGGTCTTCCGTATCTGGAAGAAAGGTTGTATTCGGCCATCTGTCTAAAGTGTGGCGCGAAGATGGCTGTGGAGATCGGCCGTTTCATACGTTGTCCCTCTTGTGGTCTCAGAGCGCACAGAGACAACGTGCCCATGACATGGGCAGAGAAGAGATACCAAGAGTTGATAGAAAAGACAAAACAACCCATTTTTCCACTCCGAACTATCAAACTTTATAACCTCGTAACTACACTCTTCACATGAACGGCGTCTACTTGGCCCCTGGGGCGGCAGACGGGGGCACGGAGACAGATGCAATATAAACAATCAGCGGCCAGCCCCCGTATGACCCGCCCCCTCGCCCCGGCGCACCCGAGGCGGGCCCCTGAGCCCCCGGAGAGGGGCCAAGAAAAAGACAAGGGGACGACTTTATAAGCCGTAATGACTGTAATGGATATTACAAACAGAAAGCCTCCGCCCTCTAGGGCGGCGGTTCAGTGAACCGTTTAAATACGGTTGGTTTAGCCTTTAACAGCGTAGCTTATCTTCTCCACCGCCTTAATCATCTCCTCCGTGTAGTTTAGGTAAATCAGCTTAGCCCCCTCAGGCGGAAAGACTGCGGGATCTTGGAGTATGTCTGGATCGAGGTATTTCTCTATTAGCTGTCTCTTCAACGCAGTTGGGTAGTAGGAGGCCTTGGTGATCCTGGCTGAGTTCTCGGGTCTAAGCAGGAAGTCTATGAAGGCGTATGCCGCGTCGATGTTTTTCGCGTCGCGGGGGATGACCATAAAGTCGACCCATCTGTGCGTCATGGGCTTTGGCAGTACGTACTCGAACTTATCGGCGTTTTTCTCGCCGGCGTGTTTAATAAACTCGTCGCGGGCTGTGGCAGCGTCTCCGCTCCAGATTTGCGAAACCCACAGCTCGCCGGCGGCTATAGCCGGCACGATCTGGCTTATCCCCATGTACCCCCTGATGTAGCCTTTCTGTCTCTTTAGAAGATCCGTCACCTTATCCACCGCCTCCTGGCTCCAGTCGTTGGGATCTATCCCGAGGGCGTATTTAGCCGCCATGACAGGCTCTATAAACTCCTCTAGCATGGCTACTCTGTTCTTCATCTTCTCTAATAGGTCGAAGTCAAAGAGGTCGCTCCAACTGTCAAGCCTTCTGCCAACGTCTACAGCCATGGAGTAGTAATTGACAGCAAAGCCCGTAGTACCAAAGGCGTAGGGAACAGAGTGTTGAAGGCCAGGGTCATTTGGGTTTTCGAAAAACGCTAGATCAATATTGCCAATGTTTGTAAGTCTGCCGTGGTCTATCTTCCTCACGTAGCCCCTCTTAATCACGTCCTTTAGGTACGTGTCTGGCACTACAATAAGATCGTATCCACCCCCACCTCTGAGGAGAGCGGCGTAGGCCTCCTCCCCGCTTTCAAACTCTTGGTATATCACCTTGATGCCGGTCTCTTTCTCAAACTCGACAAGCAGATCTTTATCTATGTAATAAGAGTAGTTATAGACAGCTAAGTGTCCACCGCGCGGCGCCTTTGTTGTAACCGGCGGCGTCTCTTGTCTACGCGTGAAAAACAGAAGGCTGCCTCCTACAGCAACTATAACAGTAGCGGCAACTACGCCGACGAGAAACCTCCTCCTAGTTACCATTGTCATATCTTCATACGGATGGTTTTTAAGAATTGTCTAGCCCCGCTAGCTACTATCTTAGCTATGCGGAGCGGTTCTGGCATCTTGCCGAATTTTGTACACAGCTCGGCCGCCCTTCCGGCATCTATTGGGTCTATCCCCCAAGCCCTCACATATATCTTATAGCCGCTTCGCATATAATAAGGCACCGGCGGGCCTAATCTTCTGTATGCCTCCACTCTCTTCTCCCAGTCTGTAAAAAGCTTTCTCACAGCCTCCTCCACCCTCCCCTCGGGTTCTTCGAAGACGTAACAAGCTACAGGCTTTCTAAATCTCTTCCACAGCTCCTCACCGTCTATCCAGTTGTAGAAAGAGACTACACAGCCGTCTAACATGACTAAGCCGACGTCGGGCCTAAGCACAGCCTTTAGAATCCTAGAGACAGACTCTGTGCCGTCTGTGCCTCCTAGAGTTGCTATGTCAAACGCCACTTCTTCTACTACGCCATCTCTACGCGCTAGAACTCCCGCGTATATTGAGTAACCGTCTTCAAGACTAAAGCTCTCCGCTATAGCTACAACCTTGAAGTTCTTCTGTAAAAGACGTGGGAGAAGTACGCGGGTATCTCTCCTTGGCTGCACTAACGAAGTCCAATGCGACATATCTCCGTTCTGCACAAAAAGTAGAGACTATTGTATTAATACCATTAACTCTCCTATCTTATGAAAATTGGCAAAATCCCGCCCGATGTGCTTGAGCGCCTTGTTTTTAACAGAAGGGGGGCGCCTAGGCGGGAGGTGCTGGTGGGCCCAGCTATAGGCGAAGACGCGGCGATAATCGACTTAGGAGGTTACTATTTGGCAATTCACACAGACCCCATATCTGGCTCTATAAAACTGCTCGGCTATCTCGCGGTGTATGTGCCTACTAATGACATAGCTGTAAGGGGAATCCCCCCGATGTGGCTTTCTATAGCTCTCCTCTTCCCTCCAGAAACTGACGAGACCCTCCTTGACGAAGTGACAAAACAAATAGATCTAGCCGCTAGAGAGGTCAATGTGGCTATAGTTGGAGGTCACACTGAGGTTACATCCGCAGTTGGTAGACCGGTGGCTATAGCAACAGCAATAGGCGTAGGAAGGCGTTATATCTCTACCTCCGGAGCTAAGCCCGGCGACGTTGTATTCATGACGAAATCCGCCGGTCAAGAAACCGCGTCTATACTCGCCACAGATTTTGAAAACGAGGCCCTCAAAAAGGGGATAAATAAGGAGGTGTTAGACAGAGCTAAAGAGTTGGCAAAAGCTGTTTCTGTGTTGAGGGAGGCTCTCGCCCTTGCGGATTTAGCTACATCTATGCACGACCCGACTGAGGGCGGAATTGCCAACGGACTAGCCGAAATTGCATATGCTTCTGGGGTATCTATAGAGGTGGATCCCAGTAAAGTAATTGTGTACAGGGAGGTTGAAGAGTTGTGTTCTGCCTTTGGGATAGATCCCTTGGAGACTTTAAGCTCCGGCGTTTTATTAGCCACATTGCCGCCCGACTCTGTACAAGAGGCCGAGGAAAGACTTAAGAAACTCGGCATCCCATATTCACAAATCGGTAGGGTGACCCCCGTGGCAACTTCCTTGTGAAAATTGGAGATAGACTTTACAAAGAGCCATATGTAAGAGATAGGCTATTCAGCCTCTTTTCTTAAGTTCTAGCAACATTTGTACTATATGACTTGCTATATCTACCCCGGTTGTCTTTGTCAAAGCTTTAAACTCCGGTATCCCATTAACCTCGTTGACGTATAACCTATCGCCGATTAAAATATCCACGCCTGCATAAAACGCGCCGACGGCCTTAGCCGCTTTTATAGCAAGCTCTTCTAACTCGCCGTCTATGTCTTGCGGAAGTGTTTTGCCTCCGCGCGCTGCGTTACTCCTCCAATCGCCCTCAGGCGGTATCCTCCTCATGGCTGCAACCGCTCTATCTCCTACAACAAAAATTCTAATATCCTCACCAGTGCCTATCATCTCCTGGAGCATCAACACTTCGCCCTCCGCCGATCTAAGTAATAGCTTGAGCTCCTCTGGCGTTGACACAAGTGCGACTTTTCTACCCCAACTACCGCTCACGGTCTTTACAATAGATCTCTTTCTGATCTCTATATCTGTCTCGCCAAATAAAACTGTTGTCTTAGGTATGGGCAAACCTGCCCTCTTTAATTTTGCAAGAGATACCGCTTTATTCCAACTTGTCGCAATCGCCACAGAAGAGTTAACAGATATTCCGCCGTTACCTTCAACAACCGCCGCCGCTATAATCCCCTTGTTATGGCTCAACGTACGTATGAGGTAGACATCGGGCTCCCAGCCGTTTATATCCATAGCTTCACCCACTTTTACAAATCTCAACTGTATTCCCATTCTCTCAGCGGCTTTAATAAGCATTTTCTCTTCCTCTCTAATTACGTCGTATACTATAGCTACCACGGCGATATTTCAAACTTCCCGTTTTTATAATACCAGATAAACGCCTTAGTGAGCTCTAGAGCTAGTGTGGCGTCTAATACAAGAGGGGTATTGGTATCTGCAGCAGTCCTCCTAATTAAGAAGTCTCTCTCTGGCGTTACACCTGCCGTCATCACAATATCTATCTTCTTCCATTTTAACATATCCACGATCTTCTCGCCTAATTGCTCCGGCGTATATACTTCAAGCCTTGTGGAGAGTAGAGACGCAACTTGTAAAATAGTTTCTTCGCTATGCTTATCGTATGTATATACTAGGGCAGATCTCTCCGGTATTTTATTAGGCGTTGCAGATAGCCAACTCTTAAGCAATGCCTCCTCATAGGTGGCCCCGTTTGAGGCCACCTCCCCCGTGCTATACATAACAGGCCCCAGCCGCGGGTATGCCCCCCTCAGCCTAGACCAAGAGAACTGTGGAGACTTCACCCACCACTTAGTCGGCTTAAGCACCACAGTCTCCTCATCTACGGCGAGACGGCCATTCACCAACACATCTGCTGTCAGAGACATGTAGTTCACCCCCGTGGCCTTGCTTACAAAGGGCATAGAGCGGCTTACCCTGAGGTTCGCCTCTATTACGTACACGTCATCGTAGACTATAAACTGGACGTTGAGAGGACCCTTGACCCCGAGTTCGCTAGCGATCCTCTGCGTTGCTTCGACCATCTTTTTAACGGCCCCCTCCTCCAGCCTCCTCGGCGGGAGCACCATGGTGGAGTCGCCAGAGTGTACGCCAGGCGGCTCCACATGCTCGATGGGAGTGGCGACGAGCCGAACTCCGTCAGACACGGCGTCTACCTCTGCCTCAATGCCGCGAGGTATGAACTTGGACACGACCACCGGGTACTCCCCGCTCACTTTAGCCGCCTTTGTAAGAAAGCTCAGGAGCCCCTCTCTGTCGTAAGCCACGGCCATGTAGGTGCCGCCTAAGACGTAGCTGGGCCTCACCAACACGGGATAGCCCAGCGCCTCGGCGAGTTTAGCCGCCTCTTCTAGGGATCTAGCGGCGAACCACGGCGGTTGTTTTATACCGAGTTTCTCTAGGAGCTCCGAAAACTTACTCCGGTCCTCTGCCACATCTATAGACGCGGCGCGGGTCCCCCCGATCTTTACTCCCGCCGCCTCAAGACGCTTATACAATCTCTGGCCTATCTGGCCGCCCGCATAGAGGACAACCGTAATGCCGCTGCCCTCCTTCTCCACTATGTCTAGTATCCTTTCATAGGAGATCTCGTCGAAGTAGAGCTTATCCACTATGTCCCAGTCCGTCGATACCGTCTCGGGGTTGTAGTTCAAGATAGCCACTTTGAATCCCCTGTTTCTCAGCTCCTGCGCCAGGTTTACGGTAGACCAGTCGAACTCCACGCTTACGCCTATTCTAAAGACGCCGGCGCCCACCACCAAGTAGTCCGCCGGTGGCACGTCATCGTCGTATACGCCGCCATAGGTGAGGTAGAGGTAGTTCGTCTCGGCTGGCCACTCCCCGGCAAGCGTATCTATCCTCTTCACCACTGGCCGCCTCCTCGCCCGTCTCACCTCCTCCTCCTCAACCCCCAGCGCCTTGGCTATCTGACTGTCTGAGAAGCCCAACACCTTCAGCTCCTCCAGGTCGTACCGGCCTTGCTCAAGCGCCTTGTAGGCCTCTACGACGCGTTGTATAGCCCTTAGGAAGAACCTATCCACCTTCACGTAGCTGTACACCTCGTCTATGGATAGGCCTAGGTACATGGCCTTGGCGGCGCATATCGGCCAGTAGGGCTTATACCCCTCTAGACACCGTCTCGCCTCCTCAAGCGTCAGTTCTTTAAACATAGGCCCGCCCACTAGGCCGGGCTCGCCTATGTCGATCATCCTAACCGCCTTCTGCCAAGCCTCCTCCAGCGTCCTCCCCACCGCCATGGCCTCGCCGATAGACATCATCTCTGGCCCCAGGCCCTCGGATACGCCGAATCTGTCGTTCTCCCACCTCGGGTGTTTGACCACTATGTAGTCAAGCGCGGGCTCAAACGCCGCCACCGTCCGCCTCGTCACCTGGTTCAAAACCTCGTCCAGACGGTAGCCCAAGGCCAACTTAGCTGCGATGAAGGCAAGCGGATAGCCCGAGGCCTTGGAGGCAAGGGCGCTAGAGCGGGACATACGTGGGTTTGTCTCTATGGCGTACTGCTCAGGTCCAGCGTAGTTGACCGCCACTTGGACGTTGCCCTCGCCCACTAGCTCGATGGCGCGCGCCACGCCGATGGAGATATTCCTAGCCTTCTGGTACTCCTCATCTGTCAAAGTGAGACAGGGGGCCACCACTATGGAGTCCCCCGTGTGTACGCCCATGGGGTCCACGTTCTCCATACAGACCACTGCGGCGACGTTGTCGTAGGCGTCGCGCACAACCTCAAACTCTATCTCCTTCCACCCCTCCAAGTACTTCTCCACAAGGACTTCCCCAATTGCAGATTGGGCGAAGGCCTTATACACCCTGGCCCTTAGGTCCTCCTCACTCCTGGCAACGAAGGCGCCCGCCCCGCCTAGGTTGAAGCTCACTCTCACCACCACCGGATAGCCTATCTCCCGCGCGACCTTCAGCGCCTCCTCGGGCGATCTCGCGGGGCTACTGGGCGGGATCGGTATGCCGACCTCCCTCATGGCCTTTTGAAATAAATCCCTCGATAGTGCCCTCTTTATTCCCCGTATCGGCGTTCCCACAACCTTAACGCCGTATTTATCCAAGACACCGGAGTCGTGTAGATCTACGCAGGCCGACAGCGCCGTCTGTCCGCCAAAGCCACACGCAATTGCGTCAGGCCTCTCCCTCTCTATGACCTCCGCCAAGAACTGCCTCTGTATAGGCACGAAGTAGACCCTATCCGCCAGAAACTTCGACGTCTGTATAGTGGCTATGTTGGGGTTGACAAGCACCGTCTCTATCCCCTCCTCCCTAAACGCCTTCAGGGCCTGCGAGCCCGAGTAGTCAAACTCCGCCGCTTCAGCAATTTTAATAGCGCCGGACCCTATCACCAAGATTTTCCTAATGTTCGGCATGGCGCTGGACAAGCTTGACGAACATGTCGAAGATCCACCTTGTGTCCTGCGGCCCTGGGGAGGCCTCGGGGTGGAACTGCGTCGTCAAGATGGGGAGAGACTCGTGGTAGAGACCCTCCACGGTGCCGTCGTCTGGCTGAACAGCCCAGACCCTCAGCCCGCTGTCTTTTGGATCCACGGCGTAGCCGTGGTTGTGGACTGTAATATAGGTCTTCCCTGTGAAGCGGAGGTCCCGCACGGGCTTGTTGCTAGCCCTATGTCCAAACTTGAGCTTGTACACGCTGGCGCCCATGGCAAGGGCGATCACCTGGTGGCCCAGGCATATGCCGGTGAGGGGCTTTTTGTACTCGGCGTACTCCCTCACCTTCTCCACAAGCGAACCCAGTAACTTGGGGTTACCCGGCCCGTTGCTCAAAAAGAGGCCATCGCAGTCAAACGCCAGCTCTGGAGAACGACAAGGCACGAGCTTAATCCTTACCCCCCTCTTTAGAAATTCCATGACTATAGATTTCTTTACGCCGCAGTCCACCACGCCGATGCAAAGCTTTCCATTTCCCAACTCACGCGGCTCTTTAACCGACACGAGGTCGACGTAGTTCACCTCGTCGTAGCGTGGAGACGACCTCAGCCGCTTTAAAAGCTCCTCGGGCTCCTCAGGCCCCAGCGCCCCCATCATAACGCCGTATTCCCTAAGCTTGATAGCAAGCGCCCTTGTGTCTACCCTGGCAACGCCAGGAATCCCCTCGGCCTTTAACCACTCGTCTAAGGACATCACCGATTTGTAATGGCTCGGCACCGTTGCTTCAAAAACCACAACACCCTCAGCCTTTATGCCGTCTGACTCAAGCTGGTCTTCAGAAACGCCATAGTTCCCAATGAGAGGCATTGTAAAAGTAATTATTTGCCCCTTGTAGCTCGGGTCTGTCAACACTTGTGGGTAGCCAACTACAGAGGTTGTAAAGACGACCTCTCCAACCACCGTCTTCTCGACGCCGATCTGCTTGCCTACAAAGACTGAACCATCTTCAAGAACGAGATAGGCCTTGATATTCGCCCCTTAGACATCAATAGCCAAATTAGACGGTTATATAAACTTTATCTAGCCACACCTTCCTATAGACCCCTCTTGTGTCTCTGAAAATTTGTACCTAATCATGCAGAGATCTCTACACTTAACTTCGGCGCCTATCTTTCTAGCAATTGCCAGTGCTCTGTAATTATCTGGCAATACATAAGCTAGGGCGTATTTAAAACCCATCTTTCTAATTCTATTTGCAAAGTCAAAAACTACGGCGGTTCCCAAACCCTTCCCTTGGAAAGCGTCGATAATCAAAATAGCTACCTCTACGCCTTCGCCACAAGGAGTTAGGTCTATTACGCCTATGGGTTTATTTTCATAGTATATAAGAAAAGTCGTACAACCACGGCTCCAAAGGTATTTATATATATAAGTAACATCGGCAACAGGGTGTAAAAATCTAAATACTACACTATTAAGCGAGGCTCTTCTATAAACATCTTGGATTTTAGAAAGCCATCCCGTCGATTCTACATAATCAAAGCTTACCACAGGCATGAGAACATTTTTAAATAAAACTCCGCTCTGCTTGCATGAAGGTAACAGTTTCTATAATAAAAGCTGACGTCGGAGGTTTTCCAGGCCACGCCTATGTACATCCCAAGATGCTTGAATATGCCGCAGCAAAACTAAAAGAGGCGCAGAGAAAAGGAGTGATAATTGACTATTTTGTCTACAACGTCGGCGACGACATCTCTTTACTAATGACACACACAAAGGGCGAAGATAACCCGGAAATACATGGACTGGCATGGGAGACCTTTAAGGAGGTAACTGAGCAGGTAGCCAAGAGATATAAACTATATGGCGCTGGTCAAGATCTACTAAAGGAGGCCTTCTCTGGTAACATAAGGGGGTTAGGGCCCCAGGTCGCAGAAATGGAAATTGAAGAGAGGCCCAGCGAGCCTATAGTTGTATTTGCCGCAGACAAGACAGAACCTGGCGCCTTCAACCTCCCGCTTTACAAAATGTTTGCAGACCCCTTCACCACCGCAGGTCTTGTCATAGACCCCTCGATGCACGAAGGCTTTATCTTTGAGGTCTTAGACGTAATAGAGCACAAGGTATATCTACTGAAGACTCCAGAAGACTCTTATTCTCTACTCGGCTTAATAGGCACCACTGGTAGGTATATAATCAGAAAAGTGTTTAGACGATCAGATGGAATTCCCGCCGCTGCAAACAGCGTAGAGAGACTATCCCTCATAGCCGGCAGATACGTCGGCAAAGACGACCCAGTCATGATCGTAAGAGCTCAATCAGGCCTCCCCGCCATCGGCGAAATACTAGAAGCCTTCGCACATCCCCACCTAGTCCACGGGTGGATGCGCGGAAGTCACGCAGGTCCTCTCATGCCAGCGCGCTTTGTC
Source organism: Pyrobaculum islandicum DSM 4184 (assembly GCF_000015205.1). Lineage (NCBI taxonomy): Archaea > Thermoproteati > Thermoproteota > Thermoprotei > Thermoproteales > Thermoproteaceae > Pyrobaculum > Pyrobaculum islandicum. The sequence goes on along the minus strand of NC_008701.1, from coordinate 1,072,204 downwards.
TCAATAGACCCAGAGAGAAGGATCGCGCTGGGCCCGAAAATGACTAGATTTGACGGCCCTCCAAAAGTCGGCGCTTTGGGCTTTCAGTTACACGACGGGTATTTAGAAGGCGGCGTCGACCTCTTTGACGACCCTGCCTTTGACTATGTGAGACAGACCGCGGCGCAGATAGCAGATTACATCCGCCGCATGGGGCCATTCCAACCACATAGGCTACCGCCCGAAGAAATGGAATATACAGCGCTACCAAAGATATTGGCAAAAGTCAAATCTTATCCAGCTGATCAGTTCGAAAAAGAGAGGAAAAAATACATAGAAGCCGTTGTAAAAGGTGTGAAAGCAGAAGAGACACAACACGACTAAATTTTCCCACTTCGGATGATGTAGCGCGTGAGGCCGGATTTGTGAAGAGGTTTTTAAAACTGACCATTTTAGCTTAACAACGTGACTCCTTTGGAGTTTTTAGGGCTTGTAGGACAGCTTTACGCCATTATGAACCCAATCGGTAAGCTCGCAGTAGTGGGGCCTCTGGCTGTTGAAAGGCCTGCATATGTAAGAAAAATCACCACAGTTGTAATAGCCGTTGTATACATACTCGCCGCAATTTTTGCAGTAAGCGGGGGATTTATATTGTCCGCATTTGGCGTCAGCATCAATAGTTTTAGAATAGCAGGCGGCATTGTATTAATGACTATCTCAGTTACTACCCTACTCTCTGGCTCTTATGTAGGCAGAATTGAGATAACAGAGGAACATGCCGTTGTACCGCTAGCAACACCGCTTATTGTAGGCCCAGGCACTATAACAGCGCTGATAGTTATGTCATCTATCTACGGCCCCTTAATAACTCTATTCATTGCGCTTACTGCCTCAACAGCTGTCGCAATAACGTTGATAGTAGGCATCAGAGCTGTAAAATACATCGGCGCCACCCCTCTGAGACTAGTCGGTAGATTCATGTCGCTTATAATAGCCTCAGTCGCAACAGAAATGATACTGACGGGCATTAGGAACTATACACAAAGCCTATGTAGCAGATAATCTCTCTGAAATGCCCCCTTAGCGGCGCCCGGCCCTCTCTGGGGGCTCCGAGCCCGCCCCGGAGTCGCGCGAGGCAACCCCAGGGCGAGAGGGACGCGACCGTGCCCGTGCGCACGGGCTCGGCGTTTCGGTCGCGTCCCTAGAGCCGGGGATGTGGTTCATAAGTGAAGAAGATTTACGAGGTTAAAAGTAAGATGGTCGCCGAAATTGAGGAAAAACTGGTTGTTTTTTCCGAAGGATTTCCCAATATCGCTTTTTTGCCCATAGCAACGGAACTCTATCTCTGTGGTCGGAGTAACCGCAAACGGTGCAACGCATTATGCGGTTTTTCTCCTCCGCCATCTTGGCCCCACAACGGGGACAGATGGTTGAATACAACCGCTCCTCGAGATATGGCAGCCCATACCACTCGGCGAGCTCCTTCAACCTCCTCCTCAACTGTCCTAGGCCGTCCAAGTAGTGCTTCTTCTCCCCGCTCCAGTTGCCCTCCTTCAACCCTTGGTACGTCTCGTCGTCCATCGTATCCACTACGATGACGGCGTTGTTCTGTCTGGCGAGTTCGATGATTTCTTTTACGATCTGTATCACAACGCTACGTATCTTTCCGTAACGTTTTGATTTGAGTCGGTTAACTCTCTCCTCAAGGAGCATCCTTCTGGCGGAATCCGTCTCTCTTGCAACCCGTCTTTCAAGGCTACTTATCTCCTCGTGGAGTTTCCTCAACTCCTTAATTGTTCGTCTGTCGGGGAGTTTTAGTGTCTGTCTCAGTTTTCCGTCCACGAGGAGACCCATCATGACTCCATGATCCAATCTGTTCACATCAACGGCAACAATGGCCTTTGACTCCACAGACGCCACCTCGCGGGCGAATACTAGGGCGATGTATAGCTTGCCGTAGGTCAGTTCCTTGCCCTTCCGCCTCTCTACGCCGAGGAACGCCAACTTCAATTTGGCGCCCTCTTCTAGTCTCTCCCTTATCCAAGCGACGTTGCCCTTCTTCAACTCGATGGCGAAAGGCGGTATGCCGAGTTTTCTTACTCTAACAATACAGCTCTTTAGGTCGACAAAGACCGCCATACTCATGTCTCTTTCGTTCCCAACTCTAAGTTGGGCGTTGAGCGGAACCGCCCGGTGGAACACTACGTCGCGCCAGAAGAACTTAGCCCACTCTGCGATATATCTCTTAAGTCCGTACTTGGGAAACACCTCCTCGATAATCCGGCGCGCCAACTCACGCCTGTCTGGCGTGAGGAGTCTGTCCAACTCCTCCGCCGTGAGTCTCGGCTCCTCTTGTCCCGTGATTTCTTTGAGCAATGTTTTGGCGTACTCCTCAACCGCAAGGCGCATCCTTACGGCGAGGTCTAGGACGTCCGGCCGCTCCTCGACGAGCTTCCAAGGGATTTTGATCTTTAGCACCCTATAGACTTGGTTCATATATGTGCCCGGCGCGGAGAAGAAAAACTAGTTGAAGAGACTCTCTTTCTACTCTTTCGACTCACCTGCCTGACAGCGACGCCGTGAGGCAGGTGAACGTTTCAACTCCGGCGGAGGGCCCAGAGTGTGCCGAGGGTCGCGGCGGAGAGCGCCGACACCGCCACAAACGCCCAGAGGACTCTCTCAGGGCGTGTGATGGCGTAGGCGACGCCCCACACCGCGACTGTGGCGACGGCCATCGCCGCCAGAAACACGTCTAGAATCCGCATGCCATGACTACACAGGCGGGAGAAAAGCAAGCAGAGAGACGGAGAAAAAGGGGGTTGATCCTACCACTCCTCCTCGAACTCTTCCCACAACTCCTCCTCTTCGTCTTCATACTCTTCTTTCTTAGATGGACAATACTCTTGGCACGAGACGGGTATCGGGTATTCCGAGGCGAATGGATCTGGCGTTAGGGCAAAACACCCACTGTCTTCAGTTGTTTCTATGTATGCCACGTCGCCGCATGACCCCATGCTGACCAGAGCTCCTCCCAATTCGCGGATAGCGTTTTCAATTAGCTTTTTTTCTATAGGGAGTTGGGTTTGGCTCATATGCACATCTGGGGGCCGGGAGAAAAGGGAGAACTTTGGCGTCGGCAGCGTGGCCTACTGTGGCGCTTCGGGGGCGCCGGTCTCGGCCGGCTTGGCGTATTTCGCGGCTATCTTCCTGTACTGTTCTATGTCGAAGTCTTGTGGGAGGAGCCCCGCCTTTTTCGCCAACTCTATGGCCTCTGCCGTCTTCCTCCGCTTTAGGTCTTGGAGTATGGGCTCCATGACGCGTCTCACGTGTTCTCCGCAAGCGCGCCGGCAACTGCCGTCGTCCCACTCGTCGCAGTTCTCCTCCACACACCAGTCTCTCTTGCAACTTTGCGGCGGACAGAGACGACGTGCCCACGGCGTGGGCCGAAAAGCGTTATTGGGAACTCCTCCAGAGGGTAAAACAATAGTTTTTTCCCTACTCCCTTACACTAGTTTTTCTTCCCCATGCCAAGCATGCACATGAACCAAGCATACAGAGTACTAAAGATCAAAATCCCCTGGAAACTAGTGGAGGAACGCCCCGACGTCCTTGACCTAGTGACGAGGATGCGCCTAGCGGCGGAGGAGTACGTCAGAAGGCTGTTGAAGGAGTTGACGGGAAAGGGAGAGCCCAGACTCGCGCCGGAGGAGCTTGACCGTCTCCTCACGCCAGACAGGCGGGAGCTGGCGCACCGGATTATCGAGGAGGTGTTTCCCAAGTACGGGTTGGGGAGGTACTTCGTAAAGCAAGCCAGGGTGTTTTGGCGTGATATTGCGTTCTACAGGGCGGTTCCGCTCAACGCCCAACTTAGAGTTGAGAACGAGAGAGACGTGGGCAGGGCGGTTTTCGTCGACCTAAAGAGCGGCGTAGTCAGAGTGCGTAAGCTCGGCATACCGCCTTTTGTCATTAAGTTGAAAAAGGGCGACATCTCTTGGATCAGAAAACGGTTAAAAGAGGATGCTAAGTTGAAGTTGGCGTTCTTGAACATAGAAAAGCGGAAGGGCAAGAAGGAACCGACCTACGGAAAGCTATATGTTGTTCTCATCTTCGCTAGGGAGGTAACGCCAGTGGAGCCCAGGGCCGTTGTTGTCGTTGACGTGAACCGTCTCGACAACGGCGTCACGGCGGGTCTCCTCGTGGACGGAAAACTGAGACAGACGTTGAGACTTCCCGACGAGAGCGCGGTAAGAGAACTGAGGAGACTCCACGAGGAGATAAGCCGTCTTGACGGAAAAGCCGCTAGGGAGGCGGATCCCGTCAGAAGGAGACGTCTCGAAGACAGAGCACGTTATCTCGCGTCTAAGCGGTTTAGGAAGATAAGGGGCATTGTGGCGCATATCGCTAGAGAAATAATCGAGCGGAACAAAAGAGAAGACTAAATTAGACTTTTGAAAAAATTAACTACGTCAAACGTAGAAACTATAAGATATAAATTTTTATGACAACATACAGCATACACGTTTTATAGAGTGATGGCGTGGCAACAATCTTGATAAAAAATATAAATATGTATATTATTCTTGTTCTAATGAAAATAAGTTTCTTAATAGGGGGTCCACAAGGCAGAGGAGTAGAGACTGCTTCTTTTATGTTCATATATGGCGTAGGCGCTGCGGGATATTATGTATACGCGCGACGAGAGTTTTGGAGTAATATAGCGGGAGGTCGCCATAGCTATGTAGTTGGTACAATCTCCGAAAACTGGCCCGCCCCAGCGCCTGGAAACAGCGTAGAGTTGGCGTTGACATTCGACGGACATGCCGTATTAGAACATATCCATCATCTAAAGAAAGGCAGCTTCCTCGTATATAATACAGAAGAAGACCCCAAGACTCCAGATAGTTATCAAATGCTCGCAAAACCCCTTGCGGAGAGACTCAAAAAATTCGCTAAAGAACATGGGTTTGAACCGACGGTAAAGGGTTTTGTAGAATATCTAAGACAAAACGGCGTTGAAGTATTAGGGCTCCCCTATAATAAACATATAAGCGAAATAGGAAGAAAAATTGGTGTTACATCGCCGGTTATGTTGGCTAGATTTGTTAACACCTTTGTCGTAGCTCTCGGCGCGGCTCTTCTAGGTCTTGACGAGGAGTATGTAGCTAGAGGCGTCGGTTTTGCCCTTGGCAGAAAGGCAGAGGTGATAGAGCAAAATAAAAAAATCGCTGCCGAGGCCATAAAACTCGTTGATAAGCGGATAACTACACTTAAGCCCCGCAACCCTGGCGTTAAGCGGATATTTTGGAACGGCAATGAGGCGTCTGGCTACGGTAAGGTAGTTGGTGGGATAAGATTTGTTGCATATTACCCGATAACGCCTGCCACAGACGACGCAATGACATTTGAAAGACTTATACCATTTCCAGTGGATAGAAACGCAGGTGAGTTGGCAAAGTTTGAGAAAATCGGCGCAATGGCGTTTCAAGCTGAAGATGAACTATCAGCTATAGCTATAGCTACCGGCGGCGCGATTGCAGGGGCAAGAGCTGCTACAGTCACGTCCGGCCCTGGCTTTAGTCTAATGGCGGAGGCGCTCTCAATGGCTGGAATGATGGAGGTTGGGGTGGTGGTCACTGTATGGATGCGCGCAGGGCCAAGTACAGGCCAAGCCACTAGACAAGCTCAACAAGACCTTCTATTCTCCCTCTTCATAGGCCATGGCGAGTATCCAAAAATCGTATATGCCAGTGGAGACTTAGAGGAGGTGTTTCTTGACAATATTAGAGTTGCAAATTGGGCAGAACGCTACCGCGTTCCAGTGATACACCTCGTCGACAAAAATCTGTCTAACACATTCGCAGTAATGCCGCTTCCAGATCCTGCAAAAGTAAAGATACAAACTGAAAAACCAGTCGTCTTCCCACAGACAAAAGACGCAGAAGCATATCCACTTGAAGAAATACTACCGCCTAAGTTACTACCAGGCATCTCAAACGCAATTTTCCACTTAAACAGCTTAGAACACGATCCGGAGGGCGATCCAGAAGAAGATCCCGTGGTTGTAACCAAGATGTTTGAAAGAAGAATGGCAAAGCTAAAGCTTATTGAAAGCGAGATTTCACCAGAGGAGAAGGTGTTGTATTTTGGGCCTCAAGACGCCAAGAGGGTGATAGTGGGGTGGGGGTCTGTAAAACCCGCGGTTCTCACAGCGCTTGAGGAATTAAAAGACGTCGGCTTTCTCTATGTTAAAATGCTTTACCCATATCCAGTAGAACTCGTTAAGAAATATCTACAGGGTAGGGAGACGCTCTTCATAGAAAATAATTACCTAGGCCAACTCGCCATGATTACCCAGATGTTTGCCGGAATAGAGCCGACAGCTGTGGCTGTGAAGTTCAACGGGAGACCTATAACAACAGATGATGTCATCTACGCATACAGAAAATTTGTAGAAGGTCAAAAGACTATTAAAATAGAGACAGACTTATGACTATGCAGACAGTTAAAAGAACAGTCGCCGACTACAGATGGGTTAGGACTCCTGAGTGGTGTCCCGGCTGTGGCCACTTTGGCGTATTACAAGCCTTGTATAACGCCTTTGCAGAGCTAAATCTCGACCCAGCAAACTTAGTGTTAGTCTCGGGGATTGGGTGTTCCTCCCGCCTACCCCATTTTGTACGTACCACAAGTGTCCACGCAATCCATGGCAGAGCAATTCCCTACGCCCTTGGGATAAAGCTGGCCAATCCGTCTCTCGAAGTGATTGTAGTCGGCGGCGATGGGGACTTGATGGCCATAGGAGGGAACCACCTCCTTCACTTAGGCAGACGTAATGTAGATATGACAGTAATTTTAATGGACAATTCTGTATATGGACTCACGAGAGGACAGGCTGGGCCCACTCTCCCGGCTGGCATTAAAGTTAAAGCTATACCAAAGGCCAACCCACAGAGCGAGATAAATCCGCTACTCCTGGCTCTAACAGCAGGGTTTACATTTATAGCAAGGGGGTATGCCTACGATATAAAATACACGACGAGACTTATTGTCGAGGCTATAAGACACAAGGGGTCTGCCTTTGTACAGATATATAGTCCATGCGTCACCTATAACAACGTAATGACGAGAGAGTGGTACGAAAAGAGAATATATAAACTTGACGAAGCAGATCCAACGTGGGACCCCGTTGTACATGACGAAAAAGAAGTTGATGTAAAAATACGCAAAGCCCTAGATAAAATCGTGGAACGGGACAGACTGCCGCTAGGTATATTCTACAAAAACGAGCTTGTCCCCACCTTTGAGGAGAGATATGAAAGCATATACGACCCCAACTACCGCAAGATGCCTCCTGCGCTCCAGCCAATAGAGATAGATGGCAAGCCTGTGGTCGATTTTGAAAAACTTGTAGCCGATAGATTGCTCTAGCGTAACAACTTTTCTAGCGTTAGCTCTGGGTAAAAACGCCTAATAAACGCAAAGCCGTTTACCACTGGGAAAAACGGGTATTTATCCTCCTCCGCCAGTTCGACCAGCCCCCTTTTCCACAGCTCTGACAAAACCTTTGCATAGAAGTACCTCTCCTCCAGCGTTTTTAAAGCCACTTCGGTCTCTCTTGGTGCGTATTTAACCGCGATATTTATATTCGACATCTTGACTACATCTTTCGGCGTGAGATCGCGGCGGATCACAGGGCATAACGTAGACATGACAAATCTCACCTCTATATGTATTTCACGGGCTATTGGGTCGACGCTGTATTTAATAACCTTTGGCAAATAGGGAAAAGAGCGGCAAGTCAGCGGCTTATAGAGGTCGTGGATTTTACACTTAGTGCCCTCTAGGAAGGGACACTTCCCCTCTTCATTTAAATGCATTAGGTAGCTCAACGCAATTCTCAGCCCAGATTTCAAATCTGCAACTCTATATGCAGGCGTAAAAACAACCGCGACGCCAAGCTCCTTGGCTAACCTCTGCAATACATAAACTTCGTGGGGCAACACTGTGACGGGACTTGCTCTACAACATAAGGCGCAGTCCGGCTGGCAGTGGAAAGTCACAGTGGCTCTCCATCGTACATACTTTATAAACTATTCTAGAAAGTCTTAAAAACATCCACGCCGCTAATTATATGCTAGATCAACTACTGGCGCTCGTCGGCCCATTTATAGTGGGGTTTTTAGTCGGCGCCTTAGCCAAAAGAATTTTGTCAGCCGCCCTCATACTTACTGCGCTGGTTCTAGTATTAGCGGCATTGGGCTATATCTCGCCACAACAAATAACTGCAGTGTTACAACAGCTCGGCTATGCAACAAAAGACGCAATATACTACGCCATGAAAATAAAAGACACAATCCCCTACTCATCTATAGCCTTCCTCCTAGGGCTGGCCCTAGGTTTGTGGCGTGGATAACATAAATACTGCTTAGGAGAAAATAACTGGGGGTGCCGAGGGGACGGGGGGCGCCCGGAGACGGGCCCCCTCTGGAACCTCCCGCACCGTCCGCGGAGGGTGCCGGCGGGCCGCCGCAAGGCGGGGGTAAAAACCAGCCGGCGCCACGGCCCCCAAGCAGGGCCTATGAGGCCGCGGCGAGGCCCGGGTAGGGGGTTAGATTGATACCCCAACAGAAGCGGGGGTATGCGGCACCCCCATCTTTTTATAGCGCTATTGATCACCATATGTGATTTTTAGAGGGGCGTTAGACGGCGTGCCAGAGAAAGTGGTTAGTTTAAACCCCTCTGTAAACGAGTTTCTGGCTATACTTAACATAAGTTTGGCAGGCCGCGACGCTTTTTCATATAGACCTGCGGAATTACTCAGAGTGCCGATTGTCGGAACCTTCGTAGACGTTAATATGGATGTGCTAGAGAAAATTCGGCCAGATCTCGTAATTTTATACTACCCAGTCCAAAAACATTTATTAGACGAAGTAACGAAAATTGCCAAGGCAGTTATAGCAGTTCCAACGCCGACAAATATAGACCATGTCGTGGCCATCTTTAGATTTTTTGCAAGAATATTTGATAAAGACGAGGAAGGGGATAGAGTCGCAGGTATATACCGAGAGTTGTTTAAAGGCGTACCGCTATATGACGACGTCTTGGCAATTATAAACCTAGGCGTTTACGACGTGGCTTGTAGCAACTCCTATGTCGCAGACGCGTTGACACATATAGGCTTGAGATATATGAGGGGCCTCCCTTGTGTGTTTAGACAAAACGAAAGCCCCCCAACCGAGTTGATAGAAAGAGCAAAATTTGTAGTTTATGAAGCCAAGGGGAAGATGTATTACGAAAAAGAGGTTCAGTTTCTTAGAGAGAAGCCGTATGTCGTAACTCCCAACGACACGTTAGCCCACTACGGGCCTTCGCTTCCGTTAGATCTCCAACTGCTTTTAAACGCAGTTGCAAAAGACATGAGATTTGTAGATAAAACCTCCAGCGTCTCTAGGCCGAGCCTAAGAGACAGGTGGTATTCTCCATATAGATGAGAGTTGTAGTAGGTATAGACGATACAGATAGCCACAGAGGTGGATGTACGACATATGTAGGCTATGTGTTAGCTAAGGAGATAATGAAAAAATGGGGGCCCCGCGCGTTTAGAGACTTTCCCCACCTCGTCCGGCTAAATCCAAATATCCCATTTAAAACCAGAGGGAACGCTGCGGTGGCATTAGACTTAGATATCCCAGAAGGCGATATAGAAGAGCTTTGGAAACTCGTAATTGACATAGTAAACATATATGCCAGACGCGAGGGAAAGACAGACCCGGGGGTGGCTGTGGCAGTTGGCGAAATACCAGAGCGGGCCCGTCTCTTATACCGCATGGCCCTAACACAAGTGGTGAGCGCAAGTGCGGCAGATAGAGTCGGCGTTCGCACATGGGGCGGCAGAGGGAGAGTCGGCGCCGTTGCGGCAGTAGGCGCGGCGTTTCCAAAATCCACTTTTGAACTAATAGCATATAGAGAGGGGGAGAGAGCCCCAGTAGCGCCTGAGCTTGTACAAGCCATGGAATTGTTTACATACCCCTACACTTTCCACAACTTAGACAAAAGACGTGTGTTGATAGAGCCCAGGGGGCCTGACCCTGTATATTACGGCATACGTGGACTTACGCCACAACACCTTAGATATGCATTGGCCCTCTTAGAGAAATGGGGCTATAAGCCGGTGGGGTGGGTAATATACAGGACAAACCAAGCAACAGACGCACATATAGAACTCGGCGTCTTCTTCCAAGACCCATACCCCTACTCATTCTATAGAACAAGAGGGATTATTGTAGAGACTAGGAGGATTAGTGGCAGACATTTAGCCGGCAGATTAGACAACGGCATTGAATTTGTTGTGTATAGACACTTGGGAAAACTAGCCGCAAGATTGGAAAGATGTATAGGCTGTGACGTCGTACTCTACGGCGGGGTAAAACCCAGGGGGGAGTCCCTATATCTATATGTAGAGAGGGCCTATATATTGGGCAGATACCTCGCCGAGAAAGGACGATGTCCATACTGCGGAGGGTCGCTTGAGAGTCTGGGGAGGGGCAAGGGGTGGAGATGTAGAGGGTGTGGAACTATTTTTTACCACGTAGCGACAAAGTGGCTATACGATATATCGCCGCAAGATATACTACTGCCGCGGCCAGGCGAGTGGCGCCATCTCTTAAAACCGCCGGAGATAGACCCCACAATTCCAAATTTCTTCACGCCAGAGGGCGTAGAGTGGATTCGCTAAAACAGCCCCCTCTGCGACGCCGGTCCTCCCCGGGAGGGCGCGGGGCCCGCCCCGAGTCGCTTGGGCAACCCCGGGCAAGTAGGGTCGTTGGGGCTGGCGGCGCCCCCTAGTCGCCAAGCCCCAGAGCCAGGGTAGCGGCTCATAGGAGAGATAATTTACGAGAAAGTAGGATAAACGCAGCATATAAGACGCCGTCTCTACTTCAGGCGGTTAAGCACCTCGTTTAGATCTAGCTAAAACATGCCGACGGATTTAAACACAGAGTTTACAAAATCTCGAGCCCTGTCAGACAGCGTAGAGAGGTATTGATCTATAAGGCTAGCTATCAACAACCTAGAGATGTCCTCTTTTTTTATCCCGCGGGCCCTTAGGAAAAACTCCTTCTCCTCGTCTAACGCCGCGTCAGCCGCTGAGTGTCTAGCGCCTGCCACATCGCCTGTCTCCACCAAAATCACAGGTTGTGTATTTACCACAGCCTCATCTCCTGCAATATAGGCCACCCCGTCGACAGAGCTCTCGCTGCCGACCCCCCTCTGGGTAATTCTGCCCACCGCGCGTTGCGCGACAAAAGATCTGTCGGCGGCTACTGCGTAGAGTTTTGCAAAACTCCGGCCCCTAGGCGCGTTGTTGACGAGAGAAACCACGTGATCTATCCTACTCTCGCCAAGCCCCAACTCCAGCCCCACAACCTCGGCGTAAGTCTCCTCCCCAAGTATATACTCCTCTCTGACGGCGTTCATAACTCCGCCTACTACAAACGGCCTCCCATATATAGAAGAGCGAATAGACAGTGTAGAGTGTACATACTGGGGGCCGCCGCCTCTAGAAACAAGGACATATTCAACAGGCCCCCTCACATCGCCCTCTACAACCGCCGTATGCATTGTATCTACACCACTTTCGACATACACCACTATAGAGCCTGACGCAGATTTGTCTACGTCAAGTAGTAAATGGCTGGCAACATGGGCTCTTTGCAAATCTGCAATTAATTTAATTACGAGAGGCTCCACCCGGCTCTTCACCCCCACATAGACAGCCTCTGAAAGCGCAGAGGCGTGTAGAGCTAAAATCTTGCTATTTATCTCCACTTGCCTAAATATGTCATTCGCCAAGGCCGTCTCTACGCCGTTGCAAACGCCCCAGCCGGCCAAACGGCCGTTTATAACAACAATTTCGCAAGGGCCGGGCGGATGTTTCTGAGGCGTGACGTCTCTCAACGGTTTAAAACCCTCAAACTTAGACCAATCTGTGTAGTATCTAATAGTTGGCGAATCTGCTATCTCTTGCCACGGCAGTTTACCCGCGAGCTCTAACCCAAGCGCCCTTGCAGTGTTTAAGTCCATGGTAAAACTGCGTTATGAATTAATAAGCAAGGCCAACGTTCTGACAAGCTGTAGATTCATCCCCCTAGTGCCTACAGTAATACGTACATAGCCAGGCCCAAGCCTCTCCTCCTCGTCCCTAACCCACACGCCGAATTTCCTCAACCCCCTCGCCAAGCCCGGAGGCCCCTTCGCCAGAATAAAATTGGCGTAGGTAGGCAACACGTCAAAGCCAAGCCTCTGGAGCTCGCCGAAGAGAAACTGCGCCTCGCCCTTGACAGTTTTAACTACGTCGTCGACATAATCCCTCTTATAGAGGGCTGCTCTGGCGGCGGCTAGAGATGGGAGGGAAATCCAGAGGCCGTCATGTAATTTAAACTGTCTTCCAAAGACCACAGGCGTTATTCTAAAGCCCGCCAGTAGAAACGCTTTCGACATTGTTCTCACTACTGCGAGGTTAGGCCAACTCTCGACGAGGTCTACTATAGACACGCCAGAAAATTCAAAAAACGCCTCGTCTACCACCGTCGGCTTCCCCAAGGCGAGTACCTCCTCTAGATCTCTCGGCGAGATTAACAACTGGCCGCTTGGGTCATTGGGGCTGTCTATATATATGGCATCTGCCCTCTTAGCTAGATCTAAAAACTCGGAAAGCTCAAGCCTAAACCTCCCGGCGATAGAGGCGCCGAGGATTTCAACCCCCAGAGACCTCGCATATTCTTCAAACTTATAGAAACAAGGCGCGGGGGCTACAAGCTTTTTTACGCCGCGGAGAAATAGCTCGAAAAAGCCGTCTACCCCTGGAAACAACACGACATATTCAGGCTTTACTCCCGCATATTCTGCATAAAGCGTCTTCACCTCGTCATAAAGCTCTCTAGGCGGATACCAATTGACAAAACGCGACATATAAGACGCCGCCTCTACTACATAATCAGGCGGTTGAATAGGCACCTCGTTTTGATCTAGCTTAAGCACGCCGGCAGGAGGGGGAAGCATGAGATACACAAATTTACAAAATTAAACAACAGCAGACGACAAAGCCGCCGGCGTCTTATCTAAGCTCTTTACACATGTAGGGGCCACATCTCTCATAGCCGAGCTTCCTGAAGTAGGGCCTGGCCCCCACGCCGCTTATCACAGCGACTTTCTTTGCTGAGAACTCCAACGCGGCAATTTCCTCAGCCCTCTCCATGAGAGATCTGCCTATGCCCACGTGCTGCCACCAGACCCCCTCCTCCCCCACCGGCACCTCTGGGCCATATACATGTATTTCTCTCACCAACGCCGTCTGCCCAACGAGCTCCGGCCTATGCGGCTTATACGGCATCCTCAGCCTAAGTATGCCATATAGAGTGTCGTCCGGCCCCACAGCCTCTAAAAAGACCTCCACGCCGCGAGAAGCTTCATAGATATGTCTCTTTATTTCCACAGGCCCCGGCTCTACGTAAACGCCGTTGGCAAGCTTTATGCCAACCTCTCTACACCTTATTTCGACACATTTAAGACCTAGCTGCTCCATCCGCTTAAGCACCACCTGTCTCATATTGCCCCACCTCGGGCCGTCGACGACATGGTGCAGAGGTATATCCCTCCCCAGCCTCATAACCCTGGCCCACCTCGGCACAGAGGCGTAGATTTTCGCCAACAGATCGAGCCACGTATCCTCGCCGTAGCTCCTATAGCCGCCCCGCCTCCACTCCTCATACAGCCTCGTCCCGGGGACGACGTACGTGGGATATATCTTGACGCAGTCCGGCATGAAGTCTGGATTTGAAAAAACCTCCCTAAACATCTCCAGGTCGCGGTCCGGGTCGCTTCCGGGGAGCCCCGGCATTAGGTGGTAACACACCTTATACGCCGAGTCCTTCAGAAGCGCCGTGGCTCTCACCACCTCGGCAACGCCGTGGCCTCTATCGACCCGGGCCAACACGTCGTCGTAGATAGACTGGACTCCCAGCTCTACCCGCGTCACCCCAAGCCTAAGGAGGAAGTCCACCTCTCCCACGTCGACGTAGTCGGGGCGCGTCTCCACAGTCAAAGCCACCAGCCGGATCCGCGCCCCCTCGTTACGCCGCTGCTCAAGCTCGAGGTCAGGCGAAGGGTCGGCCCCAGCCGCCCAGCTGGGGTAGTCGTTGAGAGCCTTAAACACGTTGCCAATAAACCACTCCCTATACCACCTAGGCAAAGCCGAGAAGGTCCCGCCCATAACCACCACCTCCACCTTAGAGGGCATGTGGCCGTTGTCGAGATACACCTTCACCCGCCCCACCACCTGCCGGTAGGGGTCAAAACCACTACGCCCAGCCCTCAAAACCACCGGACTATCCGGCATATACGACTTGGGAACCCCAGCCGCAGAGGGGCAAAAGCTACACCTCCCCGGGCAGGGAAAGGGATGCGTCATCACGGCAACTACGTGAACCCCACTGGCCATCCTAATAAACCGCAGAGGCTTTTCCACAAGACAAATGACAAACCATTAAAAAACCAACGCGGCCAAGCCCGGCGCCGCCGTCTGCGAAACGGCTACGACAAGACATAAATACATTACCGCGGGCTATCTCGTGGCATTCGACGCCTGGCCGCCTCCAATGCGTGGCGCGGTGCTAAACAATACGCCAAGCTGAGAACAGAAGAGGCCGTGTTAGAGGCGGAGCTCGCCGTTAGATTTCTAGAGCAGGGCCTTATGAGAAACGCCGCAGGCAAGGCGTGGCAGGCTTGGAAAGCGCTTCTGGCGGCCGCCGCGGCGCAAAACAGAGAGGCAATCGCCAGCAGATTCGGCGGCGTTGTGAAAGATAAAAACAGGAGAGGCCAGGCAAAAGTCGGATATAATCATCGCATATATACCGACAACGAGGGCTAGAGAGGTCGCGTCTATCCTAGCAGACATATACGGCGTGGAGATAGTATATCTTACAGACTTGGCGATAAACCTCCACGAGTTCCAATACAACGGGCTAGACTCAGAGGGGGTCGCAAGCCGCTACACAGACATACGCAACGTCGAAAAAGACATACGACACCTCGCCCAGAAGACCAAAGAATGGGCCAAAAAGATCCAACAGCCACCGCCGGGAGATCCGTAGACCCACCACAACGCGATACCCCCGCGCCACACTTGACACAGATAAAACGCTACACAAAATCTATATAAAACAAGCCACAGGGAGAGACGTGGATATCTTCGTCGGCCGTGTCCGGGAGCTTAGGTGGTTTAGGGAGGTTATGGGGGAGCAACATACCTACCCCTTTCTCCTCTACGGCCCTCTCGGCTGTGGTAAGACGACGTTGGCGCAGAAGGTCGCGGAGAGGGCGGAGGAGCTCTTTGGCGACGTGGTGGTTCTCTACATAAACGCGAGGGCAAAGAGAGCTAGAAACGCCCTCTTCACAAACGCGGTGCAGTGGCTGAAGGAGGCGCTTTCAAAATTCGCAAAGGCGGCGGCCGGCGAAGTAGGCGAGTTCCTGGCCAGAACCGCGGTAGACATCGCCCTATACTTCGTAGAAAAGACCTCTAAAGACATACTCCTCGTTGTGGACGAATTCCACCGAGCCTACAGAGACGACCCAGTCGGCTGGGTCAAATACTACATGGACCTAATGGAACACCCCTCCCTGAGGGACGAAGAACTCAGAAACATAACACTCAACGTCGTCCTCATTACGTCTGAGTACACCGCTGTCGAGAAGATACTCCCTAAGGGCTACGCCGATCCGTACATGGTCTGGAATCTGGCGCGGGAGGAGAGAGCTCTACGACGCCCTCAACCCGCCTATAGACTTCGAGACGCTATGGCGGACATGCGGAGGAAACCCCAGGTGCGTAGGCGACTTGAAGAGGGTGGGCTGGGACGTGGAGAGGTACGTAAAGGCCATCGTCAAGAGGGAGGGGGTAGACAAGATGGCGAGAGAGGTCGCCAAGCTCGGAGTTGTTGAATTGCTCAAGCGGGCGGTGGAAGACCCAGACGTCCTCGACAAGCCGGGAGCCGAGAGGCTGGAGAGACTGCTCTACAAGTACAACAAAGTGTTGGAGCTGACGGAGACAATCGCAGGCGGGAGGCCGCCGAGAGACCCCGCGCTCGGTGTCGGCGAATACTACGCCTGGCATTGGCCAGCGCTAAGAGACGCGGTAGCCAAAGCGCTTTGACCTTCGCTGCCTCCACCCTGCTGGTAACATTTGTACCGGGTGTGTGGCCGTCTCGGAGATGGCCCACTTATATCTGCAGGAGCGCGGGCGCCCTCCACCGAGAGGTTGCGCCGCCGGAGGAGCGTACTTAGCTTTTAAACTTCAACATAGATATGTATGTGGCGGTTTACTACGACGAAGATCTCGGAGGCGCCAGGAGTGCGGCAGACTCTATTGTCCTCCTCGTGTGGCTTGCTGCGTATGGAGTGGGCTAGGCGGGCTAGGGAGGCTTACCTCGCCATAGGCCGGGAGTACGGCGCGACGAGGGCTAGGCCTCTTCCGGTGGCCGACTTCGCCACGGCTGGGCCAAAGGCGTTGGACGTGGGGTCGGGCACCGGCGCGCAGCCGAGGTACCTAGAGCACGAGCACCCCTACGTGGTGCACTGCGACCTCGACAGGAGGCTCAGCCCAGGCGGGGACTTCGTGGAGTGCGAAGCCACCATGCTCCCCTTCAGAGACGGCGCCTTCGACGCCGCCTACCTAGTGGCGGTGATACACCACATGCCCCCCGAGGCCGCCCGGAGGGCTCTGGCGGAGGCTAAGAGGGCCGCCCGCCTCGTGGTGGCGACGGCCTGGGCTCCCGCCAGAGGCCGAGAGGTCGCGCCGGGGGTGTACGAGGTGCCCTGGGGAGACAGAGCCACCCGCATATATTACAGATACGAGCTGGAGGACCTAATAGCCATGGCCCCCGCCGCCCCGCTCTCGGCAGGCGTGGCGAGGAGGAGGCGCCAGACCAACTACTACATACTTTTTTAACTACGAAACGGAGAGGCGCCGTGGCGTACATAAACCCGGCGGACAAGGCCAGATTCGGGGAAGACGCCACCTCGGAGGCGCTGAAAAACGCCGAGAGTGCCGGCCTCAGAGCTGGGCCAAACGAGCTGAGGATGGGGGACTTCTACGCCAGATACGCCGGCGGGCACGTGGAGACGAGCTACGGGAGATACAGCGCGGATCCACAACAGTGGGAGATCCTCAAGGCCTTGATAATCAGCCACGCCGCCACCTACAGAATGCCGCCGACCCCGGAGGAGCTGGGGAACGTGCTGTTTGCAGCCGGCGTGATAATAGAGGGGACGTAGTCACCGTGCGACAGTGTAGTTGAAGTACCTCACGTAGTAGGGACTTGGCATAACCCAACTGGTGTAGCAACCGTCCCGCGTTAGATCAACCCAGTCTCCAACTGCGCAGTCGTAGTTCTGCCCCTTCTCGGCATACACTTTTACAACCCCCTCGGGCTTTACTAGATCGCCCAGGTAATAGACCGCTCTTGAAACAGAGACTCTGGCGCTCGCTTTGCCTCTATACGCCGTCATGTCTACAGTGACCACTAAAACGCCGCCGACGTTACGAAAAGTTATAGAGTAGTAAAACGCGTCAAACGGCGGAGCATAGCTAGGCAAAGACATCTGTTGCCTAAAGCCATAGACGCCGGGAAGCAACGCCGTAGAGACGCCTACCCTCACCTGGTTAGCCACAGAATCTAGAAGAGCTTGCGCCGCGGCGCGCACCTCCTCCTCAAACACAGCCTGCGCCTGCACGTCGACAAGCCACGCAATTATAACCGCCAAAACACCAGCAAAAGCCATAGCTACGGCGGTCTGTAAGGCGTTCATCGCAATTCGACCCTAACCGGAACAACCACGACGGAGTCGACGCCTTGGACTCCTATAGTACATTGATCCACGCTGTAGACCCGCGGCGCCTTCACCTCGTAGTACACCCCAGCCCCAGAGGCGCTAGGAGATGCCGTATATGTTATATTAAGCACAACCGCTACTCTGCCATATCTAACCACACGCGGCGTCAACGACGCCGAAGTTCCCCAGCCGTACACCGCCAGCGGAGGCTCTGGAGCATCTACAACACGCCCCCACACAGTACCTCTAAACTGGCCAAACAGAGAGAGATACTGAGAGCGGTAGATCAACGTGGTGTTATACACAGGCGCGCCTCCACACGTACCAACAACCGCAACGCGGTAGTCCAACCCACCAAAGCGCAACGTCGGAAGATTCAAAACCTTCTGCGCATACGCCGCGCCCATATCCGACTCTATACCGTCAGCCAACACGTTAAGAAAGGCAAGAGCCGCACGCGCCTCCACCAACGCCTGATATTGATAAATCTGTTGAAGAACAATCGGAACAGCCGCAAAAATAGCCAGAAGCGCAAAAGCCGTAATAATCAACAACTCAAGAGACGTCATGGGTACAGCCAGTATAAACCATAACTTTGAAGAATCCCCTTAACATTACTACATATGTTCTCCGTAAAATTGAGGTATCCGTTTCTATGTATAACCCAATAGGTGATAGATGCATCCCTTATCTTCACATCTACGATTGTTACATTGGCATATATCGTGTTGAATTTGCTCACTACCGCACTATTTGTAAAATTATAGAGGACAATTGGAATGTGGGAAGGATTATTCAGAGAGCTCCAGGGTTTACCATTGGATAACACCCCGCTTTTGCAGATATATGTGAAATCTCTTGGCAGAACGTACAGCGGAATTCCGCCAACGTACGCCTTTAAGACGTATTCGTTAAGCCCCTGGGTATTTATGCTATACACGGCGCTTCGCTCTGTGTAGTTTACTACATTCACTCTCGGATATGCCACTGTATAGTTTATAGTCCAACCGTCTTGCAGATACATAGTTCTATTGAGGGCTATAAACTTTGCCGACCATGCGTATGGTCTTGATACAGTAATATTTACACATACCACATCTGGCGTACATTGGCTATCGACGCCGAGTACTCTGACACCTACGCTAAGACTCCTAGTTATGTTAAGATTTACAAGAGCCAAAAGCGAGATGTTCATAACCATAGATAGACTATATGAAGCCATATAGGTTCTATTTGGCAGAATTATGGCAAAAGAAGAGATAGGTCTCAAGATGCCTCTGTCTATATGCCAAGCGGCAACAACATACGGAGGTAATGGGGTTCTAAACACAGTTCCGTTAGGCGGTTTAGACAGAGTTATGTTCACGAGGGTGAGGCCGTTCGTGCTTTTGAACAATATAGATCTGCAGTTGGGCCTCCGCAACCACGTGGGCATTTCTGCAGATAGGCCAAGGGCCGCTCTGTTTGCTACAAAAAACTTCATCGAGGCGTTTACCATATCTGCAGTCTTGTTGATATGCAACCAGCTACAGTATGTGTCAAGCCCTGCCGCAGGTAGCCCATATGCGGCGGCGTTTTCTGTAAAATTGAGCAGAGAAATCGTGCCGACGTAGTCGACGTAGGAAGCTACGGCGTCTACAGCTTTTGCCACGTCGCGTGAAAATACTCCATACGCCGCTCTGACGCCGCCGAAGCCTGGCGCAGAGACCGCCGCCGACTGTAAGATCAATACGGCGGAGATAGCCAAGGCGATTACCAAAGCTGTTACGAGGATCACCTGCCCCCTCATGACTTCACAACTATACAGACGGTCGTGCCGTTTGGAAGCACAGTCGCGAGCGATATCGAAAACCTCGGCGCAGAGGCCGCCGGACATGCGCCACCGCTGGGAAGAGCCACATCTACAGACGCCAGGGGGTCAACCGATTTGGCCTCTACATTTGCCTGTTCTACCGCGCCGTCCCAGTCTCTCCACAGCCGGAAGAGGAACTCCTGGCTGGAGGCCAGCCGCACGGCAAAAAGCGAAAGCTCGGCAAAACGGCCTCTCTCCCCCGCCTGCACCACGATTGAGCTAGGCGCCGTGTAGTTGTAGAGAGCCAACACCAACACGAGGAGAAAAGACGCAAATACAAGCTCCACAACCCACCTCATGGGTATCTAAACACCCACAGGTCGACTTTATACGTCACCTCGCCTGCGTCAGCCAGAGCACTTGCGTAAGACACTGCAAGAGCCTCTGGGCGTCTCTCAGCCCACCTCCTCCAGGTGGCAAAACGGATTTCGTAGAGAGGCGGGAGGCCACCAGTGAGTGGCATAACAATCACATCCTCCTGAGGGATGCCCCCGCACTTAGGCGGGTCGCCATTACTATTCCGCTCCACAGCCGCAATAAGAAACTTGGCTCTGCCCAACCACTGCCAAGGGATAAGGCAACCGCCTCTATCCTTATCCCCGCTTTGGCACAAATCTGCGAGATTTATACTAGAAGCAGGGTTAAGCACGACATTATTCAGCAACGGCACGGTCTGCCCGCCGAGGTAAGTCCACAGACCTCTTAAGCCTAAAGCGGAGACTCCGGGGTCATAGCAGCCACATAGGCTTGCGCCCCTTCCAGCGTTTTGAATAAGTTTACTATGTATGAGGTAGACACCTGCATCTGGTCTAGCCACCAAGCCGACTAGCGAAACCGTCCCCACTCCTCCATATGTGTAGTTTACCGACTTCATCATTACGCCTCTTGCGTTAACCCACGCAAACTTAGGCACACCTGCAACAGAAGCTACGCCATAGCCGTTTTCGTCTGTAACACCAGAGGTGCAGTCGATCTGTGGGGCAACAGCACTTTCTAGCTTGATACAGCTTGGGTTGAAGGTAGACGGCTGTGTGTTAACAACAGGCGCAGATGTAGTAATAGTTACGCCGTTTAGGGTATACGCCACAGTGACCGTACAAGACGGGAGACAAGAGGGAGCGCCAGGAAGCGTATATTTAAAAGAGTCAGAGCAGTAGGACCTCACGACTTTATTGAGCCTGTCGCTGAACTCATTACCGAGAGAAATGCCGACTATGTTTACATCATACGGATACGTATTCAGGACATCTATTCTTAGATACCATGTCGTTTTGACGTCTTTCCCTGTTTGACTCGTTTCACTCCACACGTACGCCCCTATTATCTGAAGCCCCTGCTGTTGTAACACAGGCGAGCCGGCGCCCCAATAGACGTAACATACGTCGTAGCTATATACGCCAGGGGGCTTTATGTTAATGAAAACCTGGCTACTCTGCAACATGATACTTATGTTCAGCGCAGGCTTGGCAACTATCTCAATGTCGTATTTATTCCACTGGTCGCCAAAGAGCGACCTCAATATTCTCTCGTAAACAGCGGGGTCTACACTCTGTGGCGTAGGCACGCCCCATAGATACACGCCGTAGCCCACCTTAGTTACGGGGTAGTCCTGGCCCGCTGTATTTATTGTACAATTCGCCTCTGCGGTTACGCCGGAGACCTCGGCGAGGGCGAGAAGCTTTCTAGAGTCAAGCTGACCAGGGAGTTGTGGATCTGCAAGCCCAAGAGATTGTACGCTGTTTATATCAGTCCAACCCGGCGGCGAGCCGGGAGACGAAACTATCTTCTTCAATATCTCCTGGGCATCTAGCTTCGACGCGGCTTGAAGCTCCGTCTGCTTTGTCACATCTGTGAAATAGTAGGAGAGCAGGTATACTCCCAACATAAACGCCGCCACCAAGCCGAAGGCGATGAGCATGTCGATAGACTCCATACCTCTCACAGTATAGAAGATTGAAGAAAGGATAAATATTTTGTGGTGGCTCCGCCGACCTCTACTCCGCCACCTCGGCCATCAGCTTCGCCAGGCGCCTCCTCTTCATGAACCACACGGCGAGCGCTGCCGCGGCCGCCCCGCCGCCTATTGCGGCTAGAGGCAATGGGTCTAGGGCCCAGACGGCCTCGAAGGTAGCGGGCCCGTAGACGTAGGGCATCTGGGGGTAGCTGTAGACGGTGCCCGTCGCCTTGTCTCTCCAGCCGGCGAACTTCCAGTGCAGCGGCGGGGGCGACCAGACGTCCATCGGCGTAGGCACCGCAGACGCCGTGGACCCCTCGTCGACCCACATGGGCGGGGGCGGCGTGCCGTAGGCCGAGACGAAGGTCACCAAGTACTGCCTCTTCGTTACGTAGGTTATGTTGAGCGGCGCCGTCACCCTAAACGACGCTGCGGCGCCCGTGGCGTTGGGAAGGCCGTTAACCAGCCACTGCCCAACCACAGTTCTGACGTTGCCGCTCTGGTTCAACACGGGGGGCGCCGCCACCTTTATCACAGAGCCGCGGTCTGCCCAAGTGGCGTTTGGCGGCTCCACCACCTGAGCCGGCGGCTTCACCCACACCCTGTACTGAGTGACGTATATGGGCGTAAGCGTAACCGGCCTCTCAACGGTGACGGCAAGAGTCCGCTCCCTCGACTCGGCCTCCCTCCACCTGACGAAGGCAAGCCTCGTCCCGTTTCTAAACTCCACGTCGGGGGCGTAAAACACCGCCTTAGTCCCGGCCTCGGCCCACAGCGTGTCGGAGCCGTTGACAGTGGCGGGGTAGTAGGTGCGCACCCTGTACTGCTCGACGTAGACCCCCCTCACCACCACCGGGTAGGTGGACACCTCGGGGGCTACGCCGGAGGCCACAGGGTTCCCAAAGGCGTCGAAGACCAGCACGGTCTTCAGCCAGTAGCGCCTCTGCTCGTCTATAGGCACGGCCTGGGGCAGCTCCACCCTGTATATGGCCTTGACCGTCGTCGGCCCAGCCACGTTGACGGAGAGGGTGGGGGTCGGCAGATCTATCCTCCTGCCGTCTACCTCCCAGCCCGCTAGGACGAGACGGCCGGAGGAAACCGGCGAGTTGTAGACCGGCACGTTTACGCTGGGCTCTGCGAAGAAGGTGGCTGGCCCCGCGGCCCAGGCGGGGCCCCTCGTTATGTTCGGAGGGGAGAGGTGCACCCTATACTCCTTGACGTAGCCTATCTCGATGGGGCTCTCCAGGTCCCCCCTCACCGCCAACGTCACGTTGCCGAGGGGGCGGCATCTGAAGTCGCCTAGGTATTTGTACTGGGGCGCCACCGTCACGTCGCCTACAGGAAGGAGCACCACGCCGGAGCCGGACACCAGATACCTATACACCGAGCCGCCCACCACCACCTGCACCTCGGCGGGGAGGCACTCGGGAGGCGCCGAGACGCGCACCGCGGCGAAGGCGATCCTAAAGCCGGAGACCGTGTCCCACCGCTCCACCGCCAGGGCCCTCCCGTCGGCGGATACGGCGACGGAGGTGACGGGGGCCGAGCCGAGGAACCTCGCCGCCTCCCTCCCGTTCCAGTACACCAAGACGTCGCCGCCTAGGGTGCCCACGACGACGATAGACCCGTTGTTGGAGGCCGCCACCGCCGTGGGCAGAGAGGGGGCCTTCGCCCTCCACAGCTCGCGCCCCCCGCTAAACGCCACCACGTAGCCCTGGGTAGCCGCGACGAAGAGAGAGCCGTCTTGGCTCAGCGCCGCCGGCACCTTCGGCGTATCTATCCCGTAGTCCACGTAGGAGGAGGGGGTCAGCCTAACGCCGTAGGGGTAGTACTCGACCGTGGGGGCCGCCCCCTTGGAGAAGCAGAGCGCCACGGGGCTCCCGTCCGGCCTCACTGTGAGGTAGTACACAGAACCGGAGCACGACCCGACGAGGCTCCCCCCGGCGTAGATCTTGCCCCCGGCGGTGCCGACGTACAAGACGTCCCGGCCGTAGGCAAGCGCGGTCACCGGCTCGCCGTATGTATACACGGCGTACACCTTCCCATCCCTAAGCACGTAGACCTCCCCCGAAATCGTCCCCACGGCCACATCCCGGCAGTTTGTGGCTACGGCGGTGGCGTTCACCCTAGGCCCAAGCGAGACGGCCCACAGGGGGTAGCCATAAGGCGTGTGAAGCGAGGCAACCGACGTCTTGTAGACGCTCGTCAAAACAAGCGGTGGAAGAGGGATTGTGAAGTTAAGCACCACGTTAACCGCGCTGGGGAAGGAGATGCCGTACTGGCTCAAAGTGCTGACGAGATCAGGAGAAAGCTGGACAGTAGCCGGAATAGAAACCCTAAGCTCCATAGGCTGTTGCCTCACCACGTAGAGATACGGCCTGTTAACCACCGCCACACACCTCCCCACCGAGTCCGTCGCCGCCAGGGGAAAAACCGCGTCGATCTGCCACAGAGTTCTCCCATCTATGCCGACGCCGGCCACCCTGTCGGGCGCGGCCCACCAGTAGACGTCGAGACCCTCCGAGGGGACCACGTAGGCGAAGGCCAGAGCCGCCAGCAGAAGAGGAACAAGCCACCTCATAGGCCCACGATAGGCCTTAAATATATGTATTACGGTGAAGCCCCCTATCCACAACTCACCGAGCTTATGTCCGGCACGACGATGGGGTTAACCACGTACCCCCTCCCACTGCCCGTCACGAGGATAAGCGCAGGCGACGTCCCCGGCGTAAACGACTCGCCGAGAGACCCCCTCACGGCGACAGTCCTCCCAACCGGCACGGCGAGAGAGACCTCCACAGACTTCCCAGACTTCGTAGACACCAGCCACCTCCCATAGAAGTCGTGAGGACCCGCGTTGTAGACACACAGAAGGAAGCCACCCCCCGCATCTACATAAGCCGCGATGGAATACACCCGCGAAAACTCCTCCTTAGCCACCAGAAAGCTAGAGATAAGCCAAAACCCAAGAACAAAAGCGATGACGAGGACAACCACTAAAACAACCAAAAAACCAAGAGAATCCATGGGAAAAAAGAGGGAACTTACGGCTTTACGATCGCGTTGAACGGGAAGCTCTGGCCGCCAGACAGAATCACGCGGCCAGGCAACATAGTGCCAGGCGTCCACTGGCCTGTGAACTTGGCAGTTAGCGTGGCGTTTCCACCCACCGTTATCTTCTGGTTCACTGACTGGACTTGTCCCGCAAGCTCAATCGCCGACACTTGTACATCTACAGGTCCAGGGTTCACT
Organism: Pyrobaculum islandicum DSM 4184; assembly: GCF_000015205.1. Classification (NCBI taxonomy): domain Archaea; kingdom Thermoproteati; phylum Thermoproteota; class Thermoprotei; order Thermoproteales; family Thermoproteaceae; genus Pyrobaculum; species Pyrobaculum islandicum. Next base: position 1,047,281 of record NC_008701.1, on the reverse strand, counting down.
ACAAAGATCTTCAGAGTGCCATTGCTATACAGCGTGGCCGTCACAACGTTTAGTCTTGGCTGTCCTGTGGTGGAGGCTACGAATGTGGTGTATAGGTACCAGCCTACTGCTACCGCTATTATCAGCACTATCGCCACTATTATCGCTATCTCCAGGGATGTCATTCCTCTTGGTTTCGTTGGCATAGGCATGTGTACGTCTGTCTTTAAATATTTTGCTGTGTGGGTTGTATGCTGTAATGTCAGGGGCATGGCCGTGGGGCTACCTTTGCCTCTGCTCTGTGGCCTTCTCCTCTTATCTCTTCGACGTTCGGCCCCTCTCCCCGCATCCCGGCGACCCTCTTCATGGCTCTGGGCTGTCGAGCCACGCCCCCATCCTTGGGGCATCACCGTCAGGCCCCGGGGGGCCGCGGGGCCACCGCGCTCACAGTTCCCTCGCGCGGTAGCTCTGTATACAGTTCACAGAAGAATTTAAGTATTTCTGCGAAATGCACATATATCGCTTCTGTGAACTTCTCTGTGGACAAGATATACATCTACACCGGGTCTGTTCAAGTGGATAGAAAGGACAAGTACGAGTACTACAAGGTGTGGATCGGCAACAGGCCGGAGCTGAGACCCCTCTTGGGAAAGAGGGTCGTTGTCGTCATCTTGGTGCCGGATGAAGAGCTATAGAGCGATTGCGCTTAAACTGCCGGAGCTGGACTGTGGCGTGGAGCGGCTTATGGCGTTGGCGAATCTGGCGCACCGCGGATACCGCGTTGAGCCGCCGGATCTGCCCAAGACGGTGTCAATAATGCTGTACAGAAGAAGGCATGAGCTCGCGTTTGGCACAGAGCCGAAGAGGTGGCTTGCCAGAACGTGGTTTCCTCTCACAACCCTTAGGATTGGGAACGGTCAAAAAATCGGCGACGGTGGGGCCCCCGTCGTGTTGGACTTCGACAGAGGAGTTGTGAAGCTGAGGTTTATCTGCCACGCCGAGGTGCCCATGCCGAAGTGGGCCTACGACAGGGTCTCCGAGGGCGGCGACGTGAAGTTCGCCCTCCTTGGTCTCAAGAGGGGGAAGCCGCACCTAGCGCTGGTGGCGGAGCGTGAGGTCGAGCTGATACAGACGAATAGCGTCCTAGTGGTAGACGTCAATTCGTGGAGACACGGCGTTGTGTGGGCTCTGATCAGAGACGGAAAAACAACAAAGTGGGCGCGAGTGAGACCGGACTTGGGATACATAGAGCGGCTATACAGCGAGGTCGTCAGACTTGAGCACAAATACGGAAAGCTGGAGAGACTTGGTCTCCACGAGGGCAGAGACAGCAAGAAGCTGTGGAGACAGATAAAGCAGAAGAGGAGACGGCTTTACGCATACCTCAGAGACTTTGCGCAAAAGGCGGCGCACAGATTGGCACTGAAGGCCGTGAAGCGCCGAGCGGAGGTTTGGATCGACGACATGTTGGAGGAGTCCAGGAGGGAGCTGATTGAGGAGAAACTGCCCAGCGACCTTGTCAAGCTCTACATGCTCTACCTCCGTCGCTTTATCAACTTGTTGACGAACCAATTGGCGTGGTACGGCATTCCGTACAGATTTAAGCGTCTGCCGTCCACCGTGTGTCCAGTATGCGGTTCCGAGCTGACACAACTGCCCGACAGAACAATGGTATGTCAATGTGGATTCAGAGAAAAGAGAGACCTAGTGCCGATTAGGTGGGCACTGAAGTACACATCCCCGCCCTAAAGGGCGAGGCTTTCGGCTGTAAAGGCTGAAGGCGTCGAGGAGAGGCACGCAGAGCTCATCGCCTCTATGTTGAAGGCGGCGGAGAAGTATCTAGAGGCCGTGGAGGAGTTCTATATCTCCGTCGAGGGGGTGGAGTACGTGGGGAGGGCTAGGGGCGGCGCCGCCGTGGCGGTGAAGGTGGGCGGGGAGCCCAGGGGGGTGGCTCTGTTGAGGGCTGGGGAGCTCCTGGAGGCCTACTTGAGCTCCGCCTCGAACTTCTCCACGATCCGGAAGGCGACGTAGTCTAGGTACTGGGGGTCTACCTCTGCCTTGGCCAACACGGCGGCGACTACGCTGTTTCCCGCCCTAACCGCCGCCCTGTATCTATCCATGACTAGGTCTATGCCCAGGAGGTTCCCCCTGGAAGGCGGAGGCCAGCTCTCTCGCCTTGTTTAACACAGCCGTCAGCCTAGTCCAGACCTCTCTGTCTAAGCCCACGTATTTCACGACGAAGCCGCTTTTGTGCAAGACTGCGGCTGCCAAGATCTCCTCCCCCACGACGTCTTCAAACACATGTAGAGAATTATAGAGAATTATTCAGACGTAAAAAATTATCGATATATATTCTATCGGCGTAAGTATGTAACATCTCGGCGCAGTATTTAAATTAGAGTATGGAGTTTTAGAGTCAGGGGATCCTCCGCCTTCTGCAAGGAGTTTAGGCTGGCGGTTGCCGGCTTGCTGGGGCTGGGCGGGGTTTTGAGAAGACTGAGAGACCTAAGAAGCCAGACGGCCCAGTACGTAGAGCTTAGCGAGAGGGGTGGCGTAGGTGGTACAGAGAGTGGGGGAGCTTCTAGAGATAGAGGAGGGGGCTTGGTACGAGGCTTGGGAAAAGTTTTTGGAGGACTACGGGAGGAGGTGTAGGAGAGGACTAATAGACATGTCCTGGCGGCGCCTGGGGATCGCTGGGGGTTGAGTCGCGGCTGCTTGAGCCGGAGGGCTGCGTCTGTGACGGCTTAACCTACGTCTCTTCTCCCGTCGACGGCTTGTGTCCAGACCTTCTCATGGCGGCGGGGGAAGGCGTTTTACATTGTACATCGAAAGCCTCGCCCTTTAGGACGGGGATGGGTTTGGCAGAGTCCCTAGGCGTAGGGACATGCGGCGCGGCTTCTCCAAGATGGCCGAAATCCTTGCGGCAGTGCCGCCGCGCGTCGTTGGGAAGTGGGCGGGAGAGCGTGGCGTTGAGGGGTAGCCGCCTGTTCCTTTGGCTAACTCCGTCGCTTTGGATATCACCTGTTTTGTTTTTTATTGTTGGGCTGTCTTGTAGGTGTGACTGTTGAGTTGGAGCTTGATCTTGTGAGGGATAAGATTAGGGAGTTTATTACGTCTAGTGAGAAGGTGTCGGACGAGGTTATCAATATGATTATCCAGCGGAAGAGGTCTCTTGAGGTGGATTTCCACGACATTCTTCTGTTTGACAAGTCTCTTGCAGATCTCTTCGTCGAGAGGCCTCGGCTTGTGTTGCCTGAGGCTGACAAGGTGGTGCAGGAGATTGTGGAGGAGAAGGATCCGGAGACTGCGAGGGCGCTTAGGCGGTTTCACTTCAGGGTTAGGGGGTCGCCGTTGGTTGTTCCGCTTAGGAAGCTGAGGTCTGAGTACATCGGCCGGCTGATCCGCATCGAGGGGATTGTGACTAGACAGACTCCGCCTAAGCACTTCCTCCACAGAGCGCTCTACCGGTGTACGCAGTGTGGCTACGAGATCGAGCTTCTTCAAGAGCTGGAGAGACATGTGGAGCCCCCCGCCAAGTGCCCCCGCTGTGGGGCCTCGAAAAGCTTTACCCTTGTGACTGAGCTGAGCCAGTACATAGACTGGCAGAAAATTATCATACAGGAGAGGCCGGAGGACCTCCCGCCTGGCCAGTTGCCGAGGAGTGTTGAAGTGGTGCTTCTAGACGACCTCGTAGATACTGTAAAACCTGGCGACATAGTCTCTCTGACAGGTATCGTCGATTTAACTCTCAGCGAGCTTAAGAAAGGGAGGCCGCCTATTGTGACATCTTATATCCTGGGGACCCACGTGGAGACTTCTAACAAAGAGCTTGTAGAAGAAATCACAAAGGAGGACGAGCAACGGATTTTAGAGATCTCGCGTAGACCCGACGTGAGAGAGCTCATAGTCCGCTCCATCGCCCCCTCTATATATGGCTATGAGGAGATAAAGGAGGCCATTGCTTGTCTTCTCTTTGGGGGGAATGAGATTGTCTACCCCGATGGCGTTAGAGTGAGGGGCGAGATAAATATCTTGTTAATCGGCGACCCTGGCACGGCGAAGTCGCAATTGCTCAAGTTTGTGGCTAAGATAGCGCCGAGGGCTGTCTACACGACGGGCAAGGGGTCGTCGGCGGCTGGCCTCACGGCGGCTGTCGTGAGGGATAAGCTGACAGGCGAGTTCTACCTAGAGGCGGGGGCCCTCGTGTTGGCCGACAGGGGGGTGGCAGTTATAGACGAGATCGACAAGATGGATGCCAAAGACAGAGTGGCGCTCCACGAGGCTATGGAGCAGAACACCGTCTCGATTAGCAAAGCCGGCATAGTGGCTACTCTCAACGCGCGGGCTGCCGTGTTAGCCGCCGCCAACCCCGCCTTCGGCCGGTACCTCCCCAACCGAACTGTAGCAGAGAACATCGACCTCCCGGTGTCTTTGCTAAGCCGCTTCGACTTAATTTTCGTAATTAGAGACGAGCCTAGGGAGGACTTCGACGCCTCTGTCGCCGGGCATATCCTAGATCTCCACTCTGGCAGAACTCCCGAGGCTTTTCGCGATGTTCTAAGGCCCGACTTCCTCCGCAAGTATATAATATACGCCAGGAGGTATATAAGACCTATCTTGAGTGAGGAGGCCAAGGAGAAGATCAAGAGGTTTTATCTAGAAATGCGCCGTAGGTACCAGGGGCCTGGGACTGCCATTGCCATTACGGCCCGCCAGCTGGAGGCCCTTATACGTCTCACAATAGCGGAGGCTAAGATGAGGCTCTCTCCCGTCGCCACTGGCGAAGATGCTGAGAGAGCTATCAAGCTATATCTCGCCTTTCTCAAATCCGTAGGTATAGACGTGGAATCTGGGGCTATAGATATTGATGCAGTTATCACAGGCGTCCCCGCGTCGAGGAGAGAGGCATATATAAAAATCGTTGAGCTTCTGAAAAAGCTGGAGGAGGTGGAGAGGGGGCCTGTCAAAATCGATTTGCTAAAAGCCGAGGCGGAGAAATTGGGCATTCCCGCGTCAGAGGTGCAGAGAGTTGTCGATTTGCTTATTCGCAACGGCGAGGCTTATACGCCGAGGCCTGGCTATATAAAGCGCGTTGTATAGTTTTTATTTCATTCCCCAACCTTTGCCGTGGAAATTTCCGAGCTTTCTCTCGACGAGAGGCTTATCTCTGTGTTGAAAGAGAGGGGGGTTAGGAGGCTTTTCCCTCCTCAGGCAGAGGCGGTGAGAGCCGGGATTTTCGAGGGGAGACACGTCTTGTTATGTACTGCAACAGCCTCTGGCAAATCTCTCTTGGCAGAGGTGGCTTCTGTAAAAACAGCGTTGGAGGGGGGCATGGCGTTATACGCCGTGCCTCTCAAGGCTCTTGCCTATGAAAAACTTGTACATTTTTCTCACTATGGTAATTTGGTTAAAGTCGGCGTCTCTACGGGCGATTTCGATTCTGACGATAGAAGACTATATGAATACGACGTGGTTGTGGTGACGTATGAAAAACTAGACAGTCTGCTAAGACATAGGCCGGGGTGGCTTAGCTCTGTTAAGACTGTGGTAATAGACGAAATACATTACCTAGGCGACCCCAAGAGGGGGGCTGTCTTAGAGTCTATAATTGCCAAAATTAAACACCTAGGCCTACGCGCTCAGTTTATTGGCTTGAGCGCCACCGTCGGCAACGCAACTGAGGTGGCGGATTGGCTGGGGGCAAGGCTAGTGGTCTCTAGCTGGAGGCCTGTCCCCCTACGCGAGGGTGTTTATTATGGAGGTAGAATATATTTCTCAGATGGATCCCATAGGGCAGTATCGGCGTCTGGAGATGCAGAAGTTGCCCTCGCAGTAGATGTAGTGGCTGAGGGGGGACAGGCCCTTGTCTTTACAAATAGCAGATCTTCTACAGCGAGACTTGCAAAAGCTATCGCCAGAGCTATTGCGGCGTATCCCACAAAACTTATCAATGTGGCTGAGACGGAGGCGTTGGCTGAGGAGATCTTGAGGGTGTCCTCTAGTAAAATCATTGGGAGAGAGTTGGCAGAAGTTGTGGCGAGGGGGGTGGCTTTTCACAACGCCGGGCTTGAGCTTGAGGTGAGGAGACTTGTCGAAGATGGGTTTAGGAGGGGGGTTATTAAAGTTGTTGTCTCTACGACGACTTTAGCCGCAGGCGTAAATTTACCCGCGAGGAGAGTTGTAATAGCGGATTACGAGCGGTTTGACCCAGTGGTGGGAAGAGAGGAGATCCCAGTGCTTGAGTATAAACAAATGGCCGGCCGCGCGGGGAGGCCTGGTCTTGACGCCGTGGGCGAGGCCGTGATTGTGGCGCGGAGTAAAAACGAAGTTGGATACCTAATGGAGAGGTACATAAAGGGGCAGGTTGAGAATATAAAATCACATATACTCCTAGAGCCTAACTTGAGGACACATGTGTTGGGAGCCGTCGGCGGGGGCTACGCAGGGTCGATAGACGAACTTGTGGAGTTTTTCTCAAACACCCTGGGGTACTTCCAGAGCAAAATAGCTGTGAAATCTGCCGTCTTGCGGTCTAAAATTGCAGCGGCAGTTGAGAAATTGGCCGAGTGGGGGTTTTTAGAGCGAGACGGCGACTATGTCTACGCTACAGAGCTCGGCAGACAAGTGGCCAGACTGTACCTAGATCCAGAAACCGCCGCTAGATATATCGACTTTATAAAATCTCTGAAGGAGGGCAATACAGCTGCATATCTCTATATAGTTCTCACGGCGCCTGACTTTCCAAGAGTCCGGCGTGGCAGAGTAGATAAACGTGTTGTAGAGGAGGTACTTAAGGCTTTAGATGTGGAAGAAGATGAGGAGTTTGAAGATGTTGTAAAAACTGTCGCTATGTTAATGGCGTGGATTGAGGAGGCAGATGAAGACGTAATTTTTGAAAAATTTGAAGTCGCCCCCGGCGATTTACGCGTCTATATAGACTTATTTGACTGGCTTGGGAACGCAGCCGCGAAGTTGGCGGGTATAATAGGCGAGGAGGAACACAGACGGCGGCTGGAGGTAGTGACTGCACGTGTGATATATGGCGTGAGAGAAGAGCTGTTGGAATTGGTGACTACGTTGAGGGGAGTCGGCCGTGTGAGAGCCAGGACGCTTTATAACTTCGGCTATAGGACAGTTAGAGATATAGCAAGAGCCTCCATACGTGAGATAGCCTCTTTGCCAGGCTTCGGCGAAAAACTCGCCAAGTCTATTATTGAACAAGCTCGGCAATTGGTTGAGACAAGTTGATTATATTATAGCGGCCTGCCAACTTTAACATTGTGGTGTGTTGTCTCATTTCGTCAAGTGCGGCGTTTAGCTCAGCGTTAGACTCCACTTCTACAAGAAAGAAGTAGTCCCAGGGAGAGAGCTTCGTCGGCCTTGAATATATCAAAGTCATATTTATGCCTCTCTTAGCTATGGGGCCAAGCGCTTTGTAGAGAGCCCCGGCCACGTTGGGGACGGCGAATATAAGCGCCGCCCTAGCTCCAGCTTGGCTACTCTCTTTAGATAAAACTGCGAAACGGGTATAGCTCTCCCAGTCTTCAACTCCGCATATTTTTTCACTGTACTGCTCAAGCGCTCTTGGCGACGCTATCACGGCGCAATCTCTACATCTTTCAAACTCTCTAACTGCCTCCGATGTAGATGATGTATAAACCACGTCGGCGCCTAATGCAGAGAGAATTTTTCTCGCCTGCGCCGCGGCGTGGGGGTGTGTATATACCACACGGGGGTTGCCCCTCTTGGCTAGACAGAGAGTTATCCTCATCTCGCCCATGGCCAAGATTTTAACCTCATGTGTCGCCAAGGCGTCTACAGTCTCTCCCACAGGCCCCTCGAGGCTGTTTATAAAGGGGACCACCCCGTAGTCTACAACGCCGCTTTCTACAGCTTTGAAAACCTCTGTTACAGTTCTATATGCGACATGCGCTCCATTTGGGTATAGAGACGTGGCGGCTTCCCAAGTAAACGAGCGTTCTGGCCCTAGATATGCCACGACAGGCTTATGTGTTCTAGATACTACTGCCGCAATTATGGGGGCAAGGGGGCCGTCAATAAGAGGGGGGACTTTATACTTGGCTCTTTCTCTTAGTAAGGCATAAAGCTCTTCCTCCAGTCTGTAAACCCCTGCATTAATAAAGTGGAAATAGTAAGTATATATGTGTTACTAGTACACACAAGTTTTTCAGACTGGGTGTCTAAAGCCTTGAGAGAAGCCGGGGCAGAGGTTGTAGAAGGCCTAGGCTCTTGGGACGCCGTGCGTTTTATACATAGTGAAAATTTTGTAAAGGCAGTTGCAAAACGCGAGTTGGAGACCTTAGCCGCAGTCGCAGTCGCCGAAGTTGCGTTAACGAAAAGACAGGCCATATTTTATGCCGGCGGCACGGCGATGGCGGGATTACATACGCCGAGGAGAAACAATGTATTTAACGCCGCTGTATATATAGCAAAGAAACTCAACGCCGCGGTTATATCAATAGATAGACATTTCCCAGTTGGGACTTGGGAGCTCCATCTAGAGTATAAATTTCCGCTTTATTTAGTCTATGGCGGCGCCGACGGGCCATCCTACGGCTATGTAAAGAGGCGTGGATATAATGTAGTTGTCTTTCCACTACCTCCGGGAGTTGGAGATCGTGGTTTTGAAAAAGTGGTTAGTTTTATCCTAAGAGCGGCCGAAGGCCCCCTCGTTTTACAACTCGGCTTTGATATACATAGAGACGATCCGACAGGCTATTTCTTCGCCTCAGAATATTTCTACTACGCCTTGGGGAGGGCGCTTGCCACACGCGACTTCTACATATCTATCGAATGCCCCTCTACCCAGAGGGTGTTTGTCTCAGCCTTGGCGAGTCTTTTAAACGGCATTAGAGGCGCAGAGCCTCCCAAAATAGAGATCTATAGAGAAAGTACAGAGGTTATGAAAGAAGTAGCTATGTTAATCAAGCGAGCTAAGAGAGTTTAAACTCTTTATAGTCTCCACGATATTTCTCCTCTCTAATCTCTATCTCCCTAATTTTTATAGCCGGCGACGCCATTGGTAGAAATTTCACAAGTCTATCTACCGACTCGTCTGGGCCCTCAAAAACGGCGTATAAGACGTCGCCTCTGACATAAGCTTCGCCAAAGACCCCATTTTTCATAGCCTCGCTCTTTAGGATTCTTAAAATAGGCACGCCGGGGAGATCTATATCGCCTCTAGCTCTTACAACAACACGTTTCACTTATGTAGGTGGGTTTGGATTATTTAAATATGGCCTCTATCGCTAGTCTCAGCGCTATGTAAGACCCTTCGATATCTACAATCTGTGAAACACAAAGAGTGGTACACGTGGCGGGTGTCAGGTCGTCTCTTCCATCGTCATAAGATCTCTCCATCGATCCCCTCATCACTCAGCAATAGTCTTTTATTTGTGGGTATAAATATTGCAGTGGAAGAGACGACAAAGAAAATAGAGGGCGTTGTGAGGGCGTTGGCTACAGAGATTTTAAATAAGTTTGAGAAAAAGAAGAAGATAAACAATATCCAAGACCTCGTTGTCTTGGCCACGTATTTGAATATGAGGAAACTAGACGAGTTGAGAGAAGAGGTAGACAATATAATGCGAGCCTTCCAGCGTCTTGACGCGTTAGTTGAAGTCGTTAAAGAGCTTAAAGTAGCTCTCAACCGCCTTGAGGAGGGACAGACAGGCGAGGCCACGCGGCTGTTGAAGGAGGTAAATACAAAACTTGACCAGATTCTTGAAAAGCTGGGGGCGTTTTCTATAGAGGAGGTTTAGGCGGAGCGCCATCACATGTCAGGCCGGGTTCAACTCAACATACATCAGCTAACTCCGCCATTTTATACATAGCTACAGATTTAAAATCTTCTCTCCTACGAGCTGTGACTGAGGTTTATACAAAATGCGTCTCATATAGAGATTTAGTAGCAGGTTCTCCGCTAGAGAGGGAGTTTCTACAGTGGCTCTTGACGTTTTTAGATACGCCAACTGTATGGTTTCACTTATCTCCCGTGGAGGTTCTCTACTGGGAAGACTCGGGGACGAGACTGGAGGTGGGTGAGACAGCTGTCAAAGGTTTGGCGTTGCCATATTCCAGCTCTATAGATGTAGAGGGGAGACTTGTGCCCATTGACGGAGATGTAGAGGGGAATATTGCTGTTGCTAAATTCCCCGAGGATGTCGACGACGCTAAATATATAGTTATCGACGCCGCACGTCGCGGCGCTTCTGCCGTGGTTTTCACAGGCAGACCCCCCCGGCGTATTGTAATAACTGGGGAATATGGCTATAAATTCGACGCGGCGCCTCCCCCAATTCCTGCCGCCAGCTTTGAAAATATAGACTCATATATAAATAAGAGAGTTAGGCTTGAGATAGAGGTAAAGAGCAGAATTACATATAGCTATAGTCTCATAGCCTTCAATAGTTTTGAAGATACGCCTATGATCTCGGCACATTGGGACCACTGGCTTGTCGGCTCTACAGATAACTGCGCCGGCGTAGAAGCCGCAGTTCTCGCCTTTAGCGAGCTCGTGGCTGAAGAGTTCCCAATAGCTCTCGGCCTTTTCACCGCCGAGGAGGGCGTGGCGCCACATGTGCCGTCTTTTTACTGGGCGTGGGGCTCTCTCAATTATTTAAAACGATGGAGGCCTACTCTATTGATTAATATCGACGCCATAGGTCTAGGAACTCCTCGTATGTACGCAATGCCATATCTACACGAGACGCTCAAGGGGCTGGGCCCTGTTGAAATGCCAGAGGCTTATTTCGACAGCGTTCACTACGAGAGGTGGGGTCTCCCCTCTATAACTATCTCATCGCTAAAAGACACTTGGGACATTTACCACAGCCCCCTTGATATAAATGTCGACGCCGACAATATTCTATACGTCGCCGAGTTGGCAAAACGGTTGGCCAAAATAAAGCCGCAGATTCCGTCGATTAGCCTTGAGGAGTATGGCCTCCCGCCAATTAATAACCATTATATAGCTTGGTCATTGATATATAACTATCTCGTTATCTTTAAAGATTTTACACATTCTGACATTATATATACTAATGTCTTTAGATTTCTAAAGAGAGACAGTAGGAGTTACCGACGTATAGACTTAATGGGAGGCCCCACGCTATGTATAAACAATTGCGAAAACGCTTTTGAGACATACCGCGAGCTAGCGTTGCTCAGGCTCTAGCTTCTCAAGTACCCTCCTGATGTATGTGGACGATAGTATGTGGCCAAATCCGTCTCTAACTGTAGAAATTACGACCACCTCCATAGGTCTCAACCCCCCCTTTACTCTCTGGTCGTTTATCTCCAGGGCGCGGGGGGCTGTTTCTATACTTGCCACAATCGCCTCTAGGTTTGGATCAATTACAGCAGGTCCATATGGGTCGTTTATCTCTACATAAACAACCTCTTTATCGGGAGCGATTAGGCTCATTAAGTTTTTTACATTTGTAAGTCTAATAGACAATGGCCTCACCTTGTACTGTTTATACGTAGAGGCAAATGTGTCGCTTGTTAAACCTATTAATATTCTATCTCCTATTAATGTGGCTGTAGCCAACAACTTCACATGCCCAGAATGTAGAGTGTCAAACGTGCCGCCTAGCACTACGTTGCGAAATCTTAACTTCACAACTCTTCGCAAATCCTTATTTTAAAGACTAATGTGACATGTGGATTCGCTCAAGAGACTGCTTTCTGAAAACCCGCGTCTTCTCGAAATGCGTTATAGAGAGAGGGAGGCGGTATGCGAGCCCTCTTCGCCGCCTATCGCCGTGAGACTAGACGGTGTGGGGTTTGGGAAGAGACTGAAAGACTTCCCCGCGCCTAGGAGCAAACTTGTGCACGCCGCCTTAGTTGAAGTTGCGAAAAATCTCGCAATGCAACACGGCGCCAGTTTTGTACATGTTGTAAGCGACGAGATAAACCTAGTGTTTCTCAACGTAGTGCCGTATGGAGGGAGGACTTTTAAAATCATAAGCGTGTTGGCAGCTCAAGCCGCCGCGGAACTTACGGCAAAATTAGGGCGCCCGCTGTATTTCGACGGGAGAGTTATCAAACTAGACAGCTCTTGCGATGCTGCAAAATATATACTATACAGAGCTAGAGTGGGGCTAAATAACTACGTCGTCCAACTCGCACGAGCCACGGGGCTTATAAAGACGCAGACGCCGCATATCGAAGAATTGTTGCCAAAGGTGGAGATAGGCGATTTCGAACTGGCGTGGGGGAGTTTTATGAGTAAGGAAGACGGCTATTTAAAAAACTCAGACCTCTGCCGCGCGGTGTCTACACTCTGCGAGATATGCTAGACGTATTTCTCCTCTAGGTATTTGACTAAATAGCTGGCGTTATATACCTCGCCGAAGTTTTTCATAAGAAGCTCCTTTGGCGGATAGATGCTGCCCCATCTATGTATTTTCTCGCGGAGGTACTCCTTCACTGCGGCAAAGTCCCCCTCTGAGATAAGGCCGCGTATATTTCCATGTTTGTAATATATCATCGCAGCTATTACATTTCCCAGTGTGTAAGTCGGGAAGTAGCCGATTGAGCCATGTGACCAATGTACATCTTGTAATATACCCTCTGCGTCGTTTTTAGGTCTAACGCCGAGGAGGCGTTCCATTTCGCTATTCCACAACTCTGGTAGTTGAGAAATCTTTACCTCGCCTGTTATCATGAGACGCTCTAATTTATAACGCAGAAGTATATGTAGGTTGTAGGTAACCTCGTCTGCCTCTGTACGTATGAGACTTGGCCTAACTACGTTGAAATAGTAGAACAAGTCCTCGTCGCTGTATTTTGACAAAAAGGCGAGATGTTTGCGGAGAATTGGCGAAATTTTGTAGACAAACTCGCGGCTTCTACCCACGATGTTTTCAATAAACCTAGACTGACTCTCATGAACTCCAAGCGACACCCCCGTGCCTACAGGCGTCATGGCGATAGACTCGTCAATATTTAACTCATACAGCGCGTGGCCGTATTCGTGTAACGCAGAGAAAAGCGGCTCTTTAAAATCAACCCCTCTATACCTCACAGTTATTCTTACGTCGTATGGAGATGTAATACCTATCGTAAATGGATGTGGCGAAACATCCACTCTGAACCTCCCCCTGGGGTACCCCAGTAGATTTAAAACATCTATAACTGCCGCCTCAACCGCTTGTCTCTCGTAGGGAACCTCCTCCAACGGATGTTTCTTAGGCCAGCCGCGGCTTTCTAACTTGTAGAGCAACGTCTTAATACCCGGCTCTAGTGTTGAAAAGATAGATTCTACATCTCGCGACGTAAGCCCCTCTTCGTATAAATCTAGCAATGCGTCATATGGATGTTGTTCATAGCCCAATTTGTCAGCTATTACTCTAGAAAGGTCGACGATTTTTTCTAAATACGGCGCAAAAATTTCAAATTTCGCCTTTTCTTTCGCATTTTTCCAAACTATAAAAGCCTCTGACGTAACTTTGACAAACTCTTTTACAACCTCCGGCGGCACCCTCTGGTAGAATTTTAAATCTCTCTTTAAGACTCTTATAATTCCTCTCTCTACATCTGTTAAATCTTTTTCCTCTTCCGCCTTTTCTACCAACTTTACAAACTTCTCGTCAAGCATAAATTTCTGTATCAACTGGGCAATCTCCGCCCTAGCGACGGCACGACCCTTGATGCCCTCCTCAGGCATATAAGTCTCTGAATCCCAGCCCATTAGTCCCTGGGCATGGCTAAGAGCCCATATGACTCTGTAATGCTCTAGTATCTGCTTAACGGTGTCTGATCTAATCACATGGGAGACAAAAAATGTAATTATATGTTTAATCTGCGGGGATAAGCTCTACATATCTCCTAGATGGTATATTGTTTAGCTCGAGCAACAGCTCTCTAACTGTGACGTCTGGTCTCTCAGCTAGGATTTTCCTGGCGAGATCCGCCTTCTCTGGGCAATATACAGACACTATTTCTTCAACTTCGTCTTCAGGTATTACATCTGGCAACTGCACAGTGATATGTATAAAGAAGTTGCCCAGCGGGGGTATTCTTTCTACAATTTTCTCATAGACCTCTGGCAACATGGTGACTAGAAAAGCCGCATTAGAGAGGTGCATATTTCTAATCCTGTGGAGTATATACGCAACTTCGAAAAATTTTGGATCCTCCGCAGAGGGGAGAAGCTCGTCTAATACAATTACGGTTCTCGAGCCAGTTAACTCAAGCGCAGTTTTTAACGTCCACGCCGGGTCGCCTTTAGCTAACGAAAGAATGCCCTCGTACCCAAACTTCTTATAGACCTCCGCCACCCTGTTTTTTGAGTCTCTAGTCCCAAATCTAGCCAATATCCTCCATGCCACAATAGCCGCTACGTTAGCTATATTTCTCTCGCCGACTTCTGTCAAATCGACATATATACAGTTTGTCCTTCTACACACCTCGTAGGCCACTTGGGACTTGCCCATGCCAGCTCTACCCAAGAGTATAGCCATTGGAAATGTAGAAGTTAACTTAACTAAGGCCTCTGCAGCCTTAATCCAAGATCTGCCGCCTAGTCTAAGGCCGTCCTTGGCCACAGGCCACTTGGGTATGTCACAATTCACGTGAATTAAGCTTGCCAATAATAAATCTAGTATCGGTATATCACTGAAAATATCACTGAAAAATTTTGGATCCTCCGCAGAGGGGAGAAGCTCGTCTAATACAATTACGGTTCTCGAGCCAGTTAACTTGGGCGGCAGACAGGTGCGCCAAACTGTTACAAAACAAGCGACTCGCGGCCGGCCCCCGTGTGACCCGCCCCCTCGCCCCGGTGTACCCGAGGCGGGCCCCCAAGTCCCCTGGGGAGGGGCCGGGAAAGAGATAGGGGACATTAATAGTATACCACCTCTGCAACAGACCTCTTCTCGACCCTCTTTATAAAGCCGTATTTCTTTCCCCCTATCTGTATTTTTAAGTCGCCGCCCTCTAATAAGACGTAGTGGCCCTTCTTCACTTGAAGCAACTCTGTCAGCTTTTTTACAAATTCTTCCTCGCCTATTCCCAATTCTTGCATAACTGCGTTTTTTACATCAAAAAGTTTTGCATATCCGCTTATTCCTGCAAATCTATCTATAGCTTTGTTAATGGCATTTTCAAAACTCTCTAATGTTACATTGCTAGTTTTTTCAGTCTTTCTTTGTGCATATAGCTTAGAGACTACAAAATAGAAGAAATTCTCCATATCGATAACGTAGCGAAAGCCGGGGCCTATTTTTACCACCTCCGCCTTCAACGCCGTAAGTAGCTCCTCTGGATTGACCCCAAGTCTCTCGGCAAATTTCTCAAAGTCTGACTTACGGAGGCTAAATCTTAGCTCCTCCACACTTACACAGCAGTAGAGATATATAAGGACAGGATTTATCAAACATGGAGTTTGTCGAGCTGGTTGATAAATATATACAGCTTAGAATTGACGAATTTATAGCGCCTGTTGTTTGGCAAAGAGAGAAAAACTTATTTGAGCTTTTTGTCGCAGTTATCCTTAGCCAGAACACCTCTGATAAAAACGCTTTTAGAGCATTTGAAAATCTCAAAATGAGGCTAGGGACTATAACTCCCGAGAGTCTCAATAAAATGTCCGAGGGGGAACTCGCCGAGTTGATAAAACCTGCCGGCATGTATAGACAGAGGGCGAGAGTTCTAAAGAACCTCGCCGAGACATTTTTGAAATATGATATAACTCCACAGAGGCTATTAGAAATGGGCGCCGAGAGAGCTAGAGCCTTCCTCCTAACTCTCCCAGGAGTTGGCAAGAAGACTGCTGACGTGATATTAGTAAACCTAGGCCTCCCGGCGTTTCCAGTAGACACTCATATAACCCGTATCGCAAGACGGTGGGGCATTGGAAAGAGCTATGACGAAATCAGCCGCTGGTTTATAGAGAGGTTGCCCCAACATAAATACCTCGAGCTTCACCTCAAGCTGATACAGTTTGGCCGGGAGATATGCAAGGCGCGTAACCCCAAGTGCGACGTCTGTCCAATTGGCCAGAGGTGCCCCTCTTATAAATCAGCCGGCAGGTCACCGGTCATATAATCGCCGCCTGCATTGGCTCGTCATCTATTTGTAGAATAATCTACAGATATTTATGCCTAAGCCCCCCCTTTGCGGCTCCCCGCCCTCTCCGGGAGGGCGCGGGGCCCGCTCGCAGATACGCCTTTCGGCGGCCGCGGGCGAGGGGGCTCGGGTCGTTGGGGGCTGGCTTTGCCCCCTAGTCGCCGGGCCCCAGGGCCGGGGATGCGGCTCATGAATACAAGAAGTTTACGAGGTTAAAAGTGTGATGGGTGCCGGGACGGGGGGAAAAGGTTGTTTTTGGAAGATTTCCCAATACCTCCTCTTGGCCCAGAGTAGCGGAATGTTGTCCCTGTGGTCTGGGAAGCCGTTGGAAGAGCTCGTACGCGAGGCGGCCGAGCTTATGATCCTCCTCGTTAAGAACGACTACTTGCCGATAGTGAGATGCGCAATGAGGGAGAAGAGGAAGCTTGAAGTCGCAACTGTCATTAGAGAGGACGGCACAGTCCGGAGGGAGTTGGTTCTGGGGCCGAAGCTATGAGGTCGGCGAGGATCTTTGTGCGGATCCCTCTTGCGATGTTCTACGAGCTTAAGAAGGTCGCGGAGGAGCTCAATGCCAACATCTCCCAAATAGTTAGGGAAGCGCTCAAGATCTTCCTCTGGCTCTTCAACACGAAGAATTTCTCCGTCGTGAAAAGGGCAATAGAGCAGAACTCCTCTCTCCTCACATATGCTAAATCTGGGAACTCCATAAGTAGAGGGGCGTCTTTGTATATTTAAGCTATCTAATGGTGTGTAGTATGCTCTGGCTTTTGCCGGTGGGTATTTTTGCTATATCAAGTGCCTCGATTTTAATTAGACTTACGCCTGCGCATCCTGTGGCAATAACCTTTTGGAGACTAGCTTTTGCGACAGCGATTGTCTTTCTTCTCGGCGCGATGCGTAAGCTAGAGCTTCCCAGGGGGCGGGCCTTGATTTATTCAACGCTGTCGGGAGTCTTTCTAGCGGCGCATTTCCTCAGCTGGATTCCCTCCCTCTTTCTAACGACAGTTGCGGCGAGTACAACGTTGGTCAATATACACCCCGTAGTTATGCTCCTCCTCTCGAAGAAGCTGGGAGAAAGTGTGAGTAAAGACACTGTCGTTGGCGTTGTAATGGCTGTAGTTGGCAGCGTATTGATTACTCTATCGCCAGGCGGGCTATTGGGAAATCTCCTTGCGTTAGCGGGGGCGTTGTCTTTTGCAGGATATCTCGCTGCCGGACGCGTAGTTAGATCTTCTGTAGGGACTTTAGGCTATGTCGCCGTGTCTTATAGCACTGCGGCGCTTATCTCTCTAGCCGTAGGCCTTGCACTTGGGGTCGACCTCATACATTACGACTTCTACACCTTTGTCATGTTTCTCCTCATAGCCTCTATCCCCATGATGGCTGGACACACCGTATTTAACTACCTCTTAGGCAGATATCGCGCTGTGACAATCGCGGCGAGTACTCTCGGCGAACCCGTAGGCGCAACGCTTCTTGCAATATTGATCTTGGGCGAGATGCCGACTAGCTCAGTGGCCTTGCGTGGCTTTGAGATACCGCTACAAGCCATTGGGATAACAACAACGCTTATAGGCCTACTGCTTGTGATAAGAGAAGAGTTAAAAACTTGACCACACTCCCCGTCTGTACAGCGTCCCCCTACCTCTCTTGGCCCCTCCCCGGGGGACTCGGGGGCCCGCCCCGGGCACGCCGTGTATAACATAAAAGAGAGAGATATAGACCTATGTATGCACAAGGGCGTTGTGTGGATTATCACAGTGGGGAACGAACTTCTCATTGGCAGAGTTGTTAATACAAATGCCGCGTGGCTTGCTGGAAAACTCACATTTCTAGGCTATTTAGTAAAACGAATTTTGGTCGTGCCAGATGATGAAGATGACATAGTTGAAAGTTTTAGAGATGGCTTAAAGAGGGCAGACGTTGTAATATCTACCGGGGGTCTCGGCCCAACGCCAGACGACATTACAAACCTAGCCTTTTGTAAAGCCCTAGGTGTTGAGCCTGTGGTAAACGAAGAGGCGTTAAAAATGGTGAAAGAGAAATATGAGACGCGTGGCTACCCCCTCACCCCCGAGCGGGTTAAAATGGCCAAGATGCCTCCGGGCGCAAGGCCTTTGCCAAACCCAGTGGGCACGGCGCCAGGTATTTTATATGAAGCAGAGGACAAAATCGCCGTTTTACTGCCGGGAGTCCCCAGAGAGATGGAGGCCATATTTGAGAGTTATGTCGAGCCTCTACTAAAATCGCGGGGGCCTCCTATATATTTCGCAGAAAAAGCTCTAGTAGTCAAAGGCGCGCCAGAGGCAGACGTCGCGCCTATCATACGAGAGGTCTTAAAATTAGACCCCAGGGTTTATGTAAAATCCCACCCAAAGGGCTATGAAGTAGAAGCCCCCTTCTTGTACATACATATATACGCCAGTGCAACTAAGCTGCAAGATGCAGAAAACTTAGTAAATATAGCCTTAGATAAACTTATACAACTATTAAAGACTAGATTTGGTGAAAAAATCCAAATATCTATAGAGACAGGGCGTTAATCATCTTGAGATACGTGTGGCCTATAGAAGGCACGCCCCCTATATACACCGCGCCGTTTTTCACTTCTACAGCCGCCCAGCCGGCATATACCTCACCCCACATGTCGAATCTCTTTCCCAACACATTTTCTAGGTGGGTCTTCACTTCCCAGTAGACTCTAGCGTCTCTAAAAAAATCCACGTTTTCAAGCCGCATAGGCAATATAAATCGTAACGGCCAGAGTTTAGAAACGGCTTTAACAAAGTCTTTTTCAGCTGCTCTCACAGCTCCCGACGCCTCTCTATATATCTCTTCTACTTCGCCTATATACTTCCCAATATCCACCGCGCTGGGGGTAAGGCCCTGGGGCCAGCCTGAGTTTATGAGAAAAGGCTTGTGTAGCCTCCCTACGCGATCCCAATTTGACAAGTCTATAAAAAACCTCCTCTTCCCCACTGTAGAGGCCGCTATATACACTTCCACAGATTTTTATAAGACATGTGTATAAATTCGTGCGTCTCGTTATACTAGCGCTTTCTATGCCCATTATGTTTATAGCTATGGGAATCGCCGCTTTTGTTGTGCCAATTTGCGGAGCTCCTATAGCTATTGCCACGGCATATTTAGTGTTGACCCCCGTAGTATATTACACAAGAGGGTACCCTATGTTTAGGCTGAGGTACTTCATAGTCTCGTTGCTTATGATGGTCGTAATTTGGGCGCTAGAGGCGGCGGCAGAGCCTTATCTTAGAGAGTATAGCCGCGCGATTCAGATATTTATACAAGCTATGTCAGTCTGTCCACAGTGGAAGGCCTATTTTATAACCACCGCGCTGGTTCTGGCGCCACTTGTAGAAGAGACTTTGTTTAGAGCTCTCCTCTATGTGGAGTTGGAAAAGAGAGCTGGCGCAGTGGCGGGATACGCTGGAAGTTCTCTCGCTTTTGCAATGGCGCACGGCGCTTCTATGTTAATCCCGCTGTATTTTGCCCTAGGAGTCGTCCTCACGTACGCATTTAAAAGAGGTGGGATTGTCTCTGCCGTGGTGTTACATAGTTTAAACAATCTCCTCGCCCTGGCTCCTATAATACAGTAATTTCTGCAGTTTTACCTAAGAAACTTAAGCCAAGTGGTATCTTTGCCGTATGGGCTGAGGTTTGTCGAGTCTGAAGATATATCGTAAATCCATCTCCAAGTAAGATAGTTGCTGTATCTATGTCAAATTCTCTAAAAGCCGCCGCTATTTGTCTACCTCTCAAGTCTCTGACTAGATTTCTATACACCGAGCTGTAGCTCCAGAGCAACTCTCCGTCGTCTAACAGTATTATATCGCCTGCGGCGCCTCCGACAAGCTCTCTGCTTTTATCCCCATACCTCTTTAAATAGTCTGAGAGCCCCCAGCCGTATTTCACCCACTCGAGTTTTACATAGAGAGCTTCTCTGCCTAACCTAGTGAGATAAAGGCCTAGTTTTCTCAACATGGCAGTTTTTCCACTTCCAGAGGGGCCTACGATATAGACGTTAGCCCCGTTTATAGCTCTAGAGAGGGCCAGCTTGAAGTCCTCGCCAAAGTCAAGTTTCTCTAGCTCATGTATCGACAGCTCTTCGCCCAGCTTCATACATGTCTTACCCCCCGTTTTAAAAACTACAGCGTGTAGAATTGGACAAGTTTACTTTGCCTTATGCGTTTAAAAAGAGATGCAATAGCGTTACAACTGAAGACCCCGCCCTTCGGAGTGGGGGTCTCCGCCAGACAGTTATTAAGAGGGCACAACTCCGCAGACAACCTCGGCAGAGGATCCCCTCATGAGTCCACGCCTTAGGTAACTTAATTAGTGGACAAGGCCTCCTTTGTCCACTAGACGGGGGCGATCACGTAACTTCGTCTAGGTGCACAAGGCGGCCTGTCTTTAGAGATAACACCGCGGCTTCACAAAACTTCATTGTATAGATTATGTCTTCTCTATCTACAATTTCGCCGCCTCTGCCTGAGGCAGCTTTTAAAAACTCCCTATCCTGAGCCACGAGAGGCTCTACTATTTCCAGTCTTGGGCGATATACTCCATCTTCGCCGTAGAAATATACTTCGTCAGTGGCGAAGTCTATGGCAAATATCCCATGGTCGCCTGTTATTTCTAGTTTTCTAAATTTATACGGCGTGAGCCAATTTGCTTCAAAAACTGCAGCGGCTTCGTCAAATTTTGCAAAAACTTGTACATGGTCTTCGTAAGTCCCTCTGGTTGAGCCGCCCAGGGCGTATACTGTAAGCGCCCGTCTACCAGTGATATATGCAAGTAGATCTACGTCATGAATTACGAGATCTTTGACGACGCCGACGTCGCCAGGTCTCACAGGCCATCTAGAAGTCCTCTTGCTATAAGCCGTCAAAAAACGGCCCAGCTTGCCCAAGTTGTTTTTCACATATCTAACGCCTTGGTGAAAACGCAGTAAATACCCAGTGGTAACTAGAGTTCTCCTAGCAATATCCAACAACTCATACGTCTCACGTAAACTTGCGGCAAATGGCTTCTCAACTAACGTGGGTATTCCTCTCGAGAGAAAGACAGCGGCGTGGGCGGCGTGTAACGTCGTAGGCGTTGCCACTATAGTTGCATCTACATCTAAGTCTGATGCTTTCTCTATGCCCTTTACAGACCTCGCCTTATATACTTTCTCAGCCCACTTGAGCTTTGCCTCGTCTATATCAACGGCGTAGACCTCATCGACAAGATCCTCGCCTCGTAGTTGAGAAACTACACGAAGGTGGTTTTTCCCCCACCCGCCTATGCCAACGACCGCCACCTTCACGCCACAAAACGTCCACTGATTAATAACTATTACAAGTAAGTCTACGTCATGAATTACGAGATCTGGATGGGAAGAAACCTTATGTAAGCGGGGACAAGATATTGATATATCGCCGAGTCTAAAGATATGCCACGTATCTAATTAACGCAGGATGTGGGGGCTTTCTATATATGATGACTTCGCGGAAGCCCTGCCGTTTTTTTACAAAAATTCTCACAAACTCTTTTAACTTAGCCACATGTATCTTTAGAATCTTGGTATCTTCTAGCTCCTCTACCTCTCCATCTACGTCTTTATTAGCCACTAGGTCTGGGAGAAGCACCTTCTTACTCTCGCGTATTAAATCTCCGTCTAGTCTATAAGCCCAGAGCTTCTCCACCGCCACCCTCCCATATCTCATGTCAGATAGCATATTCTCCAACTTCCTAAGGTCTACATCTAACGCCGTAGCTAAATATGGGATCTCATTTCTAGAAAAGTACTTATGAGTGGGGACCTCAAAAGATATTATCTCTAGGTCTCCTATTCTCTCTTTGAAAAGTCTCGTGGTTCTTAAATACTCAATAGGTAAAGTAGCCACGTGATTTTATCTAGAGACTAGTATTTAAACCTATGAGCCCCTATGCGGCGGCAACCACCGACGGGGGGTTCTGGCTGTCTCTAGGAATCCGCCGTGTAGACCTGTCCTCTCTTTCATAACCTCCGCTATTTACAACAAAAAGCCTCGTCCTTTGGGAACGTCCACATCCTGACGGCCTATATGGCATATAAGAGAAATGGGTTCTGCGAAACGAAGGGGGCTCTGCCCCTCGCAGGGGGCCGTGTCGCCCGTGCCAGAGGTAGCTTAGTTGTTAGTGAAAGTGCAGTCAATGAGAAACCCTAAGCGGGGAAAGCGGTCGTACACGGCAGAGACAATATATATTGCCGACGTTAGAGACTTTAAGCTGTAAATACGGGAAATGTCAGACCAATAACTATGCCCACTCCAACTGCGACAGCAGACATTAGTGCAAATTCTATAAATTCCCTCCAGGAGCCGCCGGCAAGTAGGTAACTTGAAGTTAAAACGGCGACTATGATCGCGTATAGAGCCGCATGTGTTGTGAAACAAGCTGGTATTAACACAATAGTTGCGCCTAGAAATGATGCGACGAAGTTATATACGGCTGATTTAGATGTGTAGTAGAGAGCGCGGCTATGTATAAGCGTCCACCCGCGCGTCTCTTCTCTTAGCGAGACTTTGTAAGAGAGCTCACGCACCTCGCGCATTTGGTGTGAAAACTCTGCCACAAATACAGTAAGCGCATTTATAGATGCCACAACCATTGCAAGAGAGAGTGCAAATCCTAGATCTAGCGTACCGCCTTTAAACACTAGGGAGGCTGAGAGAGTACCTGCGCTTATCATTCCATCTATCACGCCGAGGACTAGATATCTCACGTCGTCGTCCCGGCCTCCGGTATATACTCGCCTACAACAACTTCATCTATTGAATGTACGACACCCCCGACTTTCTCCAGAGCCTTCTCTAGTTCGTCGTAGTCAACGTTTACGCCCTCTACTACAATGGCGAGACCTAACACGTCGACGTCTACGTCGTCTACTGTAACACGTACAGCTTTAACGCCTTCTACTTTGTAAAGCTCTTTTGCCACATCTACTATAGTGACGCCTTTAGTAGGTATGGCGGCGTCTATTACAATACGACGTATTGGCGGACGATCCCCCACATTTGTCTATATACATTTCTACTTTTTAAGCTTTTGAGCTCTACGTCTGCTGTTTTCTCTTCCACATAGGGGGGTACGTCCCCCGCCGCATAATAACTCTATCTACACGCGCGACAAGCCCCCTCTCCATTTTTTTAGCCTCCTCACTTTCAACCAACGCTCTGCCAAACCCTATAAGTTCGTCTTTTAATGTAAAAAACGCCACAAGCTCGCCTTTCGAAAACGGCGTTTCAAATTTAACAACACCAGGAGCTGCCAAAGGCGCTCCGTTACACAATGCGTCAACTGCGCTGTCTCTAACCCATATCTTAGGGAGGTGACGCGCAATTTCTTCAATTGGAAGTAGAACCCTCCTCAAATATGTGTCATCTCCATACCTCCTCCATATGTAATACGCATCTGCCACATCTTGTAAAGCCACAGTCTCGTCTTCAGTATAGCAAGATACAGCTATACGGCGTAGCTCCCTCATGTTAGCTCCCACGCCCAACACCTCGCCTATGTCGTGAATCAACTTTCTCGCATATGTCCCCGCTTCTACATGCATTTTTATAACGGCATATCTGCCGTCTAATTCCAGAAGCTCTAGAGAATACACGTGGCGAGTTCTAAGCTGTCTTTTTACAGAGGAACGTAAAGGAGGCTTTTGATATATAACGCCCTGAAACTCGTTTAAAACAGCTTTGAGCTTCTCCTCATCTACATCGCCGTGGAATTTCGCCACGGCTACATACACCTTGTCAGAACGCGATAAAGCAAGCAGGGCCTTAGTCCCCTCAGCGACGGCAATAGGCAAAACCCCAGAGACTTTGGGATCCAGCGTGCCGGCGTGCCCAGCCCGCTCTACGCCGAGAATTTTCTTAACCCACGCGGCAACTTCATGACTACTAGGCCCCCTCGGCTTGTCTATTAAAACCAGCGAGTATCTTATATATTCCTCTGTCGTACGTTTAGAAGGCGGCTTGCCCCACTCAGGGTTTGTAGACTCCTGGGTTTTTACAAAGATCTCTCTATTTCCGCACTTCACTTAACCTCTGCGCTAGTTATACCGAAGAACTTCGGCTTTACTTTCTCGCGCATGTACTCCACAAGGCCTGCGGCTTCGACAGCCTTTAATACCTCTTCGTCCGACGCCCCCCTCTTGATATCTATCTTTTTATCTGTGGGTTCTATATGGTTAATATTTACGCGTCTCCGTCTCACGCCTGTAAGTTGCTTAGGGCCTGTAATTACGACATAGTTTTCATCTACTATATCTACCACAACAGCCTTTCTCCCAGCCTCTCTACCTAAAACTTTTACAACTACTCTACCTATGTCAATAACCTTAACCATAGGGGGAAAAAGATGGGGGTTTTAAAAGTCTTAATGCAACGCACTTATTTCTTTTTCTCCTCTTTCTTTTCCTCTTTCTTCTCTTTCTTCATGTGTTTTCGCCAAGTGAAATATATTTAAGTGTTACTTTAAAAATATATAAATTGGGCTTTAGGAATTCAATGAGGGCAAAGGACATATAGTACATATGTACAAGAGATGTTAAAAGTTAGCATATTTACAATTATCCTAGGGACATTATCCTAAAGTAAATCTAAGAAGATAGAAAATACTTTTTATCTACATCTAAGGCGGATGACTTAAAAGGGGGATGTCGTAAAGATGTGTGTTTACATGCCCCATTAGCTGTCCCTCTGAGTGTTGTAAATTTGAAAATCTCGAAGATATGCCCGTGGTACTTGAAGACGAAATTCCAACGCTTCAAAAAGAAGCTGAAAAACTAGGCGTAAAACTCACCTTTATTCCCTATGGCGAATACAACGGGGTAAAGCTCTACAAGTGGGTAATAAACGGCTGGTGTCCATTCTATAGGGGGAGGTGTATAATACACACGAAAAAGCCTCTCTCCTGTAGGATGTTTCCACTAGTCTTAAATCTAAAAACTGGCGAGATATATTTATCGGAAAAATGTACATGGGTTAAAATAAACGGGCCAAAACCCCTCGAATATTTTCCAAGTGAAAAAGAGGCGTTGAAAAGATTGGCAATTAGGCTAAAGATATGGTAGAGTTTATAATAAACTACAGTGGATATAGCGAAGATGATAAACTAGCTATAGCAGTAGGCTTGTCTATGACGTTTAGACAAGTGTTAGTAGAGGCGAGGCCAAGCGCCGAGGCTTTAGAAGCTATAAAAAACGGCGTATGGGGCGCGCTTTTGATAACGCCATGTCCCAGCGATCTTCCCTGTTTTAAAGATGTTGAAGACGCCGTCAACTACTCCGAGGTCTATTCCACACCTGTGGGATACGAGGGGCCTCTGCCCAAAGTCGCGAGGCGTAGAACTTCCACATTTAACAAACACTATCTCAAGCCATGGAGGTGGGCGCGAGGTGGAGAGAAAATGGAGGTGGGCCACTATCTTCTACCGCTTATGGCATGTTTATATAGACAGCTTAAGCTATTAGACGCCGTGCCCATAGTCGTATCTGACGTAAGACTACAGCCCAGCGGCGTCTCACAACCTGACTATATGGTGATACCCACGTGGCACATTCCAAACGAAGTTGCAGAAGTCGTTGATGTATATATGCCCCCGCTTAAAGCTACGGCAATTGCCCTCGGAATATTAACCGGCGGATACAACGCCGGGCCTGTAATTGCTATAGCAAAAACGCGGGATTACCTCGCGCCTAAAGTTGTTGAAATGGGCGGCTACGTCGTAATACTTGACGAAGCAAGCGATCCCTGCCAGTTGTTCTCCAGACGCATCGTCGGCTATAGTTACAAGAGGAGACAATATGTCGTAGACCCCTCACTCTGTGATAAATGTGGCGAATGTCTAAAGACGTCGTGTCCCGCCATCACGCCCTCTCCCCTCGGCGTGCCACAAATACTCCAGACGTGCACAGGATGTGGCGCATGTGCGTTATTATGTACAAGAGGAGCTATACACTAAGGGTAGACAGAGATAAAGTAGTTATAAATGAGAAAGAAATAGGCCTAGACCTAAAGCCCATAGAGCTACTACTCGCCGCGTTGGCATATGGAGTTGGCATTCGCCATGTCGATAAAACAGGCAAGCCCTACGAGATTAAATGTGAAGTTGATGGATATAACATTATATGTAAGGCCAAGTGCACGGGGGAGGAAGAGAGGTGTCTAGTATACCGAGCGCTTACAGAGGGACTGCTGAAGTTTATATGCGAGTAACGAAGAAAAGTATTTATCCCAGAGACTTATTAGAAAACGCCCCGGCTAGACGGGGGCCGTAGCCAGCCGGCTACCCCAGCCGGTAGTCTAGCCCGGTCAAGGATGTGGGCAGGTGGCTGAGAGGCTACCCCATAACTTTCGAGCCCGTGACCCGGGTTCAAATCCCGGCCGGGGCACCATTAATTTTGTGCCGACTCTGTATGTAGATCCTTCTAACAGCACGTTAGCTATGTTAAAGTTTTTTAAAGGCGGGAAATGTAATTGGGAGGGCCCGTAGCTCAGCCTGGATGGAGCGGCGGAGGACTTGTGGTCCGCCGAGCCTGCGGAGCCGTAGGTCGTGGGTTCAAATCCCACCGGGCCCGCTAGGGTAACGGCTCTAGCTCTTCTAGAGTCTGGGGGTCTAACCTGATTTTTCCAATACGTATCTCGTCAAAGTCTGTTGTTGTTACATATGCGACTATCTTAGGCTCGAATTTTTCCACTATGGCGTATCCAACCAACTTCCCGTTTTTATACAAAGCGGCGAATATATGTCTTAAATAGTGGTGCGGCACTATAAACTCACGGCCTTTTTTCTGAGGCTCGCTAACGTCGGCGGGGGTGTATCTCCCCCAAGGACAGACGAGCCCCTTCTCCCACTTACAAACAGCCATTTTTTCTAGATCTATCTGAGTCTTTTCTATGAGTTTTACATGTCTTCTGTATGATAAATTTCGCAATTCTCTCCTCTCTTGTGGGCCGCGGGGGAGGACATGGCGTGGTTTAGATATGAGGCGGCCGGGAAGGGCGGCCTCTCCAATGTTTATCACTGTTGGCTCTACTGCGTCGACTACAGCCCTAAGTAGTTGGAGACCTCTGCCTGTGGTCCACCCGGGGGTGTTTATTACAACTAGGTGGGGGTATTGCGCAATAGATCTTCTGACTCCCCAGACAACCCCTGCCACAAGTAACTCCTCGACTCCCTGGAGATTTGTCGTACCGACGAAATATGCGTCGTATGGCTCTAGCTCCGAGATATGTGGGATGGGGGATGTGGTACAACTATAGGATACAAAACCAGGCGGCCCTATGTCTGACTGGCCTACGTCTGCATCGACTATACATACCTTTTTGCCTTGGGAAGTGTGTATATTTACTAAGTATGTAGATAGGCTACTCTTCCCCGCGTCTGTCGGCCCGACTAGTGCGACTACGCCGCTGAGTTCTAAATGCCAATCTTGCGGTATGGCAGATCCGTTTACAATAGCCACTACGCCGCTTTCTATTGTAAAAACCGCAGGGCCTTCGACGGGATATTGTTTGTGAGGGGGGATTTCAAATCTGTGGAAGACGCCGCCGAATACTCTACATGGCTCTCGACATTCCACTGTGGCGGGGCCTCTTAGAAGAGCCGTATAGCCCTGTGGTACTACTACTGTAGACATATTAATCTATGGGTGGGGGCAATATATGTCTCGTCTCGTCACAATAGTGGCGTTGCTTGACGAACTATTGCTTTTTTCAGCCCCTGTAATTATAGCATTTCTCCTCTATATATTTGGCGTAATCCCGCTTTGGATTGTCGTTGTACTATCGGCGCCTTTTTTAGTCATTACGGCATATATAGGGATTAAGGTATTTAAAGAAACGCCAAGAGAGTACAGCTATCTGGGCGGGAGGGGCGTGGTGGTAGAAGACCTCAAGCCAGAGGGCGTGGTGAAAATAGAGGGCGTTTATTGGAGAGCCGTATGTCTCAGTTGTGAGGCGGCTGTCGGCACATGTGTTGAACTTCTTGACGTAAAAAACGGACGTGCCTATGTCAGGCCTTGCCAGGATATGTGATGAGGTTTAGCAACTCCCATGTATGTTTCATTATAGAGATTTCGTGTTTAATTTTTGTATAAGTCTCGTCATCTATTTTCCCAGCCGCTTTAGCCTCCTCAATTTTTTTCTCAAGCTCGACAAGGTCAAACTTAGCTAGATACTCTTTAGTAAGCGCCCTGGACCAGAAGTAGAGCACTCTGCCCTCTATCTCAGAAACTTTTTGTGTAAGCGCATTGAGCTTTTCTTGGTACTCCTCAATTTTCTTCTGTAGCTCTGTAGAAAGGTCGAGATAGTCTTTTTCCGGTATCAAGCCAAGCTCTCTCTTAGCCAACAATAACTCAAGCTCTCTCTTTAGGCTCTCTACGACGTTTTTCAGCTGGTCGATTCTAACTTTTATCTTTGGCAAATCTGCATCCCACCCGGCCTTGGCTCTTGAGGCAGATTCTACAAAAGCTCTCCAAGTGTCTTCAATACCCTTAAGTCTCTCGTCATATTGCGAAAGTAATTTTTCCAATTCGCCAAGGGCTAAATATGCGACGTCTAAGCTCATTTTAACAACTCCTCTAGCTCTTTCTTAAGTTTTTCGTATGTCTCTTGCGATATCTTCCCCTCTTTCAGCAATTCGTCGAGTTTAGAAAGAGAGAGTTTTAGTGAGATTACCTCTGCGTTTGTAGAAGTAGAGAGCACTCTTTTGAAATGCGCGCCGAGGTTTTCCTCCAAGGCGGCGTATTTAGATCTAACCTCGTCTAAAAGCCCCTTTAGACTCTCTAGTTTTGTCTCAAGCTCTCTCTTGATGTTTTCATAGGCGTCTTGTGGCATAAAGTCCTTCTTTAGCTCCACCTCGGCCAGCATCTTTTCATAGTCGCCGATTGTTTTATTTAGAATCTCTTGCGCCCTCACAAGCGTCATCTTTTCTACCTCCCACTGTTTTCTCGCCCCAATCACGCTGCTTTCATACTCCTTCCACATATCGTCAAGTTTTTTCACTAAGTCGTCGTATTTTAAAACAACATTATCGACAGCGGGCTTAATCGCCTTTTCAAACTCAGTCTCTGCCTTCTCTGGCGCAAGAGGAATAACCTCTGTAAGAGGCTTCGGCGCCTCCTCAGGCTTGGGCGCCGCTGGCTTCTTCTCCTCTCGCGAAAATCTGATAAAGATAGGACATTCCGTATAGTTGCCTATACAATACCAACTAAACGGGTCTATCGGCTTATTACTGTAGCTACATATAAATCCGCTTTCTACCCGCCTAAGAGCTGGGCATACACTCATCGCATATAAATAGTGGAAAATATATATTTGTTACGGCTTCAAACTCTCTAGTCTTACCTCCTGTATTTTTGCCAAATCTTCTAACGTCCCCACGTCGTAGAAAAACGCCTCTTTAGCCACATAAACAGCTACGTTTGGAATAAGCGATTTGGCAAGGGCGTCCATATCTAAATACTCCTCCCCCAACTTTTTTATAACTTTGTCAGAGATTATGTAAACTCCTGTTGACGTTATATATTCAAAACTCGGCTTTTCTCTCCAAGACTTCAACATCCCGCCGTCTACCTCCAAAACCCCAAAGCGTAGGGAGACCTTGTGTATCTGTCCGACAATAGTTAGGAGAGCTCCCCTAGATTTGTGAAGCTCAGCCGGTTTTTTTAAATCTAGGTTTGTCAACACGTCTGTATTAACAACAACGACGTCGCCGTCGGCCCACTCTTTTGTATAATACAACTGGCCGGCGGTCCCAAGCAACTTCCGCGACTTGAAGAAAACTACATCTGGGTGAAACTGCGAGAGATATCTCTCTAACACATCTTGCATATGGTACCCCACGACAGCTATATCTCTCACGCCGTTTAACCTAAGCCACTCGATAACATAATCAACGAGGGGCTTTGTCCCAATTGTAACTAGAGCTTTAGGCACTAGAAAAGTCAACGGTCTTAACCTAGTGCCGAGGCCGGCCGCCAGAATTACAGCTTTCACAAATAGTCGCCAAGTCCCTGTCTTTTTAAATGTACTCTAATTTTCTCAACCTCCTTCTCTATCTTTTTAACCTCGGCCAAGATATCTCTTTTCGTCTCCTCCCCCCCTGCGGGTTTGTATGTACAATACCCCTCCGGCGTCATAGCCCTCGCCTCGCAATAGGCGTATTGACACTTAGCTCCTATACATTCGTCGTTTAGCCATGTGCACCAAAACACTATTTTATTTCCCTTAATCATAGGCTTGAGGGCCTTCTTTCCACATCTAAACAAGGAGGTGCCGTTTGGGCCGAAGGCGCATCTAGGGCCTAGACATAAAGTTTTTTGTTGAGCCACCATCTATAATACAACCATATATTTAAATCTTGTAGCCAAGCGACTCTAGAAAAGCGACAACTTCGCTATAGCGGGGAGAAGACCGCGCCCCCGGCCTAGTTACTTTTATAGCGGCGGCTGCGTTAGCAAAGAGCAGTTTTTCATATAGATCTCTCCCCCTTAGATACATGGCTACATAAGCGGCGGCGAAACAGTCCCCCGCCCCTGTTGTATCCACAGCGTCTAACTTAAAGGCGTCTACATGTAGTAGTCTCCTGCCGTCAAAAGCCACCGCGCCCCTAGGCCCCAGGGTCACTACAAGCTCTCTTACAGAAAGCTCCTTTGCAAGTTTTTCAACTGCCGTCTTGTGGTCATGTGAATTAGCAAGTAACTTAGCCTCTACCTGATTCATAAAGACTATATCTATGCCATTTACAACAGCTTTAACTATATCAAGGCCTTTTTTCGCAAGAGCAGTCCCCCCATCTAATGACACTGTGGCTCCTATTTCTTTAGCAATTTCCTTCGCCTTTAGAATAAGCTCTGTCCTTCCTGTAGCTAAATGTATATGTCGGAAGCCGCGGAATTTTTCTATTGTCAAATCGGCTGGAGATAGGCCTAGGTTTGCGCCTCTATACGACAACATTCTTTTTACCCCGTCGGGGTGTACTAACACAATAACTACGCCAGATCTTACGCCAGCCACTCTTTTCACATAGGAGACATCAACGCCCTCAGACCTCAGCTCTCTTAGCGATAGCTCACCTAGCGGGTCTTCGCCGACTGCGCCTATAAATCTAACGCCAAGCCCCAGCCTAGCCGCCGCGACAGAGAAATTAGCCGCCGAGCCTCCCCCGCCTGTGTATAAATCGAGGACTTCTACATTTTCGTCAGGCCCTGGCAGTTCAGAAACTTTGAGATATATGTCGAAGTTTAAATTTCCAACTGATACTACGTCCACACCTCTTCTAAATTTTAAATATAAATACTGTGGGGTTAAATGTGGATGTCCAAAAGATGTTAGAAATTAGGAAGATACTAGAGGAGAAGATCGCCCAGCTACAGCAAGAGCTCAAGCTCTACACCGCCCTATTGGAGATTTTAGACAAGTCTATTGGAGAGAAGTCTTTCTCCACGGCGGCGCAAGTGGCAAAGCCAGAGGCTGTGGAAGAGGTAAAAGGTAGAGGCGGCGAGATATATGCAACTGTAGAGGTGTATAGAGACTATCTCTATATTAAGTTCAAGGAGCCGGTGAAATTAGACGGCCTCTTCAAGAGGTTTTTCCTTGACAAATTCCTACAGAAGTATAGAGAGGAAGACGCAAAAGAGGTCAGACAGGGGTCGCTAAAACAAGAGGAGGTGCTTAGGTATGAGCTAGAGGGCGGCGAGACTGAGACAACAGCGATGAAGATATATAACTATAGAACTGAAGAGAGGAGGCGGGAAATACTTAGGGTTTTGAGATGGACGCTTGAGAAAGTCTACTCGGGCTGAGCTACCTTTTTCTGTCTCTTATAGAGCTCTATCATCTCAGACACAGTCGTGGCTTGTTCAGGCGATTTATCTGTCCTATAGCGGCCTGTAAATCTTGGGAATCTAATGGCCAGGCCGACCCCCGGCTTTACAGCCCCTAGACAACAAGTGTGGAGAGGCGACAGCGTAATCTCCGCGCCGATGACTTCAATTACAACCTGAGGCGTAAACCAAACGTCGGGCTCCATCTTAGAGACAACTCTCGGATGTCTATGTGGTATTTTATACGGCTGCAACATCTCGTACATTTTTTTAAGGTCGGCGTCTGTAAATCCGCTCCCCACTTTACAGACTGTGTAAAACATGTCTGTGGCTGGGTCATACGCCGCGAGGAGAAAAGCGCCGTAGAGCCCGGCGCGTTTTCCTCTGCCATAGAAAGCGCCTACTACTACTAAATCTACTGTGTCTATCATCTCGCTTTTGTAATCTCTCTTGTATTTAATCCAGTTCCACCCCCTGGCCCCCATTTCATATACCGACGTAGGCGATTTACAAACGAGGCCCTCCATGCCTAGAGAGACGGCCTCGTGGAAAAACACATCTATCTCCTCTGCGTCGTCAAAAACCCTCCACTTAGCTATCGACACCTTCTCCGTCTCTTGTACAACCTCCGACAGTCTCACTCTACGATATATA
Source organism: Pyrobaculum islandicum DSM 4184 (assembly GCF_000015205.1). NCBI lineage: Archaea > Thermoproteati > Thermoproteota > Thermoprotei > Thermoproteales > Thermoproteaceae > Pyrobaculum > Pyrobaculum islandicum. The sequence continues at coordinate 1,014,676 of NC_008701.1, read as the reverse complement.
AGAGGCTCGTTTGTTAAATCCTCGCCATCTATATACAGTAGGTCAAAGAGGTTGAGAACCACTGGGTACATCTCCACTGCAACAGCCACCTCGTGTTTTCTCTTTCTATGCATAAGTTCTTGAAACGGCAGCATATCGCCTGTGTCGGGGTCTATAGCTACAATCTCCCCCTCTAAGATAGCCTCTCTAGCTGAGACAGCCTCTCTCACAGCTTTAACTACGTCTGGGTAGGCGTGTGTAATATCTTCAAGTCTCCTACTGAATATCTTCACAACGCCCTCTTTTAGATGGATCTGCGCCCTCTCCCCATCGTATTTATATTCACATATGGCAGAGCCCCCCAGTTTAGCTAAAATCTCAGAAGAGGAGGAAAGTCTCTGCGCCAACATTGGGAGGACGGGCACGCCCGGCGTAATTTTAATCTCCTCAAGCGGCCTCCCTTCTGCCACGTGGCGCGCCAGTTTGCCCAAGTCTGGATAAATGTGGTAAGCCCTCTCTAGAGCCTCTTTATCTACGCCAAAGGCGTCAGACAACGCCTCTATCAACGTCATATCTGCAACACCCAGCCTTAGTTTGCCTACGACAAATCTAGCGATATATTTAGCCTCCTCTGGCGAGGCTTTTGCAAAAAGCGACGCCAATAGAGAGATCTTCATGTCCTGCGCCCCCTCTCCAGACGCTTGCGCAACTTTAAGAAGTGTGTCATATACTTCAGACACCTCCAGCGGCTTTTGTTGGCCAAAGGCCAAGAGACCAGGGCGCTTGGCTGTTGACAGCGCTTTTCTAGCCGCCTCTCCTACGTCGCCCGTCTTTTTATAAAGCGCCTCGAGTTCAGATATAGAAACTCCCGTCGCTTTAGAAACCGCCCTAAGACACAACTTCTCCGCAACCCCCAGCTCCACCCCCTCCCACGGGGGTCTTAAATCGCCTAAGACAAAGTAGATTATTTTATCTATTTCCTCAGGCCGCGCCTTCTTAAAAAGAGAAGTTAAAAGCTTAACCATAGTGGTCCTCTGGGTGGTAGACTCTACGGCGGCTAGAGTTTTGACAAGTTCTCCAAACTGCACGTATAACCTACCTCCCAGATTTAAAAGTGTTGAGAAAAAGCTCGAGATATGTCTCTCTAACCTCCTCGCCCACCCCCAGCCTCGCCGCCAGTCTCCTAATCTCTGCCACAGCCTCTGCAACCTCCCCCTCCCCCTCTACCACCTTCTCAATCTCGACAAACTCGCCAAGGCCCTCTACTTGGTCAAGAGATATGGTAAAACCCCCGCCTCTGTAATACTCACGCCTCTTCTTTATCCTAGCCACAGCCACAAACCCCAGTTTTTCAAAAATCTCGACTATTGAAACGTCGGCGGCGGCTGAAAGCTCAACCCTAGTCTTGCCGCCGAAACCCATGCGGGGACCTTTATAAGTAACTCCGACACGCCCCCCCGAAATTCTCACTCTCAACGCCTCGTCTGTCGAAGCGAAATCTCTACAGGGGTGTTGGAAATATATATCCTCCTCCCACCCAGCCGCCACGAGAGAAAAACCAAGCGACTTTAGACGCTCTCTAACAGAGCCTAGATCCGCCCTGTATTTAACCTCCACTTCTAACATATTGTTTACAAGGCGGCGAGGCGGGGTTAGAAATAGTAAATCCAAAGAGGAAACACCGCGAGGTCAACTGGCCGTAGTACGCACACTCGGCGCAGTTATCCGGGCGGCCGAGGACAAGTTTTACAACTGCAGTGAGGGGCCTCGGGGCTTCCACAAGCCGAGGCGGCTCGGGGGGTCTAGCCGGCGGGGCCTCCGCCGCCGGGAGACGTGGGGGCTCCGGCCTCGCGGCCTCTGGAGCGGGGGGTGGCAACTCCACTGGGCGGGGGGCCTCAGGCGGCTTTGGCAACTCTACTGGAGGCGGCCGCGGAGGCTCCGGAGGCTTAAGAGACTCAGGCGCCGGCTCTAGCGGACGCACCTCTACCGGCTGTATAGGCGCCGGCGTGGGCCTAGGCGGGACGAGCTCAATTGTAGAGAGTTCTGGAAACTCCGCCCTAGCTCTATCTTGCACTGCCTTAAGGACTGCGTCTATAGATAAATCGCCCTCCCCCACTTTAGCTCCGTCTACTACCACGGCGGGGAATTTCGTAATGCCATATTTCTTCAACATATTGACTAAAGATCTATAGTGGGGCGGCACTTTATCCGGCGGCTCTCCCACTAATTTAATTACTTGCTCCACCGCGTCGGGCCTTATCTTTACAGTGGCAAGCCTCACCTTGTCAGGCCTTTGGACATGAGCCCTAAGCTCTTCGACAACTTTCTTAAGGGCGTTTTCAAGCTCGGCGCTTTGCCCAGCTACTACAAACAACTCTATGTACATTGGGAAAAAAGGCGCAGTAGTATAAAAGCTTAACGTACAACTTCTAGAAATTGTTTAATAACACGAGATTTCCAAAGCTCACGTTCAATAACCTCCCCCTCGGGGTGTAGCTCGTAGAAAATACGTGTAGAAAATCTATACAACCTCTCGGGGGGCCCCGCCATAGACTCAATATACCTCAAGAGAGCCTCGCCAAGGATCTTCCTCTCTATCATAGTCTGTGGAAGTACGACAACCCTCCGCTGGCCAGCCACTGCGTACACCCCCTCCCTCCCCCACTCAAAGCCGGCAAGCCCGCCGTCCCACTCCCTAAGCTCTTCCACAAGAGTGACCTCTATGACAGACCTCCTAAGGTCAAACTCAGTAAACCGGGGGATGGCATATACAAGCTTAGCCGCAATCTTCGCCGTGTCATACGCCAGGTCTTTAAACGGCTCTACCACCCCAAGCGACCCCCTAACCTCCCTCCTCTCAAACCCACCCGACCTCACAATAGCCTCCACAGTGACAAACACCCCACTCTTCATGCCAGAAAGAAGGGGGTGAGACTCGGGGAGGGGCTGGCCGCGGAGCTTAGCCAACATGGCAGAACGTACGTGAGAGACAAGCGCCTGACCGAGAGACATAGAAAAATGAGGAGAGAGAAGTTAAAAAAGTTGGGGAGTAATACGAGAAAAAGCGGGGTTTATTACTTCGGCGGGGCTAATATCTGCATTAGACGTCTCCTCCTCCAGTTGTTGTACTCAATTATCAATATCGCCAGTATCACAACGACCACCAGCAACAACAGGCCGTACAGCACCAGCGTCGGCAACGGAATTCTAGTACCACCAATGTCAAGCCCGGCGGTGCCAGGCACCACCACCTGTATGTTCTTCACCTCGCCTGGATTCAGCGTGATCTGAGCAGAAGCCTCCTTGCCTAGCGCCTGCACCTTTATACTGTAGGTCCCGGCAAGCACTTCTACATCCTTCGGCGGCGTGGAGAACATCAACGACAGTGGGCCAGTCAGCTCTACAGAAGAGACGTAGCGGTCAAGAGGCTTTTTGTCATCGTCAACGGCAGTCACGCTCAGCTTAGCGGTGGGCACTTGCACAGCCGCAGTCACGGTCTGGCCCGGCTGGACGTTGACAGTCTGGCTGAACTCCTTGCCGAAGACTGAAGTCTTCACTGTGTATGTGCCGGCTAGCACCTCTACGGGCCCTATGCTACCCTGACCGCTTGTTACGCCGACGACTTGGACAGTCCAGTCGCTCCTCACGTTGCCAAAGCCGTCCACCACCTGGGCCACGATCTTAGCAGTGGGTATCTTGATCCTCACCACCATCTGCGGGCCCTTGGCCACAAAGGTTGTGGTATTGGTGTAGCCGAGACCTGTTGCACGAGCTACATACTGTTGACCATCTACCAACTCAGTAGCCACCTGGCCCATGCCAGTGGCGACGTTTTCTACAACCACAGGCCAGTCACTTCTTACATTACCAAAGCCGTCAATCACTTGCACAACCACCTTCACAGTAGACACAGGAATCTGTAGAGACAGCGCCTTCTGTTTTAACTCAAGCGTCTGTTCTTTGACTAACGCCTTGCCATTTGGCGCAATTGCGTTTGTAATCACTCTCACGACATACGGCTGGTCTAACACATCAGTCCTCGGCAATACAACTTGCACCTGGCCGGCACCTTGGGCGGCGGTTAGATTGCCGTAGAGCACTTGCACAGTCCAGTCGCTCCTCGGAGCGCCGCTGGCATCAACAGCTTGTATCGTCACTACGCCGGTCAGCCCAAGCTCGGCGAAGTCAAGACCAGCTAGTAAGTCAGTGGTCTTGCCGCTGAACACAAGCGCCTTGCCGCCCTTAACAGGCACCTCCTGGCCGCCCAACGTCACATGAGTCACATAGATCTCAACCGGGTATTCAACAGACACAGGCACCTTGCCGCCGAGCACCATCACACCGCCAGATATGGTAAACGGAATCTTGATGTCTTTCTTAGTGCCGTTGAGGAACTCCACGCCCTTAATCAACAAATAGCCTCTAGTAGCGCTGTTCTTCACAGGTATCTCGGTGGCGTACCTCACAGTAGCCACCACGTTCCAGCCGGTGGACGGCACCGAGGCGCCGCGTTGTATCTCAAATCTGCCGGCGGCCACTAGGGCGCCAGATTGGTCATAGACGAAGTAGTAGTAGCTGGTAGGCGGAATCTGCGACAGCACGCCAGTTGAGTACTTCGAAATCCTCAGATCCACAACCTGTGCGCCACCGTCGGCGCCGGTCTTATTAGCTGCATTTACCAACTGGCCGACAGTTGAAGTATCAACTACTTTAACGTACATGTTCGTCAACGGTCTCCCAGCGTCATCTTTCACAGTGACAGTCAACGGATAGACGTAGGTTCTAATCTTGTTATTCGTAGATGCATCGCCAAGTTCGGTAACATCTCTCTGTATCAACTGGTCGTAAATCCATATGGTGAACTCAGGCTTGCCTCTTAACAACTCTACCAGATAGCCATTGTACCAAGCCACTCTCACCACGTTGGAGAGCCCGATGTTTGATAGATCTGGCAACGGATATACCAATCTGCCAAGACTGTTGCTGTAGACCACTGCGTAGAGTCTACCGGATTTGTCAAACAGCGCCACGGTCTGGTTAGCCAACGGTCTGTCATTCCAATCACGTATTTCTTTCAGCGGTAAAGTTGGGAATCCGAATACATACTTGTAGTCAAAGTCGTCGCTTCTCACAGTTAGATCGCCCCATCTGCCTCTAGTCCACTCGGCGATCTTCCTGCCGAGTATATTGTAAGTCCACTCTGAGGTTTCGGCATGGCTCGCATATAGCACGTTCTGGACGAAGTACTTAGACTCCAACGGCCTTAGGTATTTAGCTACATCTACATCGCCTAGGCCGAAGTATTTAGCCGCGTCTAAGAGTCCGGCGTGGTAAGCGTTTAAGCCATATTCATAGTTAGGCTGTATAAGTCTGAAGTTCCATACATCCTGTGCGCTTATCATGTAGGTTCTGCCAAAGCCATAGGCACTTAACAGAGTTCTGTTGGTCTTCCCAGCGTCTACGCGTAACAACGGCATGGGTATCGGATACTTGTAGTCGCCGTATCTAACATTTAGCGAGCTGACGACAATTGGGAAGTCAGCTGTGTTCTGCACAGTTAATGCATCAAGCGCAACAGTAGGCAGTTTGAAGGCTCCACCAGCAAGCCACATAGCAGTCGAGTTCCACATGGGGACTTTTGTGTAGTTGCTTAATACTAATGCGCTTGTGCCAGATGCGCCAAAGCCAAGACCTATAATTCTGCCAAAGCCGTCAAACTCGTCTAAGAAGGTCTGTGTAGTCCATCCGGCTGGACATACATTCGGTATGTAGTTGACTACTAGATACTTCTCGAATTTGTATATGTTAATCGTGACTTTGTCATCTTTGACAGTGTATTGATAATACTTAGTGCCTAATGCAGGGCCTTGGCCGTAGTCTGGATTAGCCGCAATAATCCACAGTCTGGCAATGCGAGAGCCAGCGACAGAGGTCTTGCCGTACCAAGACGGCAAGAGGGCAATTTCGCCAGCCTTTACAACATAGGTGATAGGCGTCCCAAACCCACCATATGTGTCGAATGTCTCTTGGAATCCGCTGGCATTAGATAGATCCTTGTCTATTGCGTATACCACTGTCGTTGGATCAATACGCTCAAGTGCGCCAGGCGCCGAGGGAACTGCACATTCATACATAGACACAGTCTTGTAGTTGGCTGCGAGAGGTACCAGCTTAGTTGCACAGACGTCGTAAGGCCCGGCGGTGGGGTCAGACATATAGAAGTCGATTACATATCTAACAGCTAGGTTCTTAGTAGCAATTGCATAGGCCTTCTCAGCCACTTTTCCAAAGTTTAGTGGCAATGTTACTACCACCCTCGTACCTCTTGCGCCAGCTAGTATCTCAGTGAGGTTATACACCTTGTAGTCAATTAAAGTTCCGTTGGTAAAGTACGCAGTTATGTTTACATAGGCCTTCCCGCCGCCTGTCGTCTTCCAAGGCAGTTCTACTCTCAAAGTGCGGTAGTTAACAACCTCGACTCCTGTCAACGTCAGCGTATAGGTGTATTTGTCATCCTCTCCTACTTGTGTTACTCCGGCCGCAGTGGCACACTTCTGTGTCAAGCCAGTGTAAGCTAAGACTCTTAGTATATCGTTTCTCTCAACGACGTTTGTAGCGTGGTAGAGGACGTTGTACTGCGCAAAACGCCAGTCATATGGCACTAAGAACCATCTATCAAAGCTCACAGCATATTCTGTGCTAGGCACAGCAGTTACAGTAATAGTCTGAGTGGTATAAGTCCTATTAGTTGCAACATAGCTAACAGCCGCAGGACACGTTCCGGCATTTACAGTAATTTTTAGGCCATTTGTGCCTGGCGCTATCTGTATGCTGCCGCATTTAGCATTTATTGTCAATACAATTGTATAGTTGGCGTTTATAGTTGTCGTGTAATTCGTCACATAGACGTTGTTGATAACTACAAGACTACCGTTGATAACTAACTGCGGCTGGACATTCTCAGCTCCATTATATGAAGTTAACTTTACATATGTCGCGTTGTTTGAGGGATCCGCCTCTATCTTGGCGCCTACTAGTGTAATTGATAGAGTCTGGCCCGCCGGCACTTGTAGCGAGCCGCTAGCAGTTGTATCGCTGTATGATCTGTAGGTGTAAGTCGTTGTTGAATATCTGTTTAATATGGTAAATTGGTACTTGGGCGTAGTCGCGTTGCGGATGACGACTAGGTTCGGCAGATATACAAAGTCGCCGCCAAACTGGGCGGGCACATAACTTCCATATGGCGCTTTGTCTTTCAAAGCCCCGCCAGCCCATGCAGTGACGTTGTCATTAAATTGCTGAGCCGTGCCTTTGACTAATTCGTTGTTTAATAAATAAGCAAGCGAGTATGTGGTGTACGTTGTATTGAACGGCGCTATTAGTTGTGGCACTAGAGACTTGTTTACAAACATTCCATCTGTCTTATTAAGCGCGAGGCCAAGGTATACATCTGTAATTGTAAATCCTACAAAGGTGTCGACCGGCAGTCTCATACTCTTTGTATAAGTCGTTACGTTAATCGGGTAGACGTCTGTCTTTATATCGACTAACGGTCCTGTAATTGTGACGTAGTCGTCAAATACCTTCTGGCCTAGGTACCATACGACAAACCTCAGTCTCTGGCCTTTCATAAATAGCCTGGCGATCTCGACAGCGCCGGCTTGCGAAGGCTTCATCTGGCATATATCGATTATATCCTTGGGCTGTTGCGAAGTGAGGAGGTAAACCGCGGCATATCTATCTGTCGACGCATTGGCAATATAGCCCGCCATTGCGGCCAGGGCATAGGCGTTTATAGCTCTGGAGTAGTTAGCTGTTGTATACTGTGGACATCCGAGCGCCTTCTTTGTCTCATCTAGGTACTTAGACGCCAAGCTGAGGTAGATACTACGCATCCCAGTGATGCCGATGGCGCGGAAGTCTGTCAAGATCTTGAAGTCGCCGATGGAGTAATCTCTCCATATTGAGGCATAGTCATATGGACTGTATTCATCTGCTAATACTAGTGTTACATTTAACAAGAACGGCCTTGTGGCTTGTGGGTACGGGCCGAGGAACACTGGCTGGCTTCTTAATAGATACTTCCCAGTCTTGTCAAAGACTCTAACAACGATGTCATAAACTTCTACTGGCAGATCTATTGCACTCTTTGCACATATATATTTAGTAGCATTAGAGGCATCAAGTAACATAGTCTTGCTGTAAACTACCAAGCCGCTGTCAAAAACTCCTCTTGTGCCAAGCGTATAGACGTTGTCTCCAGGCGAGAAGCCCAATGCCTTAGCGTAGGAGCTGTAGTCGTTCTTATTGATAATCTGCTCATAGGTGTACGACCACCTCTTGTCAGAAGTTGGCACTATTGTCCTTACCTGTACTTTGAAGGGCACTCCTATGGGTACATTTGGCATATAGGCGTACCCGTCCTTGTTAGAAATACTCCTGGCGATCTCCACATTTCCAGTGCTAAATATCCTTACTACAAAGCCCATTAGAGGCTCCTTCAGTGGGTCGTATTCGACAGATACAGCTTGGCTCCAAACTCTGAAGTTTAGCGGCGCAATAGGTAGATATATCACAGGCTTCTTAACAACGCCAAACTTAATCGGTATGTTAAACCAGACGGGCGCTGAAGCCGGAAGCTTTGCTAAGTCGTCCACTGGATACAGCGTGTAGCCGAAGTAATTTAGCACAACATAGGCCGATATGTACCCACCTTTGAGATCTAACTGCGGGTTGCCCCATTCATCAATCGGCACCATTATGTCGACAGGCACCTCACTGCCCACCGGCAGTTTGGCAATAGTTATGTTCTTCCCGCCTATCTTCATTATTAGAGATATACTGGCGCCTGCAAACCCAGCGCTCACGCCCATCACTGGGTTGCCACATGCGTCTTTCATTAAGATGTTCTGGAAGATCCTCGCGATTGCTATGTGTATAACATGTTCCCTATCATAGAATCTGCCTGGCGTGACGATTTGCACTGCGTACATATCTGTATGCATATTATCATCATATACAGCTTGTAAGGCGTCCCCAGCCTTAGAGTGGTATAATAACCCGCTTGCATTAATAACTGGATAGTAGGCGACTACGTTGGCTGTGCCTACTAGAGCATCTCCGCTGTAGATTCTGAACTTATATGCGTAGCTACCGACAAGGCCTATCTGGAAAGGCTTGAAGAAGTCCGCGTTTGCGGCAACGTCCGAGTAATTGAAGTACTTTATCACACCGCCAGTTGTGAGGTTGGCGACTAAAGGCGGCATTGGCAAGTATCCACTTGCGTTAAACAAAGAGAGTAACGACGCCTTTACATTCCCGACAAGGCCGGGAACCGGCTGGTAGGGCGGTAGTACCCAGATGACTTGGCCAAGCCACGGGTCGTATGAGATAGCGCCGTCGTAGGCCATTCTATTAATATACATCGTATCGCCTGTTACTTCAAATCTTAGAGATGCCAAGTCAAGTGGGTCTGTATAGAAGTACTCCCTTGGAGTAGGCACCGACGGCGGCAGACTGTAATTACTCCATCTCCACAGCCTTATCTGAACCGGCAAGACAGACACATTTAATACACCCTGGAAGTTGGCAAGCTCGGCGAGTGCGACTTCAAGTACAACTGCCTTTACAGAGTCCTGGCCCGCCGTATATGAGTATTCAACCACAAGTTTAGATGTTAAGTCCGCAGTAGATACTTTAGCATTGTCATTTGTTAACTGTAACTGGCCGCCTAATCTCGCAAGTGTTACAGGTTCGTAGAGCTTGAGCACCGCCTGTCTAAACTCATTGGGGCCTAGAGTTCTGTAGCAGTACATTATATCTGTGAATGTTTTTATTGTACCACAAACTTGGTTTAATACAGCTTTTACATCTGATAGATCTAATCTCCAAGAAGCTTGTGCCCTATCTAAAGTCACCCAGCTGTCTCCAACTCTAAGCTGGATCTTGTATCTAAAGTTCTCTGGGTTAAATATGGGATTGCCCTTTAGGTCAAGGAGTCCGGTAATTTTTACCGTATACATGGTCATGTTCCATATTATGAGACCACATGACATTGGCGCACTCACGCTTGTGCCAGGGCCTGCGGTCTTGTTTAATGTAATAGCCACATACCTAAGGCCTCCGAAGGCAGTAAATTGGTCATTCTTGCTCTGGATAACGACGCCTCTCAAGCCTTCAATTGTGATGTATACGTAGTGGTTAAAGAACACCTTTGTGGGGTCTATAGTTACAGTTTTGCCTGGGCCTCCCAGAGATATTACATACGTGCTGAGGTATGCAAATGGCCCAAATACAACGTTTACATTAGGGTCGTAGCCCACCACATAGTTAGTCGGCCCTCTGGCGGGGCCGACGTTGTCGTCAAGTGTAATTGTAGTGCCCGCTATTGTGATAGTTCTTGTCAAAGTTAACGTGAAGGGCTTGCCTAGTGTGTTAATCCCTATGTAGTATGTGTGGATTACGCTTGAAGAAAGGTTGCCGAATCTATTTGCTCCGTTTGTCACTTTTATTACACCCCACGGGCCTGTGTATGTCTTCGTATCTGTTAGGTCGGGTCTGCCGCTTAGGTTGCCAATTACGTCTATAAACGTAGCGTTTGTGAACGTCTGGTTGTAGATTAAGAAATAGTAACCGGGCCTAGGCCACTCGACGACAATCGCCACGTACCAATTTGTCCTCTTTGTAACATCTACACCAGCCGGTACGTTGATGTTGAAAGTCACAAAGCCTGTAGAGTTGGCCACTGCAGATACTCTGTAGTCTTGGAATACCGGTGGGTAGACCGGGCTTGAAGCAGTTTCACGTATGATTAGAGTGAAATTTTTACCTGCTGCAAAGCTATATGGCGGGTAGTTTGCCAGACCCTTGGACCAGGGCGTGCAGAGTGGATAGCCTAACCCAGCCGCCGCTCTTGCGTCGTTTATCTGCATTACTACGTTGAATGCCGAAGGTAAGGCCTGGCCGGGGCCATATTGAGCGTAGGCGATTGCTGTTAGGACTGTCAGTAGTAGGAGTGCCAGTATTGTCTTTGTTTGGTTATGCATAACTCACTGAATGCAGAGTATTTAAAAAGTTTTCCCCTCTATTGTGATATTACGATAGTCGCTGTGAGAGCTCCTTCTATCTGTATTTCGCCTCTCCTTATGTATACTCTCAAGAGGTTTCCTCCCTTGTCTATTACCTCTACGTAATCTCCGTTCCAAACTATTGACTGGGGTCTATCACTGTCGGTTCTTGCAAATGATGAAAGTAGTCGGTAGACATACTCTGTAGCAAACTCGTCGGCGGCGGTTGGTTTGTCTTTGTACAGAATAGGCGGCACGAGCTCCGTGGGTACGTTACAACTGTATTGAGCACCGTCAAATAAAACTCTGGTTAATGATAACGGAGCTGTAGTGAATTCCAGGTATATATTATGCCCAGCTATATTTAGCGTGAGTTGGCCGCTTATTCCCTCGATTTTTCCTCTATAGTCCCCCGTAGAGATGCCACGTGCTGAATTTACTGTTAAATCCCCATATATAGCCCTGCCCGTCTGTGTATAAGTAAGCACGCCTGAAACTCTTAACATATCTAGTACAACGTCAGTGGCTACACTACCTGCTCTACAGCTTATTTTCAAGCCTAAGAGTTTTCTACCGTCTTCAAACTCTATTTTTAAGATGTCTTTTACCGTTATTTTTGGAGGGATTAATTGAACAGCTGTTTTTAAGCTATATTTTGTAGAATTTACCTTAACCTCTAGCGTGGTTTCGCCAGGAGCTTGTACAGTAGTTGTAAAGTTTTTTGCTATTGTCTCACCTGGCGACAAGCTATAATACTTAACTCCCTCTGGATCTTCCACAGCTAGGTTGACCGTTCTCTTTGTGGCGTTTGTGGTAATTACGTAGCCCCAGGTCAAAGCCAGAGTCTTTCCAATGCTTGATACAGATGTCTCATCTGTCGAATTTGGAAGTGGCCAGCTTCTCCTCAGCTCTGGGCTCCATATAACAATCTCAACTCTGGGGGCTATAACCCTGGCTCTTATTCCGTAATATAGCGTCGTATTTAAGTCTCCACTTATTCTAAACTTCACCGTGTATAAACCTGCTGCCGATATAGTAACAGCTTTTGATATGTTCGCCTCCTCTTGTGGCTTTAGCGTCACGGCTCTGCCATCTATGTCTAAATTCGCTGTGGCGTTTCCCACGTTTTTTATCCAGAGCCACGCTGTATAGGTCTCACCTGGCACTGCCTCTACGTCTCCTTGACCTCCGATTTTCCATAGAACGTTTGCCGCGTAGTAACTAACCATTACGGGCACGGCCACTCCGCCAACATTTACAACGTAGGCTCCCGCCGCGTCGATTTTAAGCGTTTTGTTTATTACCTTTTCTTCCCCCGGCTTTATCTCAACCCCCTCTACCCACGCCGTGAGATTGCCGACATTTTTAATTCTCACGCCTGTTGTTACCACGGCGGGTAACTTTGTTACATTGATATAAAGCGGCGTGGCCTCTAGCCTTTCTCTGTAATAGTATACTTTAATAACTTTCATATGCTTACTGCCGTTTATCACAGTCTCTACGGTATAGTCTCCGGCCCATCTGGCTAATAGCGATGAGTTTATCCTCAGCGTCTCTCCAGGCGCTATTTTATACGGTTTATCCCATATGATTACAGTCCCCGTGCCATTCCCTACATTTCTTATTACTATAGTGTAATTTATCCGAAGTGGTAGTGTGGTCGTGTTTATTGTTTGCGGCACCAATACCTCTACTCTTATGTCCGGCAGATATACAGCGTTGGGCTTAGTCATCTGCGGTTTTTCCGTAGTCGTAGTGGTAGTTTCAATAGGTTTGGGAGCTGGAGATGTCGGAGTAGTTGTTGACGTTGGAGTAATCAGAGTTGTAGAGCGTGTAGTTTCGTGAGTTGTTTCGGGTGGCGTGTAGAGTTGAGGCGTGAAGTATACGGCTACTAGGATTAGCCCCAGGGTGAGTAGAAGTATTTCTTTCTTCATCAGACTCCCCACCTGATACCTTTATATTTTTCTCATTGGTTGGGTACGTGCGTTTGTTTCTACTGCTTCTTGTCTTAACAGCAGCTGTGCTATATGCACTAGAGACTGAACACTTCATTGTTACCCCAGACGACCCCGTGTTGGCTAAGTACTTAGAGAATGCCTATAGTTATTACAGAGACAGGGGTCTTAGCCCAGCGCCTCCCTGTGGGGGAAGCAAGTATGTGGTTTATATTGACCCGTCGTCTCCTTACGATGGCTATACCGAATTTGGAGGTGGCTGTATTATCAAGGTGGTTTTTAAACCGTCTTATACGATGAGACTTGTATATCATGAGGTGGGGCATGTATTTTTTGCAAGTTACGACTTGAGCAATGATTATTTTTGGGTAGACGAGGCTACGCCGGAGGCTATGGCGTCTGTTGCCACCGGCGTTTATTATTTCCCAGATAAATACTTTAGCGATAGGCTCTATAGGGTAAACCCATTTAGCCTTGGCGAAGATAGAATTTACGACTGGTATAAATACAGCGCTGTAGTGGCGTGGTATTTGCAAAATACGCAATCGTGGGCAGACATATTGAGAAACTTTTCAACACGACAAGGCGCCGCCTCGTTATATGTCAGGTTTCTACTTGCACTTAACAAGGGAATTACGCTGGGGCAAAAGACGTATGTGCCCGATAGAGAGAGAGTAGAAGTAGCTCCAGGCTCCATGCGTATTTATCCAGATCTCCCGGGGTTTACCGCGGCTTATTACGAGGTTGTTGTACCGCAGAGTGGCGTGCTGAAAATTACAGCTTTTGGAGACGGCGTTGATAATATGATTTCAAACATCGCGTTAAATAGAGATATCTTAGTCACAAACGGAACTCTCCTCCTTGCGGTAGTGAATAATTCAAGTGAGACGCTTCGTCCAACTCTCGTATTTTATTTAAGTAGTTTACAAGCTAAGGTAGTTGATGGACTATATGCAGATGGAAAAATTTCAGTTAGACTATACGCCACGTATAACCTCGAGAGAGTCAACGGCGTGGTGAAAGTAAATGGCACGCCTGTGGAGTTTCTAGACGGCATAGCTACATATAATTTCACAGGTCCCCTCAAGCCTTATGTACTTAAGCTTGAATACAACGACTCAAGGGCCTATATATATCTCAATTTATCTCAACCCCTTCTGTCAGTTATGCCTAACATATTATACCTTGATGAGGGGGGACACGGCGTGTTAAACGTCACGCTTAAAAACCCCAATCCCATAGCAGTTCGTTGTAGTTTCGACAGCACAGGTCTAAGACTTGTACCTATTGATATCTTCCTCCCTAGTGGAAACACGACAACTTTTAAACTTGGCTTTTGGGTAACTGACATTCCACAAGGGCGTGTAAAAATACGCTGTGGACCCGCATCAACTGAGGTGTCGGTGTTTAAACCGACATATAGCCTAGATTTTAACTTAGATACTTGGAGCGGCGTGTTATCGGTTAGAGTTGGCTCTACGATACTTAACTATTCTACGAAATTGCCTGCTAACATAAGCATTAGCTACGACAGTTACATAGTTACAATACTCAGGATTCCGATGCCAAAACTGGTGGTCAATGTATCATCTCCACGTCTGGTAGGAAACTCTATCGGCTATACACTGCGTCTTAAAGTGGAGGGGCCTCCCTGGGCGAAATTTAGAGGAACTGTGAGATTAAATAACGAGGAAAGGGGTAGTTACTCTGGCGGCGTATTTAGTTTAGACATTCAACTTCAGCCCGGCGTGACCAGAGATATCGGCGTGGCCATAGGCAAACTAGAAACTAGGGTCACAATAAATGTACCGAATGTGGAGACTGAGATTATTCCTAAATACGCCGTAGTAAGGAACGACAACGTAATTCTGCTGGCAGAAATAAAACATAACATAGAGGGTAATGCCGATGTGGAATTTCATGGAATGTGTAAACGTTTAAACTTATTAGAACAAGATGCCGTAGTATTAAATTGCAAGTATAATGATACTTTAGTTGTAAGTTATACATCGTTCCACAGGGAGAGATATAGAGAGGTGTATCTGCCAAAGCCCCGTGTTTCTATTACATTTCTACATGGAGTAGTTTCTCCAGAGAAGTTCAACGGCTTGTTTAATATAACAGTAGAGGTCTGTAACCCCTCTGTTGATTCCAGGTATGAGATCGATCTGGACTCCAAGCGTGTTGTCTTACATGTGAAAAATGGGACATGCGCATCTAACTACGCGATTGTAGAGTTTGAGTCTAGCTATAGCCCCATGCTGGTGTTTAACTTAACTACGTTTTTTGGCTCATTTTCCCAACGTCTCTTTATTCCGCCGCCCGCGGTTGAATATCGGTTGAGACGATGGGTTATTCAAGGTAATAAGGAGACAGCATTAGTAGATCTCTTAGTGGAGGCGGCAAAGAATTACACATATGTAGTGATGGGGCGTGAAATCAGTGGCAGAGATAGCCTTAGTATAGAGGTTGAGGCCACGGGGGGTGTAGCTGTTGTGAAGTACGGTTTTGGAACTATACATATTCCAAGACCTCCTCTTCAAATAATCACAAAGCCTATTCTTCTTGAAGTTAATACATCTGCGACATTAGATGTTGAAGTGAAAGTTCCTACATCTCCAGAGCTCTATATCAACGCCAGTTTAACAACAAACTTCGGGCTTATAAAACAAGTGAGTTTACACCCTGGAATTTCCAAGTTCAAGCTGGAGGTGCCTAAAGTATCTAAGCCAGGGGTTTATAACTTGTCAATAGCCATAGGCCCCTATGTAAACTACACAGAAGTAACAGTTTATCAAATTTCTAATATATCTATCATAGCACTGCCAAAAGTACCCGTGGGGTACCCAGTTCGCTTAGATGTGAAAGGATATACGAATCCTCCAGGTGTAGTAAGAGTGTCTCTTACGTTAAACGGATGTATCCGCAACATGTCACTGGTTCGACTTAACAGCTCTCTAGTTCTAAAAATAGATAGACCTTGCGCCATTAATGCTACAGTGTCTTCAAATACCACAAAGGCTGTTGTTAAGATAGAGTGGGCGTCTCTAACTGCCGAACTTAGGTATTATAAGTTAGGCGTCTTGAGAAATATACCGATTTTTCCTATACATAACTTTTCCGTAACCGTCCTTTTAGGCGACACTCCCGTAGATGGACATGTAAGGGTGGTGGGAGATTTTGATAAATTGGGGTTTGTTAACTATACTATATACGTGGAGTACATGGGTATGGTGAATAGGACTTCTTTTGTCGGATTCGCTGTGCCTATAAATAGTTATATTGCTGCTAATAAAACAGTTGCACTTCTTTCGCCTAAGGCAAGGCCTTATTTCATATACCTGATAGAGAAGGCTGTAACCACTGGAGACTGGTCTCTGGTAGATGGAATTTCTAAGTTATATTCAGACATCCCTACGCCGTTCACTATAGTAGCTAGGTTCTTGGTAGAAAAAGCGCTAGAAGATGGAAGAGAGCCTAACATCTATGTAATTGAGAGTTTAAGAAAGATAGAGCCGGTTTTACTAGGCATAGTTGGCGGAGTGTTTTTAGCTATGTTAAGGAGAGTGCTTTAGTGTCAGCCATACTATCGCCTATATGTGTAATAAGTCCTTGGGCCGAAGTCGTGTAGTTCTACGCCGAGCTCAGCCAGCCTCTGCCTGATATAGTCCGCCAGCTGGTACTGCCGCTCTTGGCGTAGTTTTGCCCTAACCTCTACCAGCGTTTTTACGACCTCCTCCAGCTCCTTTGGGATCTGGCGTCTTTCCAGCACGCCTAGGACGTCCGCCATCTCTACGTATTTGTTCAATATGGTTAGCGCCGTCTCGCGCGAAATCTTCTCGATCTTGTGTAAAACCGTGGAGATTATGTACCTAGCCATGCCGTATAGCTGTTGTACGGCCTCCGGCGTCGACATATCGTCGTCTAACGCGCCGTAGAAGGCCTCGGCGTATTTCAACGCCTCTTGGGCGAGGGGTTCTTGGTCTTTCTCCCCGGCGTCTCGGAGGGCTTGGCTCAACTCGTCGTAGGCGGTGTAGAGGGTCTTCGCCATGTCCTCCGCCTGTTGCAACAGCTCGTAGGTGAACTCCATCGGCTTTCTGTAGTGGCTCATGGCGTATGCAAGCCTTAGGGCCTCGCCGCTGTGTTTAGAGAGGACCTCCCTCAGCGTTATTATGTTGCCGAGGGATTTAGACATCTTCTCGCCTCTAACAGTGAGGTAGCCCACGTGTATCCAATACCTCGCGAAGTTGTCTACGCCGAAGTAGGCCCTCGCTATCGCTATCTCGTTTTCGTGGTGTGGAAATATGAGGTCGGCGCCGCCGCCGTGGAAATCGAAGGGCGCCCCCAGGTGTTTTGTCGACATGACGACACATTCGAGGTGCCACCCGGGCCTCCCGGGGCACCACGGCGAGTCCCACCAAGGCTCGCCGGGGGTCCAGCTCTTCCAGAGGGCGAAGTCGAGGGGGTTTCTCTTGCCGGGCTCTGGCTCGACGCGGGCCCCCGCCACGAGCTCCTCTATCTTCTGTCTCGACAACACGCCGTAGTTAGGCACCTTCGCCACTTCGAAGTAGACAGAGCCGTCGGGGGCGACGTAGGCGTATCCCTTCTCCACGAGAGTCGATATCCACTTCACCATGTCTTCTACGTTTTCTGTCACCCTGGGGTATGCATACGCCGGCTTTATGTAGAGTTTTTTCGTCATCTCGAAGTACTCGGCTATGTAGCGCTCGGGGATCTCCCTCCACCTTTTGTACGCCTCGTGGCCGAACTCCTCTTTTGCTCTGTTTATAATCTTGTCGTCTATGTCTGTAAAGTTTATAACGAGCCTAACCTCATAGCCAAGTCTCTCTAGATACCTCCTGAATATGTCGAAGAAGACATACACTCTGCCGTGTCCCACGTGCATGTGGTCGTAGGGGGTTATGCCACAGACGTACCCCCTGGCCAGGCGGGGGACGTACGTTGTGAACTCCTCCACCTGTCTAGTGGCGGTGTTGTAGATTCTCACATGCGATTTAAACCACAATAGTTTATATACATGTGTATTTTGTGGCGCGTGTCTTTTTCAGAAATTGAAAGTAGGGTGAGGTCTATTCTATCTGGCGCCGAGGTCTCTAGAGTTAGCTACGAGGGGCCAAACCTCTGTATCTACGTGAAGAGGCCCTCCGAGGCTCTCCTAGATATGGTCGGCGAGGTGGCCAAGACCCTTAAGAAGCGCGTAGTTTTGAGGACTGAGGCCTCCAGCAGACTGCCGGAGAAAAAGGCCTCCCAGATAATTAGGGAAATCGTCGGCGAAGTTGACGACATTGTTTTTGAAGAAAGCGGCGACGTCTATATCTACCTCGCTAAGCCGATGCGGGAGAAGGAGATAAGAGCTATCGCGCGAGAGGTTTTTGTAAGGACCGGCTGGAGGGCTGTGGTAGAGAGCGGGGTGCCTCGGGATAAGGTTAAGCTCCCCGCCCACGAGATCGTGGGAGTGCGTCAGATTTTCCACGGGGCCTACGCCCAGAGGAGGGAGCTTATGGAGCACTTGGCGAGGTATATACACCAAGAGCCGGTGGTTAAAGAGGGGGCTATAACTGTGACTTTTCTCGGAGCCGCGATGGAAGTAGGCCGTAGCGCAATACTGGTCAGCACCACCGAGAGCAACATACTGCTCGACTGCGGGCTGAAGCCCGGCCAATACGACGAGGACTTCCCCCTGCTCGACGCCGTAGATATCGATAGGCTAGACGCCGTTGTATTAACCCACGCCCATATGGACCACGTGGGCTGTCTCCCGTTTCTCTACAAGTACGGCTATAGAGGGCCTGTCTACATGACCGACCCTACTAAGTATCAAACGTTTATACTCCTCATGGATTACATAGAGCTGAAGGAGAGGGAGGGGCTGGAGCCGGCTTTCTCTAGGGCCGACGTGGAGTCCGTCATATACCACACTATAACGCTGGACTATGAAGAGGTCACAGACATAGCGCCAGACGTCAAACTCACTTTCTACGACGCGGGCCACGAGATTGGGTCGGCCATGGCACATCTACATATAGGCAACGGGAGGTATAACATCTTGTATACTGGGGATTTCAAATACGGCAAGACGAGACTTTTGAACCGCGCTGTGTCTAAGTTCAAGAGGGTCGAAATGCTCATAATGGAGTCTACCTACGGCGGTAGAGATGACGTGCAACCGCCTAGGGTTGAGGCTGAGAACGCCTTGGCTAAACACGTGGCTGAGGCCGTGTCGAGAGGCGGCAAGGTGCTGATCCCCGCCTTCAGCACGGGGAGGGGCCAGGAGATCCTCTACATCCTCAACAAAATGATTGAGGGGGGTTTGATCCCCAGGGTGCCCGTCTATGTAGATGGGATGATTGTAGAAACGCTCAACGCATACCTCATGTACCCCCACTACCTAAACCCCGAGGTTGCCGAGGAGATCTACGGCGGGGTTAACCCCTTCACTACCTCTGGGAGCGTGGTCATAGTGGACCGCGCCAAACGGGTGGAGGATAGGATAAACCAAGTGGCTAAGATAGCCCAGAGCGAAGAGCCTGCCGTCATAATTGCGCCCCACGGCATGTTAAACGGCGGGCCTGTCGTGGACTACTTCTCACAGCTGGCGCACGACCCTAGGAATAAGCTTGTGTTTGTCTCCTACCAGGCGGAGGGGACGCTTGGTAGAAGGATATTAAACGGCGAGCGGGAGTTCACAATTAGAAGTCTAGTTGGCGGAGAGTCTAAAGTTGAGGTACGTATGGAGGTCGTATCTATACCTGGCTTCTCAGGCCATAGCGATAGGAGAGAGCTTATGAAATATGTAGAACATATAGAGCCTAAGCCTAAGAAAATAGTTTTAGTACACGGGGAGCCTTCTAAAATCATCAGCCTCGCCACGTCTATAGAGCTGAAGTATAAGATAACTACAATTATACCAAAAGTTGGCGAGAGGATAAGAGCGTTGTGAGTTTAACAAAAAGAGTCGCCACGCTAGGCCCCTCCACAGACCGTCTCGCAGAGGAGGATTTTTACAAATTGTTAGACTTGGTAGACGGGGTACGTATAAATTTGGCACACGCCAGCCCCGGCGAGGTGGAGAGGAGGATAAACGCCGTTAGGGCATACGAAAGGGAGAGGGGGCGACCTCTGGCTGTTCTCGTAGATCTAAAGGGCCCTAGCGTTAGAGTAGGCAAAACGCCTCCCGTGGCAGTAGAGGTTGGGCAACACGTTGTGTTTAAACTAGGCGATAGATCCGATGGCAGTTATATACCTGTGCCGACCAGAGCCCTCTTCCAAGTGGTAGAGCGTGGAGATACCATCTTGATGTTAGACGGCAAGTTAAAACTTAGAGTGGTCAACGCCGGTGTAGATTTTGTAGAAGCCGTCGCCGAGTCTAGCGGCGTAGTAACAAGCGGCAAAGCCGTCGTCGTAGAGGGTAAAGACTATGACGTATCTCCCCCAGCTGAAGACGACGTGGAGATTTTAGACAAGATATCGCGTCTAAAAGACGACATTGACTACGTCTCTGTAAGTCTTGCAAAGAATTGTAAAGATGTAGACGCCGTGAGGACTTTGTTAAATGAATTGGGGTTTGAAAGCCAAATAGTTGTAAAAATTGAGACGAGAAGCGCTGTGAGAAATTTAGAAGAGCTTGTCTATTGTGGAGATTACATAGTGGTTGCAAGAGGAGACTTAGGCTTACACTATGGCTTAGATACGCTACCGATAGTCCAGAGAGAGATTATATATACATCTCTTTCATATGGTAAACCTGTCGCCGTGGCGACACAGTTGTTAGATTCTATGCAAAATTCGCCGACGCCAACTAGGGCTGAGGTAAATGATGTATACACCACAGCCTCTATGGGCGTAGATAGCCTATGGCTTACTAATGAGACAGCAAATGGTAGTTACCCACTTGCCGCCGCCTTATGGCTTTCGAAAATTTTAGAAAAGGTGGAGTATAACATAGTTAAACTTCCATCTCCTGGAGATGTACGAGATAGATTTGCAAAAGGGCTTGTGGAAATGGCACATGATATCGGCGCCGTGATATTAGTCTATAGCATGAGCGGCACTTTGGCAAAGAGAATTGCGAAATTTAGGCCGCTTAATGTGGTGCACGTAGGTACGCCAGATGTAAAAACCGCCCGTATTCTCTCGCTCATATGGGCTTTACAACCGGCCTATATACCTGCCAATAGTTATGAAGATGGCCTAGAGAAGCTGATAGCTAGTAGGGGCTCTGCGCCTTTTGTAGCAACTTATGGAATTAGGGGAGGGGTCCATCTAGTGAAGGTGATGTTTTAGCGGTAGAAAATTATGCTTGCATATCCCACGGTCTCCTCTCTGTAGCCGCTTGTATCTCCTGAGGTGGCGTGTTTAAGAAGTGTGACGTTTTTATAGCCTAGTTCTTTAGCTGCTACAATAAGCGCGCCTATTGGCCCAATGCCGCATATAGATATGTCAAATTTAGACGCCACTTCGAAAAGACCTGTCTCGTCTAGTTGAAGTATTTTCCCTATGGCCATCTCGTCTTTTTTAGTTGTTATGTCGTGATGCTCGTAGTGGTTAAAATCGCTACTTGCTATTATGTATGCCCTCCTTCCATATTCTCTTATGGCGTTGGCAAGCGCTTTGCCAAGCTCGCGTGAAGTTGAAAGCGTCTGTCTCCAAATTGTTATAGGCACTATCTTCACGTCGCCAAAGAAATATTGTATAAAGGGTATCTGAACCTCTATTGAATGTTCTCTAGAAAACGCGTGGAAGTCGTCTTCTAGCTCTTTAAAATATCGCATTATTTTTTCCGCAAGTTCGCCGTCTATTTCAACACGTCCAAGAGGCGTCTCCCAGACACCGGATTTCATAATTGCCACAGGCGCTCCAATTCCATAGTGGTTGGGGCCTATGATTATAAAGACGTCTGGTTTTCCAAACCCTGCTAGAGCTGAATATACCCAAGCCGCCACAGGCCCCGAGTATATATAGCCGGCGTGTGGCGCAACGCCTCCCAAAGTCTCGGCGCCTAATTTAGGAATCTGCGGCGCCTTAGGTCCCAGTTCGTGTTTAATAGCCCACTCTAGCTGTTGTAGAAGTTTTTCGCGGTCTGACTCATAGAAATACCCAGCCACTGCGGGTTTTCTGACGCGCATTACTGTATAAGCCTAGTCTCAAACTCCTCGGGGGGCACTGGCAGATCTTGGTCTGGCTTTAACTCTCCCCTTTCTCTCAACACTTGTCTGGCGAGGATCCAGAAAATTAACGCTAGACTTCTCCTCCCCTTGTTATTACACGGGATCATAAAGTCTATATATTGATGTGGCGTGTCGGTGTCTACCAACGCAATTATGGGGATCCCCATTTTAGCAGCTTCTGCAACTGCTTGCGCATCTAGCTTCGGGTCTACGACAAAGAGTAAGTCGATTTCTGTATAGTTTGGCAGATACGGGTTTGTAAGCGTCCCTGGTATAAACCTCCCAGTTAAAGCTCTACAGCCTACAAATTTACAAAACATCTGCACTGGCTTAAAGCCGTAGGGTCTTGTCGTATGTACAAGTATTCTATCTGGTTGGTATCTGGAGATAAATTTGGCGGCTATTCTAAGACGTTCATCTATCTTTTTGATGTCAAAAATCCTCAAGCCATCTGGCCTAACAGCATATATAAACCCCCTCTCCTCTAGGTATTTATTTGAGAGACGCGTGCCTAGTCTCACCCCAGCGCTTAAGTACTTCTCCAGCGGCACTAGATATTCATACTGCGTCTCTTCGGACATACAATGTGCGCCAACGGTGGGGGTTAAAAATATTTAGAGCTTCTGTCCAACTTAATACAGCTCCGTCGCTAGACCCTTGCCGCCGCTCCTAAATAAGACGTTGATTAACGGTGTGTGAGATAAATTCTTAGTTTTGTATTTCCTATTTTTAAAACGGCTTGTCTCCCCACGTTCTCCACTTTTATTAAACGCTCGTTATTGCCCTCTATTATATACGTCCCGTTGCTACTGCCGAGGTCTTCTACAACTACGCCGTTTGAAGTTACTATCAACCGCATATGTCTCCGCGACACTGCAGGATCTGGTATAACTACTTGATTTTCCACAGCTCTACCTACAGTTATTATAGCCCCAGGCGTATTGATTTTAAATTCAAACTTCCTCCCTATTAAAGATTCGATAGGGCTTTCTAACACTTCGACAATTGCAACCGCCGCTATACTCTCTCTAGGCGTTTGAGAAATCTTCTTTGTAGTTGCCTCTGGCTTATAAGCTCCACATATTCTACAGACTAAATCCTCGTCTCTATTTATCGTGCCGCAGACGGGACATTTCCAAGGCATTACACGTCTCTAACCACCTTGTTTAAAAAAGTGACTATCTCCTCGGCGCTGGGTCTTTTAGTTGGCTCTACCTCTAGCATTTTAAGCACAAGTTGGTCAAGCCACGTGGGGACTTCGGGATTATATGTGCTAGGCGGCGGTATTTGATAGCCGTTTTCGACAAACACGTTTGGGTTTATCCCTGTCAACATCTCGTAGATTACACAGCCCAGGGAGTATATGTCTGAGGCAAACGACGCAAGTCCTTTCTTAACCTCAGGCGCTGCATATGCGGGAGACATATAACTACTACGTACATACCCTCCGCTTACTACCTTGGCTATACCCATATCTCCTATCTTCGCCGTCTTCCTGTCTTTTGTAAACATGATGTTCTCCGGCTTGATGTCTAGGTGTACTACATTGTGTCTATGCACGTCGCTAAGCCCCTGCGCCAATTGTCTAAACAACTCCACTACTTGCGCCACAGGTAGTTTCTTCCTAGTTCTCAACAAATCTCTTAGAGTCCCCCCCTCCATATATTCAAGCAGTATATAGGGCGGATTTTTCATGTATTGTACCACATCTCTATATCCCACCGCCGGCAGATAAACCTCATATGCTTTAACTACATAGTCAGACTTTATCTCTAGGTATCTCTGCATCTCTTGTCCAAATATACGGAGTATATTCTCGTCGCTTGCGAGCGGGTTTCCGTAGTCGTCTACATAACGGAGTATTTTAACTGCATATATAGACTTCTTGTGTCTAACTGCGAAAACATAGCTAAAGCCGCCCACTCCCAACAACCGCACTACTTTATACCTACCGCCAAGCCAAGAATAAAGCCACCCAGTTGGCGGCTGTTGGGAGAGATATAGCACTCTCTTGTATGTAAGTAAGTATGTTAAAACAAAGAGAGATGCGGGAAGGATAGGCAATACGTCCCCCAACGTAGTTAGGAGATATATGTTGAAGGCCGCCGAGGCGGCTATAAACACAGGCTGTGTATCTAACAACGCAAGGATTACGCCGACAAGCGGCGAAATAGGCGACGTATAGGTTGATAAAAGTGCAGAAGCGGGTAACAACAGTTGGTGTGCCCCCTCTAACCTAGGCGGTTTAAAAGAGTATACAGCTAGTAGAAATGCCGAAAGTCCTGTATATGTTCCATCTATAATGTAATATATATAGCTAAATTTCTCACTTAAGTAATAGTCTGTAAATAATACTATTTTTACAAATATAGTAACAATAAATAGTATTATTAAAATATTTCTAAATCTATCAAAGACCACTCTAAATACTACTATGGTTACAAGCAGAGAGTTTAGAAATATAGCTAATCTCTCTGTTGAGAGAAAAAATAAAAGGATCGCAAAGAGAGTCCACAACAGTGCGACGTAATGTCTATAGAGTCTCCAGCCTACTAATGCTATGAGAACTACGGGGACTGACCAGAGCTGGTTTAACACTAGCTCAAAAATAGGCCGGAGATATAAGTATACGTATAGTTTACGTATACGGTGTAGTAATATTTAATTGCTTCCATTCGGTATCTCACGGTGTTGTTTGATAGATATGGAAGGCCATTCCTGAAGTTAAGATATGTGGTGAATGATGAGTGTAACTACAACTGTGTTTTTTGCCATTTTGAAGGACAGACACGCCGTCAGGGAGTTTATCTAACTGCAGAGGACTATGGTTTTGTCTCTACAGTTTTTAAATCTGTGGGAGTGACAGATTTTAAAATCACAGGAGGAGAGCCTCTGTTGAGACGCGACATAGATCTAGTTGTGGCAAATATAGCTAAGACAGGCGGTGTAGTTACACTTACCACAAATGGCTTTCTCCTAGAGAAATGGGCTGGGAGACTTAGCGCCGCGGGATTACGTAGAGTCAACGTTTCTATACATACGGTGGATCCTGAGAAATACTCAAAGATAACCGGGACGCCGCCCGGTTTCTTAAGAGCGGTTCTACGCGGGCTTTATGAAATTAAAACACGTGGGGTTTCTGTCAAGATAAATGCCGTAGTGTTGAGAGATATAAACACCGACAGGAGGAGTGTTAAAGAGTTGGTGAAACTAGCTGCGTCGCTAGACGCCTCTTTACAATTTATAGAGCTTATGCCAACGGGGCAGGGCGTGCAGATATTTAACCAACTGTATGAGCCGATTGAGACTGTCGCCAAGATTATCACAGAGTTAGGCGGGAGACCTCTAGGGCTGAGGAGAGAGCTTCATAATAGACCTATCTATACGCTGGGGGGAGTGGCCATAGAGTTGATAAAGAACTATAACAACCCGGCGTTTTGTAGCGGCTGTACCACTATGAGACTTACAAGCGACGGTAAATTAAAGACGTGTATCTACGCAGAGCCCCGTGTCGATCTTATGCCATATATAAAGGCTAGAGACGTGGAGGGCTTGTTATATGCGGTAAAAACCGCCTTGGCTCAGAGAGAGCCTAGGTTTAAACTTTACTCTTCTTCATAATAGGGGATTTCTTCCTCTTCTTTCTTAACTTCTGCATATTGCTTAATAGATGTGATGAGCTCGGAAAACCTAGACTCCCAAGCTTTAGTCACTTGTTCTACCTCCTTATTCATAGACTCATAGTAGCTAAGCAGAAGTTTGCCAATTTCTGTCAACTCTGTCACCCCCCTCTCTTTGCCGCCGCGGCGGGATTCAACAATAGGAGCTCCTAAGACATCTTCTAACTTCTTGATATATGTCCAGATAAATTTATATGAATATCCAAGCTTTCTCGCAGCGGCGGCAATAGAGCCCGTCTCTTCTACTGTTTTTAAAATCGTATATATCCCAGGGCCCAAAATCTCCTGTCCATCTTTGTCAACCCATATACGCATTTTTATTTTTACAACCACAAAACTTAGCTTGTTCCATTTAAAATACATTGAGGTCTAGAGCAACCGTTTGCCGCATGTCCCTAGGCCGGTGTGCCCCAAGGACTCTTCTCCAGCTCCAGCGCAGGGCTTGGAGCAATGCTCCCGCTGCCCCAGTAGTCGGAGACGTAACCACGTATCTAATTTTTCCAGGTGTCGTTAAGGACGTTGTAAGTGAGATAATTAAGCTGGCAAGAGAGCACAACGCCGCCGTCGTGGTAGACACGATGGAAGACGAGAGCTACCGAGAGCTGAAGGAGGGAAGCGGAGAGAAGAAGCACCTCCTAGACGGTCTCGGCCAGCTGAGGAGGAGGTTGAAGGAGTCGGTGCAGTGGTACGGCCCACGTATCTAAAGGAGCGGCTCTACAGCACGATCTGCCCCAAATGCGGAGCCAAGATGGCGGAGGAGAAAGGGCGCGTAATGCATTGCCCCGCCTGCGGCTTCGGAGCGCACCGCGACAATGTGCCGTTGCTCTGGGCAAAGAGGAGGTACTGGGAGTTGATAGAAAAGACAAAACAACCCACTTTTCCCCCTCAACTCACATTTAACCTCGTAAACTTCTTGTATTCATGAGCCACATCCCCGGCCCTGGGGCCCGGCCACCAGGGGGCAAAGCCAGCCCCCAACGACCCGAGCCCCCTCGCCCGCGGCCGCCGAAAGGCGTATCTGCGGGCGGGCCCCGCGCCCTCCCGGGGAGGGCCGGGAGCCGCAAAGGGGGCATACGTACAACAGAAAAGTTTGTAATTATCTCCCATCTAGGAGCTACCGTATGTGTGAGATAGAGGCCCACTTGCCTAAGTAATCGCCTATTCTAATTAACTCGTTTAACTTTGCGGTTCTCTCGCCGCCCATAATTCCGGTTTTTATAATGTCTGCCCCAAACCCCACTGCTATATGGGCCAATGACCTATATTCAGTATCTCCAGAGCGGTGTGATACCACGATTCTCATGCCGTATCTTTTTGCGATTTCCACAGCTTGGTAGGCTCTGAGTAAAGTCCCCGTCTGGTCAGGCTTAATTATAACGCCTGTCGCCGCTTTTAACATACCGCCTTGTTTTATACGTTCTGAGTTTGTCACAAATAAGTCGTCTCCAACTATGAGCCTGTCTCTAAACCTGTCGGAGAGCTCGGCGAAAGATTGAAAGTCCTCCTCGTGGAAGGGATCCTCTACGTAAACTAGGTCGAATTCTTCTATCAGTTTTGTTATAAACTCCATCTGTTCTCTAGGCCCTCTCTCAGCCCCCTCGTTTTTATACACATACTTTTTGCCATCCCAGAGACTCGATGCAGCGACGTCAACTCCCACCCCCACCTCTACGCCTAGCTCTTTCTCCACCTCTTTAGCGACTTCTCTCAATATCTTTAGCGCTGTATGCGACGATATTCGAGGTGTCCAAGCGCCTTCGTCGTTTTTACCTCCGGTAAAAGAGCTATCTACCTTAAGAATGTACTTAAGCGTCCTTTTGTGTATCTCTACGTTTGTATACACCGCGGTAAATATATCCGGGGGGTTTAGCGGTATTGTTAAAAACTCTTGTATATCGGGGCCCAGCCCTCTGCTGTGTCTACCACCGCCAATCACATTGCCTAGAGGCAGCGGCAACTTTCTTGTATACGCTCCGCCTATGAAAGAAAACAGGGGAACCCCCAGAGAAGCGGCCCCCGCCTCAGCGGCGGCAAATGATGTAGCTATAGCTACGGCACCCCCTATACGCTCAAATCTAGGAGTGCCGTCTACCTCCTCTAGCTTTCCATCTACCACATAGGCCTCAGATACGTCGAGTCCAACTATTTCAGGGGCTACTAGTTTTTCAAAAGCCGCCAAAGCAGCATCTACGCCGCCCTCTGGAAAATACGCTACTTCATGTGTACCTCTTGAGGCGCCGGCTGGTGCGGCGGCTCTTGTAATTACCACCTCGCCTGTTGTAGGATCTTCGGCTGTCAACTCTACCTCTACCGTGACGTCTCCACGTCCGGTGAAAACCTTCCTAATCCATACATCTTCTATCTGCATGTTCCTAGGAAAATATACATATTTATACCCTATCCATGTCAGCCTCTTTAGAGACGCTAAGTTGTCTGGCAGTTCCTTGTACGGTGTATAACCCCTTTCCAGCCCTGAAGGGCTAGGCCTCTGCTACTCCTGGCGAGTTTACGGCCGGAGACGCTGTGTATTAAAACGGTTATTCTGTTATGATAATTTTTTGTTGTGCCGTAAAGACCCGTCTGAAGCCTTCTTTTGTTATAACAACGACGTCAATACCCTCGCCGGAGCCTGGGTCGTTTCTAATAGCTGCTTTTACGGATCTTATAGCGAGATCTACTGCGTCTTCTAACGACATATCTTCTCTATATCCTACTTCGAGGGCTCCCTTAGCGTAGGGCGATCCGCTGCCTGTAGCTATATATCTTTCTCTAGTTACTGTGCCAAGCCAATCTACCATATAGAGGACGGCGCCTTCTTCTCTATCTACACCGCCTATTATTGAATGTACTAGGTAGATATAAGGCCGAGAGTAGAAAAGGATAAGAGACACGTAGTTTACCAAGGCACGTATTGGGATAGGCCTTTTATATTCTATTTTATATTCACGTGCACGTAGGGTGAGAAAAGACAGTAAAGATTGTAGATCTGCAACGCCGCCGGACATAGTCGCGGCGACGTGGTCGTCTATTTTCCAAATTTTTTCGCCTTGTTTATGCGCTATGTAATACCCAGCGGTAACCCGTTTATCTGTGGCGAGGACAACCCCCTCTTTTACAGCTATGCCAACTGTAGTTGTCATTAGCCGCTAGTTGTCCGGTGTTAATAAATTTCTTTGCTTAGTAAAAATCTCGTCAAGCGTGTTAAAAATCGCCTAACAACAGCTATAGAGCCGGCGTTAGGCTTGGAGAAGCGTCTAGGCCCTAAGCTCTACCTCTTCTATAAATCTAACTTTTTTGACATTTGGGAATTTTGTGGAAATTTCAGAGGCGTATTGGAGAAGAATTCCCCCTATGCGTTCATATAACAATACCTCGGCGGGTAGATTCAGTACTAAGGTATCTCCGTCAAAAGACGCCTTTATTTTTTCTTCGGACACTCTTGGGAGATATAGCTTCAGGAGTGCAACGGCTTTTTCCTCGGCTGTTGTTAACTTTTTTACTACTCTCCCTCTTACTACGAAGGTTTTGCCAGCTAGCGGGTGGTTGAAGTCTAAGACAACGCGTCCACCCGATATAGAGACAACTCTCGCCCGTTGTCCTTCGAACTCTACCACGTCGCCAACACTTGGGACAATGCCGTGGCGATGGAAGTCTCTTATCGACACAACCTTTACTTTGTTGGGGTCTCTAACGCCGTACGCCTTTTCAGGCGGGACCTCTACTTCAAAGTCTTGCCCCTCGTCTATACTTAGTAAAGTATTTTCCACGGGCTCCCACAGTGGCGTCTCGCCGAGGATCACCAGACGGGGGCTGTATACCTCCTCTGGTTTATATATGCCGGCTTCTTTTGCCACAGCTTCTTGCGACGTCTCTATAACTTTATTCTCGTCCTTTACTACTACTGTATAGTCAAGGAGTATATAATCGCCTTTAGCCAGAGGCATAGCCTATGCCGCAGATTCGGTTTTTTCCTGCGTTTTAAGCCTTTTCACAAGCCTAGTTATATATCCAGCGACTTTATTTCTCACAGTTTTGCTCGGTATGTCGGCTAACTGTGCTACGGCTTTTTTATTCTCCTCAAAGCTATCTGTGAATTTGTCTGGATACGTCTCGAGTAGTCTTCTAGCAAGAGATTTGATATACTTAGGTTTAACACGTCCCATAGCGCCAAAGCCAGTTGGGTGTATTTAAATATTCAGCACGCCATGAGTTCCCCATCTCTCGGACGAGGTGCATTACATCACACTACGAGCTCATGTATAGCTACTTATAGTTTTTGTCGCTTTTCTGATAAGCTCATGGCTTTGGGTGATAGGAGATTTGGTCGGGCTACGTCACATCTCTGTTGTATATACACCACAGCTTTGTATTTAACACTCTACTTCGTCGGATCTCTGTATTTTATACAACTGGATCTCCCCATTTGTACGTTGTGTGGCGTGTTAGGGGTCTCTTCTGATACCGCGTAAAGAAACTATAAGAGCATATAGTTATCAAGACCTTTAACCCACTTCTTAGCCATCTATGTGGGCTCTGCAGAGACTGTGAGGATTGCAGAGAAAGAGAGGGAGCGGGCGGCCCCCCAAGGTCTTCAGAGACGGCTCTCTAGCTGTTTTTAAACTAGGTGTTTATCTGTGGTAGAGGAGGGTTGCGAGAGACAGAAGGAGAAAGCCGCAGAAGAAGCAAGAGAAGAAAGAGTACGTCATAACGCGCACGGTCGCCATCTCCCAGCCCCCGCCTCAGCTAGCGTAAGATAAACCTCCTAAGGGAGCTTGAGGAGAAGTATAAGGAGCTCGTCGTCCAGCTCGTCAATTATGGCTTTGAACACGAGGTGACAAGCCACACCTCTCTTAGGAAGGCTCTGTATAATATGCTGAGGGAGAAGTACCCAACTCTTTCATCACATTACAACTGAAAGCCTTGCCCTTTAGGGCGGGGATGGATTTAAGCCGGTGAATATATTTTTCCATGGCTGAGCTGGTGAAGACTGTAGAGGGGGGTGGCAACCGTGATAAACATTGAGAAGAGGGCACTTGCGGAGGGCCGCGCGCCGCCCGGCCCCTCGCCAGAGGTATCACAGATGCCGATGAAGGCATGAGCGAGGAGAAAGTCCCTAGGCGCAAGGACAAGCGGCAAACGGCAGGCAGTAAATGTTTATAAACTTCCTTACTCTCGTGGCGCGATGGGTAAAAGGATACTTGTGCAGAGGAGGGGGAGAGGCGGCTCGCAGTTCAGATCTCCTAGTTGGAAGAGAGACGGCCCAGTTAGATATCCGCCTCTTAATGTAACTGTTGGGAGGGGCTATGTCGTAGAAATACTGCATGAGCCTGGTTTAAACGCCCCCGTGGCTAGAATAAGGCTTGAAAACGGCGTGGAATTTTTGAATTTTGCGGCTGAGGGGCTTTATGTTGGTCAAGAGATTGAAGTAGGTGACTTAGCAGCTCCAAAGACAGGTAACATAGTAATCCTGGGGAGAGTCCCCGAGGGTACAATGGTTTTTAATGTTGAAAAGAGAGCTGGCGACGGCGGCAAATTTGCCAGAGCTGGAGGCACCTACGCTGTGGTAGTAGGCCAGAAGCCAGAGGAGAACAAGACTATAATTAGACTACCCAGCGGAAAAGTCGTAGAGGTAGATTCCAGAGGCAGAGCCACTGTTGGCATTGTCGCAGGGGGCGGCAGAATAGAAAAGCCGTTTCTCAAAGCTGGGAAGAAATATCATAGAGCTAAGGCAAAGGCGTGGAAGTATCCAACCGTCAGAGGAAAGGCTATGTCGCCATATGCGCATCCACACGGCGGCGGCTCACATCCAAAAGGCGGCACCCCTGTGCCAAAGACTGCGCCTCCAGGCCAGAAAGTGGGCTTCTACGGGTCTAGGTGTACTGGCCGCGGCTGTGTGAGAGCTAGAGCACAACAGAAATTATAATGGCGATAGATAAGAGGAAAAACGACCACATATATCTGGCCAGTTCTGAAATTTCTCAAGTGGGATCTCCCTGGTTTGACGAAGTTATCCTCTTACATAACGCATTGCCAGAGATAGATCTTTCTGAGGTTGACATTACAACGCGTTTTTTAGGTGTTAAAGTAAACGCGCCGTTTGGAATAGGCGCTATGACTGGCGGGACAGAGCTGGCGGGTAAGATAAACGCCGAGTTGGCAAAAATAGCAGAGGAGTTTGGGATACCGATTTATGTTGGATCTCAGAGAGTGGCCTTGATGAAGCCAGAAGTTAGGTGGACTTTTGAAGTAGTTAAGAAAAACGCACCCTCTGTGCCGAAAGTGGCAAACTTAGGCGCGCCGCAGTTAGCCGAGTTATCTGACGAAAAATTAGCCGAGTGGGTGTCTCAAGCAGTAGACATGATAGATGCATATGCCATAGCTATACATTTAAACGCTGCACAAGAGGTTATCCAGCCTGAGGGAGAGCCTCGTTTTAGAGGCGTATTTGAGAAGATAAAAGTCGTTAGAAAAGCGGCGGGCCGGCCGGTTATAGTAAAGGAGGTAGGCAATGGTATTTCAAAAGAGGTGGCTTCCCGTCTAGTTGAAGTTGCAGACGCTATAGATGTCGGAGGCTATGGCGGAACCTCTTTCATAGCTATTGAGGGCGCCAGAGCTGCAGAGTCTGGCTCGTCTATGCGTCGGAGAGTTGCAGAAGTATTTAAATCGTGGGGTATACCTACGGCGGCATCTATATGTGAGGCGAGGTCCGGCTACCGCGGTTATATAATTGCATCAGGGGGTATCAGAAGTGGTCTCGATGGCGCAAAGGCGCTTGCATTAGGCGCAGATTTTTTCACAATGTCACAGCCGTTTTTAAAGGCGGCTCTAGAAGGCAGGCTAAGAGAGGAGATAGAGACTGTGATTGCGGAGGTGAAGATTGCCATGTTTCTTACAGGCTCTCGTACAATTGAAGATCTTAAGTCGGCGCCACGGGTTTATGGCCCGCGGCTACGGAATTGGATAGAGCAGAGAAAGCTCGTTTGTTAAAATTTTAAACATAGAAACCTAACGCCATGTGTTCTGTCCAAAGTGTGGATCTCGAGAAATTGCGTTGTTACCCAGTAATGAATTTATATGTAAACGCTGTGGGCATAGGTGGCCTATACCGCAGGTGGACTATTCTTGGATTGAGCTAGATATAAAAAAGGCCAAGCTATTTGAGAAATACATCGACGCTCCTATTGAAAGCTGTGAGGAGCTTCTCACCCAATTGCTAAAGGAGCTTGATGAAAAAAACGCGCGGCTTCTGGCAGCCAAAATTCTCATCCAGAGGGCCGAAAGACGTAAGTTGACAAAAGCTGAACTGGCGAGATATTACGCAGATGCCGATAGGTGTTTTCAATGATTGTCGATATATCTAGAAAACCTGACGTATTTAGATATGCGAGAGCGTCTGCCGAAGTTGTAGTAGATAGGTGTAATACGGCAGTTGCGGCACATGCTGCGAGATTTGCACATCGCTATCTTCCATTTCTACACCCTCTGCCTTTGTCTGTCTCGGCAAGTTGCAAAAATGGGAGATTATACGTCGAGGGTTCAACAGAGTGGCAGACGGGGGTCGAAATGGATGTGTTATTTGGCGTTTTAGTTGGTGCAGTGAGCTCTGGCGTAGAGACTATAAAAAACATCGTTGTAGAAGTTAAAACAAAAGGCGATGGCTATGCCACCGTAGATATAACTCAGTTGGAGGAGTTGCCGCTTGTGAGAAACGGAGATGTTGTAGCGTCGGCGTATGGAGAGATGGAGCTAAAGAGCCTTGACTTAGTAAAAAAGCCAGTGGATAAAGGACATCCGATATATGCGGCACAAACCGCAGCTGCACTCAATGTAAAAAGGCTTTGTGAACTTATGGGCGGCCCTTGTCCATCTATCCAGTCCTTCAAAATAGACATAGATGTGAGAGATATACTTACTGCTGTCGCGACTGTGAAGTCTAGGGATGTGCCCCCTGGCCCCGAGGCGCTGTTTGCAGTAGGCGTGGCGTTTCTCACCATATGGGACATGGTTAAGAAGTGGGAAAAAGACGAAAGAGGACAGTACCCATATACAAAGATAAGAGTGGTATCACTTCGGTAAAAATATTTAACCTAGGCTATAGCTGGCTTAATGCTACCGCAGGAAGTGGAAAATATCTTAGATGTCGTAATTAGGCATAATACATGGAGACGTAAGGAGACGATAAATCTAATAGCTAGTGAAAATGTGATGTCGCCACTTGCGGAACTGGTATATATAAACGATCTGGCGGGTAGATACGCAGAGGGCATAGTTGGGAGTAGGTACTACCAGGGTGTAAGATATGTAGACATATTGGAAGACGCGCTTTCGAAAAAATTTGCAAATGTCTTAGGCGCGAGGTTTGTAGATGTGAGACCTATTTCAGGCACGATAGCTAACTTAGCGGCCTACTTTGCCTTAGTCCCCGAGGGCGGTACAGTGGCTTCGTTGCCTATAAAATACGGCGGCCATATAAGCCATAACACTGTAGGCGGGCTTAAGGCACTTAGACTTAAAGCGGTTGAACTACCTTGGGATTTGGAAAACTTTAACATAGACGTAGATGCGGCACGTAAGTTAATAGAGGAGAAACGGCCTAACTTAATAATACTAGGCGCCTCTCTATATCTATTTCCCCACCCGGTTAAAGAAATAGCAGAGGTTGCAAAAACCGTAGGGGCATATGTACTTCACGACTCTGCACATGTTTTTGGACTAATCGTAGGCGGGGCTTTCCCCAATCCGTTGAGAGAAGGCGCGCATTTAACTACGGCGTCTACTCATAAGACATTTCCAGGCCCCCAAGGCGGGGTAATAGCCACTGTTCTTGATGAAGAGAAAAACTCACAGATACAGAGAGCGGTCTTTCCCACCTTTACCTCTAACTACCACCTCCATCGCTATGCCGCAACATATGTAACACTTGTAGAAATGGAGGTTTTTGGAAGAGAATATGCTACAAGAATTGTGGAAAACGCCAGAGCTCTGGCCGAGGCTCTTGCAGCAGAGGGAGTGCCCCCAGTGGCCGAGAGACAGGGTTATACAAAAACGCATCAAGTTGCTGTAGATGTGTCTAAGTTCGGCGGAGGCGATAAAGTAGCAGCTCTGCTTGAGGAGGCAAACATCATAGTTAATAAAAACGCCTTACCTTGGGATAAAAGTGTGTTAAAACCCAGCGGCATTAGAATAGGCGTACAAGAGATGACAAGATTCGGCATGGGGAAAGACGAGATGAGAGAAATTGCGAGATTTATCGCGCGGGTATTACGCGGTGAAGACGTCAACAATATAAAACGTGATGTAGTTGAATTTAGAAAATCATATCTAGAAATTAAATATGGATTCAAAATAAGTAGAGATATTGTAGATAAAATTTTCCACTCGTTAAATCTATATACATAACGTACGTCCCCCGTCTATTAAAATTAAAGAGCCTGTGATATAGCTAGCTTTTTCGGAGGCTAGGAAGGCCACGAGCTCTCCTATCTCTTCCGGCTTAGCTAATCTGCCCAGCGGGATCTCTCTTCCCATTTCTTCTAATACTTCATCGACGGTACGCCCCTCTCTTTGGGCTCTCGCGGCGGCTACCTCTCTCACGCGGTCTGTGTCTACATATCCCTGCATAATGCCGTTGACGAGGATATTGTATCTGCCTAGCTGATATGCTAGTGTTTTTACCAAACCTGCTAGAGAGATTCTAATTACATTAGAGAGTGTGAGCGTTGGAATCGGCTGTTTTAGCGTGCTAGATGTGATATATATTAATCTGCCTTGTCTTCTCTCAATCATATGGGGGAGGACATCTCTTGTTATCCACACAGCGCTCATCAATAGTAGTTTTACACCATAGTCCCAGTCCTCCTCTGTGAGTTCAAGAAAAGTCCCCGGCTTAGGCGGTCCTGTGTTGTAGACTAATACGTCTACTTTCCCAAAGTTCTTGATGGTCTCCTCTACTACTCGTTTTACATCTCCTCTATTTGTCAAATCTGCAGAAACGGGAATCACAGTAACTCCATATTTAGACGACAACTCGTTGGCTACATTTTTTAATTTCTCTGAGTCGCGGGCGGCGATAACTAAGTCAGAACCCTCTCTCGCGAGTACAGACGCAACGCCACGCCCTATCCCTCTACTCGCAGCGGTGACTATAGAGACCTTTCCTTTTAGTAGCATAAGACTTAGCTATAGCTTCTTTATTAATACATTATGCTACTTGAGCTTGATAAAGATATAGCGTTTACACATATCTCTCAGAGGGCATGTGTCGCATTTAAGCTCTTTACAATATTTCATGCCAATGTCATAAGCCCCCCTCTCATATAGTATGGGGTCACCGCTTATTTTTCCCACGTGTCTAATCAAGCCGCGTATGCTCTCTAGTCTAAATACTACATCGCGACATCTAGACCCCCCCTCTCTAGCTTCACAGAGGATCCTCTTGGCAATCCTCGCTTTTATCCTCTCTGAAGTAAGAGTAGGTATATCTTCAAAAGCGCCTGATCTCAAAGTAACTAACGCCGTATACATATCTCCATGGAGTATATATTTTTTGTATTCAGGCGTATGGACAATCTTAAACGCCAGGGGTATATTTGTTTCATGTATAAAAATGCGTATGAAGAGTCTCGCTCCTCTACTAACGCGGCTGCCTCCCCGACCTTTAAAGATTATCTTTCTAACCTCATCTTCAAATTTAGACAGTCTCCGTTGTTTAGCTATCCAAGCATAAAGCGTGCTATGTTTATTGCTTACTATGTTTAGCGACCTCAAAAGATCCGAAATTGTCTCGTTTGAAATCTCTTTTTCTACACTGGCTTCTTCAAGTACCCTACGTAGTTTTGACGCAGAAATTACGTCATATATGTGTTTTTCAAACGCGGCCGATAGACTTCTTAGTTCATCATCTTTAAGCGCCTTATATCTACTTAGTAATGCTACAAGCATGACATATATTATCAATAGGTCAAGTCCTTTGATGTTAGATAGACTTGAGAAAAATGTATCGAAATCACCCTTATATGTGCGCGATATTGACTTTATCTGTTCTACCATAACACTATAGCTATATGGAAGATTTTCCACAACTCTATCACGTATAGACAAGCCATGTTCTACAATTCGCCTCCTAACATCTTCCGCAGTAGGCACGAGCGGCTTTTAAAAGCCATTATATAAACTACACTATCGCGCCCCCTCGTGGCGCCGAGCCCGCTCCCGCTGACGCCCTTGGGGCCGCGGGGGTGGGGGTCGGCGCGGTTGAACCATGACTTCCGGCCGACTCTCCGGGGCCGGACTGGCGGTTTGTAACGGCGTGAGAGATCCGAGGTTCATGAACAAGATGGCGATGGCCGTGGCGGACATGCCGAACATAGTCACTTTTTAAGTGCGTCGCGCGATTTGTCTGTGCCCTGTCTGGGATCTATAAACGATACAATAACGACCAGGGCAAAACAGAACAGGAATGTGTCAAACGCCACGATGTATTCAATCGGAGAAGTGAAGTCGCACGCAAGAAGCTTAGCCAACGTATCAGCAAACACGAAGAATACTGAGCAGAGCCAACACGGCGTTGCTCCATGACGACGAGCCCAACCACAAACAACAGTAGGCCCATACCTCCCTCGCCACATGCATAAAAAGCTAGACGCGGCTCGGCCCACTCACCCTTTCGACTCCTTCACACACCTGCCTCACGTCGTCGCTGTAAGGCAGGTGAAGCGAGGGAGTAGAAAGAGAGTCTCTTCAACTAGCTTTCCTCCCCCACGCCCTTTATGCATATGAGCCAAACGTACAAGACGTTGAAAATCAGAATCCTTTGGAAACTCGTCGAAGAGCGGCCGGACGTCCTAGACCTAGCGACGAGGATACATCTCGCGACGGAAGAGTACGCCAAAAGGCTGTTGAAAGAGGCCACGGGACAGGAGGAGCCCAAGCTCGCGTCGGAGGAGCTAGACTGCTTGCTTACTCCCGACAGGCGGGAGTTTGCGCATAAGATTATCGAAGACGTGTTCTCCAAGTATGGACTTAAGAGACACTTTGCAGAGTGGGCTAAGTTCCTTTGGTGTGATGTGGTGTTCCACCGGGCGGTTCCGTTAAACGCCAGTTGAGAGTGGAAAACGAGAGAGACATGAGTAGGGCCGTCTTTGTTAACCTTAAGAGCGGTGTCGTCAGAGTGCGGAAGTTGGGCATACCGCCGTTTGTCTTAAAATTGAAGAAGGGCAGCATCTCTTGGATAAGAGAGAGACTACAGGAAGGCGCCAAACTCAAGTTGACATTTTTGGGCATTGAGAAGAGAGATGGTGAGAAGGATCCTACTTACGGCGGCCTGTATATTGCCTTGGTGTCCGCTAGAGAAGTCAAGCCAACGGAGCCCAAGGCGCTTGTCGTTGTTGACGTCAACCGGTTGGATCACTACATAAAGGTTGGCCTCGTGGCCGACGGCAGACGGGGGCGCCAAGCTGTTACAAAACAAGCGACTCGCGGCCGGCCCCCGTATGACCCGCCCCCTTGCCCCGGTGCACCCGAGGCGGCCCCCAAGTCCCTCGGGGAGGGGCCAAGAGAGAGGTAGGGGGATGTGTAAAAAGATTTATGAGTCTAGAAGTTAGGTAGACGGCGTCTCTTAAAAAGGCGTGGTGGTATGGGTGGGCATATTATTAATAAGAGGCAAAAGTGTGGAGACGTGGAAGATTTGATAGAGAAGGCCAGGGCTGTTATAAACAACGCCTATGCCCCATATTCAAACTTTAAAGTGGCGGCTGTAGTAAAGACAAAGAGTGGAAAGGTATATACAGGAGTTAACGTGGAAAATGCATCATATGGCTTGACTATATGTGCTGAACGTGTTGCTGTTTTTAAAGCGGTATCTGAAGGTGATAGAGATATTGACGTAGTCGTTGTATATACAGATACAGAGGAGCCCACGCCGCCTTGTGGAGCATGTAGACAGGTGATAGCAGAGTTCAATCCAGATGCGCTTATAGTAATGGCGAGCAGGACTAAGGTGATAACTGTGAGACTTAGCGAATTGTTGCCGAGACCATTTATAAAACGCTAGCTATTCCCCCCTTCTTCTTCGCCCGGCAATTTAAGGAGGGAAATCCGCCTTGGTTTTTTCTCCGCCTCTATGGGCTGTTGTAACTTATCTTTATACATTTCTATCAATTTGTCTACCACTTCTAATATGGCTTTTGCAGTCTCGTTTTCACTCGCGAGAAATTCGTGAAGTCTACCGCTGTCAAGATATTGGGAAAGATCGGGGTCTATTGGTATCCCTCCTAGAAATGGTACGCCGGAGCTTTCAGCTATTTTTCTACCGGCGTCTTTTCCAAAGATATAATACAACTTTCCATTGTCTGGGCATTTAAAACAACACATATTCTCGACAACGCCGGCCACCTTGATGTTTAATTTACGTGAAAAGTCTATTGCTTTTAACACGATTCTCCTAGAGATATCTGTCGGAATTGTAACTACTACACTGCCATCTAACCCCCCTTGTAGACTCTGGGCTATTGTAAGCGGGGCGTCTCCAGTGCCAGGCGGGAGGTCTACTACTAAGACATCTAGAGAACCCCAATCAACCTGTGCTATAAAATCCCGTAGTGCTTGATTAACAAGAGGCGCTCTCCATATGACGGCCGTATCGTCGCTAGGCAGAGCAAATTCGATAGAAACGACTTTAATGCCTAGAGGGCCTGTCACAGGGATTATCTTTCCGCTTTTCTCATCTACATATAACATACTGTTTGATACGCCGAGCATTTTAGGAACGGTAGGCCCATAAACATCGCCATCTAATATGCCCACTTTATACCCCCTCATGGCAAAACCCAGGGCTAGGGATGTAGTTACAAGCGATTTGCCGACGCCGCCTTTGCCAGATATTGTAACGAGCTTGAGTTTTACCCCTTTTAAAACTTCGGCGAGAGATCCCGGCGCAGTTGCTTGCCCTTTAACGCTAATTTTTACAGACACGGCATCTAATGTGTATGGAATTTATAAATCTGTTAGCTGGGATTAGAGAAAAAATGTCTCATTAAAGAGAGAGATATGGGGCCTATGTTAGAAGTTCTGCCGACCACAACTGGAGTCCTCTACGTATTAACGAGATCCCGATGGCTACGCTGATAATTAACATTATTTTTTCCAGTACTCTGACTCCGAGCATGCCTAAGATTTTTAGTATAAATTCCGATATATAGAGCGTAAATAGGGTGAGCACCGAGACTGTGAAGATTACAAATAGCGTGGGGAAGACGCCCATATATTTAGACAGCAGTAGTACATATGATATAGACGCCGGCCCCGCTAGAAACGGGACTGCCAGAGGCACTATTGCTACTTCTAGGCCATTCGACGAAATAGTCTGTTCATAAGGCCGCAATAGTTGATACAGAGAAAAAGCCGTTAGTATAAGCCCACTGGCGATAACAAAATCGCCAAGTCTTACGCCAAAATAGCCGAATATCTCAATGCCGAAGGTTGCGAAAAGTACAAGAACAGAGGCGGCGACTAATACAGAGAGTATAAGCACTCTACGTTTACGTGTTTTATCTAACTTAGCAGTAAGGGCAACAAAGAGAGGCACATTACCGATGGGATCTACAACTACATAAAGCGCGACTATTGCCGTGAGGAAGTCAAGTGGTGTTAAGTCAGCACCCAGATTTATCATTCACATAATCAGCGATGACGGGCCTTCTCCATGTTATATACTTTTTACTTTGCCCAATTATATTTCCTCCAACGTTTAGTTCTACCCCAACCGCATGCAGCACAATATTTTTTCGATACGTTATATGAGTGTCTGCCGCAACGCGGACATCTTATGTGAGTTTTCCCCTTGCTATGTTTCCCCATTGACGGTGTGCCTTTCATGACACAGGCGATATGAAGAGCACGTTCTCCCCTCTTATAACAATAGTCCCCCGCTTGTATACATTTCCATCTATTATCTCTTCTGCATCGTCTAGGAGTAAGTTTACATGTTGGTCAAACGAGCGGAGTATGCCTCTTATCTCATGACTATCTCTTAGTTTTACTAACACTTGCTTACCAATGGCATCTTGTAACGTGGCGCCTAGAGTTGCGAAACATTTAGAGACGTCCGAAGCCATGGGCGTGCACTGGAGTAAGTATATAAAGTTTTACGCCTCTACAAGATTTATATTAGCGCCCAGAGAGATTTTAGGGCTGTGTATTTATGCTAGGCAAGTATAACTGTCGCGTCCCCGCTTGCGCGGGCCCCTTTTTGCGCATTTACTATCAGCCTAGCTCTGGCATGGAGCCAGACGGTCGCGGCTCTGCTCGAGGGGACAAAGCCTATTCGATCCGCAGAACGCGTTTATTTAACTTCTTTGTATAAATACAGACAACCGTCTGCCGTCCGTCCCTACGCCTAGGGACTTTCTCCTCGCCCACGCCTTCATGGGTATCCAAGATACCTCGGGTACGTCCCTCCCCCCTTTCCACCCGCAGTTGGGGCAGAGGAGGAGTCTCGGGGGCGTTGCCCCTCACGAGTTTCTTCCCGCACCGTGGGCAGAGGGAGGGGGCGCCCCTCGGATTCACCTTCACAACCGGAACGCCGCGCTCCCTCGCCTTTTGTATAATTTCCCTAAGCATACTTCTAGCCGCTACATAGGCCAGAGCCCAACCAAAGGCTGTGGAGGCCAGAGTAATGGCGGCGCCTAGTTTAGCCGTTGTGTAGGGGCCGGTTATGACCGCAAGCGTCTTTATGCCAGATTTCATATCGCCCTCATAATCTATTGCCGTTTTTACAACCCCAGCCCGAGTGATGGTGTTTTCTGTTGTAATTTTTAAACACCGACAAACATCGGAAAATGTGGATGACGTATTGTTAGAACAGGTTTTCAAAGACCTTATGTCGAGAGGATTTAAGATACTGGAGAGACTTAACGACAGAATGTTTATCGCCGAGAAGAAGAGTAAATATCTTTTCTATGTTATGGTAGAGGGGATTGAAGTAACCACGCAGACTTTACTGAGTTTTATAAATATGGGAGAGACTCTTTCTATGGATACAGTTTTGGCGTTAGTAAGCAACGATGGCACTGTCACATATTACTTCGTCAGAAAAATTAGACTACCGCGTAATGTCTATGCTGAGGGTGTTTGAACGTCTTGTGGAAATATCCAGAAGTAAGGGAATTCGCTTTGTTCTCCATTTTACTAAATGTCGCGGTAAAGTTGGTATAGATAGAGAAATCAAGGCGCTTGATGAAGAGGGGAGGCCGGCGCCATGGGGCAGAATATTTCCAGGGATTACGCCGCAAAATATATTGCACCAGTGTATACTTAAGAAAGTCGAAGTTTACAAAGGCTCTCAATTACTCGGCGAATATAACACTATTGAAGAGGCTCTTTCCGCTTTGACATAGACTGTTAACAAGCCTAGGGCGGCGGAGGTTGTTGTGTAGTTTTCTCTAGAGTTTCTCTAACTCTAATGGCGTAGCCCCTCTTAAGTGTTAACTCCTTGATACTGTAGATTAACCTCCCCACAGCTATGATAGATCCGCTTGGATCTACTACCGCTACTTCTCCATTGGCTCTTACATCAGGCGTTATAGAAATTATATACTTTGCAGGCACGTTTCTCCCCATTGCAACATATTTTGCCGCTTCGGAATCTACTACGGCTTTTCTCTCTAAAAACATTGCCCCGTGGATTGTCGGGAGGAGGTAGCCATCGTTATTTCTTAGGACAAACGCCAGTTTCCCATCTATATAAACGCGTCTAATTCGCCCATCTTTATTCCGCTCTATTTCAACCACATGTCGTTGTAGTTTTTCTGCCGCTTCTCTTCCATAGA
Source organism: Pyrobaculum islandicum DSM 4184 (assembly GCF_000015205.1). Taxonomy (NCBI): domain Archaea; kingdom Thermoproteati; phylum Thermoproteota; class Thermoprotei; order Thermoproteales; family Thermoproteaceae; genus Pyrobaculum; species Pyrobaculum islandicum. Next base: position 971,982 of record NC_008701.1, on the reverse strand, counting down.
GATAGGCGATTATGTTTATGATACCCCTCATACGTCGTATAGGGAAGTTTTAAATAAATTATAAAAGGTTGTAAGACGTGTATTGTGAAATATGTGGGAGGCCCATAGAGGGCGAGCCTATACCGATAGAGGTAGATAAAGCTGTACTGTACGTATGTAAAAGTTGTGCAGCTAGATATGGTAAAAGAGTGTCGCCGCAGCTACAACAAGCAGTTCAAAAGAAGACGCCGCCACGGCCTAAATCTGCAACTCCCCGCCTACAGTCTCTCGATGTGGATCTTGTGGAAAATTTTGGAGAAGTTATTAAAAGAGCTAGAGAGAATCTTGGCCTCTCTAGAGAGGCTCTTGCAGCTATGTTAGGCATTAAGGAGGCTGTCTTAAGGAGGATAGAATCCGGGCAGTTACAGCCCGATTTAGCATTAGCTAAGAAACTTGAGAAAACTCTTGGAGTAAAACTACTGATAAACATAGCTGAAGAAGGCGCCACTTCAGGGAGTGGTAGAATAGATAGAGGTCTTACACTAGGCGAGGTAGCTGAGATTAGAGATAGTGATGAGAAATAGGGCGCTTCTTTCTTACGTCGGCCCTAAGACGCCGAATTTAGCTTATAAACTAGAGGAATTCACGTCTCTGGTAGAGGCGGCAGGTTTTGACATTGTTGACGTAGTTACCCAGTTTGGCAGAGCAGATACAAGATTTTATCTTGGGTCTGGCAAGGCTAAAGAAGTTGCAGAGAGAGATTTTGACATATTTATCGCGTATCATAGCTTAACCCCTTTGCAAGTTTTTAATTTAGAAAAGCTTTTTAAACGTAGTGTTATAGATAGAATATTAGTTATACTTACAATTTTTGAAAAAAGAGCAGGTAGCATAGAGTCGAAGTTGCAAATTGAGTTAGCTAGGCTGAGATATGAGTTGCCAAAGGTGAAGGAGTATTTAAGGAGGGCAAAGATGGGGGAGCAGTTGGGCTTCATGGGCGCAGGTGAGTATATCGTAGATGCTTACTACCGCCATATGGTGAGAAGAATATCTACAATTAAACGTAAGCTAGAAGAGGTGCGTAGGAGTAGAGCTATGTATATCTTGAAAAGGAGAGAAGCCGGCGTGCCTGAGGTAGTGATTACCGGCTATACAAGTGCCGGGAAGACGACATTGTTTAACAAGATGGTAGGTGAAAACAAGCTTGTAGATGGTAAACCGTTTGCCACCTTAGAGACATATAGCAGAGCGCTAGATCTCTGGGGCAGGAGAATTGTGTTGACAGACACTATAGGCTTTATAGACGACCTGCCGCCTGTATTAATTGAGTCTTTTCATTCTACACTTCAAGAGATTATAGATGCCGACATAATACTCTTAGTTTTAGACGGCTCCGAGCCGGAGGAAGAGGTACTACGTAAGCTAGAGACATCAGTAGAGACCCTAGGAGAGGTGGGGGTAAGTCGCGACAAGGTAATACTTGTTATAAACAAGGTTGATAAAATTGGCGTTCAAAAAATACGACACTTACGTAATGTAGTAAGTAAATATTTTGAGTGGTTTGTTCCTATCTCGGCGCTTACAGGCTTCGGTATTGAGACGTTGAAAACTGTGTTATTCCTAAAAGTTAATGGTCGCATGTCTACATATAGCACGAAAGAACTGTCGCCGAGAATCAATATCTTAGTTTAAAAATGGCCGTATGTATTGTAGGATATGAAGGGTATGAAAGAGGCTTATTTGTATATTGTGGAGAAATCTGTGGCTTGGGAGTTTGACAGCCCTGAATATGGCAGGTTAGCGCGTAAAGTTGTTGAACTCCTCTACGAGCGTAAAGAGGATTTATCAGATGACCGTGTTGCGATTTTTCTCAATATATCTACGGCAGAGACTAGGAGGATACTTCAGTATTTAATGAAACAAAATATGGTTGGTGTTAAGAAGAGGACGACGGAAGATTATAGAATAGAATACACGTGGTATGTAGACGATGAGATAATACGTCAAGCTATAAAAAATAGGGCAAAAGTAGCTAAGGAGAAGATATCTTCACTTATAAGATCATTGACAGAGGGGGCGTACTACATATGTCCAACTTGTCACATGCGTTATACTTTAGACGAGGCGATTAATTATGGCGGCGTATGTCCAGTCTGTGGTACGCAACTTGAGTATGTAGAAAATACAGAAGAAATAAACAAGCTCACAAAAGTATATGAGGAGGTTGACAAAATATGAGGGTAGAATTCAGAGTTTTCAAACCTGTAGAAAACTATGAATTGTTTATAACGGGGTTCGCTGGCATAGGTATAGTTGGCCACCTTGCCACTAAGTATATAGCTAGAAATTGTGAAGTTGTTGGCGTTGTGAGATACAGAGGGGAGCCCCCTGTTGTGTCTATTGAAGGCGGTAGGCTTTTGCTTCAAAACGAGATTTTTTCGTGTGGAAAGGTAGTTGGCGTAGTAAACAACTATGGCGTTCATGATGCTGCAGTCTACGATTACACAAAGGCTTTAGCGTCTTGGGTCGTCAATAATGAATTTAGGGCGGCAGTTCTCTTTGGCGGATTGGATGGGAGGTTACGTAGAGACCAAGATCTATTACGTATTGTATATACATCAGCTTATAAGAGGGCGGAGTTGCCTACAGGCGGCGCCAAAGTGTTAGAACAAGGTTTACAAATAGTGGGGCCGCTGGCCTATTTAGTGTCTTTTCTTGAGGAGCTAGACTTTCCTACGTTAGTAATACTGCCGTATGCCGATGTCTCTAGACCTGCGGATCCTTATGCCGCAAGTGTTGCTGTAGATTTCTTTTCAAAACTTTTTGACTTCCCTATAGACACAAGCGGGTTAAGACAGTTAGCAGAAGAGCTTGAGAAAGAGCTTGAGGAAATGCGCCGGAGACTTGAGGAACAAAGTAAAAGGGAGGAGACCTCTAGATTATACATATAAAGCGATTTCTTCTAGAGAGCTGGCTTTAATCACGCTTTTATTAACTAGTGGGATATCGACGTTATATGTTATTATAACGTCGTAGCGGTCTAGCCACTCATAGGCGCGTGCACGCGCGGCCTCGTCTTCGCCCTCTGATTCGTTTTGAGAAAGTGGGTAAATTTCAGCTAATTCCTCGGGGATTATGCCAAAGATGGGGTCGTAGAAAAGTATGTGGGCTCTATCGCCTATTATGCCTTTTAGATATATATACTCCCAGCTTCTGTTATACGGCTTTTCATTTACCCTAATTACCACAGCCTTTTTAGACAAAGCAGATACATGCGACATTCTTGTCCAATGTCTCATAGGCTCAGGTCTGGAGGATGCTGTATCTGCGAAAAAGAAAAGCCCGTGTGGATCTGGGTGTGTCTCTGGGTCGTACTCTTCTAAGAGACGGCGGTAGCGGTGGAGGTTTTTTAGAAATCTATATAGAGCCGGATGGGCTCTTGCCTTTATCTCTAAGTACTCCCAGAGAGTGCCCTCGTAAATTCTCTGTTTTATCTCTAGAAGTTCCTCTCTCAACACCGCGAGGTTGTGTTCAGCTATTAACATCATACGCTCTTGTTTCGGCATTTCCCTAAGCTCTTTTACAGGCGTGTAACAGAGTTTGGTACTACAGGGCAGATACTCCGTTTTTACATCGTCTAGACGTAACGTGCGGTCTCGAAGTATAATCCTATCGTCTCTTGCGTATAGTATGTAAGACGCGCTATCGAATAGATCCACGCCTAAAGCTACTGCAAATGGAAGCACAAGCGGGTGACCTGCGCCGAAGAGATGAAGAGGCGCCTCTCGCATCATGTTAAGTTTTACATCTAAGACTATTTTTAAGATGAGGTCAAACTTATACTCCTCTAGAAGAGTGGTGGGGCTGCCGATTGCGTAGATATGAAAACCTAGTTTAGACAGCTCTTTGGCAGACCTAATCAACAAGTCTGTATACAATGCGCCTTGTATAGGCGCCACGACTAGCATATCTAGGTCTTTTAGAACAGCCGCAGCTCTTTTGGCCCGTCTAATAGTCTCTTCTACTTTAAGCAATGCGCTCTCATAAGGCTCCTCATAGTCGAAGGGGAGGTCGAGGATTACTCCAATATCGCTTCCTATTTTCTGTTGAAAATATAGAATTTCGTCTGGATCTACCTCTACAGTCCCATATCTCAGTATCTGATAAGCTCCCGAGTCTGTCATAACAACGCCCCTCCACCCGAGGAGTTTTTTTATGTCAACTGCTTTACCTCCTGTGAGTCTATACAGAAAATAGGCGTTAGTGATTACTTGGTTAAAGTACTTCTCTACAACTTCCAACGGTACCTCCTGCCTTCTGGGGTCTACCACTGGGAAGAGAGCCGGAGTCTCTACAACTCCGCTTTTTGTATATAACAACCCAATCCTGCCTGCTATATCCTTAGCTACAATTTCAAAAGACACAAAGCTGTAAGGTTGGACCCTTAAAATTATGCTGCTGATGTTTAAGTTTCTACAGATCTATAACCTCATATTCGGAGATTATTTTTGTCCTATCGGCTGTATATAGCGGACCTACTGTGGCGAGGTATTGCCTAATTATTTTAAACCAGTGGGGTTCCTCCACAGTATATCCCTTAGAGTAGGCATCGTTTACTAAAGATATCAAGCTTGCGATTTTTGGATGAACTGCTCTAACAGCCCCGGCGGGAATTACGTCTATGATATTTTCAGGTAGCGTTTTTACGGATTCCTCTAGCTTTGAAAGTCTTCTCAAAGACTTATATGTGCGTATTCTTTTCTGAACGATTTGTTTACTCGCTTTGCCCATTCTTACTACTGCTGTAGAAAGACCCAGCAACCCCAATGTTACTAAGGGAATGCTTGTGATATGTGCCACTAGAAAAGTCGCAGTAGCTATAAGTACTGTGAATATAGACAGGGCCTTTAGGTCTTTTATAAGTACTCCTCCTATTGCAGATAAAATGGCTATAATCGCGGCGAGGAGAAAATCTATCATATTGGTACGATTTCACAAATATCTACCGCTATTAATTGGTACTCCCCCTGTGGCAATTTCCCAACTTGGGCTAGACATCTATTTAATAATTCTATCTTCTTTTTGATAAATACATCAAGTCTCTCATCGATGTTTAAAAGCGTATTCAATAATTCGATCTCCCGCATTATGGCTTTAGCAAGATCTTCAGGCTTTCCGTAATACAGCATGCTTCTGTCTATAGTACTCTCTTACAGCCTCTCCTACTTTCTCTGCGTCAAAGACGCCTCGTTCTACTAAGTGGGCCAAGAATTTTGCTCTTTCTAATATTTCATTGTAACCGCCCAGCTTCTGAAGCCAGTAGGATCTCCTTAGATCTATTTCGACAGTATCATTACGTTGGTCATACCAACCCACGTTTATTAATCCAAACTCCTCTTCTTTAATCTTTATTTTACCCGGTGCGGCGTATGGATACGCCCTTAGCCAAACAACTTCAGTAATAGATGTAACGCGTCTACCAAATTCAAACCGCTTAATTGTAACAGTCACGTGGAAAGCCGATATATGTTCTGGAGATACTCCCATGGCCTCGCCTGTGAGACGCATAAACACCTCCATTATATCCTCGGCGTGGAAGGTAGTAGCGCCGCCGTGGCCTGTCAAAACTCCCTGTATCAGCTCGTGGATCTCTCTGCCGCGGCTCTCGCCTATGACAATTATGTCAGGTCTCGCGCGGAGCAGGTACTTGACGAGGTCTATTAGGTATATTGCGGACTCCGACCCGGGCAGGTTCTTCATGTAGTCGTACATCGGCGACGTGAAAAGCATGACCACGTTCTGGTAGCTAGGAGGCATCCTGATCTCGGGGGTCTCCTCCGCTATGGCGAGACGTTTGTGGGGCAGAAGGACAAGCAATGCGTTTAACAACGTAGTTTTGCCCGTGCCCGTGCCGCCGATAATCATTATAGACTTGTGGTGCTCGAATAGGTACCATAGATAAGCCATCGCCAAGGCGGAGATGGTGCGTCTCTTTATCAGCTCTGTCGGCGATATGGGGTGGGGGGGCTGTATACGGACGGATACGTAGGGTGGGTTTCTCGCCACTCTGCCAGACATCGCCGTGGCGAAGCGCAGAAGTGCCCCGTTTCTAAGACGTATATAGGTGTCTTGTATGGGATACTGCTCGTTAAGCGGACGTCCGGTTTCTGCGTAGACTCTGCCTACGATTTTAATTAACGTCTCTTTGTTTGTCGGTATTACATTAGTCCTTATATTATAGCCGTAGTCTCTATGATCTACGAATATTGGGTTGTCGGTTCCGTTTATATTTACGTTTTCTAGTCGTATATCATATAGAATTGGCGTAAGGTAGGAGTAGTCGGCAGCCTCTAGCTGGACGTAGTATCTCACAGCAGCGCGCAATTGTCTCGGAACCCCTATGTCGGCCATAGCCATTTCGATAAGTTTGCCAAGCTCCTCCCTGGTGAGGTTAGGCCTGATTATCTGGTTGGCCGTGAGATACTCCACAACCTTGTAGGCGTATTCGCCAACTTTCTCAGAGTAGGGGAAGGCGTACGCCACGTTGTAGCAGTACCCGTCTTCAGACCTGTATATCTGGATGCGGGCCCCCTCAGAGGCGTACTCCTCAACGACCGCCCCCCTGCAGGAGTCAAGTCTAAAGTCTAGCATGGCCTACGCCTTGAGGAACACCCCTACCGCAAACGACGCAACGAATACGGCCAGATACAGCAGGGCTAAATACAGAAGCCCGCCTCTAGTGGAGAAGCTTATCTTGGTGAAGAGGAAGTAGTAGCCCACGGACATTATGGCGAGCGCTAGATACAGCATGCTCATGCCCACGCCGCCTAGTTGCGCCCCACCGGAGATCTTAGACATCGCCTCGGTCAGCCTAATCATCGAAGTGTTTACGAAGGCCACCATGGCGGCTCCCGCGAGCGCGAGGAAGCGGGTTATGTTTAACGTCCTGCCGATCTCGGATCTGTACTCAAAGAGCTTTACCACAAAGTTCTGTAGCTGGTCTATGGTGGATCGGGGTAACGTGCCGAGGCGGTATATGTCCAAGAGCATCCTCAATATCACAGACATTACCGGTTGCATGCCTTTTAAAGCTACGTCCTCAAGCCTACTGTCTCCCACCTTCATGGTCTGCAAGAGCGCAGCCGCCTTGCTGTTAAATGGGCCGTAGTCCCCAAAGGTTATGGCGTTTTCAACTGCGCGGTAGACGGAGGGGGCTCTCTTAAGCTCGTCGAACACCGTATATACAAAGTCCATGAACCCCCTCTCGAAGGCTTTGGCGTCGACTCTTTCCCGCGTGATAACCCATCCAGCCAATGCTACGCCGAAGGCGATGAGCGGCGCGTAGAAGGACATCGGCGTGAAACCCAACACTATCATGGCGACAGCGGCAGCTATGCCGAAGAGGAGCGGGGGGATTCTAAAGTCCATTTTCATAAGCGGCACGTTTATGAAGAGGGCCATGACGACGCCTAAGATGGCGGGGAGGAGGCCGCCCATTAGCACGAGCATGGCTGGGTTGCCTCTCCCGATGACCACCGCCGTGACTGACAGCATTGCGAGGCCCACTACTAGGGACGATATGAGAGACGTCAGCCTATCCATGCGCCTCTGCATAGCCGTCGAGAACTCCACGATGTCCATATCCATGTAGAGGGAGAGCTTCGCTACGATATCTTCGCCGATGCGGAGGGAGGTGTATAGGGAGTTGAAGCGGTACACCAGCTTCTGGGGAGCCAGCTTCTCCACGGCGCGCTTCATGGCGTCCATAGGCTCCATGCCGATCATCCTGGCGTTATTCCACGCGGCTATCGCGAGGGTTCTCACGCCTGGGAGCTCTCTATAACGCATCATCCTCTCAATGACCAAGTTCAGGTGGGCTTTTGTGGCGAAGGCCATTTGTACAAGCGCGGTGAAGAAAACCATCTCTGTCGTCAAGAGCTCACGAATAGAGCCGGCGCGTAGAGAGACAAGCAACTTGGGGAAGAAAAAGAGTAGCGCTCCTACTCCAAGAAAGAGCGGTCCGAGTGGGAGTGCTCTTAAGGCTATGAAGACGCCTCCTATTCCCAAGATTCCGAGACCTAAGAGGTTGAAAAGTCTTGCCGTTCCTCTAAACCTAAGGGGGTCAAGGTCTGTCCGTTCAATGCCTCTTAGTTGCCATTTAACAATTGTACTAAGCACACATGATGTATATCTCTTTGTTAAATATTTTGCTTTGTGCCTCCTATAGTGGACAAGCCATTAAGTAGGCGTCTTCTCCGTCGCTGTAGTAACGCGGTATTCTGCCCACTATTTTATAACCTAGCTTCTCATAGAGCGAAATTGCCGGCGTATTAGAGACGCGGACTTCTAAGTAGACTTCTGTAGCGCTGTAGTATATCTTCATTGCTCTCATAGCCCGTAGCATCATCGCAGTGGCTATGCCTAATCTTCTAGCCTCTGGGAGTACACCTACGGAAACTATATGCCCCTTTTTGACCACCTTACCTCTCTCTATATTACTCCAGCCGTATTCTACACGTGACATAACATATCCGACGATTTTCCCGCCAACCTCCGCTACTATAAACGCTTTTGGAAACTGCTCTAAGTGTTCAACAAAAAACCAAACGGGGTAGTTTTCTGGGAGTACCTTTCGATTTATAGCAACAACGTCATTTATATCTTTTAAAGTTGCTTCACGTATTATAAACTCGGTTTTTCCATCTTTGCCTGTAAACTTCTGCGGTCCATCGATTATAACTTCGATAGTCATATGTGGTAAAAGTTTGCAAATTTAATATTTAGTCTAGGGCGTCCCGCCCAGAAGAGCAGGGCTTACGGCTGTCTATACATGTTAGACTTCGGTTGCTGGCTCAGCAAGGTACGATAGCTTACGCTTGATAATTATCGGTCTGCTGTACTCACATTCTCCTCTATATTTTGCACTTTTTCCTTCATGTACGTTGAGTTAACGGAGTATGGAATAAGGATGCGCGTAGTTGATGTTAAAGACATGTTCAACATGCGGCAAGGCGTATGAAGACGGGGGTGTTTCCTTTTTCATGGTCATTTTTGTCATCAGCGGGCGGCCCGAGAGGTTCTGGGAAACCTCCGCCGTCTACAACACGTAGGAGCTTAGAAAACAATGATTTTACGTGGGAGCAGAGGAGGGCGAGCCGAAGAAGAGGGGCGGAAAGAGCGGCGGGAAAAGCGCCGAGAGAGGCAAGAAGAAAGACGCGGAGAAGAAGAGGGATCACGTCCTCACTCGCGCCGTCGTAATCCCCAGCGCCCGCCTCAGCTGGAGGAAGTTCAACGCGTTGAAGGAGCTTGAAAAGAAGTACAGAGAGCTGAGGAGGAGGCACCCCGACCTCCCATCCCACTACGTCTACACGGCGGCGCAGGACGCGGCCACACGCGTAAAGAGCTTTATGGCGCTGAAGCGCGAGGGCAAGGCGAAGACGGAAAAGCCAGAAATACGAAGGATCAGCATCTGGCTTGACGACCGCCTCTGGAAGCCAGAGGGCTATACCGCCATAAGGGTGTCAACGCACAGAGGTCGGATAACGATACCGCTTTGGCCGACCAAGCAGTTCTGGAAGCACCTCAACGGCGGCTGGAGGCTGAAGTCGCAGCCGAGGCTAAAGCTGGACGAAAAGAGGAGGGCGGTCTACGTCTACTTCGTCTTCGAGAAGGTTGTAGAGGAGAGGCCGGCGAAGGGCATCATCGCCGTTGACCTCAACGAGAACAACGTGGCTGTGAAGGCCGGCGGCAGGGTATACATCCTTGAGACCGGGATTAGGAACATCACTGTGGGATACCACAGCCGTAGGGAGGTCATGCAGTCTCTCAAGGGCAACCGCTATACAAGCCGCGCGCTGAAGAGAAACGAGCTGAACAAGAAGAGCGACATTAGGAGGAAGGCGGCCAATTTCGTAGTCAGAGAGGCGGAGAGGTTAGGTGCCGCAATAGCCGTCGAAAATTTGCCAAAGGAAGCGCCAAAAAACATGATATCGAGAGTTGATGATCCTGTATTAAGAGATAGAATCTACAAAGCTGGCTTTAGAAGTATGTTGAGGAAAATTATACGTAAGGCAAGGGAGAGGGGGATCCCCGTGGTGAAGGTCAATCCGAGGAGAACCTCCTCCACCTGCCCGCGGTGTGGCGGGGGGCTTGCGAGGGGCTCTGCCCCGAGGCTCCTCCGGTGCCCCCACTGCGGGCGGGAATGGGGGAGGGACGTCGCCGCCGTCATAAACATCGAAAGGAGGGCACTCGAGGAGGGCCGCGTGCCGCCCGGCCCCATGCCCGATGACCCCATGCCCGAGGTAGCCTGGCTACCAATGGGGGCGTGGGCGAGGAGAAAGTCCCTAGGCGCGATTAGTCAAGAATTGTCAGCTATGACCGCCTAGGGACAAACGGTGTACCGCAGTCTCTATATCTGTAGGGGTTTGGCATTGCTTTGAACGCAGACGTAAACGCCGCCAGAAACGTCGCCGCTATGCTGGGGTACAGGGCGCCGATGCCAAGGAAAATCGAAACTTACTATCCCATCTCAAACGGCCTATTAACCCCGACGAGGGACGACAGCCGAGACCCTTACAGTGCGGACCTTGCATAAGTGGGGACATCCGGCGGTCTATATTTTTCTATGGCAGAGCGGTAAAGAGAGATAAAGGTATGTTCCATACGGCTTGGCGGGTCAACTCGAAGATTGTCCTGGCAAGGGACGCTCCATTGCTCACTAACTTTGGCGAGAGCCGCGGTGTAGACGCTGGAGGAGGGCTGCGTGCCGTCCAGCCCCACGACCCCACGTTAGAGACAGTCGTGCCGTCGATGAAGATGCGAACGAGGAGAAACTCCGCCCTAAAGGGCGGAGAGGCGGGTCACGGCTGTAGAATAAGGTATAGAAGTGCCATCCTCAGGGGAACCCCAAACGCCGCCTGTCTAAAGTATTTTGCATACGGCGTTGAATCTACTCTATGGTCTATTTCATCTACACGTGGCAGAGGGTGAAGTATTATGAGATTCTTCTTTACGTTTTTCAAAGTATCTAGTGTTATTTTGTAGCTCCCCTTTATTCTTTCATATTCCAATGGGTCAATAAACCGCTCTTTTTGAATCCTTACTACATATACAACGTCGAGCTCATGTATAACCTCCTCTATGTTTGTATGAAAACTTAGCATTAATCCCCTAGATTGGATGTAGTTTATCGTCTCTACCCTAGGGCGGAGAAGTTCGGGAGAGATTAGATAAACTCTCACTTTGAAATTTGTAAGTATTTCAAGGAGGCTGTTTATAGTACGTGCATGACGTAAGTCGCCTAGGAGACCTATATTTAATCCATCCACTGTGCCAAACTCTCTCCATATGGTATATACATCTAACATGGCTTGTGTCGGGTGGTTATAGGCGCCGTCGCCGGCGTTAATTACAGGACTTTCTGCAACTTCTGCAGCAAGCTTAGCCGCTCCCTCATACTTATGTCTTATGACAATTATGTCAGAGTATGCGTCTAACATTCTTATAGTATCTGCAAGAGTTTCGCCCTTTTCTACGCTTGTGCCTTCAGCCCCCCAGAATCCAATGACATCTCCGCCCAATCTCTTCATTGCTACTTCAAAACTCAGCCTAGTACGTGTAGAAGGTTCGAAAAACGCCACAGCCATAATTTTGCCCTTTAAAAACTCGACACGACTTTTAGCATACTTCTCCATATATTTAGCCATTTCAAATAGCTCCTCTAGATCTACTCTATTGAAGTCGCGTGCAGATATCACATCTCTCCCACGCCACATCTACACATGGACTGTACCGTCTTTTAAACGTTTTCAAAGCCCCCCTTTGCACAACTGGCCCCGGGGGGCTCGGGGCACGTGCCTGAGTCGCGTTTGGCAACCCGGGGGCGTGGGGGTTCGGCCGTGCCCGGGCGGACGGGCTTGGCGGACTTCAACAGCCGGCCGGGTCCCTAGGGCCGGTTGTCCCATGGGCGAAAAGACTTACGAGTTTAAGGTGGTCGCCGGGGTTGGAAAAGCGGGTTGTCCCGACGACCTAGTTTTTCTTCTCTACGCAATATGCGCCCATGAGCCAAACGTTGTTAAAGGAATTGTCTGGACAAGATGAGCCGAAACTCACGGTAGAGGAGCTAGACCGCTTGCTTACAAGAGATAGGCGCGAGTTGGCTCACAAGATTATTGAAGAAGCGTTCCAGAAGTATGGCCTGGGTTGGAAAAACGGGTTGTTTCTGGAGGAGCTCCAAGTACCTCCTCTTTGCCCAAAGCAACGGCACGTTGTCTCTGTGGTCGTTGAAACCGCAAGAAGGACAACGCATCCGCCTGTTACTCAGCTCTTTCATTTTCGCGCCACAGCGGGGGCAGATGGTCGAATACAGCCGTTCCTCTAGATACGGCAGTCCGTACCACTCGGCGAGCTCCTTCAACCTCCTCCTCAGCTGGCCCAAACCGTCTAATAAGTGCTTCTTTTCGCCGCTCCCGTTGCTCTCCTTCAGCTCCCGGTAGCTCTCCTCCTCTATCGTGTCTACCACTATGGCGGCTTGGTACTCCCTTGCCAATTTTATGATCTCGCCGGCGATTGTTGGATATAGGGGGAAATTGCGGTTAGTATCCGCCCGGCGGCGTTGGCAATGTATGCGACAACTTCATACCTCCCCCACCACTACAAAAAGCCAGAGACGTCCTTTCAACTCTTTCGACTCACCTGCCTGACGTCGTCGCTGTCAGGCAGGTGAACCGAGGGAGTAGAAAGTGGTGGGAGACTGCGTTAGAGGTGTAGACGGGTTAAGAAACGGGTTTGCGGCGGTTTTACCGCGAGCGCCGTCAACACGGCGGTGGGTATCGCCGGTATGGACAACGCGAGGGGCGGCAAGTTGCTTATGATAACGATTGCTCTTGTGGCGGCGAAGGTCAACAACATGGCCAAGTCTCCTAACGCCGCCTTTACGACGGCGCTGTGGGTTTGTCTTGTAAAACTTTTGGCCTGCCCCCATGCGCCTTTTATAACCAACAGAGATTTCAGCCCCACCACATACAAGGCCATGTACGCATACAGAACGCTGAGGGTTGAAATCCCCTGGAAACTCATCGAAGAGCGGCCAGACGTCCTTGACCTTGTGACAAGAATACATTTGGCCGCAAAAGAATACGTCAGAAGGCTGTTGAAGGAGCTGACGGGGCAAGAGGAGCCGAAGCTGACGGCGGAGGAGTTGGACAGACTCCTCACGTTGGACAAGCGTGAGTTGGCGCGCCAGATTATCGAGGAGGTGTTTCCCAAGTACGGGTTGGGGAGGTACTTCATAGACCAGGGAAAGGTGTTTTGGCGCGACGTAGTGTTCCACAGATCGATTCCGTTAAACGTTCAGTTGAGAGTTGAGGACGAAAGAGATACAAGTAAGGCGGTCTTTGTCGACCTAAAGAGTGGCATAGTCAGAGTGCGGAAGACCGGCATACCGCCTTTCGCAATCAGGTTGGAGAAGGGCAACGTCACTTGGATAAGAGAGAGACTACAAGAGGGCGCTAAATTGAAGTTGGCATTCTTGGACATCAACGTGAGGAGAGGCAAAGATCCTACTTACGGCGGCCTGTATATCGCCCTTGTGTTCGCTAGAGAGGTGACGCCGGTGGAGCCCAAGGCGCTTGTCGTTATCGACGTCAACCGCCTAGACCACTACGTAAAGGTTGGTCTCGTGGTCGACGGTCGTGTCGTGGAGCTATTGAAGTTTCCTAGGAAAGAGCGGATACGGAAGCTTGAGAAGATACATATCCACATAAGACAACTGAGCAGAGCCCTCGCGCGTGTGGACGAGGACAGAGACCAGCGTAGAGCCCTTGACCTCCAGAGACAACTGTGGAAACTTGAGACAAAGCGCTATGGCATAATCCGCGACGTCGTTATAAACGCCGCCTGCGAGATCATAAAGCTGGCCAGAGAGCGCCAAGCCGCGATCGTTGTTGATACAATAGAGGACGACACGTACCGGGAGCTCAGGGAGGGCAACTGGAGAGACGATAAGAAACACTTCCTAGACGGGCTTGGGCAGTTAAGGAGGAGGCTGAAGGAGTCGGCGCAGTGGTACGGCTTGCCGTATCTGGAGGAGAGGTTGTACTCAACTGTCTGCCCCCGCTGTGGAGTCAAGATGGTTGAGGAAAACGGCCGCTTCATGCGTTGCCCTGCCTGCGGCTTCAGAGCGCACCGCGACAATGTGCCCATGATATGGGCTGAGAGGAGATACCGGGAGCTGATAGAGAAGGTAAAACAACCCACTTTTTCCACTCCGGCGACCGTCACATTTTTAACTTCGTAAGTTTTCTTATTTCATGAACGGCATCTACTTGGCCCCGGGGCGGCAGACGGGGGCGCGAAGACGGCGAAAGTTAACGACTTGGCGCCACGTCCCCCGTATGACCCGCCCTCTCGCCCCGGTGCACCCGGGGCGGGCCCTTAAGTCCCCCGGGGAGGGGCCAAGAGAAAGATAGGGGGATATTGGGAAAACCCTTGTGAATTATGCTAAGTTTCTTTGGCGCGACATAGTGTTCCACCGGGCGGTTCCGCTCAATGCCCAGTTGAGAGTCGAGGACGAGAAAGATATAAGCAATGTCGTTTTCGTTGACCTCAAGAGCGGTGTCATCAAAGTGTGGAGATTAAGAGAGACGTTTGTTGTAAAATTGAAAAAGAGCGACGTCGCTTGAATCAGATAGAGATTGGAAGAAGGTGCTAAGTTGAGACTTGCATTTCTCGGTGTCGACGTAAGGGGTAGTGTCAAAGGATATAAGTTGTTACAAGAGTATTCTCGTGTACCCAGTAGTGGTGGCATTGGATACGGAGGTCTTAAAGGCTCTTGACGTTGCAAAAACGCTTAAAGACTTAGTCGCAGGATTTAAAGTCGGATGGGACTTAGTACTTGCTAGTGGTGCATCTATCATTGGCGAGATTGCGAGATTTGGTAATGTAATTGTCGATTTAAAAATTGCTGACGTTCCACATGTGGCAAATAGAGTAATCGAGAAACTTATCAACAGAGGTGCATGTTGCGTAATTACCCACGGCTTCCTATATCCGTCTCTCCCAAGGGGCAGACATATATACGTCCTAGCTAAAATGACAGCGCCAACTCTATATGACAAAATATGGGAGGAGTTGTTAGATGTGGGAGACGTCAGGGGATACGTCTTGCCTGGCAACCAACCAGATGTTATAGCCCACGCTCGTAGGAAACTAGGCTGTAGCTACAGAATTATTTCGCCCGGCATAGGACCGCAAGGCGGTAATCCGGGCGACGCCATACGAGCAGGAGCCGATTTTGAAATAGTTGGGAGATACATCCTCGAGGACGTGTCCAGGGTTACACAGTGGTCTCAATATAAACCCAGCTGTTTTGAAACTCTATGACCCACCAAAGAGGTAGCACATAGCGGAACCTCCACTGCGCTCCTCGCCTTAAAGGGCTAGGCTTGTTGTAGTTGTCAAATAAGTTGTTAAGTAGGTCTCTTTTTATCTTCAGGAAATTTCCACATCTCTGCCTTCTTTGCCAAGTGGGCAAGGTAGCGATAAAGCCCAGGGTTTGTATGGGCTTTTTCTACAACCGCATCAAGTAGGGCAATTAATTCGTCGTATACCTTTTTGTTAACTGGATACGGCACCCCGTCTTTCCCTCCTACTGCAAAGGAGAATTTAAACGGGTCTACAGCTGGGTCGCTCCAGTCTGCGGGAGTTTTAAAAATGATTTCTGCAACTAAGGCAAGTGCGCGTAAAGTCTTAGGCCCCACTCTATATTTGAGCAGAAGTTCTTTAAAATCGTCTACAGACTTAGGCGGCGGTAGATTTTTCAAAACTGTCTTGATGTCTATGTCGATGCTGGTTTTTACATATGGATGATAGTAGGGGGTGTCTACCAAGGTTGTCTGACCGCGCAGAAGGGCTAGGTACTTTGCAATTTTTGTAGCTCCCTCATTTACGAGTTCTAAAATTATCGACCTATTATCTCTACTGTTTTTAGATGCTAAATTGAGGACGTTGTTATGGCGGAATCCGATGATTCCTGTGTGGGGACTATTGAAGAAATCCTCAGTAGAAATCCAATGGTAACGACGCGCCATTTTAACCTCTGGGTTCATGCCTTGTTGAATAACACACCATCTGCCTGTCTCAGATATAAAGAAGGCATGGTGGTATATCTCGTACCCATCTTGTATCAACGTGTTATCTACCTTAGCGGTGAGTCTAGAAGCTGTTATAAGCTGTGTGGCGTCTAGACCAAAACGCTTGGCGATTTCTTCTATCTCATTCGGCGTTTTTAAGGCTTGACGACCTTTCCCCCCAGCCACTCTCACAGGTATTACGTCAGAATTTCGTAAAACCTCTTTTACCACCGCTGTAGTTACAGTGGTGCTACCGCTACTATCCCAGTCCATGCCTATAATGTTGTTAAAGGCTTGGAAAAAGACGGGGTGTGCAAAACGTTCAATAATGCCGTCGGGGCCGTAAAGGTCGTACATCACATGTAAAATCAACGAGGCGAGTTTCCTCATGCGTATAAATAACCAAGGCGGCACATGGCCGTCGTGTAGCGGCAAGTCTGCGACTCCGCCAAGTCTCACAGATGTATATACGTCAAAATATATAATTTTGCAGTATTGAAATTGCGATGACGGTATTTAAGGCATATGATATTAGAGGTGTAGTAGATAGAGAGTTGACGATGGATTTAGTTGAGAAGATCGGATACGCTATTTCGAAGTTTTTCAACGGCGGAGATATTATAGTCGGTATGGACGTTAGAACACACTCATTTAGAATTGCCGAAGCGTTATCTAGAGGGCTTCTCGTGGGGGGCAACATCGTGTTTATAGGCACGTCTACAACCCCTGTGACGCATTACGCATCGTATATATTCCAAAAGCCCGCGGTGATGATAACAGCATCTCACAACCCGCCGGAGTACAACGGTATGAAGATCATGAAGCCGGGAGGCGTAGATTTAGAGAGTCATGAAATTCAACAACTAGCAAATATGTTAGAGTCCCCCCCTCCAGCGACTCGCGGCGTTGTATATGTCAGCGATATTTTGACAAAGTACATCGACTATATAACGGCGAGGTTTAGAAGATTAGATCTATCTATAGGATTTGACCCGGCTAATGCGGCTGGCGTGATATTAAAACCTCTGTTAGAGAGAAGTTTTAGAAAGGTCGTTGCAATAAACGATTTTCCAGACGGCAGATTTCCAGCTCACTTGCCAGATCCAGAGAAGGCGGAAAATCTAAAACAACTTCAGAAGTTAGTAATAGAGAATAGACTAGATGCAGGTATTGCGCTTGATGGCGACTGCGACAGAGTTGGCCTTGTTACAGCTAGAGGCGAAGTTTTTCGGCCTGAAAAAATGGTTTATACACTCATAAATTACTATGCAAAACCAGGCGATACTGTCGTGTTTGATATCACTATGCCTCTATATCTAGAGAAAGTCGCAGAAGAGCGGGGGGTTAAGATAATCAGGCAAAGAGTGGGCCACAGTTTCCAAAAGCCCACGGCGGCGAGATATAACGCGATTTTCTGGGCAGAGTATAGTGGACATATCGGGTTTAAAGAAAATAACTATTTTGACGACGGTATATATGCGGCTTTAAAAATACTTTCTATTCTCGAAGAGCGAAACACGACACTAGACAAAATACTAGAGGAGGCGCCTAAGGTCTATGAAGAACGTCTAGATCTCAAAGTTGCCGACCCTAGAAAAGCAGTCGAAGAGGCAAAAAAGAGGGCTGTTTCTTTCGAATTTTATGAGCTAGACGGAATAGATATAAGAACTAGGGATGGAAGGCTATTAATTAGGCCTAGCAACACAGAGCCTGTGCTTAGAGTTAAGCTGGAGTCTAATTCAAAAGATGGGCTAGAGAAATTAAGACAGTTGTTAAGCCAACTGGTTTCTGTATAAAAAATACCCAATTAGCGTAATTTTCTGGCTACTGTGGGAGTTTGCCGTATATAAAGTACGACGGCTTCTGTCCTAACAGTGCCCCTAGTATTATTGTTGCGTAGGGTAGGCACATAGATTCGGCACATACAGATTCTCCAAATGAAAGCTGTGGAAGCTTTAATTGCCTTAGCAGTTCAACGTCTTTATGTGTTATCTTTGTCTTTATCTCTTTCAGCCTATTCGCCTCTTTTACCTCCTTTAACACTTTATCTATAGGCGTATTGTCACAGGGGCATATGATGACGCCTTCTATATCTTCTTCTTGTGGCCAATACGAAGCCCAGTGTGGGACGTCGATAACATTAGGCTCTATGTATCGTCCTGTGTTATCTGTGCCATATTCAAGTCTGTTGCCAAGGTTATAAAGCCAGTTGGCTTCTACCGCAAGTGTGGCGAGGAACTTACCTAAACCATCTTTAACTTTTTCCCCATCTTCAAGCCCATCTTTAGAAGCTATGTACATGGCAAGCAACCTGGCTTGTTCTACGATGTGGTTTTCTCTCACTGCGCCATAGAGGTGGCCAGTCACGTAGATATTACTCCCGCCGACGGCTCTACCTGTGTCATCTAGTGTCAAAAGTTCGCCGAGGTTGGTGCGCCTGGGTATAAGAGAATTTAACTCAAAGCTGTAATACACTTTAAACCCCAGCTTTGTGACTACATACGGGTTCACCATTCTTACAGTCGACACTATAAGATCGAGTTTCTCCTCTCTTTTCTCTATAGTCCTTTTTTCAGTTATAACGTTGTATTTTAAAACTCCTCTGTCATAACTCTTAATCCTTACAGAGGTGGCAATGGGGAAATCTATCGTCTTCTTGACCTTTTCAAAATATTTCGTATCTCTTATATATGCAGAGTTATCTAAAACTATTACGTCGTTGCCAAGTCTTTTTAATGTAAGTGCAGTACGTAGCCCCCACTCGGTTGTGCCCCAAACGGCGATTTTAAGACCTGTGGGTTGTTGTAATAGAACCTCTTCTGCAGTCTTCTGAGGTGCCTTGATGCTATTTGGAAATGTTATCGGCGCATCGAAACCCCCTGTAGCTAAAACTAGGTGTTTATAGCGTACTCTATATTTTATACCTTTATGATATATGTAAATTCCATCAAAAAACCCCTCTATTACGTCTAATTCCCTGGCTTTGCTTATTATTGATTGTACATCTATATAGTCCGAGTACCTTGGCGCATTTCCTAAAATATGGTGGCCGCCTAAATGTCCTATGTAAACTACCCTAGGTCTATAGCCGTATCTCTTAAGTTCTAACGCTGTTACAAGACCCCCAAATCCGCCGCCTACTATTATCACATCGGCAACGAGCTCATCTTCGCGAGATGCTCTAGGTGTACAAAACACAGCAGATGTACAACTCACAGCGTATCCACCTTTATACTATATAAGTTATACTCCTGAGGAGGTGGATGTCCATAACTGTGAAATGACATGGCTTAGGTCTCTACCAGAAGACATATCCAAGGCCTTGTACGGCGTGAGTTGGGGACTGGCTCCATTGCGCAGCGGCGCACGACCTCGCAGCTTGCATATATCCGCGACGTCGTTATAAACGCCGCCCGCGAGATCATAAAACTGGCAAGAGAGCACCAAGCCGCCATAGTCGTCGACACGATGGAAGACGAGAGTTACCGAGAGCTGAAGGAGGGCAACGGAAACGACGTGAGGAAACACTTCCTAGACGGGCTCGGGCAGTTAAGGAGGAGGCTGAAGGAGTCGACGCAGTGGTACGGCCTGCCGTATCTAGAGGAGCGGCTGTATTCAACAGTCTGTCCAAAGTGTGGCACTAAGATGACAAAAGAGGAAGGCCGCTTCATACGTTGCCCCGCCTGCGGCTTCAGAGCGCACCGCGACAACGTGCCCATGATATGGGCAGAGAAGAGATACCGGGAGTTAATAGAGAAGACAAAACAACCCGTTTTTTCCTCCGTCCCAACAGCCATCACATTTTTAACCTCGTAAGTTTTCTTGCTTCATAAACGACGCATGGCCCCTGGGGCGGCAGACGGGGGCGCCAAACTGTTGTAAAAACAAGCGACTCGCGGCCGTCCCCCGGGTGACCCGCCCCCTCGCCCCGGTGTACCCGAGGCGGGCCCTTAAGTCCCCCAGGGAGGGGCCAAGAGAGATAGGGGGACGTACTGCTATTACGTCATGTCAAATGTAAATACCGGTGTTATATTGCTAGGAGATAACTCAATTATGTTCATATATATGATGGCAATATATGGCGCCATAGTTTTAGCCATGGGCGTTGTTGGAAATGAGGCTGAATTGGTAGTTTTCGGCCTTGTGATGTTATTCCTGGGAAATCTCCATAGGCTTGGGAAAGTTTTGCTAAGGGCTCAAAAACATTTTAAAGCCAACCCAAGTTCTTCCAGGTGACGAACTAAGGGTCTCCTGAATCGTGAAGAGACGCTTTAGCTGACTTACTTCTCTAGCAAAGATGAGAGCGATATACAAGCCACCGTACGTTGGCCCCTTCTTGCCTTTCCATTTCTCTACGCCGAGAAATGCCACCTTGAGTCTCGCACCCTCTTCCAACCGCTTTCTGATCCAAACGACATCGCCCTTCTTCAACTTGACGGCGAAAGGCAGTATGCCGGTTTTTCACACTCTGACGACGCCGCTCTTGAGGTCAACGAAAACGGCTCTACTCACGTCTTTCTCGTCCTTGGCTCTCAGTTGGGCATCTAACGGAACCGCCCTGTGGAATACCACGTCGCGCCAAAACACTTTGGCTTTATCCACGAAGTACTTTCCCAAGCCCGTATTTGGGAAACACTTCCTCAATTATTCGGTACGCCAACTCCCGTCTGTCGGGAGTAAGCAAGCGGTCTAGCTCCTCCGTTGTTAGCCTCGGCTCCTCCTGTCCCGTGGTCTCCTTGAGCAATCTCTTCATATATTCCTCAACGGCCAAGTGCATCCCTGTCACTAGGTCTAAGACGTCCGGACGCTCCTCTACCAACTGCCATGGCATCTCCAACATTTAGTATTCGATAGATTTGGCTCATGGGCGTATGTGGCATGGGAAAGAAAAACTAGTTGAAAGAGGCGTCTCTGGCTTTTCTCCTCCGCGCCACATGTGGGGCCAAACTTTGAAAACTGTACAATCTCATGGTGGAGCAGTTCATTAAACTGATTGAGACTCTGAGGCGGGAGTAGGGGCTTCTAGACGGCGCGTTGTTTATGTTTGAGTCTCTGGCTATAGTCGACGCGGGCGGCGTGTATACGTATTACGACGTTTTCACCGACAAGGTCGTGAAGTCGGAAACTGCCGTCGGCAAAGACGGCACATTTGACGACGCCGTCCTCGGCAAATATCAGTAGGACGGCGAAAAGCGGACACAGACTAAATAACCCCCTCTTTCTATCACTTTTCTCCCTCCGTCCCCTCCGGCGTGTTGATACCCGCCGGCTCAACCTTTAATCTATCACCTTGTACCTCAAGAACCCTTATTTTACAACCCCTTTTTATAGACACATCTGATACGGCCTTCCAATACTCTCCAAAAACTTTTACAAAACCCGGCACGCCGGGTTCAATGTCGTCTAATGCTACGCCCTCCATACCTCTTAGGTTTGTCAAAAACTCAGAGGGGGGTTTTACTTTATGAACTGCCACAGCCTTGTAAATTATTAGGCCAATAAAGCCGACTAGTACTGCTATGTTTATATAAAGCCCGAGCTGTATCAACCACCAATCTTTGATATGTATAAGCTCTCTGCCAAACACACTAGCTGGGTATGCCGATAAGAAGCCAATTATAACTAAAACTGCGCCGACGCCAGCGACAACTCCATGAGCCGCCATACCTGCTAAAATTTCAAATACGATAAGAGACGCGCCCATAATTATCAAAACGAGACTAAGCCATGCAGTTGGGAGAATAGAAAACATAGAGACAACTAGTAATATAATCGCGGCTACTATGGCCGCTGGGTGGCCTGTCAAAAAGGCTGTTAATAGAAGTATAAATGCGAGTAGAGATAAAATACTTGACACCACGGGGTCGCTCAACCACATCTGTAAGGTTTCTGTAGGCGTGGGCGTAACCGGCTGTATAGCACTTCCAATAACCACGATTTCAACTCTCTGGTTTCTCAGGACAATAGAACTCCCATTAATTTTCCTTAACAAATCGTCTATATCGTTTGCAATTATATCAATAACCTTATATCTTAATGCCTCGTCTGCGCCTAGATTCACATTTTTAGTTATACATAGCCTGGCAAAAGTACCATTTCGCCCATAAGACTTGGCAACAGTTTCTAGATACCCTATCAATGCGTTAAGAGTCTTCGACTCGTTAACCGGCGTCCCTCCAGCAATAGGCTGACAAGACCCTATTACTGTATGTGGCGCCATAGCCGCTATATGCGTCGACATTAATACATAAGTGCCCGCAGACCAAGCGTAACTATAATCTGGATATACGAAACCCACAACTGGAACCGGCGAGTTTCCTACCTCTTTCATAATTTGAAGTGTTACATCAGCCAAACCGCCTGGCGTAGACAACAACAGTAGGACAAGGCCGTTGTTTTGCTCGGCAAGAGAAATCGCTCTCTCTATTTGCGAGAGCGTATATGGGCCTATTATACCGTTTATTTCAACCGTATATATAGTGTGTACTATATAAGCGTTAGAAAAACATGTCAAAAGAAGTAGAAGTATCCACTTTTTCATTCCTTCTTTTCTCTCTTGGTAACAGCCAAGGGCAGAGCTACGTACTCCAGAGTGGGCGGCGTGACAATGATTAAGTTATGTTCTCTAGCTATTTCAATCAATGCGTCTATCATTCTTAGTTGAACAGCAGTGGGATTCTGAGAATAGCGCTCGGCGGCCTCGAGGTAGATCTTACTCGCTTCATATTCAGCAGAAGCCAGCGTAATTTTAGCACGTCTAACTCTCTCTGCCTCTGCTTGACTGGCCATTGCGCGGAGTAATACATCAGGAAGCTTTATATCTTTGATAGCAACTGCGGTTACTTTTACACCCCATGGAGTTACATGTTCGTCTACTATTGATGCGATCTTTTTCGCAATTTCGTCTCTATGTGTGAGTAAAGTGTCGAGATCCACCATGCCAACAACATCGCGGAGAGTAGACGCTGCATATATTGCAACAGCTGGTATATGGTTTCTTACAGTTAAAGCAGTTTTCAACGGGTCAACTACTCTAAGGTATATTGCTGCGTCTATAGTTACTTCGACATTATCCTTAGTCAACGCGCGTTGTGCGGGCACGTCTACTACCTCAACACGTAGGTCATATCTCATTATAGTATCGATTATCGGAATTATAAACACAAGCCCTGGGCCAACTACGCCTACGACACGGCCTAGTCTAAATTTAACAGCCCTTTGGTACTCAGGAATTATACGAATAGATGACGAAAGTATAGTAACTAGGATTATAAGGGCGAGAAGTAACAACACGGCAAATATTATTTGTTCAGCGATTTGGAGAACCACAATAGTTACTGCGTAGGTAAATAAATTTATTGACATTACAAATCGGGCGTAAGGAGTTGGACGGAAAATATTAAATACCGCTGCAGTGAGAAAGTTAGGTGAAGTTACACGGGGACGGGCTGAAAATGATGTTAATTCCGCGCGTCTGATCAGATGCGAGAAGTATCTTCACCACTCAGTTAGTCCTGGACTCATCAACTTTATATAAGCCCAGCTTCAATGCATAAATATGCTTAAAATAGATGAAATTTTAAAGCGACTCGAAGAGATAGACAAAGTTATAAAGAGCGCCGATGAGACAAAAACAAACGTCCTAATATATGTAGAACAAGTGTCTAAAAAATATTCCGATGAAATTATTAAAAAAATAGAGGGAATCGTTAGTAATGCCATATTTGAATATAAAAACAAGGCGGTTGAAGAGGCAAAAAAAGAGGCAGAGAAGATTATAAAGAGCGCGGAAGATAAGAAAGAGAAAATCTTATCTAAATACCGGGAAAACAAAAACAAGCTTATCGAGAAGGCATTAGCTATTCTCAATTTATGAGTTCAATACTGAGAAGACCTTCTTTAGGCCCTAGAGTAAGAGGTCTCCGTATAAAAGAGCTACCACGTGATAAACTTATCTCTCTAGTTTATGTAAATACACTAGATGAGTTTTTAAATATTTTAAAAACAACACATTACAATATAGCTCTTGATAAACTTACTAGAGACAACCTAGATGAGTTACGTAGGGGCTTAATAAAAATATATCTAGACAGAGTAAAATCAATATTTCTAGGCTCGAGCGGTGATGCAAAAGCTGTGATACTATCCTCACTTAAGTATTTTGAATATGAGAATATCAGAAACTTAACAATAGCAATTAAAGCAGGTAGAAACCCAGAGGATTTCATACTCTGGGAACCTCTCGAATTTACTAGAAGACGCCATATAATAGCGAGTCTTCTCGGCGTTAAAAACGTAGAAGAGATTGGAGATAGATTAAAACAGATGAGGCACCCAGCTTACAAGGCCTTTGAGCTAGCGTCGAAATATGGCGAAGATAAATTAAGCGTTTTTCTAGACAGACAGTGGATCGAAGACTTCTCTGAGACGGCGCCCGTGAGTAAAGACAAATCTTTGAATATGTTTATCACAGAGCTAAAGGAATACCTCAATGTCTTAATAGCAATAAGAGCAAGAATTTGGGGGCTAACAGAAGAGCTAAACGAACTCATCATTGGCAAACCAACGCCGCTAGTGACATCTGCCGTAAGAGACCCACCGACAAAGTTCTTAGAGAATGCAGGAGCTGTGCCTTGGGGCAAGATACTAATAGATATGGTGGCAGAAGCCCCCACATTAGAAAATATCTCAATAGCGATGGACAATATATATCCGGCATATGTGAAAAAGTTATCAGATATATATATAGCAAGGTTCTCCGAGTTTTCTCTCGGGGCGCTGGCCGCACATTTAGAGTATATGAAGGCGGAAGTAATTACGTTGATTAGAGTCGCCGCGTTGCTTGCGGAAGGCGTGCCAACAGAAAAAAGAAGAAGAGTGTTTGAGCCTCTTACTAGGGCTTAGGCAGTAAACACCAGCAGACCAATCAACAGGCCGTAGATCGCTATCGCCTCCGCAAGCGCTAGAAATATTAAGTACCAAATTCGCTCCTGAGGCTTTTCAACAAGAGCAGATATCGCTGAAGCACCCGCTATACCAACGCCAATTCCAGCGCCAAGACCAGCGAGGCCGACGGCGAGGCCAGCCCCTAAGTACTTCTCGCCCCCTGTTGCTGTGTGTGTTGTCTGGGCCATTGTTAACATCGCCATTAATATAACCGTGACTAATGCTTTGGCGTTCATAGGCTCTAAACCTTTTAGGTTTTTAAATATTGACGGAGCTCCTCTATTTTCTTATCAATAAGAGATGTGACTTCTCTAATTTCTTCTTTTATATTTGCCATGGCTTTTTCGATTTCTTTGTCGACAAGCTCTTTGATAACTACATTGAGATCTTTCATAGACATGCTAGTGTCTGAAACACCAACCTTATATACGTGACGCTATTATTTTTCTCCTTATAAACTCCTCTCTCTCACCCTCTTCTAGCGCAAGTCTAATGTACTGCATATTCTCTCTTATGCGGGGGATTATTACGTAGTCTATGCTATTTATCATCCTCTGATACTCACGTACTCTGTTTAAAAGCGTATAGAACAGAGTTTCTTTTTCAGCAAATTCCACAAGTTTCTTTAAAAGCTCTCTTGTCTTCACTAGGGCGATATCGAGCTCAGCCGCCTCTGTCACAATGCTATAAGTCGGATACATCACGTAGTCTCTCACCTCAAGGCCCATGTGTGTACCTCTATTTACAAGCTCCACCTTTACAGTCTTGGGGGTTAAATCTGCTATACTCTCTATTCTATCTATGCCTGTCTTAGCTACCGCAGTCTTGAAGTTTGTTGATATCTCTACAAAGTCGTCCGCAATTTCACGACGTAACTTTTCCAAGTCTGTAATTAACGCCCTTATTCTCTGGATTGTAGAATTTCGAGCATCTTCTAAAGTTTTCCTTATCCTTTGAAATAACGTAAGTTGTCTTCTTAATCTAATAAGTTCTAGTCTTGAAGGTGGCGGCTTAAATGACACATTGCGACAATCGCTACATTTTTTAAATGTTGTCTAAGAATCTGACGTGAAAGAGACTTGGCGGCTAGTAAGAAGAGTTATAGAAGATGGCGATGTAGTACTTGAAGTTGTTGACGCAAGAGATCCAGGGGCTACCAGAGTAGAAGACGTTGAAAAGCTGGCAGATAAATTAGGCAAGAGGTTGCTAATAGTTTTAAACAAGGCGGATCTTGTAGAACGAGACGTGTTAGAGAAGTGGAGGTCCTATTTTAAAAGCCTAGGCAGAGCCGTAGTTTATATAAGTGCCAAATATAGACTTGGCACGCGAAAGCTGATAGTAGCTATTAGATCGCTAGCTCCGCGCATACCTGTCACAGTCGTTGTCGTGGGCTATCCAAATGTCGGTAAGTCAACAATAATTAACTACCTAAAGGGGCGCTACGTCGCCCCAACGAGTCCCAAGCCAGGGTGGACTAGGGGAGAACAACTAGTGAGAGCTAAAAGCTGGCTTTTGGTGTTAGATACGCCAGGCGTTGTAAAAACGATGTCGACAGGCGACTTAGCTTTAGATGTTATCAAAGGCTTGGTAGATCCAGGCGCTATAGACGACCCAGTACCCTACGCGTATGCACTACTTAGACGCGTGTTGTCCTATAACCCAAAAGCCCTTGTGGAAGCCTACGGCATCGACTGTGATTTAGAAAACGCACTTGAGGAGATAGGAAGAGTTAAAAAAAGACTTCTAAAAGGCGGAAAGGTAAACATCGATGAAGCAGCGCGTATAGTGCTTAAAGATTGGATAGTCGGCAAACTGAGATATTCAACAATGCCGCCGTAGCTAGACAATATAAGCGCTTAGAACCGAGAAATTTACAAAATGTCGCCAATGAAAAACTTCAAATAGGGAGAAGAGGGGGTGTTTGTGTTATTGACATCTATGGCGGCTGTACTAACTGTAGTAATACTTGCGATAGGTCCTTTTGCAAAACCTATTTACGCGACTATCCCCGTAGATATTGGAAACTTTGAAATAGTTGTAGGTGGAGAAGTTGAAAGATTTCTAAACATCCCCTGGGCGCTCTCCGCTATCTTGTCGATTGCAATATTAGCAACCTCCGCATATCTGGAGTTTTTTGTAAAAATGCGCATTGGACAACTTCCCAAGATTATGGCGCTTCTTGCACTAATTTATGCCATGCCTCTACCATATATATACATAGTTAAGTTTAATGACATAGTCGTGGTGCTGAGTAATTACGCAAAGAGCGTGTCTCTCTCTATTTTTGGACTCGCGATTTTAATAGCTGTTGCTGAAAAATTCCTAGTCCCACAAAAGAGGGCTAGAGTTGTCGCAGATCTTTCCATCACCGAAGAGAAGACAGAAAAGGGGTTGTGATCTACTGCTTCTTCTGCACACGCAGACTTGAAACATATAACATAGTGAAGATAAAATCCGAGCTTTCTATCGCCATATATACATATGCATGCGACGAGTGTCTATTTAAGTATAATGACGTAATTCTTGAAGTCGTGAAAAGAGGCGAGAAAGTTCCCAATTTTTCTAATAGATACCACAGGGACTCCGCCGGAAATAAAATTAACATCAGTAGAGGAGATTACAAGCGGCACAACAAAGGGAGCAAAAACAAGTAGTTTAGAAATACACATTTTAACTTTCTTTAGGTGTTTACACGCGATCTCTTCCCACTTGCCGCCCCCGCCTTTCCACTTCTTAGCCTCTACAACAAACGCCACATCTCGGCTCCATGCAACGACGTCAAACTCAGCGCTTCTTCCACAATTTAGTCTAACATTTGACACCACGTTGTAACCAAACTCCGAGAAGACATAGCGTATAAACTCCTCGAACTCCCTCCAGTCTAGGTACTTGACGTAACTAGATACGTCTATGCCATACTTAAGGGCTTTGTAAAGGACGTACCCCCTTGTGGCTGGCTCCTGCCTATTTAAAAGGCCGAACTCTCTCAGAGCATCTAACGCAGATCCGTCGCCGGCCAGATACCTCTTCACTGCAACCTCTACGCCTTCCACATTTTAAAACGCCGTATCATAATAAATATGTGATGACGCTATACTTGTTGATAGATGATCGGGGTCCAAAGCGCTGAATTTCCAACTCTTCACCTTTTAACAACCACAGAGAGATAAACCATCTCGTTCCCCTATCTTTTTCTTGGCCCTTCCCGGGGGCTTGGGGGTCTGTTTTGGGTGTGCCGGGGCGGGGGGTGGGTCTTATGTGGCCGTAGGTCGTCGATTTTCTTTGTCTGCCGCCTGGGGCCGGCGTTGTTCATGTGGGAGGTGTAGTTGGGGGGTTAGGTGGTGGTCGCCGAGGGGGTTGTTTCTGGAGTAGCCCCCAGTACCTCTTCTCCGCCATGTCATGGGGGCGTTGTCGCGGTGCGCTCTGAAGCCGCAGGTGGGGCAATGCATTACGCGACCCCTCTCCTCTACCACCTTTGCGTCGCGCTTTGGACAGACTGTTGAATACAGCCGCTCCTCTAGATACGGAATGCCGTACCACTGCGCCGACTCCTTCAACCTCCTCCTCAGTACTCCACTCCCGCCTTGAGCTCTCGGTAACTTGTATCTCCCATTGTGTCTACCACGACCGGCGTTGTATGCCCTGGCGAGTTCAATTATCTTGCCCGCGACGTCTTTGGCGCCACTCCTTAGGTCAACAAAGACGGCCTTGTCCACATCTCTCTCGTTTTCCACTCTCAGTTGGACGTCGAGTGGAACCGACCTGTAGAATACCACGTCATGTCAGAAGAACTTAGCTTTATCCACGAAATACTTCTTAAGACCGTACTTTGGGAACACCTCATCAATGATCCTGACGGCCAACTCGCGCTTATCGGGAGTAAGCAGGCGGTCTAGCTCCTCCGATGTGAGCTTCGGATCCTCCTTTCCTGTCAACTCCATGAGCAACTATGAGCACATGCGGCGAGGGAGAGAGAAACTAGAAGACGTATTTCGACTTTCTACTCCCTCGACACACCTGCCTAACGGCGCGCCGTCAGGCAGGCGAGGCGTTGGTCAAGGTGTGTGACCGCGTTGTTTAGAAGCCTGGGTGGGTTAAAAACGGGTTTGTTCTACGGCGGTCTTACCGCGAGTGCCGTCAACACGGCGATGAGTATCGCCGGTATGAACAGGGCTTGGGGTGGCAACGGCGGCGTATGACGCCGGCGAGGTCGGCAAGTTGCTAGCGACGGCTCTGGCTGCGAAGGTCAACAACATGCCTCCCAACGCCGCCTTTACGACGGCGCCGTTCAGCGCCACCGCGGCGGGCCAAGACGTGTCGGCGAAGAGTAGATTCAACTCAACGAAGCCCCTAGACAGCCGCCGTAGTCAACGCGTCGGCGGGCGTCGCGTATATGGCCGTCTCTAGTTGGCTCGTACTGGAAGGGGCAACGCCGCCCGCGAGATCATAAAGCTGGCCAGAGAACGTCAAGCCGTGATCGTAGTAGACACAATGGAGGACGACACGTACCGAGAGTTGAAGGAGGGGAACGGAGAGAAGAAACA
This sequence comes from Pyrobaculum islandicum DSM 4184, assembly GCF_000015205.1. Taxonomy (NCBI): domain Archaea; kingdom Thermoproteati; phylum Thermoproteota; class Thermoprotei; order Thermoproteales; family Thermoproteaceae; genus Pyrobaculum; species Pyrobaculum islandicum. The sequence continues at coordinate 942,383 of NC_008701.1, read as the reverse complement.
CCTCCTAGACGGCCTCGGCCAGCTGAGGAGGCGCAGTGGTACGGCATTCCGTATCTAGAGGAGCGGCTGTATTCAACAGTCTGCCCCCGTTGTGGAGCCAAGATGGCGGAAGAGGGGAGACGCATAATGCATTGCCCCACCTGCGGCTTCTCAGACAACAGAGACAACATCCCCATAATATGGGCCAAGAAGCTGTACAGTAAGTTAATTTCTGCAGCCGCCCCTACCCCCAGCTCAACCGCCGCACCCCCTCCGACATCGATTACGCAACATGGTTAGACATTTTTTCCTTTAAAGGATATTCCCAACTCTACCATTTACCACACAACAACCACACCTCCGCCCCCTCCAATATATTTTTTATTATGGAAACGAGTCCCGGCTCTGGGGCCCGGCGACCAGGGGGCAAAGCCAGCCCCCAACGACCCGAGCCCCCCGGGGAGGGTCGGGAGCCGCAAAGGGGGGTTTGGACATGACTTTAGTCAGCGACACAATGGTTATATACAAAACGTATACCAACCCACCTCGTATGTACTTAGTTGTGTTGATTACAGCTCCTGACAATGAAAACGGTAGGAAAATAGCAAGACATCTTCTTGAAAAGAGACTTGTCTCATGTGTTAATATTACACAAGCAAGCTCGATGTATTGGTGGGAAGGAAGAATAGAAGAGGCTAATGAGGTACTTTTAATAGCGAAGACTACCGCAGATAAACTCGACGAGTTGATAAAAGAGGTTAGGTCTATTCATCCGTATCAACTTCCAGAGATTATTGCACTACCTATTGTAGGCGGGTATATCGACTACCTAGAGTGGGTTAAGAGAGAAACTCATGCCTAGCGTTTTCTGGATATTATTCGACGGGGGAGGCGATAGACCTGTAGGCGGGAGAACTCCTTTTCATACCGCATTTAAGCCAACAATAGACTATCTAACTTCTCTTGGGTCTTGTGGAATCTTAGACCCGATAGCCCCTGGCGTACGCCCAGGCTCTGACACTGCGCACCTAGCTCTCTTCGGTTACGACCCGTATAAGTATTACACAGGGCGTGGCGCTTTTGAGGCGCTGGGGGCTGGCTTAGAGTTAAAGCCAGGCGATGTCGCATTTAGAACTAACCTCGCTACAATAGACGACAACGGCATGGTTTTAGACAGACGCGCAGGTCGCTACATTACGCCAGAAGAAGTAGAGGCCGTAGAAAACCTCATGGCCAATATAGCCGAGGATATAAAGAGAAAATATGGCGTGGAGATTATCTATAAATCCACTGTGGAACATAGAGGTGTTTTAGTACTCCGTGGGTCTGTAAGCCATAAAGTAAGTGATACAGACCCGCATAAAGTTGGCGCAAAACTGTTAGAGTCGCGGCCTCTGGAGAATAGTAAGGAGGCCGTGCTCACGGCAGAGGTTATAAATGAGGTCACAAAACGGTTTTCCGAAGTTGCCAAAGACTTAGAAATAAATAGAAAGAGGAGACTAGAGGGGAGGTTGCCTATAAACGCCATTTTGTTAAGAGGTGGAGGCTATATGCCCCAGATTGAGCCAGTTAGGGAGAGGTACAATATCAAAGCCGCGGCTATAGCTGGCGTCGCTTTAATAAGAGGTGTCGCGCGTGCAGTCGGTATGGACGTATACACAGCACGAGGCCTTGGTGGAACTAAAGACGATATGTTTGACGAAGCTGTAAGACTTGCGGTAGAGCTAATGGGCCGCTACGACTTAGTATTTCTACATGTAAAGGGCACAGATAGCGCCTCACATGATGGAGATTTTAAAGGCAAGGTTTCTGTAATAGAGAGACTAGACAAAGCACTAACGCCATATTTAGACAAACTACTAAATAACTATGTAGTGATTACCTCAGACCACGCCACTCCAATATCTATAAAGGAACATACGGGGGAGTCTGTACCTATTTTACTATATGGGCCCGATGTTGTAACAGACGATGTAAGTAAGTTTTCAGAACTCACTTGTTGGCGTGGGGCTCTGGGGAGAATAAGAGGTATAGACGTAATGCCTATACTTGGAAGCTATTTGGCACTTACAGAAAAATTTGGCGAATGAAATACTTGGTACCACTATCGCGACTGAAAAAAGCGTTAGAAGAATTGGGGGGACAAATATGGTTTTTCATAGATCTCGAGCCTTTCCGGACTGTATACACCCTGGCCCTCTGCGGAGGGCAACCGTGTGTGGTAGTATCGGGACAAGATATGACGCCTGTCCAACTATCTCTTGAGGAGTACCTGAGGATAGAAACGGATAAAAAACGGCTTGCAAGTTTAGATTACACCATTAGATACTTACTAGAGAAAGTGTATGGGGATTCTGAGAGAGAGTCTGTATAGTAGGTGTGTTGCGACAGCCAGCTTTCTCCTCTTGATATCATTGCTCCTCTTTATAACAATATGCGGATAAAAGCCGGAAATCGTTAACTCTCTCGCGCCCATATAATATGCGAGATAAGCAGCTCTATCTCCGTCAGTAAAGCCAGAGATGTTAAATGTACAGCCAATGGGCCACGTCTGTACTGTATAGACCCACCTTCTGTTTGGAATACGCCAATAGTTATCGCCATGTACATGCACTACCTGCGTCTTTCCAAGCTCTACTCCATCTGGCTCAAAATCGAGGTCGCTGACAACTACGTCTGCCTTTATATTACGCCTAAGTAATTTTTTAGCGGTATAGCCCTCTACTGCTATAGTGACAGTGCCTTCGGCCAAAATCTCAAAGGGAGGCATATATATAACTGGCGCTTCCCAATTGAAGTCTCTTAAAACTTCGATAGATATGCCGTTTAGTCTGCTCGCAATCTCAGTGGCTGTGTTGTCTCTATGAAAAGAAAGCTCGGGTAGCAACGCCTTTGCCAAAGTTATTACATACGCCCATTCAGCTGGGTCAAAAATCGTCGGTTTGCAACTCATGGATGTTTTAAAAATTCTAGGACTGTCCCGGCATAGGCACGCTTTCCCCCTATGGGCTTCTCTAATACTGTTTTTCCATACGATGTCTCAATTTTGATAAATTTCTTTACCAACTTCGTTAACAGGCGGCTCTTAAGTCTTAAAACGGCCGTCTCTACCGTTGCTGCCCTTACCTCGCCTGGAGTTGTCTCAGTGTACCCCAAGTAGAACTTTAACGTCGTGTTGCCCGTCGTCGCGGTAATCGGCAGTAGACTATCTACATCCTCGTCATAGTGGCCATAGTCATCAAACACGGTATATTTGACAGGCTCCTCTATCACTTCTAGGGCATAGTCCACCGGCACTCTATCGTTGTACCTATTTTAAATAACTTTGTCGTCTCTACTCTGCAGAGCTTGCTCAAAGCTACGTTGACGAACAGCGTAATGTCGTCACGTCTCCCTACCTCTCTCTTGGCCCCTCCCTGGGGGACTCAAGGGCCCGCCTCGAGTACACCGGGGCGAGGGGGCGGCTCATACGGGGGCCGGCCACAAGTCGTTTATTTTGCATCTGTCTCCACACCCCCGTCAACCGCCCCGGGGCCAGACGTCGTTAATTGGTGAAACATAGTTAGGGGGTTAAAAGTGAGGTGGTCACCGAGACGGTTGAAAGAACGGGTTGTTTTGTCTTTTCTATCAGCTTCCAATACCTCTTCTCTGCCCATAGTTGTCGGCGTCTCCGGCCGGCGGCGTGGCGTATTGTCTTGTTTACAATTGAAGTGCGGCGTTTAACCCAACTCCGTTTTTCAGAATTCTTTCTGATCTTCACCTTTTAAACTACACGTTGGTACACAACCAATATCACACCTACCTCACGGCGCCGCCGTGAGGTAGGTGTGTCGAGAGAGTTGAAATAGGGATGGACTTTCAACTAGCTTTTCTCTCCCACGCCGTACACGCCCATGGGCCAAGTCTACAGAACGCTAAAGATAGAAATTCCCTGGCGGTTGGTAGAAGAGAGACCGGTTGTCCTAGACCTAGTAACTAGGATGTACCTAGCGGCGGCAGAGTACGTGAGAAGACTGTTGAAGGAAGCCACGGGACAAGAGGAGCCCAGACTCACGCCGAATGAGTTGGACCGCTTGCCCACGCCAGACAGGCGCGAGTTGGCACATAAGATAATAGAGGGGGTGTTCCCAAGTACAGGCTCGCAAATTCGCTTGTGGTGTTTGTCAAATTCTTCTGGCAGAATGTCATCTTTTTCAGAGCGGTTCCGTTAAACGCCCAGTTGAGAATTGAAAACAAGGCATAGATAGGGTCGTCTTGTGAGTCTGAAAAACATTATGATGAGAGTGCGGAATCTCGGCACAGACTCCCGGGAAGGCCGGGCGCCGAGAGGGAGATCGCAGAGATGTACGTATAGTCAAAAGTTAAATAATAGGCTTTTTATATAATAGAGTGCAAAAAGAGTTCGCCTATGAAGTCGGTATAAAGCTAATAGAGCGGGTGCTCCCAGATAGCGACAAAGTTAAGAAAATATGGGATTTACTTATTACAGATACAGAAGTTCAAGCCTATCTAAAAATGGCTAATGTTTTTGCTGTCCAGAGATTAAGATATAATGATCACGGCCCTGTACACTCTAGAATTGTTGCTGGTAGTGCCCTTGCCATATATAAAATACTTACAGAAAGGGGTTTTAGGCCAAGTGTAGTGGCAGATGGAGTAGGAGATATAGAGGACTCTATGGTTGTGACATTAATGGGCGCGTATTTACATGACATAGGTAATTCTGTCCATCGTACGCACCACCCCATATATTCAGCTATGTTAACAGATAGGTTGGCTGAAAAAATACTATCTAAGGTCTATGGAGACACAGAGAAAATGTATATGCTTAAACAAGAGGTTCTACATGCCGTGTTTTGTCACGACGAGACATATACATGTTTAACATTTGAAGCTGCGTGTGCTAAAATAGCTGACGGTACAGATATGTCTAGTGGTCGTGCTAGAATTCCCTATCGGATTGGGAAGCTGGATATACACGCGTTAAGCGCCTTGGCTATCGAGCGCGTAGAGCTTACTTCTAACGACACCAGACCTCTTGCTATAAATGTCTATATGTCAAATGAGACCGGGATTTTTCAGATAGATTCTGTGTTAGGGCAAAAGATAGCCACATCAGGTTTAGCCCCTTATGTAGAAGTCCGGGCATATGTCAAGGGGAAGCTTTTTGTCACAAGAACGTTTGAAACTACACATGTGATTAGGAGCTGAGTTTAATAAATTTAGATACTCTCTCAAGATCCCCTCGTACGACTTCTAGCAAGAGTTTGACAGACTTACATTTCTCTCCTCCTTCTAATATAGGTAATATCTTAACATATACCTCGTAGACCCCCTCTGCTATTTTCTCTTCTAGTCTCGCCAAAGCGTTTTTCAATTGTTGCAAATCGGCGCTCTCTATGGGATTTCCAATTAAGACTAGCCCTATGTGCTTCTCTGTGCCTTTTACGCCGATAATGAACGTGGAACTGTCAGTGTTTACAAAGTCTAGATGCTCAGGTAAAAGCGAAATATCCAATTTTTCAAACAATTCTCTCATATGGGGTGTCAAAAGTTGAATTAACCTCTCTACGCATGCAGAAATCTTCTCTGGTGTAATACATCTAAAGTCACAATTTTCGCACTTAGGATGTATGAATTTCAATAACTCCGCCGTGTATTTTAACTCATCAAATCTTATACTTTTACCATATGCCGTTAGTACGTTAGTTACGGCTTTTTCAAGCTCAGAACAATCACTTGTTTTTTCAATAACCTCCTTCAATATACAGTTTCTATATACCAGTTCGCGAAATCTAGCCTTTGCCTCTTCTATTTTTCCCTCATGGAACAACCTCCCTATTTCTACAGCTATTGCAGTAAATTTTCCGGAGGTTGTAATACCAAGAGAGCTTAACGTAGGAGTAATAGTCCGAGATAGACTTCTTGACAGTTTATTCTCATCTAGGAACTCCGCTATGACACTACTAACGTCGATTACGCCTTGTGTATATTTTACATACGCCTTTTTTAAAAGCGCGAACAACCTCTCGGGAGATATACGTATATACCACGAGTGGTATTGACACCTCTCTTTTTGCAGTTCTTCTCTCAACAATTTACATAGTCTCTCTAGGTCTTCTATAGATTCGATGCGCTCCTCGCGCTCGCCTATACGTATTAATACCACAGAATCATAGGGAGGGAGATTAAAACCTAAAACTCGCATTATATGGTATAACCTGTTATAGGCCCCTTCATAACGCCGGCCCTCTCTGGGGGCTCCGGGCCCGCCTCCGCTGATGCCCTTGGGGCCGCCGTGGTGGCCAATGTCGCCATGGCCGCGGTGGTGTTTGTCCTGAGCGGTATGGTCGCGATGGCGATGCTCGGCGTCGGGATACACGTCATGGCCGTGTCGTTGACCTTCACTGTTGTGTACTGCGTTATTAAAGTCTTATATTACCTCTGCATCGATGCTATGGATATTATAGAGATTTTAAGAAAGAGGGATATCAATGAGATAAAAAACGCTCTTATAGAGGTGCATAGACAAAAGGCCTTCTCATTGGCAGATTCTGAATATCTTAGCGACGAGAGAAAAAACGCGGCGCGTTATCATGCATACCACCTTGCATTAATTTCGCAGATATTACCCGATGTAGAAACTGACGTAGAGAGTATAACAGGTCTTGATTACCGTCTCGCAAAAGCCTTTCGGGAGGGGATAGAGAGGTGTTGTGAAATTCCACATGTGGAAGAAGAATTTTACAAAATTGTAGTAAATGAGTTAAATAGAATTATCCGCACCCTCTGTATACAAAATAAGGAAGCTAGGTCTTAGTCATTCTTGGTTTTATTTGGTGGTGTTACTACTAAGCTCTTTGTATATAGCTATAAGTAGATATGTCAAAACTGTGACTACTAGGAGAGCTATATAGTGGTGTAATTCGGCTACTTTTACTATTAAGGCAAACACGACATAAGACGCAAGGGCAAAAGTCAATACTAGAACCATTATACTTACGTAGCGGGCTTGTTCAATTTCTCTAAGTGCTAATAATAAGTCTATGTATATATACCTAGAATATTTAATTAGATAGTAGATTGTTGGTATGAGTAGTACTAATGAGAAAATGCCAAGGTAAGATACTACAATAGCTATAACGAGAGTGAAAACTACAAGCTTCGCCGTTGTTATAAAGAAGTGTGTTACAACCTTATACAGCTTTTCATATGCGACAGCTATTTTTAATTCCCTTATACGTTTGGCCACATATTTCTCCAGTAGGCTACGCTGTCTCCAGAACAGTGGTGCTAGAAAAAGCGTCAGTATGGGCGTGGTAGATAACGCGAAAGCTAACTCCGCATTTTTCAAGACGCCTAACCTATATGCAACTATTGGAATAGTTATAGAGAGCTCCGAGATATGCGCCGTCGCCGTCGCAACGTTAATAGAAAACCTCGGCTGTCCTGTGGTGAAAAGTGCGCTTAGGAAGACAGCTGTTACTCTAACAAATACTGCTAGTAATGCTGTGGCTAAACTTAAGGCGATAAATAGCGGATTTACCGCTGGCATTGGAATCGAAAATCCAACGACTAGCATATATAGGTATATTATTAGGCTGGAAAGGGCTGTAGCCTCTTTTATGTGAACACCGTGGGTGTCGGCTCGCGAAAATATGTAACCTCCTATAAATGCCCCGAGAAAAGGCGAAGCTATTTGGAAGTATTGAACAACATAAACAAAACCGAAGGCTATGGCGAGCGCAAAAGGTATAGCGTATTCGCGGCCGATTATCAGTCTGTATACATATCTAAACACTGCCAAAGCTACTACGCTGACCGCAGTTACGACTACAATATTTACCGGCAGGTTTTCAATAGTCGTTTTACCGAAAAGGAGACTTATTGCAAAGAAGAGCACAGCGTCTTCAAGTGTGGTTATTGAAAGCGCAATAGCTCTGGCTTCTGTTGGCAGAACTTGGGCAAATCTATTAACAAGAATACTTGAGGAGCTAAGCATCATGATAGCGATAATTAAAACCTCTGTCAGCGTAAGCCCTATTAGTTTAAAAAGTAGCATAGACAGACTAATGATAAGCGCACTTTCTAGTATTACGGCAAAAAATGCGGCTGGCGAAAGCCCACTTATGCCTAAACCGCGGCCCACCTCAAATGCTACTAGAGATAGCAAAATCTGTAAGTAGACATCAGGGAGATTTACCGCGCCTAGCTTCCCTACTATAGCGCCTGCGAGAAAAAACCCGAGAAAAGGTGGAAAACCTACGCGATCAAATAGATAGGCAAATAATACGCCAAGGAGAATAGTTATCGAAATTTCGCCAAGCGGAGAATTCACTAGTCTACAGTGTAGTAAAGTCTCTTCTTGCCTTTCCCCCTATTTTCTACCTTCAAAATTTTGATCGTGCCTATTTCGCGGGTATTTCTGACATGAGGGCCGCCGTCTGCTTGTAGATCTACACCCGGTATTTCTACAATCCGGAGCTGGGGTATGTCGGGCGGCATTTTTTCTGCTAACTTCACTACTCCAGGGATTTTCAAAGCCTCTTCTCTAGGCAACCAGTAGATCTTTACCTCAATTCCTCTTTGGGCTATTTCATTTGCTTCTGCCACAGCCTCTTCAAACGCCTTTCTAACGGTCGCCATATCGCCTTCGATATTAAAGTCGTCTCTAGCATACTCCGGCGTTATATCCCCACCTGTAATAAGGGCGTTATATCTCTTGTAAAGTACGGCAGATAATATATGGGCCGCTGTGTGTAAGCGCATCTTCCTATACCTTTTTTCCCAATCTAGTATTCCTGTGACTACATCACCTGGTTTAAAAGCCGGCGCTCTATCTAGTATGTGGACTACCTCGCCGCCTTTGTGGGAGGCCACTGTACTATATTTCTCACTTCTGTAGATTATAAACCCGCTATCCGCCTGTAATCCGCCAGTACCGTCATGAAAAGCTGTTTTATCTAAGATAACTTCGTTGCCAATTACCTCTAATACAGATGCTTCAAATTCCCGGATGTAGGAGTCCTCTTGGTAAAGTAGCCTAGTTCTCATACAAGGCTCCGAGTTTGTACTTTTAATCTTTAACCCCTCTCCCTGACTTCTGCACCTCTTTGGTGAATTTATATAATATCTTCGAAAAGCGAGAAACTTAGCGACCTACATGAGAAGACCTTCCACTATCTTTTCCGGCCCCTCCTGAGAGACTCGGAGATCCGTAGGGCGAAGGAGTGGCTTACGTAGAGACCGGGCTAGAGCGTGGCCGTCGGCAGTCTCTGTCTGTCTTCCGTTGGAGTTCATGATTATGTATTATGGCGAGGTGAGGTCTCTGTTGGCTAAGAGGGGTATACCGTGAACATCAAGTTTCAGACAGTTACACGAGAGCCCTTTCTTTAGGACAAAAGGACTCTCAGGTCAAGCGAAGGTAGACGATACCAACGCCGGTTACGTCCTCTTGTCCATGAGACAGATGGCATGTTGACAAAAATGTGGAAGTGGCGATATACACGTCTTTGGTTTCTACCCTGTTTGGCTCCCCTTTGCGGCTCCCGGCCTCCCCGGGGGAGCTCGGGGCCCGTCCGGGGCCGCCTTTCGGCAACCCCAGACGAGAGGGCTCGGGTCATAGGGGGCTGGCTTTGCCCCCCTTGGTCGCCGGGCCCCAGGGCCGGGGATGTGGCTCATGAAATGAGGAGACTTACGAGGTTAAAAGTGTGGTGGTCGCTGAAAAAGCGGGTTGTTTTGTCTTTTGGAGGATTTCCCAGTACCTTCTCTTTGCCCATATCAGCGGCACGTTGTCTCGGTTGTTGTTGAAGCCGCAGACGGGACACCGCATTCGCCTGTTATTCAGCTCTTTCATCTTCGCGCCACAGCGGGGGCAGATGGTCGAATACAGCCGCTCCTCCAAATACGGCAAGCCGTACCACTGTGCCAAGTGTTGTAGGCGCCTCCTCAGTTGGCCCAACCCGTCTAGAAAGTGTTTCTTCACTCCGCTACTGTTCCTTTCTTTGAGCTCTCGATATGTTTCGTCCTCCATTGTGTCCACCACGACGGCGGCGCTGTACGTCTTGGCGAGCTCGATTATTTCTCTAGCGATATGCGCCACAATGCCCCTTATCTTCCTAAACCGCTTAGACGCGAGATAACGTGCTCTGTCTTCGAGACGTCTCCTTCTGACGGGATCCGCCTCCCTAGCGGCTTTTCCGTCAAGACGGCTTATCTCCTCGTGGAGTCTCCTCAGTTCTCTTACCGCGCTCTCGTCGGGAAGTCTCAACGTCTGTCTCAGTTTTCCATCCACGAGGAGACCCGCCGTGACGCCGTTGTCGAGACGGTTCACGTCAACGACAACAACGGCCCTGGGCTTTATCTGTTGAACTTCGCGGGCGAAGACGAGGGCGACGTAGAGCTTGCCGTAGGTCGGCTCCTTGCCCCTCTGTCTCTCTATGCCGAGGAACGCCAACTTCAATTTGGCGCCCTCTTCTAGTCTCTCCCTTATCCAAACTATGTTGTTCTTCTTCAACTCGACGGCGAAAGGCGGTATGCCGAGTTTTCTTACTCTAACAATACCGCTCTTTAGGTCGACAAAGACCGCCATACTTATGTCTCTTTCGTTCCCAACTCTAAGTTGGGCGTTGAGCGGAACCGCCCTGTGGAACACTACGTCGCGCCAGAAGAACTTAGCCCACTCTGCGATATATCTCTTAAGTCCGTACTTGGGAAACACCTCCTCGATAATCCGCCGTGCCAGCTCCCGTCTGTCGGGAGTAAGCAAGCAGACAAGCTCCTCCGGCGCGAGCTTGGGCTCCTCTTGCCCCGTCAACTCCTTTAACAGCCTTCTGGCGTACTCCTCCACCGCTAGGCGCATCCTTACGGCGAGGCCGAGGACGTCCGGTCTCTCTTCGACAAGGCGCCAAGGTATCTCTATCCTCAGCGTTCTGTATACGTACATGTGTGTATATGTGGTGGGGCTGAAATCTCTGTTGGTTATAGAAGACACACGGGGGCAAGCCAAAAGTTTCACAAGACAAACCCACGGCCCCGACGTTGTGCCCCGCCTCTCCTCAGAGCTGGCGAAACACCGACCCCTCCCCCGGGACTGCGACATACGCGGCGGTGTTGACCATAGTCGCCACGATTACCGAGAGCCGGCCAGAGGGGCTCTACGTCCACTTCAGGGCTGATATAACTACGGCCGTACTCCTATATGCAAAACCTCCGGAATACCCGGAAATAACGATAAGAGCCAAGCCGCCACACGTCCAAGAGCTCTACGGCCTTATCTACGCCCCCACCGCCTCGTCTCCTACCTCCTAAAACCCTAGCCCCTTTTTCAACGCCCACCACGTCTTCCGCCAACCCCGCACACCTCTTTCTACTACCTCGGTTCACCTGCCTGACGACGTCGCTGTCAGGCAGGTGTGTGAAAGGAGTTGAAAGAGTGTTTCTGACTTTTCACATCTGTGGTGGGTGGGACATGGGCGTACGGTTGCTTGCGGTTGGACTCGCCGCTGTCATCATCAGCGACATTGTGTTGTTTTCGCCCGTTATTTACGCCGCGACTACCGGCGCGGCGGCTAAGCTTCAGGCGCATGACTTTGCTTCTATATACATCGCGGTACTTGACACACTTCTGTCCGGCCTCGGTGTAGCAATTCTCATATCGTTTATAGATCCCAGACAGGGTCTCGACGACCCATGTGATGTAATTACGCTGTATGTACGTGGCATGTCTGCTACGGCCGCCGCCGTAATCGCCATGTTTATGAAACTTGAATCCCTCACGCCAATGGAAACCGCCATATGCATCACAAACGCCGCCGGGCGGATACTAACCATCACTGCTTACTTGAGAGATAACTGTTTTTTCTCAAACTCGACGACCAACGTCCATAGTGTGTCGCAAGTATATGAGAGGACAATCTCAATACGCCCTCCCAACTAGCATTTCTCTCCCTCGCCGCATGCGCACATGAACCAAGTCTACAGGACGTTGAAGATCAGACTACCTCACAGACTTGTCAAGGAGCGAGCAAACGTCCTCGACCTAGCGGTGCGTAAGTTGAAGGAATTGGCGCAATGGTACGGCATTCCGTATCTAGAAGAGAGGTTGCATTCAACCGTCTGCCCCCGTTGTGGAGCTAAGATGGTTGAGGAGAAGAACCGTATTATGCGTTGTCTAACATGCGGCTTCTCAGACAACAGAGACAACATCCCCATAGTATGGGCCAAGAAGCTGTACAACATTAAGCCGTTACTTTAAAGTAGAAGCCGTTTTTTTCAAGTTCATCTAGAAGTTTTGACATATCTAATGTGCCGGGTACCTCCACTATGAAGACAAGGCGGACGTAGTTGGGTCTTTGTTCAGGGTCGTAGCGTTCATGGTAAACTTCAAGTATGTTTACATTATGAGACGCCAGAATAGATGAGGCTTTAGCTAGCGTACCCGGCCTGTCGGGTACTTCGCCGACTAGTTTTATGATACGTCTCTGTCTTGCTAAAGCTTTCATTAACACACGCATTAAAATAGGCGCGTCAATATTACCTCCCGACACTACAGCAACGGCCTTCTTCCCTCTTACATTTACCTTACCGGACATTAGAGCTGCAACTGCCACAGCTCCTGCGCCTTCCGCTATTACTCTCGTCCTTTCTAGCAGTAAAAATATAGCATCGGCGATTTCGTTATCGTCTACTAGTACCACATCGTCTACATACTCCTGGATTATTTTTAACGTGATGTCTCCTGGCCGTTTTACAGCAATGCCGTCGGCTATTGTGTCAACTCGCTCAATTAAGACAGGCTTCCCCTCTTTAAGTGAAAGATATACAGCAGGTGCTCCGCTGGCTTGAACCCCTATTATCTTTGCGTTTGGTCTCATTTTTTTGACGGCATATGCTACGCCGGAGATTAACCCGCCGCCTCCTACGGGAACTATGACAACATCTACATCCTTTACATCTTCTACTATTTCAACTCCTAATGTAGCTTGTCCTGATATGACGTAATAATCATTATATGCGTGAAGGAATTTTGCATCACTTTTTAAAAGCTCATAAGCCTTCTTCTCTGCTTCGTAGTAACTCTCGCCATATAGTATTACAGATGCGCCATAGTCTTGTGTCTTCTTTACCTTAAGCCAAGGCGTAGTCTCTGGCATTACCACAGTCGCCTTCACTCCATGTAATTGTGCGGCATATGCAACTCCCTGTGCGTGGTTTCCTGAAGACGCAGTTATAAACTCTCTATACCCCTCTTGCATATATTTGTACATGGCGAAGTAAGCTCCCCTAATTTTGAAACTACCCGTCTTCTGCAGAGATTCCAACTTTAGATATACATCGCCTCCAGATATTCTAGAAAGCGACTCAGAGCGTAGGGTAGGAGTGCGGTGAATCTTACCCTCTTTCTGTTTTTCTCTTATTACTGAAAGTGCCTCTTCTAGTAATATCATGCACTTTTTATTGCCATTGCAAGACGGCGGATGCCCTCTTCAATTTGTTCGAAAGTTGGATAGGTGAAATTTAAACGCATAGCGTTTGTAAGCGATTGATCCACAGAGAAGCCGTGGCCTGGCACAAAAGCCACCTTATATTTAGTGATTGCAGTGACTAGCAACTCCCTCGTATCTATATGTGGCGGCACGGTGGCCCATATAAACATGCCGCCGCTTGGTTTCGTCCAACTTACACCAGGCGGCATATAAGTCTCTAATGCGGTTAGCATGGCGTCGCGTTTCCGTCTATAAAGTTCTTTTACGCGTGGCAGATTCTTTAAGATTATATTGCGTCTGAGCCCCTCTAGGAGTACGTATTGTGCAAATGTAGAAGTGTGTAGATTTAAGGATTGTTTAGCTAGATTAAACCAATCTAGGATTTCCTTATCTGCTATAACCCAGCCCAAACGGAAGCCAGGCGCGAATATCTTAGATGCAGTAGAGAGATATATCACCCTTCCTGATCTGTCTAGTGTCTTAATAGGCGTAACTTGTATAGGCTCGAAGAGAAAGTAGGAATATGGGTCGTCCTCCACTATCAACAGATCATATTTTTCAGCAATCTCAAGAAGATATTTTCTTCTCTCTTGAGACATTGTTAAGCCGCTGGGGTTTTGTGCCGTTGGGATTGTGTAGATAAACTTTATTTTAGCGCCCTCTGCCTTGAGTTTTCTGATTGTATCCTCCAGTTTCTCTACAACCATGCCATGTTCGTCCATTGGTATGCCAATTAACCTCGGCTGGTATACTCTCCACGCTTGTAACGCTGCTATATATGTGGGGTTTTCTGTAATAATTACATCTCCTTGGTCTATAAACACACGCCCCAAGAGCTCAAGAGCCTCTTGGCTACCTACTGTGATAAATACATTTTCCGGTCTTGCCTTAATGCCGGCGTAAGAGTCTACAAACTTAGCAAGTTCTTCGCGGAGTTCTGCGACACCCTCGGTAGAGCCGTATTGTAACGCTCTTTGCGGATAGGCCTCTAACACGTACGCTACTACTTTAGAAATTTCGTCAACGGGAAATGTGGAGGGATCAGGTAGTCCACCTCCAAAAGATATAACGTCGGAGGTTATCCATTTGAGCAACTCTCTTATTTCACTTGCAGTCATAAATTTTGTGCGCGACGCAAGTATACTATCTACTTTCATGCCAATAGAGTTCTTACTTCTATATAAACTTATTTATATATCAGAGTCATGAGTTAAGGCTTTTGCACAATTAATACATACTCTTCCCAATCCTCTCTTTATACTACATTTGTCGCATACGGTTCTCCCACATATAATACACGTAGATATAGAAAAGTTTCTCCTACAAATTTTGCAAAGAGAGGTTTCACAAACTATGCAGTATTTTCCAGCCCAATCGTAACGACATACAAGTCTTCCACATTTTGGACATTTAAACTCCGTCTCTTCAAAACCACATATTTGGCATTTTATCACTGTGGAATTATTTCTTAAGCAACTTCGAGAGCAGTTGCGGAACTTCGAAGGGAGTTTCGGCAACTGGTATACCAACTGATCTAAACGCCTCTATCTTACTTCTAGCGTCGCCTGTGCCCATCATCACTATTGCACCGGCATGTCCCATGCGTTTGCCCGGCGGCGCTGTACGTCCGGCGACATATGCTACAATAGGCTTGTTAAAAGCACCTTCTGCATATAATTTTGCTATTCTTTCTTCAGCGTCACCGCCTACTTCGCCTATTACAACTATGCCCTCTACTTCTGGATCTTCTGCTACTTTGAGAGTGGCCTCCATAAGGTCTAGCCCTACTATTGGATCTCCGCCTACACCTATAGCTATATTTATACCAAAGCCCGCTCTTATAAGTTGATACGATATTTCGTATGTTAAAGTCCCAGATCTGCTCACTATAGCAATTCTCCCAGGCGTTTGGTATATACTATTTGGCATTATCCCTAGTTTCGTTTTAAGAGGCGGCGCCACTATGCCAGGACAATTGGGCCCTATGACTGTAACTCCTCTAGCCCTAGCGTAATTTACAACTCTCAAAGTGTCGTGTATTGGTATATGTTCGGTTATAACAGTTATAAGCTCTATGCCTGCGTCTACGGCTTCAAGTACAGCGTCTGCAGCAAATCTCGCAGGCACAAACACCACACTGGCGTTGGCCCCTTGTTTTTTTACAGCTTCCTCTACTGTGTCATACACAGGTACACCGTGTACTGATGTACCGCCTTTGCCAGGGGTAACTCCCGCGACGACTTTTGTGCCGTATTCTAACATCCTTAGAAGATGGAAAGAGCCCTCGCGGCCTGTGGCGCCTTGTACAACTACTCTTGTCTTAGGACTTACTAACACGGTCATATCTTCGCCAATTCTACAGCTTTTTTTGCCGCCTCCTCTGCGTTTTCAAACAACGGTATTCCAATTTCTGAGAGTATTGCCTTGCCCTGTTCCTCATTTGTGCCCTTTATTCTCACTACAATTTTCTTTGTATGTTCTTTAACCTCTGCAAGCGCATCTTTTATGCCCAGCGCTACCTCATCTGCACGCGTTATTCCTCCAAATATGTTGACAAATATAACTTTGACCCTGGGATGGTTAAGCAATACTTTGACGGCCTCCTTAACAACTTCTCTACTTGCGCCACCGCCTATATCGAGAAAGTTCGCAGGTCTACCGCCGAAGTGATATACGAGATCCATTGTCGCCATGGTCAAACCAGCGCCGTTTCCAATAATTCCAATATCTCCATCTAATTCCACATAGTGAAATCCTATCTTTTTTGCATACGCCTCAAATTCTGTTATATCACGTGGATCCTCTTCCAACGCCTTCTCAAGATCTGGGTGTTTAAAGAGAGCGTTGTCGTCAACTATCACCCTTGCATCAAGGGGTATTACCTCGCCCTCTTTTGATAACGCAAGCGGGTTCGTCTCAACTAGCTCAGCGTCATAATCTACCATTATTCTATACATTGCTTGTATAACTGAAGCGGTTTGTTGCCACTGTTGCGACCCAGGTTTAAAGCCGAGCCATGATATTATAGACCTAATGTGATAGTCTCTTAAACCAATAGAGGGATCCACATATACCTTCTTAATCTTTTCTGGGCTTGTTTTGGCTATTTCCTCGATGTCTACCCCACCTATTGGAGAGGCTAGGAATAGATATCTACGAGAAGCTCTATCGATGATAAGCGAAAGGTACATCTCCCGTTCGACCTCTACGTATTTAGTCACATAAAGCTTCCTCACTACAAGCCCCTTTATGTTCATGCCAAACATCTTTTTTGAAAGTTCATATGCCTCCTCTGGGGTCTGAGCTATCTTTATACCGCCTGCCTTACCCCTGCCTGCTACAACTACCTGTGCCTTTAAAACTACAGGCGTGCCTATTTCCTCTGCGATTTTGCGTACCTCATCTGGAGTTAGGGCTAATTTGCCAGGGGGTATTTTAACTCCATATCTTAGGAAGAGCTCTTTAGCCTCATATTCATGTAGTTTCATAAAGTACAAAGAATCTAAGCTATAAAATATTCTTTGTAAGCTTGGTGCCCAAAGTCTATTCAACAAATATCAAAAGATATATGCCGGGCTCTCTGGCAGCTAAAATTGCGTCTTTTCTTTCTCTAAAAGTACCAACTATATACCCGTTTTTTATCAAAACCCAGCCTTTCTTTCCGCTTTTTATTGCAACTTCTGTCCACCTCTGTAGCACCTCTTCTATCATATTACTAGCCTCTCCTCCTCAAAACATCTATTACGCCTTAACATATTGCTTTCAACTATAACGCCGCCGTAGAGCTCCGCTTTCTCATACCCCATGGCAAGATATGCCGCTATTCTACCAACTGCGTCTGCTTTCATAATACCCGAGCCTGATGTTCCAGCGGCGACATAAAGCCCCTCGGCAAGTCTATCTACAATAGGCTGATAGTCTACTATGTTTTCATCGTAGTGTCCAGCCCAAGCGTTTTGTGGCATGCGGCCTTCAAACGCCGGGATGTATTTTGTCAACACTGGGTAAATGCCATAACGCCACAACGCCTCCTCCGGCTCTGGTTTTTCTTCAAAACGGAAGGGCCTTCTGTCAGCTACCCCAACCCAGAAGGTCTTCTCGTTTGGCTCTGGCCTCACATATATACCCTTAGGTAATATTATCATAGGCGCGTACTCCCTATCTGCTAAGCCAGACTTAAGTAAATCGTCTAGTTCTCCATCAGCTCTAACTACAAAGACTTGTCTCTTTCTTGGCTTAAGAGGCAGGCCAAAGCCGGCCATATTCATAAGCTGTTCGGTCCAAGCACCTGTGGCAAAAATAACGTTTCTAGCCTCTAAATAGCCCGCCGACGTCTCTAGCCCAGCTACTTTCACATCTTGCCACGTAAATGGTTCGCCAGGGATATTGAGAGGTTTCTTTGGTCTAAAACTCACGGACTCTACTTTGACGTTAAATAGGACTTCGCCCCCCTCTTTGGTATAAGCTTCATAATAATACCGTACGAGCTTTTCGGGATCTATAATTCCGGCTTCTTTAACTAGTAGCCCCAAGGCTATATCTGGTAAGCCCATCTCTCTAGCCTCTTCGTCATCTGTTACTTTAAACCTAAGCGGCATGTTTAATCTTTCAAAAAGATCGACTGTTACGCCTATTTTGCCTAGCTCTTGTGCGATTGCGCGCATAGTTTCGGCATTTTCTTTAGGTACAAGAAATAGGTAACCAACAAACCTCATGTTAAGGTCAACTCCACTTTTTTGTATATCGCGGTAAAAGTCTATACTAGTTTTAGACAATACCCTATTTATCTGAGATGTAAAAATTGTTCTAAAAGCCGCGGCGGATTTAGCCGTATCGCCCATTCCAACTCCCGCATATTGGTCTACTACTAGTACCTTTGAACGTGGAGAGAGACGTTTAAGGTGATATGCGATGGACATACCTATAACACCGGCGCCGACAATTACATAATCGTACATAGTATCTAGATAAATACCACTATATATCAGTTAAAAGAGGTGTTGTACACTTCATGGTTATATGACTATATAGTACGTCTAGCAAATAAAAACGGTAACGGTTTTGTGAGGCTAATTTTTAATCCCTTATGGTTTTCTCTTCGTAGATTGTCAAATACTAGTTGTAGCTTACGTGATGAGGTAAACCGCGCCGATGAGATGTGATATGAGAGTCCACAGCTGAACTTAGACAATTGCTATCTTTTGCGATTACTTTTCGGCGCAAATAGCTTTAACTACTATTGAGGTGGGGAATATTCCCTGTTTTTTCAGCATCTCTATGATTTCTCTGTTGTCTAAATCTATGACTTTGTTTACGTTTGTACATACGACGTTTATATGTGGAGTTGTGCTGTCATAGTATGTACGCCCGTTGTGTTCAAAAGAGACAATGTAGCCCCCGTCTTCTAACAGCTTAAGGACGGAGTAGACTGTGCTGGCGCTTATAGATGGCATCTTTTGCTTTACTTCATTTAGGATATCGTTAAATGTCGGGTGTTCTTTCTTGGCTAATTTCTCCATTACTATGTTTATAACCTCAAGTCTCTGTGGCGTTATGCGATAGCCCCTCTCTTTGAGGGCTTGTGTCATTTGTGAGATTTCCATATACATTAAATTTCTTATTAATATAAAAATTTAATTCTCTTCTAAGGTAAATATAAAAGGCAGTTGTTTTATGGGACTCTATGTCTGTCAAATTCGATGTTATTGACGTGCCTATTCCCCAGGGGGCTAATGTTATTATCGGCCAGGCCCACTTCATAAAAACGGTAGAGGACCTCTACGAAGTACTTGTAACGTCAGTACCTGGAGCTAAATTTGCCATAGCTTTTTGCGAGGCCTCTGGTAAGAGGCTTATTAGACATGAGGCAAACGACGAGGAACTCAGAAACTTAGCGATTGAAGTGTGTAAAAAAATAGCCGCTGGGCACGTCTTTGTTATATATTTACGCAACGCTTGGCCCATTAACGTCCTAAATGCTATAAAAAATGTGCAAGAGGTAGTACGGATCTTTGCCGCCACCGCGAACCCGCTAAAAGTGATAGTCGCAGAGGTAGAGCCAGAGAGACGCGGCGTAGTTGGAGTTGTTGATGGCCACTCGCCGCTTGGCGTAGAGACGGAGAAAGATAGGGAGGAAAGGAAAAAATTCCTAAGAGACGTAGTTAAGTATAAGCTTTGAGAATAAACTTCGCAACTCTCCTTTTTTTCATAGCTAACGGTATAGTTGTAGTTGCTATTCCACCCTATTTACGCGACTTAGGAGTGATCAGCGAATCTACGATAGGCACAATAATATCTACGGCGTTTTTCGTCTCCGTTATAGTAAGGCCGTTAAGCGGCTTTATAGGAGATAAAGTGGGTTATGTAAAAGTGATGAGGATAGGCGTTGTCTTTGCTGTTATGTCGCAAATTATGTATCTACTTAGCAACCCGCTATGGGTTCAAATTGGCAGAGTTTTTCATGGTTTTGCAATAGGAACTTTTCTTCCGATGTCTATAGCTATTTCAGTCACAGAGGGAGCCAAAGCCATGGCAACACGCTCTTTAGCTGTTGGTATCGGAAACGTAGTAGGCCCCCTTATAGGTTCCATATTATACGACCTTGGCGGGGGCCGTCTATCCATCACGGTGGCATTACTCTTACATACAATCAATTGGTTTTTTATAAATGGGGCCGTATCTACAGAAGCTCGGGGTAAGGGAGGGGACATACTTATGCCTGAGACACGTGTATTTTTCTTCACGGCGTTGTTAACAATTTATGCAACTGTCTATATGGGCATTTCTACTTTTACGCCACTTCGTTTAAAAGACGAGGGGTTGCCAATAACCTACTGGGGTCTTTTTTCTTCAATTGCAGCAATTTCTAGCCTAATACCTCGGGCTTTTTTACTTAGGATGGGGTTTGTTAATTATATTACTGCCGGACTTGCATCTGCTATAACAATGGCTGGTTTAGCGCTTGTAGCTGTGGCATGGGATCTACCTCTTTTTTCAGTGGCCGGGGCGATATACGGCCTGGGGCAAGGCGCCGTTGTTGTTACATATCAAATATTGGCTCTTGCTGGTAGTAGAAACGCAGGTCTTGCTAGTGCTGTTTATACCATGGGTTGGGATTTGGGGTCGATCATTGGGCCAATTTTTGCAGGCGTGCTAGTAGAACATTTTGGCTATGGCGTTTTATACTATGTGCCACTACTTCTTTTAGCAAACATGGGGACTCTGTTTATATATGCATTACATAAGCGGAAAATGTGAGTTTTCTCGAACAAATATTAAGCGACTCTGGTAGAGAGGTTGTTTATATAAAGACAGATGAAGCTGAGGTCGTTGAAAAGTGTTGTAGTGTACACCAAGTGCTTATGCCAGTTGTTGCAAAAGTCTTTGAAGCTGTTGGAATTTCCCATCTATATAGGTATCAATATGACGCTATTCAAAGCATTAGGAGTAATAGAGATACCGTAATTGTTGCTGGAACAGGTATGGGTAAGACCGAGGCTTTTTTAGCTCCGCTTTTTGAGACGTCTCTAGAGTCGCTAGGAGGACCGGTGGCGCTTGTGCTATATCCCACTAAGGCGTTGGCTCGGGATCAGTTTGCCAGATTTAGAAAATTTGCAGACAAGCTTGGAGTAAGAGTCATGGTGTATGACGGTGACACTCCGCAAAGAGAGAGACGAATTCTATATGAAATGCCGCCGCATATAATAATTAGCAATCCCGACATGGTCAGCCTTGCCCTTATGCACGTGGCAAAATTTAGAGAGCTTGTAAAACGATTGAAATACGTTGTCTTAGATGATTTCCACGTCTATAGCGGCGTTTTTGGCTCGCATATGTATTACCTCCTGAGACGGCTTAAGCGATTTACAAGACCTGTTTTTATTGCGACGAGCGCCACTGTAGGAAACCCGGCGGAATTTGCCCAAGCCCTCTTTGATAGTAATAAAATAAACGTCGTTTGGGGACCGTTGGGCAGGAGGGGACGGTTAATACAAGTACTTGTAAGGCCGAAGTTTAGATCTAAGTGGGCTGAGGCTGCTCGCCTTTCTTCCCTATGTATAGAAAACGGGCTTAAGTGTATTGTCTTTACAGATAGCCATAGATATAGCGAGATTATATACAGAGCTTTAAAGATGGGGGGCTATGGAGATAAAGTAGCAGTTCATAGAGCAGGTCTCGAGCCCGAGGAGAGAAAAAATGTAGAGGAGGCGTTTAAGAGAGGCGATGTAAATGTAGTTATTTCAACGCCGACGTTAGAACTAGGTATAGATATAGGCGATATAGACGCGGCAATATTAGCATCAATACCGCCTTCTTACAATAGATATCTTCAGCGCATTGGCAGAGTGGGAAGACGGGGTCAAACTGGCTATGTGGTGCAAATATTGGGGAACGACCCTATTTCTCAATACTATCGTAACTACCCACACGAATTTTTTTCGAGATCGCTTGAACCGCTTGGATTTGAAAAAGAGAATGAAGACATAGCGTCGCTCCATTTATTAGCTGCTGCAACAGACATGCCGTTGAAAATGGGGGAACTCACACCATTTGAACAGGAGCTGGCGGAAAACCTACTAAAAAGAGGTCGACTCAAAAGGGTGGGTAATTTTTTGAGAATCACAAAAGAGGGACGGGAGATGCTTTCATCCCTTAGTCTTAGAGGGTCGCCTCATGTGGTTAAGATAAAGACGGTAGATGGAAGCGTAATAGGCGAGAGGGAGCTCCCATTAGCGCTTTATGAGTTACATCCAGAGGCTATATATATGCATGGGGGAAGGACATATGTATCCGAGTTGCTTGATTTGACACGTCGCATTGCTGTAGTTAAGCCTGTAGATGCAGAAGACTTAGTGACTCAGGCATTGGAAGATATGGAGCCGGAAATTATAGAGGTATATGAAGAGGGGATAACGGAGGGCGTGCCTTATCAATTTGGTCGTCTAAGAATAAAGATAACGGTATATGGGTATGCTCTCAAACGTTTTACCACAGAGGAGACTCTTGGAGAGTATAACATAGAGCCGCTCTCCTATGAGTTTGAGACAAAGGGTGTCGTTTTTTATATGCCGTATATACGCTTTAGTACAAATGACACAATTGACTGGGAGGCAAGAACTAAGGGTTATCACGCCACAGAACATGTGTTAATATCTGCGACGGAGATCGCAATAGGCGCCTCTAAGACCGACCTGGGCGGCATTAGTTATCCAGATGGCGTAATTGTAATATACGATTCGCATATAGGCGGCAATGGCACTGCACGTCTCCTATTGAAAAACTTCAGAAGAGTAGCCGAGATAGCGCTCAAGATAGTAAAGGGTTGCGACTGTGTAGACGGTTGCCCTAAATGTGTCTATTCGCCATATTGTGGAAACAACAATAAGATGTTGTCACGGAGAAACGCCATCAAGGTTCTAGAAGCGGTGCTTAACAAGTCGGGGACGCCCGCGGTGAGGGAGATCCCAAAGGCGGGGGCCCTAGCCTAGCCAGACGAGGCCCTCGTCGTCTATCTGCTCAACTCCGCGGCCCGCCTTCACCTCCCTCACCTTGTGCATGTGTTTCAGATCCTTGGCGGCCTGTAGCGCGGCGTCTGGCACGTAGAGCACCGCGTCAAGCGGATCCGCGAGACTCATGCCTCTCCTGTTCTTATAGCGCCACACCGCGCTGTTTATCTTCTTGATGAGCTCAAACAACTTTTCGTCACCCTCTTTCCACTCCTCCGGCGGGTCCTCCAGCCTCTCGTCGTGTATAGATCTCCCGAAGGCCTCACGCCAGATCTTGTCTGTGACAAATGGCATGATTGGCGCCAGTAGCTTCAGACTGTACTTCAGCACCGTATATAGGGTCCACACTGCGGCGTTTTGCTCATCCCTTGTGTAAGAGCCGTCGCGGTTGTAGGCGCGCGACTTAACCAGCTCTATGTAGTGGTCGGCGAACTCGTGCCATATGAAGTTGTAGAGGGTGTGGGCCGGCTCGTAAACGTCGAATTTGTTGTACGCGGAGATCGCCCTTTTGGCAACTCCGTATAGCCGGGCCAGCACCGCCTTGTCCACTGGTGTCAACGCCGGCTTAGACTGAGGCTCTGGGAAGGAGAGGACGAACCGTGATATGTTCCAGACCTTGGTCACAAACTCCTTTCCCTCTCTAATCATGTTCTCGTTGTAGCGGTAGTCGCTCCCCAGCCTCCCCGCTGCGGCAGCCCAGAACCTCACGGGGTCGGCGCCGTATTTCTCAACGGGCAACAACAGGTCTATGACGTTGCCCTTTGACTTATGCATTGCCTCGCCCTTCTCGTCTAGCCCCATGCCGTTAATCCTCACATATCGGAAGGGCACATCTCCAAACAGCAGATAGGCCCTTAGAAGGGCGTAGTACAGCCACGTCCTAATTATGTCGTAGCCTTGGGGTCTCAATATGGAGTGGGGGTACACCCTCGGGAAAACGTTGAAGTCCTTGGTCACCCCCGAGGCGTACATCCAGGAGATTGATGAGTCGAACCAAGTGTCTAACACCCTCGTGTCGCCCTCTAGTCTCCCGTCTTTACATGCCTCCTTAACCTCGGGAGGCGGCTCATCTCTCCACGGCACGTAGTACTCGCCTCCCTTTGGCACAAGCGGGACGCGGTCGCCGTTAGGCTTAACGCACCACCATATGGGGACCTCTGTGGCGTAGTAGCGGCGCCTGGACACGGGCCAGTCCAACTCCAGCGACCTTATCCAGTCTATGAGGACCTGGCGGTACTCGGGCGGGTAGAACTCCATCCTATGTGCTAACTCCACAAGCTTGTCTTTAAACTCTACCTGTTTTACAAAGAGCTCCCTAGTGACTATGATCTCTAAGGGGGTTTTACAGCGCCAGCAGACGGGCACGTTGTGAGACAGCCTTTCCTGCCTTACTAACAGACCCTCCGCCTTGAGGTCTTCGATGATCTTAGCCCTGGCCTCCCTAACTGTGAGACCAGCGTATCTGCCGGTCTTGATACGCCCCGCCTCGTCTATTATGATCCTAGTTGGTAGTTTAAGCTCGTTAACGATCATGAGGTCTCTCGTGTCTCCGAAGGTGGATATCATAACGAGACCTGTGCCGAACTTGGGGTTAGCGGCTCTGTGTGGGAGTATGGGCACCACCTGGCCCTCGGGCGGCACAATCGCGTGTTTCCCCTCTAGTTTTTTGTACCGCTCGTCCTCCGGGTGGAATATAACGGCAACTGTGGCTGGCAGAAGCTCAGGTCTCGTCGTGGCTATGACTATGTCTTCGCCTGTCTCCTGGACTTTAAACTTTATGTAGTTGAGGTATGTCTCCTCCTCCTTATACTCGATCTCTGGCTCTGCAAGCGCCGTACGACAACGAGGACACCAAGGCGTGGGTCTCTCGGCCTCGTATATTAGACCTCTGTGCCAAAGTTCTATGAATGTCTTCTGCGTCATCCGCCTATACTCTGGGCTGTCCGTACCCTGAGGCCAGTAGTCGAAGGAGAGACCCCACCTCCTTAGAGCTGTTACAAACTCTTTCTCGTATCTGTCTAGCTCCTCTTTACATAGTTGTAAGAATTTTTCTCGGGGTATCTCGTGTGCTACGATGTTGTATTTCTTTTCCACCTGCACCTCTATTGGAAGTCCGTTCCGGTCTAGGTAGAAGGGGAATACAACATCAAAGCCACGCATTCTTAAAAATCGAGCTATCATGTCGAAATGTGCATAAGACGCGGTTTGACCGATGTGTGGCCTATTGCTAGAGAGATAAGGGGGTGGCGTATCTATTACAAATATCGGCTTAGAGCCTGAGATTTTTGTCTTAAATCTGCCTTCGTTCTCCCAAGTTTTAAGCAACTCTTCTTCCCACCTTATATCCCATCTAGTAGGTAATTTATGTGCCACAGAAGCAGAACTCAAAGAGTTTTTAAGTTGAGTTAGGGACAAACATTTTAAATATTCTTTAAGTTGCGCATAATGCTTAACCGTGAGATCTACCTAATTGTCAATGGCGCAGGCAATAGGTTGGGGAGTTTCTCGTGGAGTTAAATTTTGACCAGCCAGGTATCCTGGCCACTCTTTCTAATATCTTTGCAGAACACGACGTCAATATAATAAATATAGCCATAGATGGACTACGTCAGCATCTCCACTTTATAACGGATCTAACCATGATTTCTGAGGATCAGTTACAAGAGATTTTAAAACAGTTGCAAATGTTTGCCTTTGTCAAAAGGGTTAAACACAGAGTTGCTACAGCGCCAGTTTTTGTCCCAAGGTGGATTACACATGTAATTAACGGCAAGCCCAGCCTAGCTGTTGAAAAAGAACTTGTGGGCTACCTAGGCGATCTTGTAAAACTCGCCGAAGAGATCGC
Source organism: Pyrobaculum islandicum DSM 4184 (assembly GCF_000015205.1). Lineage (NCBI taxonomy): Archaea > Thermoproteati > Thermoproteota > Thermoprotei > Thermoproteales > Thermoproteaceae > Pyrobaculum > Pyrobaculum islandicum. Next base: position 916,566 of record NC_008701.1, on the reverse strand, counting down.
CAGAAGAGATGCAAAGACTGTGAAAGAACTTGTTTCTGTAATAAACGCGGTGGTTTTAGAAGAAGCGCTTTACATAGCTCAACTAAGGGGGCTTGCCGTGGTAGAGAGTTCCGCGATTAAAGACGGAAGACTTGTCGCTAGAGTTTGCAACTTGGCACAGCCGTTGGCGCGGAGATATTTTGAAACCTTTTTCAAAGAGCTAGGGGTTCAGGCCAAGGTCATAGATGAGGGGACTTGCCTAAGACTGGAGACTTAACGATCTGGTTTTTTCTAAGTAATGTTCTAAAAGCCCTGCCTTTTCAAAAAGCTCACAAACTCTACACACATCTCTCGCCGATGTAGCGCCGCAGTATCTACAGCGCCTTAGAGATTCTTGTTGCATCGACGTTCGTAGAATAGCCGAAAGTTTTTCGCCAAATGATACAAGGTTATATTTAACCGATGGCATCTCTTTTTCTAGTGTAGCTAGTGTAAATTTTAGGTTGTACCTAGGGTTAGTTACAACATAGGGACACTCGAGTTCCATGAGCGGGATGCCGTGGTAGTATGCATATATGGCTATCTCCTCCTCTCTTATGTATTTAAGAGGCTTTATCCTTGGTATAAGGTCTTTTTCTTCGGCATCTTCGTATAGCCCATACCAACTAAGGCGGGAAAGGTTTCCCATTAGGACATTCATAAGCACAGTCTGTGCCTCATCGTCAAGGTTATGTGCTGTTGCTATTTTTGTCCACCCTCTCCTCCTTCCAATTATATTCATTGCGCGACGTCTCAAAACTCCATCAATAGTACACATGTGGACTTCGTGGCCTCTTTTAGACAAGCTTTCCGCAAGCTCTATTGCGGTCACTCCAAATATATCCTTGAAGTGGTAGACGTTATATTCTATGCCGAATTTTGAAGCTAGCTCTTTTACATATTCACGCTTTGACATTCTATAGAAACAGCTATACGGATGTCCCTCATTAATCGTAAAGGCTTCTATTTTTACATCTTTCAATAAGTTGCGCTGTAGAAATTTACCAAGTATGTAGAGGAGAACTAAGCTGTCTTTGCCGCCGGATATTGCCACCGCTACATAGTCGCCCGGTTTAATGAGTCTGTATCTTCTAATTGTCTTAAGCACTTTATCCTCCACGGAATTAAAAAGACAACGGAGACAAAGTCTTTCGCCGCTTACTACACGTAGGTACTGCGCCGGTCTTTTACCGCAGCGTTGACAAATCGTCATATTATATACCGCTTAGAAAAGTTGGTTGCGAAGACCTCTCCGCGTGGTGCCGGTTCTTCCGACAGATCAGGCAGATCTTCACCGCTATTTCTCTAGGTTTATATGTGGTATTGTCCCATGTTTTCGTTCTGCTTTTTCGATCTCTAGAGTGAAAGTATCTAAAGGGGTTCTAAATATATAGAAGACTAGTCCACAGTTTTTACATCTAGCTATCATTACAGTGTTTTCCGGCCCTTTATGACGGTATGTATATGGTGCTGGTAAAGCCTCCCACTCGGGTAAACCACAACGTGGACATGTGATCACCTATAATATCACGCTATGTGTATATTAATTTTTGCCTAAATTTTCGATAAGCCAATTTTGTAATTCGCATAAAGAGGGGAAGTTGACATGCCCTCCGTATGATCCTACAATTATTGTAAAAAGCCCTACTCCCATTGCACCTAGATCTTCTTCGCTATCGCCTATATATATAACTTCATGAGGCTCTGTGCCTAACCTACGCAGGGCGTATTTAAAGACGGCTCTTGACGGTTTTCTTCTCAATATTATGTCTGACGTAATAACTAAATCCGCCTCTACACTCCATTTTGAGAGAAACAGCTCTATAAAACATCTACACGGGGTATTTGACAAAATAGCGACTTTGCCATCTCCCTTTATCGATCTAAGGAAATCAATAACACAAGGCTTCGGCGTCAATTGCGACATTGTCTTCTCTATAAACCTCCTTGTTAATTCTGTTGGATTCTTGCCAGTTTTAGACGCAAATATACGGGCGACTGCCTTTAGGGGGATTTCAAAACCGGCCATATTCACTTCATTTACAAAATGAGATATCTCGTTTACAAAATCGCTACGGCCTAATACGCTACGCCATATCTCCCAAAAGTCTAACCTATCGACTAGAAGACCCCAGAAGCTGAGTATGTAATTCATACAGCGCGATACTGAAGCGAGGGGCCACAGACTATCTTCACCCTACCTCTTTCTACGAGACGCATTAAATATCTACTTGCAATAGGCGGCGGAATGCCGATTTTTAAAGCCTCGTCTATTATAGTTTCCAAATCCGCCTCTCTTCCCAACCGTATTAATATCTTATGCAGAGTCTCCACGTGTGTCGTATAAATTGAAATTCTTATACTTTCCCTTATAACGTATTGCTGTCGTTTAATCGCCATGGGGTATGTGGAAGAGAATACATAAGTCCAACTGCGTGTGCACTATTTACGATGGGATAGATCATAGGACGATAATTACGGTTCAACGCGGTGATATGCCACGCTGTATCCACCGATCCAGAGCCAGTTGTATCTGCCTGCTAACACCATCAACGCCGGCACCACGAAGGGTCTGACGACAAAGGCGTCTATCAGGGCCGCCAGCGCTATGGTGAAGCCCACTTGCTTCAGTAGCAGGATCTGTGAGAGGGCTAGGGTTGAGAAGGCTGTGGCGAGTATTATCGCAGCGCCGGTGATAATGGGGCCCGTCGTGACTACGGCCCTCCGGATGGCCTCTCTCTCGTCGTAGCCTTGCTCTAGCTCCTCTCTTATCCTCGTGACTATGAAGATGTCGTAGTCTGTCCCCACCGCCATTAGGAAGGAGAAGAGTATTATGGGGACCAGCCAGTAAGTTGGCTGTGCCATTAGATCTTGAAATAGCGCGACCTCTGCGGCTAGGCTCCATGCGATAGACATCAAGACTGTGGCAATTAGACGTAGCGGTATTATGAAGCTCCTGAGAAGGAGCGCCAGTACCATGAAGGCGGCTACCACGACCACGTAGACCTGAAAGCTCCAGAACCTAACGTATATCTCGCTAAAGATCACATTTTTCCAGGAGGCCGACCCTCCAATCAGGTAGGGGCCGTACCTCTGCCTAAGCTCGTCAAGCCTATGGTATATCTCCAGGAGGGCATCCGACGTGTCTTCCACAGACAGCTTTATCGATACGATGTACCACTCCCCCCTTTTCTCGACCGTGTAGTTAACGTAGTGAGGTAGCTTCTCCACCTCCTGTAGTAGGCCCGGCGGTGGGGGATCCTTCATTGCTATGTACGTCGTAGATATCGCTGTGACGTTGGGGAAGTAGGTAGTGGCTATCTCAAGCGCTCTTTTGTACTCTGTCTCTGGCATCGCCACGACAGGGTTCGTCGTTATTTTCAGGCTGGTTGCCAAGTAGAGGGCGGAGAGGGCGGTGGCAAACGCCGCGAGAGCCACCACGAGGAAGGGCCTTCTGAGGGCCGCTACCACGGCCTTCTCCATTATCCGCGATCTGCCGACGTGGGAGACGGTCTTTTTAGGCCAGAATATCCTATCGCCGAGGAGGTAGAGGAGGGCTGGGAAGATCAGAAACACGGTCGCTACGACGAAGGCGGTAGTTATGAGATAGCCTATTCCTATCGTCTGCATAAAGGGCATGCGGGATAGGGCGAAGGAGCCGAGAGATGTGGCGACCACCGCGGCGCTGGCTGCTATGGCTCTGTTGGCGTAGCGCCTCACTGACGCTATAGCCTCGTCCTTCTCCTTCCCCAGGGCGCGCTCCTCCGCGTATCTGCTGGCCATCAACAACATGTAGTCGACGCCTATGGCGAAGACCACCGGTGCCGCCATATACACAGTGATGTAGTAGATCTTCTGAATGCCGTGTATCTGGTAGAAGAAGCCTAGAACCGCCAGATATGTCAACCCCACAGCCGATACTATCAGAGCTGGGGTGAGGAGAGTGCCCATGACGTAGAGGAGTACCACGAAGAGAGACGCAGCAGTCGCTCTGTCTATCTTAGAGACGTCTTCGGTCACCACGTTGGTAAAGCTCTTCAGCAGGAGGGCCGAGGAAACGGGGACCCCAAGCTCACGTGGCACACTAGGCGTTTGGTTTGTCTCCACTATCGCCAGGGCATATCTGCCTTGGCAGACTAACTTCGCCGCCGCTTCTATTGTGTATATAGTAGGCGGCGGGAAATGCGCGGTTAAATTCCGTATAAGTTCCTCTCTAAACATCGACACGGCCCTCTCCACATCTCCCCCGCACACCAGCTGAGGCAGGTAGGGTCTGAGAATCGGCGGGGTTTTATTCAAGACTAAGAGGTACACGTATTGCCTCACCCCCACCGTAGCTACCACTTGGGCGATCTCCAAGGCGGTGGAGTTCAGCTTGCTCCCGAGTATGGCGTATGTGACGTTTTCCACCGCCCTCTCGCTCGCCCAGGTCTTCCAGGTCACGTTGGTTAAGTACATCGAGACGTTGCCGTATGCTTCATCAGCCGCCCTTCTGACGGCGGTATCCACATCGTAGATCGCCGCGTATCTCGCATATGCCTCTAGGAATTTCTTCGTCTTGTTGTCAAACGCCCTCCCCGAGGCCGCAACGCCGTATGTGGCGAGGATAAGGCGTCTTGCCGCCTCTTTGGTCTCTACGTAGACTCTCTCTAGACTCTCAAGCTTATTACACATATCCCTCGTCGAGTTGGATATGAGGAGGGCGGCCTCTCTGAAGCGCATGGTAGCGTTGTCTACAGCTGCGTCTATCCTCTCTCTGTAGATCTTCATCGCAGCGTCTAAGATTGTCCACGCGGTTATGGCGTTTGGGTAAAGCCGCGTTAGGTTTCTTGCTTTCTCCTCGATGTGAGGCCCCCAGATCACTACAGGCACAGCCTTGCCCCTGTCCCCAGCCCCTATTATCGACTCAACCTTCTTCGGCTCGATGTCCGGCGGCATGAGCTTAGACTCGTCGTAGATCAATATGTCAAAGACCCGTGACGCATGGCTAGCCAGGTATATGTAAACTGCCAGGAGGACAAGCGCGGCTACAACCGTCTTGTTCACGCAGGTAGGCACTTTACCTATTTAAAATTATATATCAACAGCGGGTATTGGCTGTGGAACACATCTTCATGATTGCCATGGGCGACTTCAAAGCGCGGGCCGTCCGCTACATACTCACGGCCTTGGCCATAGGGGTTAGCGTCGCCCTCCTAGTCGCCCTGACGGCCGTGAGCGACGCCACAAGGGAGTATATACAACAGACCCTCCTGAGGCTGTACCCAGCTGACATCATGCTGTATTCGGAGTCTATAAATATCCCCATACGTCTCGTAGACTACCTAAGGGGGTATCCCCTCGTTCAGACGGCTGAGGGCATAATAATAACGACGGGCGTCTACCGGGGGAAGGTTGTCTCCATAGTTGGGATACCTCTTAGGGACGTGGACTACTTCGCTGTCGACCTCGCCGCGGGGCGACTACCTGCGTCAGACGGAGAGGCTGTCGTTGAGGAGTCTCTGGGCGTTAAGCCGGGCGACGATATGGAAATAAAGATCTACGGAGTGTCCGGCGGCGAGAAGACCATTAGGGTGAAGGTCGTGGGGGTGATGAGGAGCTTCCTACGGGGGTTTATAGGGGCTTTTAGGCTAAACCTTGTGGTGGTGCCCCTCGACTGGCTACAAAACAGACTGGGCACTGGGCCCTTCGTCAACGCGGTGTTGATCACGGCGAGGGATAAATCCTACGTGGCTCCCCTCTACCAAGCCTTGAAGGAAACGTATGGAGATGCCCAGGTCTACACGCAGGAGAACCTGCTCCAGACCGTTACACAAGTCTTCAACGCCTTGAACTTTGTCTTCTCTGCCATAAGCGGCGCGGCGCTGGCGACCGCCGCCATAACCACCTTCGCCGTCATGTCTATAACTGTCAGGGAGCGTCTGAGGGAGTTCGGTCTCATCAAGGCCATGGGAGTTCCGTCCCGCGATCTTACGCTCTCTGTTCTCATAGAGGTTTTCATAATAGCCGCGGTGGCGGGGGCCGTGGGAGTTCTGGCGGGCTACTTTGGGGCAAACGCAGTTAAGGAGGCGCTGGTGGGCATGGGGGTTAATTTCAACGTGTCTATAGCCTTCAGGCCGCAGTACGTTCTTCTGGGTATGGCTACTTCTCTGGCTGTGGCTCTGCTTGGTGCTGTTGCCCCCCTCTACAAGGTGGCCAAGTTAAGGCCGCTTGAGATCATACAACTATGGCGGTAGAGCTGAAAAACGTAACTAAGGTATACGGCAACGGCAGCGTTAAGACGGTGGCGTTAGACGACGTTTCGCTTAGTGTTACTCAAGGCGAGGCGGTTGTCCTAATGGGGCCTTCGGGGTCTGGCAAAACGACGCTGTTGAACATAATCGCTACGCTTGATAGGCCGACCAGCGGGGAGGTGTACGTGCTGGGGGTTGACGTAGCGAAGATGCCGGAGAGGAAGCTGGAGAGATTCCGCCTGCGTAACATAGGTTACCTCTTCCAGAGCTACAACCTAGTACCTTACCTCACGGCGGAGCAGAACGTGGCTCTTCCTCTAGTCACGCTGGGGGTTAAGAAGGAGCTCGCCTTGCTTAAGGCGCGGCTACTTCTAGAGCTGGTGGGTCTTGAAAAGGCGGCCGCGCTCTACCCCCATCAGATGTCCGGCGGTATGCAACAGAGGGTCGCCGTGGCGAGAGCTTTGGCGGCTAACCCGCCTATCCTCATCCTAGACGAGCCGACCTCCAATGTGGATCCCGACAACGCCTCGCAAGTCCTCGGCCTTATCTATGTGGTCAACAAGCTGTTTAAATCCACTGTATTTATAGCCACGCACGATCCCGAGGTGGCACGCATAGCCACCAGGCTGGTGTATATAAGAGGCGGCAAGCTCTACGAGACCGTGGAGCCTCCCAGGAGGGAGCTCAAGGTAGACGTCGAGCGGGCGGCCGCGGTGTATGAGAAGTTGAAACACATAGACGAGCTGATTGGGATATGAAGGCGCTAGTTTACGCGCTTGTCTTGGCGTATCTACTAGCGGCGTCTACCCTCGTTGTCACATACACTGTGAAGCCTGGGGGAGCGATATCGGCGGAGGCCGCAGTCAGGGAGGTGGTTATAAACAACGGCTCGGCCCCCCTCAACTTCTCCGGGGTGGTGGTGCCCCCCTACTCGGCGGTGGTTGTGGAGCGGCCCGTGGGGAACCTCTACCCGCCCTTCCTAAGGATCGACATCGACGTACGTTACGTCAACGGAACGCTTTCAGAAGGGACGCTGGTTGGGAATAGGGGGACTGCCATAGATCTTACGCTGAGGATGCATAGCCTCCTGCCGGCGGCTGTGCCTGTGATGGTTTCTATCCCCGTGGACGACAAGGTGGCTCTCCTCTACGGCGAGCCCCCCTCCTCTATATCCCAGGTGTCAGGGACCACAGTCTACTACTGGAGTCTCCTCGTGGAGAATTACACGGAGTTCCGGATAAGGCTGAGGGTAAGGCAGTTCGGTAGCTTCGGCGCGGTTAGAATGCCCACGGTGTCTGTAGTCACCGTGTTGGACATAGACAAGACTGTTGAATCCCTAGAGGCACGTAGACGGAGCCTAGAGGGAGCTTTGGCACAGCTTAGGAACTTCACAAGGGCCGTGTCCACATTTACCGATGTGGTCTACGGCCAGATCCAGAACCTCACACGTCTAGTCCAGATCCTAAACGCGACCGGCGCCGCGATGGAACAGGGAGCCGTTGCCGTCAACGTCTCCACTTATGCCGTGGAGGCCCTAAGGCGGCAGATGTTTGCCCTTAGTGATGCCGCGCGCGGCGTCGCCACGACACTTAACCAAAGTCTCCTCCTAGTCGATTACCAATACACGGCTTTAATCACGGCCGCAAACCTCCTTGAGGTGCAGTCGGCCGCGTTGAGCTTTTACAACGCCGCCGCCGGCGAGGCGGAGAAAAGCCTTGTTAACACCCGTAGTCAGCTGTATACGGTCAGATCTAACCTCGTTACCGCGCGACAACAACTGGACACCTCGATCAAAAACGTGGAAGAGGCCAAGAGGAGATTGAACGCGCTCAACGTCACCACGAGGGAGGCGAAGCAGGCGGTAAACTTCACGATTTCTCTGCTAGACGCAACCGAGACGCAACTAGTCGCGGTACGAGCAGCCGTAGACTCTTACATATCAACCGTTGACACACTTATTTCCACAGTTGACTCTACAATTGCTATGCTCGACGCGATAAGAAGGAGCTTGGGAGAGCTGGCCCCGCTACTTAACAATACGGCATCTTCAACCCGTGCTAATGCCACCGTGCTTAAGAGGGACATGCCACAGATCCTTCTCAACGCTTCGAAGAACCTTCTCGCAGTGGCAGACAACCTATACAAGACGGCAGACGAGGTCTACAGATTAGTCGCTCCGCTCCACAACGCCTCTCGCCTTCTGCGGGATCTGGGAAGACAACTTGTGGAATCCGCCTACGCCCTAGAAAGCTACAGGAAGGAACAGCTGAGGGCTTTGCCCAAGCTTGGCTATGTGGAATCCACAGTCTACAACCTCACAGAGGCTGTGGAGAGGGAGAGGAAAGTCATTGAGATACAGACGGCGGCATTGAAGAGGTACTACAACGTCGTCAACGTTTCCAGAGTCGAGCTACAGTATTACATACAGCTTCCCATAGTCGTGGAAAACATAACTTTTACCCTTCCCTCCATGGGTCACCAGGCGAGTCAAAAGCCTATGGCTGAGCTTCAGCATTCTGCCTTTGTGTTGATTGCAGTAGTTATGGTGGCCGCCGTCATGTTTCTAGCCCTACGGCGGAGGGAAAAGCTACGACAACTACGGTAGTCGCCCCGTCTTGACCTAGCGCATGTATCCTCCGCTTCAGGACACGAAATCCCCGGTCTGGGGGCCCGGCGACCAGGGGGCACAGCCAGCCCCCAACGACCCGAGCCCCCTCGCCCGCGGTCGCCCAAAAGGCGTCTCCGCGGGCGGGCCCCGAGCCCTCCCGGAGAGGGCCGGGAGCCGCAAAAGGGGGGCCAGGGTTAGGTATAAAACGGTGGCTACCATAACTCGCCGTAGAGAAAGCTAGAGAAGTTATGCCCTCAGCTCTATGAATTTCTGTCTGCTCCAACCAGTTAGAGATAGTCCCGTGATCTTTGTCCAGGTTTTTGCGTCTATCTTAAACGAGCTTTCTACCTTCTCGCGGTGGCCCACCACGTTGTAGGTACAGAATGGGAACACGCGGCCGTCGGGCGTTGCGTAGTGTATATCGCAACGCTGAACACGCTCTATGTCATAGTTCATGGTGTCCATGAAGTGCATGATGCCTATCCCCACCACGTTGAAAAAGAAGCGGCCTAACGAGTCGTAGTCCTTCTTGACCAGGAAGTCGTATATCAAATCCCTCACCCTCTTATGTTTCACGGCCTTCAGGAGCTTCAGCGCCTTCACCTTGGCAACATGCTTATATATGCCACCCTTCGCCGCCGTGTAGTAGACGTCCCATGCCCCTTTCTCAAAGGCGTCTACATCTACAAGCTTGGTGATTGGGTATATGCGCTTCTCGTCCTCGTCGTAGTATATGAAGGTGGCGGCGCCGCATATGGGATTCATGGAGAACAAGGGCTTTGGTGAGTCTGTTAGCGCCTCCACCATCTTGGCCACAGCTACTGGCCAGTTGGTGGGTCTCCAATCCCACCTGCTTATCGCTCCACCTGTCTGTTTCTCAATTTCTATGATGGTGTCCGGTATTGTAATACGAAGCTTCCTAAGCTCCTCCTTGCTATAGAGCTTGGCACGGCCAGCGAAACTGACGGGTTGGATATTAATCCATCTAACTACATCTCTGTTTTGAATTGCAAAATCTACTATCTTTCCAAGGTCCTTATCGTTATAGTTCCTAGCTAGTGTAACCACAAGTACAATAGATCGATGACCTAATTTTCTTGCATTTTCAATAACCTTCTCCCTTATTATTTTATACGCCTTGGGGTGATACATTCTATGTCTCCATACGCCTTCGTTCTTTTCGTCAATAGTATCAAACTGTAGATATAATGTCGAAAGACCTGCGTCTAACAACGCCTTGTAATACTCAATATCATTGGCAAGTCTTATGCCATTTGTATTAACTTCTACATGTACGAATCCTAGCCTTTTGGCAATTCTAATGATCTCGGGCAAGTCGTCTCTAAGCGTCGGCTCTCCTCCGGATAATTGTACTGCGTTTGGAGCCCAGGGCTTTTGCGCTCTTAAGGTCCTCAACATATACTCTATCTGTTCAAGCGTGGGCTCATATACGTAGCCTGCAGCTCCGGCGTTGGCAAAACATATTGGACAAGCCATATTGCATCTATTTGTGACATCTATTATCGCCAAGACGGTGTTAGACTTGTGCACTGGACAAAGGCCGCAACCGTTTGGACACTCGCCGGCTTCTTTATAAAATTCTAGGTCTGTATATGGATTAGCCAGGCCCTTTGCTATATACTCTGGCCTATCCCACTGGAGGAAATAGTAGTACATCTCAGCATCGCCCCAATAGAGGTCTTCAAACACGCCGTGTTCTCGACATCTTTTTCTCATCCAGATAGCTCCATTTTCTTCATATACCACTGCGGGTATCCTCCTGCCGCATACTGGACATAGAGATAGTGTTGCTTTGACTACTCTTGCGCTTTCTGGTAACCCATACTGTTTTTTTAACGTCTGTTGCCATTTCTCATTTGTAAGTGTAGACCTATACCTATCGGGCAGATTGTATTTTGAAAGATCTACCAACTTGACAGGCTTCTCTAGCACCGCCTGTACAGTCATAGCCCCCAAGGGTTATGGAGATTTAAACATTTTAACTAAATTACCGAAAAAAAGTTAATTACTGCCCGTTATTCTCTGTGGAGCAGTTAAAGAAAGTGTCTAAACTTTTAGGACTTGGCCAGAGAGAGATAGACATATATATAACGCTTGTAGAAAAAGGAGAGCTTACTGCTAGAGATATTGCAGATATTTTAAAAATTCCGTATACAAAGACTTATATATACCTTGATAAACTTATTAAGTTAGGATTTATTACACGAAATGAGAAATCTCGTCCTGTAAAATTTAAAGCTTCTCCACCTATAGATATATATAGATCTCTTGTTAATATACTTTCAGTAACGTTAAAAACTTTAAAGCCAATATTTGATAATCTCCAAACAATTTACGAAAGCCGATATGCAACAGCTCCAACTTTTCTAACTCTAGTCCGCGGCTCTGATAGAGTGGGCGAGCTTATAGTAGAGATTTTGAAGTCTTCAGAAGATGTGGCTTATCTCGCATTTCCATTTCCAGAGTTAATTACGCCACAGATAGTAGATACGCTTATAGAAGAGTCAAAACGTATACCAATAAAAATGCTTGTTACAGAAGAGCTTATACATAGGCTTAACCTCCCTCCACGCGTTGAAGTTAAGACAGTAGCTGAGATGTTCGGCGGTGGCGCGATAGGGGGAGCTGTCGTAATTTATGTTAAATACAGCGGAGAAATATCTGGTGCGTATTCAAATGACCGCTTTATGATAGAAATAGCACGTACTTACTTTATCCACGTATGGCAAAAGGCCTCTAGTTTGCGTCCCCCTTAACTCTTTCTTGGCCCTTCCCGGGGGGCTTGGGGGTCTGTTTTGGGTGTGCCGGGGCGGGGGGTGGGTCTTATGTGGCCGTAGGTCGTCGATTTTCTTTGTCTGCCGCCTGGGGCCGGCGTTGTTCATGTGGGAGGTGTAGTTGGGGGGTTAGGTGGTGGTCGCCGAGGGGGTTGTTTCTGGAGTAGCCCCCAGTACCTCTTCTCCGCCATGTCATGGGGGCGTTGTCGCGGTGCGCTCTGAAGCCGCAGGCGGGGCAATGCATTACGCGACCCCTCTCCTCTACCACCTTTGCGTCGCGCTTTGGACAGACTGTTGAATACCGCCGCTCCTCCACATAGGGCAAGCCGTACCACTGCGCCTCCTCAGTTGGCCGAGGCCGTCGTAGAGGTGTTTCTTACTGCCGTTTTCGCCGCTTTGCTTCTTCGCCAAATACGTCTCGTCCCCATCGTGTCTACTACGATCGCGGCTTGGCTCTCTCTCGCCAGTTTTATGACTTCACGCGTCGCGTCTACTACGACCTCGCGGATTACGCCGTAGCGCTTCGTCTTAAGCTTCCACAGTTGTCTCTGGAGGTCGAGGGCCTTGCGCGATCCCTGTCCTCGTCCGCACGTGCGTCTGTAATTATATTAATTATATAACGATATTTAGCTGTAACTATTATATAATGTTACTTGTACTACATCTCATGTATCTCCAAGTGCTGGAGTTGTCCCTGTTGGTTATTGCCGTAGTTGCTCTCGTCTTAATTGTGTTGTTTATATCGCGTAGACAGCCACCTCCACCTCAAGATGTTGTTGCCAGATATACCCCCGGCGAACAAGAAATTATTAAACAAATAGGCGAGATTAGGGAGAGGTTGGAGAAGATAATCCCGCCATATGGGAAAGTTGGCTATATCCCGTCTTCTCTTGAGGAGTTAAAAGACCTGTTGGGATTTACGTATATTAAGCTCGGCGAGAAAGAGCTAGGCGGAAGGCCTCCGGAGGTTGATAGGCTCGAGGAGTTAGAGACAGATTTTCTACAGGCTAAGATAGGAGATTTCTATGTATATGTCATAAAGAGAGGCGAGAAAAAACTTGTAGCAGTGGGCAATCAGTACTTGGATTATCTTACTGTTCGTTTTCTCTACGAGTTTTTGGACTACATTTAGCAGTTTCGGCGACGAGGTTACGCTCGTATATTTCGCCGCCAGGCGTTTTTTCGCGGAATATCTGCGCCTCGTATATATAGAGCTTAGTTCTACGGTCTAGCCAACAATCGCCAGGCAACCACGCCTTCATACATACATGTAATAAAAACTCTTCTGCGTCCCAACACTCTTCTACAGCTACTTGAGGTAGTAATAAACCAGCATAGGGGCCTCTTCTGACAACTAAGCCGTGACGGCCTACTTGAATAAGCTCTGGGTATTTCCTAGGGTCGTCTTGTAGAAGGGTCAATGGACTTAAAATGCTCACTTCAAATATTACATGGGGGAGTTCGTCTATGCGTAGGGCTGGGAAGCGTGGATCTTGACAACACGCGCCTATGGCGCTGTAGATAGTTGCATATAGTGTATTTTTATATCCCTCTGGATATCCTATACATCCGCGTAGCTCATATCTATCGCCCGAGACCGTTTCTATTGTTGTAAATACCCCATAGTTATCTATAAGAAGTCTTTGTGGCGGGCTCTCTGGGATTATTATCTTGCCCGTTTTGAGAAATGTTTCTACAGTTGATCTTGCGAGTTTGACTAGATAGGCCCCCTCTTCTATTGTGTATGGGCGAAACACGAAGATTTTGGTACATGTTTATTAATGCGTTATTTACGACTATCTGTGCCCTATTGTGCAGTATGTGGGAGAGAGGTCAATTTTAAGAACGTCGCGTACATACGTGAAAACATATTTGTATGTAAGGACTGTTTTCCGCAGTACTATATAAAGAACTTATGTAGAGTTGTCGAGCGTAGGTTAAGAGGCGAGAACCCCCTTGCGTGCAATTTTTGTACATTTAAGAAGCAGTGCGACAACTATGTTGCCAAAACTGTAAAATCGCTTTCATAGACGTATTGTCTGTTAGGCTCTCCTTTTATGGCGTCGGCCCTCCCCCGGGGGAGTTCGGGGCACGCACCCGAGTCGCGCTGGGCAACCCGGGACGTGGGGGGTCTGGCCGTGTCCGGGCGGATGGGCTTGGCGGACTTCAACAGCCGGCCGGGTCCCCAGGGCTGGTTGGTACATGGAAAGGAATGTTTTACGAGTTTAAAAGTAAGATGATTGTCTGGACGGGGAAAAAGCTGGTTGTTTTGTCTCTTGGAGGAGTTCCCGGCACCTCCTCTTTGTCCGCAACAGGGGATCCGATCCCTATAGTTCGAGAAGCCGCAGGTGGGGCAACGCATTACGCGACCCCTCTTCCATCTTGGCTCCACAACGGGGGCAGACCGTGCTGTAGAGTCGCACCTCTACATATGGAATGCCGTACCACTGCGCCTCCTCAGCTGGCCGAGGCCGTCGTAGAGGTGTTTCTTCTCTCCGTTCCCCTCCTTCAACTCTCGGTACGTGTCGTCCTCCATTGTGTCTACTACGATCACGGCTTGACGTTCTCTGGCCAGCTTTATGATCTCGCGGGCGGCGTTGCCCCTTCCAGTACGAGCCAACTAGAGACGGCCATATACGCGACGCCCGCCGTGTTGGCCACGGCAGCGGTGGCGCTGAGCGGCGCCGTCGTAAAGGCGGCGTTGGGAGGCATGTTGTTGACCTTCGCAGCCAGAGCCGTCGCTAGCAACTTGCCGACCTCGCCGGCGTCATACGCCGCCGTTGCCACCCCAAGTCTTGTTCAATTGACAATACCCATCGTGGCGTTGGCGGCGACGCCGTGAGAACCGCCGTAAACCCGTTTCTAACCCACTTCCCCTAGGTTGGCTTGTATCAAGTTAACGATAAATTGACTTTCGGCGACCCCGAAAGCCGAACGTGTTGCACGCTCGCCTTTCTCTCCCGACGGGATGCGGATTCTGGTCGCGTCTTTGGCCACGGTAGTTGGGGGTCACGACCGCGACGTAGTACACCGCCTTTGCGCTCCGAGACCGTTCTCCGGGCGCTCGTCGCAATGTCAACTATATCAACGCTTTCCATTGTAACTATCGTGGTGCTTCTTAGGGACGAGAGTAGGCGCGTCTCCAACTAGTTTTCCCCTCCGTGCCGCATGTGTCCATGAGCCAAGTCTACAGGATGCCAAAGGTGGAAATATTGTGGCGTCTAGTGTGACCGCTTCAGCGCTCTATGTCTAAGCCCTTGACTCTCACAGTCTTGGGCCTAGGAGAGAGTTCGGCGCCAAGTAAGGAGATGTTGTTTGTAAAGAGTGAGATTTTTCGTGACAGAGAATAAAACAGTGTTGTGATATCTCAACTACACCTCTATTTTCCTAATTATATCTACTGCGGCTTTAGCTATTTCTAATGTGGCTATTGACCTTAGTCTATACGGTGGTATGCCTACGCTCTTATGTATTGCTAGCTTCTTATCGAAATGTATAATATATACTTTACCAAATCTACTATATATACTTATAAATTCTTTACTTGGTTTTTCTAGTACTTTATTTATAACAACGCCAAGTACCTCTGCCTTAATTAGCATATGTAGAATTTCTATTGCACGTAGTGTTTCAAAGTCTTCCTCAACGATGTACAATACGGCGTCACATCTTAGGAGACGTTTCAAATATTTTTTATCTGTCAGTTGAAACGCTGGGAAGTCCACAATAGCAATTTCAATACCTTGGTAACTATCTAGCGGTTTTACTACTCTTGTTGAAGTTCCCGTTAAGATGTGATATGTATACGCAAATACATTAGCAAAAGTAGTTTTCCCAGTCCCGCCCTTTGCGCCACTTGTTATACAAATGTCCACGCTTTTATTCTTCTCAATTAAAACCCGCTTTAGGGTTGAGAAACATATGGGCTCTTCTGCCGTGTGGCGAATTTTAGCCATAGCGTGTCATACATAGAAAATAAGCGCTCCTCCTCGCCCCTAGAGGACGAGACTTCCGATTATGGAGGTGCAATTTTCTACATTTTAGGATTTTCGCCAAGTCTATCGAGAGCTTTAGGAGTAAGCATTTAGGAATTGATAATCACTTTATGAGTATAGTGGAAAAGAAATACATCATAGGCGAAATAACACTGGAGGAATACATAAGGATGTACTATCTGAAGAAGAAGAACTACCTTAAGTACATTATTTATAGAATTATCCACGTTTTTAGTTAATGTTTACAAAATTCGCGAGCTTTTTTCTTATCTTTCAGCGACATCCTATATCCGTCTTCACCATCGCTGTAGTAATTCTTCAATACTTCGACCAGTTGGAAACCGGCGGATTCGTAAAGTCTTAACGCAGGCGTATTTGAAACTCTAACCTCAAGAAATACTTCAGAGGTTTTACATTCTGTCAAGAGCTTAAGTGCTGTACAAAGTAGCATCTTACCTATGCCCAATCCTCTATATTCTGGCGCGACAGCAATTGATATTATATGTGCTGCATTAGTCTCTACACATGTTATTATGTAACCCGCGACTTTGCCGCCAACTATATAAACATAGGAATTCTCGCCACAATAGGAACATAGAAATTTCAATAGCTCTATGCTATAGATATCATCTTGTTTAAACGATTTTACCTCAACCTCATATATACCCGGTATGTCTGACGACTGACACCTCCTTAGCACACAGAGATGCGTTTTGCTGCTATTAAACGTGGTTTTTAGCTGTTGCAAATATATACAGGGGGCCCCATTACAAATGTGTATGCCTTCGTTGATATGCCGTTTAGCCCCAGCGGAGTTACTCACCTTGTAAGGCTTCACAGGAGTGTAGGGTTTGAAAAAGAGTTGCAAGAAGTCGCCGATGTGCTAAAAGTTGTCAAGGAGGGAAATATCAACGTCCTAGCTGTTATAATTGCGCCATATGGATGGGGCAAAAGTGAACTGCTAGACGAGGTTGAAAAACTTGCAGCCGAGGAGGGTTTTGCGATCGTCAGATTCGCGCTTTCACTAGATAGTGAGTTTTTGACGCAGACTATTGCCAAGGAAAAAAACAAGCCTATGTTAGTATTAATAGATGAGGCAGATGAGATATCACGTATTGCGGCAGTACATAAACTTGGTGCTTTAAGTGACGAAAAGTTTGTAAAAATGATTCAGAAAGTGGCGACATATATAAGAGCGTTGTTAGAACCCCGCTCGTACCGCCATATGTTAGGCGATCCAGAGAGATTTAACAAAATAGCAATAATCATAGCTCTTACGCCTCAGCTTTACTATACAATACTAAAAAACGTAATACCGGATGTATTTGACATAACTAGCGGAAGAGTCTATAAAGAGATTGTACTAGATACCCGCTATCCTTTTTGGCAATTTGTAGAAACCGTAAAACAAAGGCTTTCAGCTTATTCGTCGCAAGAACGCTTAAGAAAAATAGAGAAAGGAGATATCGACCCCCTTAGCCCATTTACGTTGCATGAACTAGCGGCTCTGTATCACTTGGCCAAGAGAAAAGGCGAAGTGACGCCAAGGTCTCTTATGAAGTTAACCGCGAGGCTTTTCCAACTTAAGAAAGAAGGTGGAAGGCTAGCGTATCTACTAAGAGAAGAGGGTATAAACCCTGATTTAGATGACGAAGTTTTAGAGCTGGCGTTTGCGGGAATTTCTTTTGAAAAGAAGACTCCAATTTCTAAAGAGGTTTATGTCTATAGAGTGCCATATGAAGACAAAGAGGCTTTAGTGACAGTTAGAGAGTATTTACTAACCAGGGGCAAAGACATAGATTTAAAAGATCCCAAAAACGTCTCATATGAGCCATATTTTTACTATTCACTAATTGAACATGGAAAATTATATATATATGTATTTACAGAAGATAGCTTAGATATATCAAAATATTTGATTGGAAAGAAATATCTGGTTTTAGACGATATAGCAAAACTCGTGGGAATAGATGAGGTACAGTCTGTGGCTACGCTTACAAGAGAGCTAAGCCAGAAGTTGGAGAATTATATGTCTCTACTAGAGGAGGTTGAACACATAATAGGTATAGATGGTATACGTCTACGGATTTGTTGCGGATATGCCATATGGCAAAATAACATGGGAATACGTGAGAGCTATATCTTTATCCACGTCGATAGAGAAGACGAGCTGAAAAAAGTAATAGGTGATCTAACAAACATAATAGCACAAGGCGCCGTAGGTGGATATGTTATAGACTATATGAATATATTTATAACAAGCAGAGTTTTACTTAGCGAGACTATCCAAGCCGCAGTGATGCCCCTAATGTCTGCGTACTGGAAAAGATACTATCCAGAGCCTGCTGCCAATTATGTCACAATACAGATATATGGTGCAGATAGGATTGAAAAGCTAAAACATGAAGTTATCAAATTTGAAATAAATAAATTACTAAGGCGTAGCTCTAAATTCCCAGAGTTTGTAGATGTGATTCGTTTAGGTAGAGAAAAAGCTAGAGAAAACATCATACGTTATACACTAGCTTTGAGAAAGAGTAAAGAGAAAAAACAATCAGCGTTGATCAAAGTAGCGGAAGCGCTTGACGAGGGTCAAGAAGTCGAGGGCTTCAAGTCGTATAGGCTTATAGAAGAAATTTTACTAAACACGTTTGAAGAGTCTATCCATGAAAAAGAATTAAGGTCGATAATTGTTGCGCTGTTTCCCACCAATCTGTGGAGAGAGATTAGAGAAGACGACGTAATTGAGTTGATGAAACTTAGAGGCGTCTTGATACCTAACGGCGACTATCTCTACAAGTTTAACGAGGAGCTCGCGCGTCGCTATCTTGGAAATATATTAGATCAGATAAAATCTTTTAGCGAGGTCGTAATAGAGAAACAAACGCCACTAGGCACAATTAGGTTGTCTAAGAAAATAGACGTCACCGAAGTGAGAGCTAGTTTTGAGGATAGAAAGACTTATGCCAAGGCTCTTAGAGAAGCGTTACAAAAGCTTATAGAAGCAAAGGAGAGGTATGAAGAAATAAGGAGAGAACTAGAGCGCGAAGCCGAAGAGAGGGCAAAACTTCTGAGGAGAATTTCGACAATATTAGAAAGATATCCTCAGAGATCGAAATTTATCGATGTTGTGAAAATCAGACCACAAGACGTTGAGAGAGAAGAAACATTAGTTCAAAAGGTTGAAGAGGTTTTGAAAATCTGGGGTGAGATCAAACATATGGCGAAATACATTCGGTCGAAGATAGATGTAGAAAGAGATTTAGAAATATTGTTAGAACTCCCCGAGCCTTGGCTTGATGACTACATTTCAACTCTAAGGCTCTACGCCTTTGAGATATCTAAACGGTATGAAAAGATTATACAACTAGAGAGGGAAAGAAAGACTGCATTGGAGTGGTTAAAAGCTAAATTCGGAGATGTTGGTGACGACTTAGAGAAAGCTATTGTCACAATTGCGTCGAAATTGGGCATAAACGCAAGACTTTTGGAAGCAGTAGCCCGTAGAGGTAAAGGCGCTGTCTTAGACGTAGAGGAATTAGCTAAAGAAGTAGGACTTGAAAAACCCAGCGTAGAGGAATATTTAGAGAGACTTCACAAAGTTGGGGCAGTGGAGAAAAAATATGTTGCTTAAGATTAGCATAATTAGGGGGGATAGCGATATAGCCCAAGGAGATGTTATTATAGATGCCAGAGGGAAGCCACAATTTTACGACGTTATAATATTAAGCGGACGAGAACTGAGGTCTATAGTTGCTATTGGGACAGTAAGTGAGGGAGTTCCGATAGGCCTAGGGAAGTACACTAGGAAACCTGTTGCGGCGGTTGTAATGGGGAGAGTTTATATAAGAGGTATACCACTTACGTTATATGAAGAGAGCGGTCTTTTAGAAAGAGAACTAATTGAGACCTTAACTAAAACAAATATCGCTACAGACGCCGTACTTAAAAAATTAAAAGAGCTTGTGATTGCCGAGAGACGTAAATATAAGCGATCTCCTACTCTGACTTTAATCAGTCAATACGTTGTTGGTCAAATTGATTCATTACCTCCACATATAGCGGATATAGTGGGGGGCTTGAGCCGTGAGGAATTACAGAGACTCTTCAACCGTCTTGTCGAAGAGCTGTATTGATGTATCAGCTACTTTCTGAAGTCCTAAAATTTGCAGAATTAGAACATGCACAAACCATAATTGGTATACCAGAGGAATTAAAGAAGTTGGTAATTCCGTGCGAGGGAGAGGGAAATTTCGACTATTATGCCGTAGACTCAGGCTATTTAGTAAGACGCATAAGTAACATAGATGTCTTAGTACAGTCAATAGTGGCGGTCGGCAAAGATATCAAAAGGAGGTTCTATATACGAAGAATCGGGGAAGATCCACATATAGAGGCCAGGAAGAACGAGCTACAGTTTGCGGAGACATTAGATGCAGAGGTGATATTAGTGGACGGACCTATAACTCCATATGCAAATATAACAAAAGTAGTAGGCGTTTCTAAAGATCCTCGTCTCATTAGGTACGGGCCTAGGATACCAGATAAAGACAAGAGAGAGATATTTGTAAAATTAGCGAAATCCATAGGGGAGAGAGAAGTCGCTAGCGTATTGCTAGCACAATCGCCACCAGGTTCTTATCTAGTACCTGTAGATCTAGGCGGACTCTACGGCACATTTTTTAAGTCTGACTGGGTGCTCTATGTGGAATTTCCAAAAAATCTATCGGCAAGTTATTTATGTCCTCTTTTTAGAAGATATCCCATTAGGCTTAGATTAGCACATCGCCTAGCTAAGATAAACAGACAATATCTAAGGACCGTTGGGCTTCTGGTTTCAAGAATACTAAGTAATCACACTCTTCAACCACGGGAAACTCTATAGCGACTAGGAAAAAATTCCCATTTGATGTATACTTATCCTTGAGAAGTAAACTATAATTCCCAGGACTTTCCCTAATCTTGTGGATGAGATAGACCGCAGGTTAGTAGTATTATTACAGGCAGATGGTAGAAAGACATTACAAGAACTAAGCGAAGAATTAAAGAAACCTAAAACTACAATTGCAGCCCGTATAAAAAAGTTAGAAAGTGAAGGCATCATAATGGGCTATAAGGCTGTGATAAACCCGTTTACATTAGGTTATAAGTTGTTGGCTTTTGTGTTAGTTAGCGTACGGAGAGGCGTTGCTCACAAGGAGAATAAGCCGCTACAACTTGAAGTTGCCGAAAGAGTGCTTGCAGAATGCAACGGCGAGAGAGGGATGCCGTTTGTAGAAGAGGCCTATATTATAACAGGACCCTACGACCTCCTTTTCAAAGTCTGGGCGAGAGATATTAAACAGCTCTCTACGTTTCTAGTAACCTATCTAGCCTCAAACCAAGATATCCAACGTACTGAGACGTTTATTGTTCTAGAGATTGTAGACGACTGGCGGAAGCGGGTAATGCCCCCTTCAACTATATAGTCAGTTACGAAATAGGGCCTATGAGGATTTGTTTAAACTGTATATATCCAGTCTGGGTCAAGATTTTTATAGGGGTTTTAGTGGTGTGGCGTGAGTAGGAGACGTAAAATGTACTATTATGAGGAGACGCCAATAGGGCCGATAAGCAGAACTCCAGTAGAGGCTAAGGTGTTTAAGTATGTAGACTGCTCGATAGTAGAAAAGAACGCCACCTCTCTCACAGCTATGTGTAAGCCAAACACTCTAATTAAGGTTTACAAAGGAGAAGGCGATGGCATTGAGTATATAGTTGAGTTTACAGATACCGATACGGGACTTACGGAAAAGCATAAAGTTGATCTATCTACCGCCGTAGTTATCAGGAGGTACTTAGAATCAAGAAGTAGATAAGCTTTAAATAGTTTAGCGAATTAAATATTATGGAAGCTATTGTGTTCCTAAATGTAGACATAGGTTCTGAGGATAATGTGATGGAAAGACTTGTCTCTATTCCAGAGGTAAAAGCAGTATACTTCGTCTATGGTCCTTATGATATAATAGTTAAAATAGATGCCGAAGATATAGAAAAAATTAGAAATATAGTAAGGGAAAAAATTAGAAAGATAGAGGGCATTAGATCAACTACGACATTAATCGTTGCTAAATCGTATACCAAGAGGTCCCCACCTTATGCGTAGTGTGTAGATTTTTCATCTCCAAGGGCCCTCTGGATTTATCCGCTGCGTTGAAACTCGCCGCCAAATATGACCCCTATAAACAAGACGAGAAAAAACAACACGGAGATGGCTGGGGCTTTGTGGCGGCATCTGCCACCGACTTTATACATTATAAATCGGGGCGTCCGGCGTGGGAGGACCCCGTTGTAGTGCCTATGAAAGAGGCTGTCTTGGCGCATGTAAGAGCGGCCTCTCTTGGCGAGCCCAAAGGCCCAGCTCATGCGCATCCATATCTTGTATATACGCCAGATGGTCGCATCCTCTTCGTGGCTCACAACGGCTCGGTGGATAAAAACGCTATGGCAGCTGAAATAAGCGTTGACCCATCTCTTTATACCGACAGCTATATCCTAGCGCTATTTATCGCAAGGCGGTGGCATTTGCCGCAGAGAGCTTTTGAAGAGGCTCTCCTCTACGCGAAGACGGCTCTTAACGTAGCAGTGCTTGAGTTTCCCAGTCTTAAGGCTCATGTATATACTTTTTACAAAGGCTCTAGGGAGTACTATGCGCTCTATTTAATAGAGACAAAGGATGCCAAAGCAGTTGTTTCATCTACATTGATGAGACATATAGATCTGCCAGGGAGAGAGTTAGAAAACGGCACCTATTTAGTCTTCTAATACTGAAAAGCCGGTGCTATATAACGTATCTACTATGTATTCAAACAACTTCGACTTTACTGGTGGCTTTACAACTTCAGCCTCGCCCCCCTTTATAAATATAATTCCTATTCTCGTCTGTGGCTGGGGTGTTGGTCTTTTCCCCTCTACTACCAAAATTAGGTTGTGTATTTTCCACAGCTTCCGTCTATAGGATAGCCAGGGACATATCGCTATGACACCGCTTTTTTCCGCAGTGCCGTCTATCGAGAGATACTGGAGACCACATCTATACTCCTTACTGAATTCATACTCGCCATGTAATGAAAGCGCTCTGGCAAGTGCCTCGGCCCTCCTTTCTTTTATCTGGAGTATCGCGTTTAACACCTCGTCGGAAGAGTAGGCTGGGTTTACGACAAGTCCGACGTCGCTGCGATATATGGCCGCTCTTCCGATTTTTATTCTGCGAGGCGGCTCTCCATAAAACTCTCTATGTAGCTCTATATTAAAGTCGCCAACTAATAAGCCTTCTAAAAACGCCATTGTAGCGCCGTCGTTGGAGTAAGGCTCTAGCTCTTCTCTAATGTCGTATTGTAAAGATGGCGTCCTCTGTGTGAGATAAATTAACAACTTTGCTAAATAGGGCGGTGCAGCTACTACTTCGTCGTCGTAATGCATTATCAAACCCCACTGCAAGAGTTTTTCTAAACCGCCGGGACGTTCCAATAGTTCTAGCCCTAGCTCTAGCTCCTTCTCTAGCGAGAGATTTCTCCCAAAGGCTGCGTATAGCGCTGCTGTATCTATGTCGTCTATTCTTGATTTTACCAACTCTATGAGAACATCGGCGTTTTTCTCGGCAGTTTGAACATCTTCTTCAGATACATTAGCAGAGGCGTCCCACATACTACGCCACATTTCGCCATATCTAAGCTGGAAATCTCTAAGTATTGTTTCTTCAGCTCCGCGAAAGACGGCCCGTTGATAACGCGCCTCGATTAACATCGGATCCACGTTTATATCCTCCAACCTATTTAAATAAACGAGATTCCGCCTAATGTGAGAGGGTTTAAAAGTTTGACGCCTATCGCAGAGGCGCAGAGAATTGTCCTTAACGCAATAACACATGTCCCCCAGGAGGCTTTAGTTGCGCTTCCGGAGTCTCTTGGTCTATATGCGTCTAGAGATATAATATCTTCCATAGATGTACCTCCGTTTGATAGAGCGGCGTTTGACGGCTATGCAGTGCGGTCTGAAGATACGTTGGGCGCATCTCGTACAAATCCCATTTTATTAAGAATTGTGGGTAAGTCGTTGCCTAATTCTCCATATACAAACGTGTTAAAACCGGGCGAAGCTGTAGAAATTGCTACGGGGGCTCCGCTTCCCGAAGGTGCAGATGCGGTAGTTCCATATGAAGAGGCGGTAAAAAGAGATGGCTACCTAGAGGTGTATAGGCCAGTCCCACGTTTTTACTACGTCTCTAGGAGGGGAGAGGATATTGCAGCGGGGGAGGTAGTCTTAAGACGTGGAAAGAAGATAAAACCTTGGGATTTAGGTGTTTTGGCGTCAGTAGGCGTGAGACAAGTCTATGTTTATAAGATAACTGCCGCGTTAATATCCACCGGCAGCGAACTTGTGGAGTTAGAAGAGGCCTCTCCTCCTCCTGGCAAAGTAATAAATAGCACTCGTCACGTGATAACAGCAATCCTCAAGGAGTTCGGCGTTGACGTATACTACATGGGCATTGTGCCAGATGACGAAGAGATAATATATAGAGCTATAAAAGAGGCGTTAAACCGCTTTGATATAGTCATAACTACAGGCGGTGTATCAGTCGGAGAGCCTGACTATGTAATAAAGGCGGTGTCTCATCTAAAGCCTGAGGTGTTAATACATGGCATAGCGGCTAGGCCGGGCAGACCCAACAGTGCCGCAGTTGTAGGCGGGAAGCCCATAGTTATGTTGTCTGGATTCCCAGTGGCATCTATTGTCGGGTTTGAGGTTTTTGTAAAGCCCATAATTTTAAAAATGGTTGGCGCAAGAGAAGAACCTCTCCCAACGGCAAGAGCTGTACTTACTAGAAGAGTAACAACTCCAATTAACGTCAGAAGTTTTGTACGTGTGAGAGTATACAAAGAGGGCGGGCGTCTTTACGCAGAGCCTCTGGCAGTTACAGGAAGCGGAATATTGTCAACCCTGACAAAAGGTAATGCGTTATTAATCGTGCCAGAGAACCGTGAGGGATATGACGAGGGTGAAGAAGTAGAGGTAATACTTCTCGGCCCAGTGGATTAAAAAGGGGTTATTTAGTCCGCGCTCCTTTGTGCCCCCTTTTAGCGGCAACGCCCGGCCCTCTCCCGGGGGCAAGGGTTTAGCCCGCCTCCGCCAGACGCCCTTAACGGGCGGGGCGGAGACGAGAGGGGCACGGCCGTGCCCGGGCGTACGGGCGCGTCAAATGTAGCAACCGGCCGGGTCCCCAAGGCCGGGGCCACGGCTCCGGACATGTCCCGAGCTCCCCGGGGAAGGCCGGCGTGACAAAAGGGGAGCTAGTGGACTAATTTTCAAACTTTATTTTGTTTGACCATTCGTATCTCCTATAGCCAGGCGGTAGATTTTGTAACACTTCCTCTACTATATCAAGAGTTTTATCTAAGACATCTCTCTTTACGACCAAGTCGTATTGCTCCCAACCCAACGGCATAAACTCAAGGCCGTAAAGCTCAGCAGCAAATCTTACGCCTATGCCTACATCCGCTCTACCCTGCGCTACAGCGGCAGCTACAGCTGTATGTGTTTTAACTTCATACGTATAACCCTTTATCTTTTTCGTAAGTTCTTCAAGTGGCATGTTTAATTTCTTGGCTAGGCTGTCTAATAGAGCGTCTAATAACGCCCTTGTGCCTGTGCCTCTTGGCCTATTTACAATTACTATGTCTGGACGTATGAAATCCTCTATACCCCTAACACTCTTGGGATTGCCTTTTTGTAATATTAAGCCTTGTTCACGTTCGAAAAGGCCTACAACAGCCACATTCCTAATCCCCAATTTTTTTACAAACGGGATGTTGTAAACTCCCGTCTCTGGGTCGTATATATGGCAACCGGCAATATCTGCCTCTCCGCGTTTTAACGCCATTAAGCCGCCCATAGAGCCTACATATACAGCTTTGACGTTATGTTTTGCAAGTATAGAATCTAGAAGCGGGTCGTGGCTACCTATGAAATATAGCTCTGCTGGTTTATACCGCTCGAATAGATATACCTCTACTTCTTCGCCCTCTTGTAGAAACTCTACATTTTCTGGCACTGTAATATATCCATCAGATCTAGCTAGGACAGATATGGCTCCAGATTCAGCATATAGAGGGTATGCTCTATATTCATTGTCCCTCATAACTAACACTACGGGGTAAAGTGCACGTCTACCTTTGGCACCCTCTATACTATATGCGAGTTTTGCCCTCACTACCATCGCCGACTCTGGCTCTAGACATTGTAATTGTAAGAGATATGGCCGTACTATTATATGGAAGATCATTAAAGCAGAGGAGGGATACCCAGGCAACCCCACTACTACCTTATCGTTAACAACAGCCGCCAGAGTCGGTTTTCCAGGTTTAACCATAATCCCGTGAAAAAGCACTTCGCCAAGCTCTCCCAACACTCTATATGTTAGATCTGCGACTCCCGCCGAGGTACCCCCGCTTATTAAAACAACGTCGCTTGTTAAAAGAGCTTTTTGTAATGCAGTTCTATACTCTTTTTCGTCGTCTTTAACGATGCCGTGTAAAATCGGTATACCGCCAGCCTCTCTTACAGCAGCTGCAAGAGAATAGCTATTTACATCGTATAGTTTACCAAAGCTAAGCGTCGCGCCGGGGGGTATCAGTTCGTTGCCTGTAGATATAATAGAGACACGTGGCTTCTTAATTACAGAGACTCTTCTAATGCCTAAGGCGGCTAAAACGCCTATCTCTCTAGCCGTTAGTCTTGTACATTTTTTTAAAACAACTTCTCCTGCCGATATGTCAGATCCAGCAGACATAACATTCTCTCCTGGCGCCACAGAGCGGAAGACACGGACTTTGCCGTCTCTCTCCTGTGAATACTCAACCATAACGACGGCGTTTGCTCCCCGCGGCAATGGCGCCCCTGTGGCGATTTCTACAGCCTCTCCCATATGTACTTCGACACTTGGCCACTCGCCAGCCTCTACCCGCCCCACAAGCTCTAGCTCTACTGGCGTAAGCTCTGATGCGCCATATGTAGATTCGGCAATTACGGCGTAACCATCTACAGTAGATCTGTCAAATGGAGGTACATCTACAGGCGCGACTATGTCGGTTGCTAAGACTCTGCCATAGGCCTCTGTAATATCTACCTCCTCGCTTCCTAAAGGCTTTGCAAATTTCAAAAGTCTCTCGATAGCTTGTTCAAGTGTAACCAGGTTGTGGAAGATTATCCTCATCTAACTATGTTCGACAGCTCTCTTTCTAAAAGCGCTGCGGTGCCCTCCTCTATATATCTCCTAATCTTCTCCTCTAGATCAAGTGGTATTTTCTCAAGCGCAGACCCCTTACAGTCGATATATACAAGCTTTACAGCTATTTGAAAGCCCCCCTCTCTAAATTTGTGTTTTACAAAACCAAAAATCCAATCGTCGCCAACTCTAATTCTAAAGACTTTTACCGAGCGTCTAAGGACGCCAAGCTTGCCTAACGCCTTTCTTTTAGCAACTTTTTCTGCAGTCTGCTCATCTACACAAGTCATAGTATTTCACATTTAGTTGCATTTATTAAACTGTATAGTCCAGACAGCCCGTGACGAAAGTCCCCGTTTCTGATGCGTGAAGACTTCACGTACCGGCTGAAAAGTTTTTAAGCTGAACGTGATAAGCGGAACATGTTTCCAATATTTGACCCAATAGCCTTTGGTTTATACCTCCTAGGCTATATAGTTATGATTATTGTTGCTGTGGTTATCGCGCCTAAGGTTGCTTCATCTATATCTGGACGTTTTACTCTATACGGCGCCATGGCACTTACTGCTGTACTTATAGTACTAACCACAGCGTTTGTTATATACCTAATTGCAATAGTGGCGGCTCCTGCGTTGGCAGAATACGGCTGGGGGTTTATCTTAGGTATGATCTTCTTTGTTGTGCTCATGAACTTAATCACGTATATTGCGTCTCCGTTTTTAATAAATGTCACATATGGCGCTAGGCCTGACCCAAGATTACAAGAAATCGTAGATGCGGTGGCTTCAAGACTCGGCGCCCCGTTTAGAATAAAAGCTGTGGTAGTAGACGGTCCCCCAAACGCGTTTGCATATGGCAACTTCTTAACTGGAAGATATGTGGCGGTCACAAGTAGTATGTTGGCTCTAACAGACAAGAGAGAGCTTGAGGCAGTGATAGGGCATGAGATTGGCCATCACCTTCACAGAGATAATGCGCTAATGCTACTCTTTGGAGTATTGCCGTCTATACTGTATTACCTAGGTGTATCTTCTGTACGTATTGCATTGTCTTCTTCAAACAACAGAAATAACAACACAATGTTATTGGCAGCCGTAGGCATTTTAGCAGTTGTCGTCTCATTCTTAGTGCAATTGTTAGTCCTCGCCTTTAGTAGACTAAGAGAGTATTACGCAGACACAGCTGGAGCAAAAGCAGCGGGCAAGGAGGCTATGCAATTTGCACTAGCCAAGATCCATAAGTTCTACTTCTCTAACCCGGAGGCTCATGAAATTATCAGCGGAGACAAGTTTAGAGCGCTCTTTATATATGCTCTTGTAAATGCAGTAGCTAATCCATTTATAACTGTGACAAGAAGCGAGATAGAGGAAATTAAGCGGTCTAGCTATTCAGTAATCCAAGAGATATTTTCCACACATCCACCCATTCCAAAGAGACTTAGATTTCTCGACCAACTACAAATTTAATTTTTTCAATAAACGTATGTAAGGCCACGTTTGAGAAATCTCTGGAGTAGCACATAGAGTACAACAGGCGGAATAGCATAGAGAAGTGCCGCTGCAGCGAATCTATTCCATTGTACAGAATAGACATTTGGCATGAGAGAATATATCCACAGTATTAACGTCCTATTTTCGCCAGACAGAAAGAGATTAGCAAGTATTAATTCGCCCCACGCCCCTATAAAGGTCAGAATCGCAGAAACTGCTAGGGCTGGCGCCATTATTGGAAAAACAACTCTGGTAAGTAGCGTAATTACGCCGGCACCGTCTATAATTGCCGCCTCTTCGGCAGATTTTGGCACGGTGTCAATATACGTCTTTAGCAACCATGTGTGATACGGAATTGCCCCGGCGGCATATATTAACGCAAGCGCCAGTAGATTATTTCTAAGTCCTAAGGCTGATACTATTGCAAAAAGCGCGATTAGTCCAGCTATTCCCAAACCTCCCGAAACTTGTGTAAATACCACATAAAACGAGAGAAGCGAGTTACGGCCTTTAAAACTATAGCGGCTAAATGCATATGCTGCAGGTAATGCCAAGGCTATAACGATTACAACAGTGGTTCCTGCAACTATTATACTATTGAGCAACCCCCGCCAAAAGTCTGGTTGTTGAAGTACCCATTGAAATGACTCTATAGTTGGTATAAATTCACCCCCTATCCTAAGATATGGTATTTTGTTTAAAGAAAGCAACACTATCTGAAGTACTGGGTAAAACAAGAGAAATGTGGCTGTTGCGGCGGTTAAAGTATAGAAAAGTTTAACTTTCATACATGCCTCTCATTAATCCAGAAATTCTTATAGCTAATACCATAAAGATAGAGATTAAAAACGCAGATATTGTCAATATAGCTGCAGCTAATCCGTATTCTCTAAATGGTGAACCGAACGCCCAGTAGTAGCCATATGTAAGCATGAAGCGGTCATATAGCTGTATAAAGTTCCATAGAAATGCCACTAGGAAAAATTGTAATGACGCCGCCGTGGTCATAACAGTAGCATAGATAAGAGGTCTTTTTATTAGCGGAAGTGTTATTTTTGTAAAAATAGCCCATCTTCCAGCGCCGTCTATTTCTGCAGCTTCGAAAGCCGCCCTAGGAATGTTTGCAAGGGCTCCCATTACAACGGTCATTATAAATGGATAAGCTAGCCACGTCTCTATCACTACCATTGCCATATATGCATAGTCTTTATCTACAAACCAGTCGGGGGGTTTAGAAACTCCTATTGTATAAAGTATTTGGTTTACAACACCGTATGTCGGGTCAAAAATATAGCGCCAAGCCACTACAGAGAGTATTAGGGGCAACGCCCACGGCACTATTAACAGCGTCCTCATTATAGATTTGCCTAACACTTTTTCAGAAGACATCAAAAGACCTAGAAAGACGCCTAGGGCTATTTTTGTAGGGACAGAAATGGCTGTGAAGATTAAAGTCCAGATAATTGCGTTTAGAAATCCAGGAGATGCCGGCCCTATAAAAATTGAAACATAATTCGCTAGACCGACAAAATCTGGAGGTGGCCGGGCTTGTTTTAACTCTTCAGGGGCCCACGGCGGTGGGGGTGGAAAATTACGGATATTGGCATTTGTAAAAGATATGTAAATTGAGTATATTATTGGCCAGAGGTTGAAAAAGAGAAATAGAAAAAGGCCTGGGAGTATTAATAATAGCGGCCGCATTAACAAAGCCCTCTTGCACAAAGGTCTTTTGCTGCGTCTTCTGCAGCCTGCCTAATCGTCTTTTGGTCTGACACTATAGAGTTCTGTATTACAAGAGTGACAGCTCCCCACACTGGTTGCATTTTTGGAGAAACTGGCATAAGGCGTACGTTTTTAATAGCTTCATAAAAGCCTTGGACTACGGGGTCTTGGACATCTATGTTTTTTATCACGGGGATATAGCCTAGTTTTGCCACTAATACCTTGGCCACTTGGGGATCTGTGGTAAACCACTTTATGAAGTCTATAGCCTCCTTAGAGGCGTATATAGTGACGTAAAACATCTTTAAGCCTCCGTATGGCTTAGGCACATATGTGTCGTTAACTGGCGGTAATGGCGTCACGAAGAAGTCTATACCCGCTTTTTTCACAGTACCTATACTCCAGGGGCCGTTTACCATACATGGGGCTTGCTCGGCAAGAAAGATACTTATCTGAGTATTATAATCGGTGGGATTCGGCCCTATATAAGGCATTATGTTCTTCTTGAAAAACTCAAAACCAGCAATTGTTTTTGGATTTGTCAACCCTTGCTTTTCTGTAGCATCATCAAAATAATAACCACCCGCCCCGTGAACCCAAGCAGAGATGAAGTAGGGGTCTACAAAATATGCTATGCCATATGTCTTTGGAGGATTATAGAACTGTTGCATTATCTTGACCAAGTCTGCAAAAGTTTTGGGCGGCGTTTGTATTATTTTTCTATTGCATATAAGGGCGACAGTTTCGGCAGTAAATGGTAGGCCGTAAATATGTCCTTTATACTGCGGTATAGGCACTGCGAACCTCTGTATTACGTCTGCAACCTCATTATCGACAGGTTTCAAAACTCCGGCCTCTACCATAAGGCCTATCCAGTCGTGTGCCCATATAAACAAGTCGAATTTCTCGCCTGTAGATATAGCCGCAAGAACAGCGGTTTGGAGATCTGGAGATTTATTTTCAAACACTATCTGAACGTCTGGGTGATTTTGTATATAAAGTCTAGCCACCTCTTTAAAGACGGCCTCTTCTTCTGGCGTTAGAGCGTGCCATATTCTAACTATCACTTTCTTAACAGGAGTGGTTTGTGTAGGTGATGGCGTAGTAGTCGGCGGTACAGTCGTTGTTTTTGTAGTTGTCTCTGGCGGAGGAGTATACGTCGGTGTTGTAATCTGTTGAGGTGTTGTTTGTGTCGTAGTTTGCGTAGTAGTCGGCGGCGCAGACGTAGTCGTAGGCGTTACTTGCGGTGGTTGAGTTGTATAATAAGTGGCTATTCCCAAGAGAATGATTACAATCGCTACGACACCAATTAGCAAGTTTCTATTCATATCTAAAGAGATATATTTAGTTTTTATATGTTACCGCTCTCTTTTTGCCAATAGGCTAGGTGTTAAACCAAGTATAAAAGCTAACACTGAGACTATAGCTGTAGCTACCCAATTAACTTCTCTTACAGTTTCTTTCTGAGTTTCCGTTAAGTACTGTGTTGTAGTAACTGTCTCACGGCTTGTCTGTGTTACTGTAGTGGTGATTGTTGCAGTAATTGTCGCGGCTGGCTTTTCTTGTGTGTAAAATATACACACAGAGGCTGGTGCGCCTACGTATGTGCCATTAGGCAGTCTGGACACTTTGTAGGAAGTTAGTGCCCTAACCTGGGCATCTACAGTAGGCGCTAACACATCAAACACTCTCGGGGCCACTCCTGCCAACACCGCGGCGGCATCTGCGCCGCCGACAGTCCACTCATCTTCTACTACGCCAAATCTCCGTATATTGTCTGGGCCGTAGCCGTCCCACGATGTGAGAAACACAGTTAATTTCCAACTTTTTTCAAACTCGCCAATGTACTTCTTGGGAACATCTGCGACAATTGTATTATTAGGGCCTGGCCTTATAGCCATAGCATCATCTATAAATGAGCCATCTGAATAAACTATACGATTACCGCCGCTCCAACCAGGGCCTATTAATAAGGCCACATCCCACATCGCCTCTTTACAAAGAGTCACTCCTAGACCAAGTGTGTCATTTCTCTCTCCACGTCCTCTATTAATATAGACGTGGAAAAACTGTAACGAAAATCCTGCAGGCCCGCTCCATGGGTTTCCACCAAATTCTCTCACTCTAAACATGAACCTTAGCCTATCGCCCAGGTCGTATAGCGTAAATCCTAATAGGTCAAAAACCCCGGGCTTGAAGACGGGGTTCTTAGGATAGCGGTATTTACCAGTGCCAAAGTCGTCTCCAGGCGGATCAGCTACTTCCATTAACAATTTTTGTTGTACTGGGCTTTCAGGTATTGTGAGCACATATACAAGGCCATTAAACTCTACGTAGAGTTTGTCGCCAGGTTGCGCGCCTATAAAGTACGATCTAGCCGCTTTCCCAACTGGATAGAACTTACCGCCGTCTGAGAGATATACTGTGTTATTACAGCTATCGATAGCCATATCGGCATATATGTGTAATTTCTCGCCATGTATTCCATATACAGCGCCTCTGAAGAAATATGGCGACCTCGGAAGTGTTGGATTTGAGAAATAGACTACGCCACACCCCGCGCCCTCTATCCATATATGTGTCGTATTTACATAAACCGTAAGCCCTTCGTAGAGAGCTACTTTTCCATCGCCCCTTCCAACTATTTCGCGGGGAGTCCCGCCGGGATACGCCAAGGAGAAAAGATACATAGGCGGCTGTAAACCAGCCCGTCGGTAAAATGCTATCAGTGCAGATTTTGCAACAGGGTCAAAGGTCTGTGGTGAACCCATTTCGCCGCCGTACCAAAACGGCCAGTCACTGGCTTCAGCTACTAACAATGGGAAAAGTACATCCCACTTCAAATTTAGACCTACATCTTCTCTAGCCTTCTTTAGCCACATCCACCAAACATTTTCGTCTACATCGCCAATCCAAATGGCTAAACTACCCCCACTAGACCACGAGCCTTCTGCAATTCTACCCTGGACAATACGGGTTGGTAGATCACGTATAGAGGTATATACGGATATATCTACTTTTAGGTTGAAATATTCAAATTCACGTTGTGGTAATGGCGTAGCTTTTTCGCTACATCTCTTTACAAAGTCTGTAGGTTTCCATAGCTTGATGGTGCCGTTTTTCTCCAACTGTGCGAGTCCTCCAAAGAATTTAATAAGAAAATCATCTCCAAAATTTGGATAGTTTTCCCACGGATTTTCGCCATCTAATGCAACTACGACTACTGAACACTCGTCTCGTGGCACCCTCTTTAGATAATTCATAAAGTCGGCCAAGGCCTCTTCTGGCTTCATAGAGGCGTATCTAAAACCTAGGCCGTCAGACAGTGTTTTATCTCTAAAGAAAACGTATATACGTCGTCCTCCATAATCTACATAGTAAAGACCGAAGTGGCTAGCTCCGGGCATGGTTGCCTTCAATACGTCCTCGTCTGTTATAGTCCATAAAAAGCCGGATTCTGTAAAAAGTCTGAGCACATCATCGTTAACTGCTTGTTCAGGAGGCCAAACACCCGTGGGCGAAACTCCTAAATATCTTTCAAAGAGATTCTGCGAGAGTCTTATGTGAACTTTTAAGTCTTCTAAAGCTCCCATGTCTGCCAAAAGAGGCATTAGAGGATGTGAGTATGGCACTAGCACGAGCTCTACCCTCTTCTGTTGTGCCAAAGCTCTATATAAAGGCAAAACTTTTGAGATTAGGTCCATGTGTACCTCTAAGACTCTCTTAAGGTCGTTGCGCGTAAAGGAGGTTTTATTTCTCATAGCCCAAACGTCTGGGTATTGTCGTGCTATGTATGGGTCTATCCAGAGAAGGTTAAAAAGCGTGGCTAGGTCAATAAAGTCTTGCTCGCTGAACCTAGATACGATGCATGTTATATTTCCAGGTGGACATTTACTAAATGCATCATTTCTTATCCCTAACAATACAGTGTATCTTGGGTGTTTATACACAATATTTTGCCAATTTATATCAAAGAATCCCCCGGGCACTAACAACATGGAGTATTTCTCCTCCAGAGTCAAAGGCTTCCCCTCTGCGATCTTTTGCGATATCTTATATCTAGCGTCGACGTAAGTTCTGTTAGCGTACCAATTTATCTGTTCAATTAAACTCCCAGAAAGAGTATATGCAACGGAAACGCCGCTTTGGTTTACAAGAAGGGGCACTTTTAGATAATTTCCAACAGAATGTATTCTCACCCATGGCAGTAGTAACTCGCCTTTTTCTAGGTCTATATACCAAGGCTGGTGGTTATGAAATACAAATATTATATTCATTGGCTGGGCTAACAGAAATAAAGCTAAGACTAGAAACAAAATTATCCGCCTCATGTAGTAGGCCATGTAGCATATTTTAAAGATAGATGCTATGAGTTGTATGGTTTTGTTTGTTATATTCGCCGGCGGCCTTTCTTCGAGATTTGGTAGAGATAAATGTACGTTTGTATATAGAGAGCGTCGCCTAATAGATTACGTTATTGAAGTTGGTCGACAAGTGGCAGACCGCGTTGTTATAGCAGCTGGCCGTAACGCAAATCTCTATCCCGGCGAAACCGTCCTACCAGATAGCACTAGATTCTCGGGGCCTCTAGCAGCTGTAGACTCTGCGACGCATTTGTTTGACGATGAGCTTCTGTTTGCGCCTTGCGATATGCCATTTCTAAAACCAAAGGTGTTTGAAGAGCTACTGACGGTAGACACGCCATTTTCAGTATGGGTTTTTCCCAACGGGAGAGTAGAATCTGCGGTATTTAAGGCATCGCCTGCGGAGTTGAAGACAATACTAGATTTTTTGGCGCGAGTCAGGAGAAGTCGTATAGATGATATATTTAGGCTGGGACACACAACGTTTTTATCTACTGAGAGACATGGGATAGATCCCGTCTGGTTAAAAAACATCAACAGGTCCGCCGACCTTTCAGAGACTGCGCCCGTGGTGAGACACAGGGTTTATACCCAAGATCAAGTAGTTAAATGGAGAGATTCTCCACTTGTGAGATGGTTAATAAACAACGACGTAAACGCCCTGAAACAAGAGTTGCTACACTATATTGAAACCGGTCTTCTCTCTATGGCGGCTCATGTAGCTAAAGACCTAGCCGTAGTATCCCCTAGTTATAAAGCGCTGGCGGAGGCTCTCTATGAGATAACCGATATTGAAAAGGCGTGACAAGAGTTCACAAAAAGTTTCAACATACTTAGGGGATAATTGTAAGCTGTAATACCTGGGGGTTATAAACCTGTGTACGTATACGTATATGTTCCGAGTATATCTAAACCCTAAGGAGGAGAGGGTCCTTGTGACAAAACAAAGAATTATTGAAGACGGCTGGGTACTTATAGCGAAACACACGTCATGGGAAAAGGCGTATAAAAAAGCTCTGTATATAGCTAGTAGGCTTGACTACGTGCTGGAGTGGTTTTTAGAAGACCAAATAAAAGAAGTTTTTCAAATTTATAAGAACTAACTATTGTGTACTTTAATGCGCAAGTTTATTCTCCTACTCCTTCTTTCCCTTTTGTTATCAGCTGGATATATTGATAAATTATCAATATCGTTAAGACAGTGTCTGTGTATGGCGCCACAGTGGCTCTACCTAGATATCTGGGCTCATATAAACGCCGAGCCGCCAGTCGGCCTCAAACTGTATTGGTATGACGACAGTTGGAAGGGCTTTTGCAACGTTGGCAACGGCGTAGAGGTCTATAATATATGTTCTGTGCCATATGGTGTAAAAGCCATAGCGCTTTCTCTCATCCAAGGCGACAGGGAGGTGGATAGGATAGAGATCTGGGGCATAGGACCTGCAAACGTCTCTTGTGTTGTGACGCCAAGTCTCCGAGTTATAAATCGTACATCGTCTATAGAGCCTCCCATGGCTGTCGTCTCTCTAAAGAGTACAATGATGAATAACATCGCTGTATACTTCCAGGCATACAACTACAGCGTTGAGAGGGTCATATCTATACGAAATCTCAATCCCTGTGATGACTATGTAATAAGGCTGTATTACTATGGCGTATATCCCCCCTGGAGAATTACTGCTGTTGGAAACTACACGCCGGCGATAACTGTGACAAAGACTGAAACCGCTACCTCTACAATAACTGTGAGCGTCCCGGTAACTACTACGTATACCTACACAGTGGTACAAACTGTTACAGAGAGGGAGGTTGTAACTGCGACTATTACAACAACACGCGCCTACACAGAAACGGTACTTATAAGAGAGATAGACTTTCGTAGCATAATCTTGGCTTTCCTCGGCGTGGCGATGTTTGCTATGTCATTAATACTTTTTATGCTGGCAAGAAAGAGGAGATAATGTATAGGAGATTTAGCGAACATAGAATTTCAACCCCGGGCTCCTCTGAGATATCTCATGCCGTCAAGGTCGCTCTGGTAAGGGAAACTACAAACCTAGACCTAGATCAACTTTTCCTGTCTACCTCTTTCGCTCTATCTAAAGCGTCCCTACTGACAGCCATTATTGTCAATCCCGGTGGCGAATTTAAGGCCTTTTGAGACCCTCCTATTAATACGCCAATTCCCCGCTGGTCAAACTTTATTTCGTCAGCCCCTATTGAGGATCCCGCCATACATTCTCACAAACTCCGCAGACCCTGAGCCACAGACCCCGTTATCAATAACAAGAACTTTTGTACCAGACTTTACAGAATTCGCAACTGTGGCTTCTAACTCCAACATCGCCTCGCCGGCCCAAATATAAACCTGGCTCTGCGAAGCGTTAATCAAATGCTTTAACATACTAACAGTCTCTTGATACTCCTGAAAAAACTGTTTCTTATGAATTACATAGTCTGGAAGGAATGGTTGGGTAAAGGTGGTTTTCCCTGCACAATGCCGGACGTTTTTATAACATCATTATAATAAAGGAGAATATACGAGGAAGGTCTCGATTCTGTATATCAAAGGCATCATGTAGCTAGACAAGCAATGCGGAAATTTCCGTAATTGCCGCGTCTCTAAGAGATTTAGGAATAAGCGTTAACGTGGAAAAAGCGATAGAACATGCTATAGAGACCTTTAGGTGATTTAAAGGACGGAGTTCTTATAGTCCTAGCTTTTAACAGAATCTTAGATTTCTGGCTATATACAAGGCTTGCGCGAAGACCCTATATGATGAAAAACCCACGTTTCGCAGAAGACTGATAAATGCAACAGTTAAAGGTTTCAGGCTACTAAATCCACCCTCTTATTTTCATGGCGTTGTATATTCTTTCTAATGCGGTTACTATTGCTGCGTCTCTCATTGTCCATCCTTTTTCTCTCTGCCATCTCTTGTATACTCTCTCGACGTTGTTTACCATTATGTTTTCAAGTCTCTTTCTAGTCTCCTCCTCGTCCCAGATATACCACTGGAGATTCTCCACCCACTCTAAATACGACATAATCACGCCGCCGGCGTTGGCGAGGATATCAGGAACTACGACAACCCCCCTCTCATACAAAATCCTCTCAGCCTCAGGAGTAGTAGGGCCATTAGCACCCTCAACAACAAGCCTAGCCTTCACAAGCCCAGCATTATCACCCCTAATGACATTCTCAATAGCGGCGGGGACGAAAATGTCGACGTCTAGTTTAAATATGGCATCTGGGTTTTTAACAAATTCGGCATTGTCTTTTGTCGTAAACAGTTCTACGAGAGCAGGCCCTGTAAGTCCCTTGTTTTTTTGTATCAATTCAACATTAAGTCCCTCCTTTCTATAAGCTACGCCATTTATATCAGACACAGCTATCACCTTAGCGCCCATTTTTTCTAGCCAATACGCTGTCCACCTCCCCACATTACCCATACCCTGTATCGCTACTGTTTTTCCTTCTATTCCGCCCCATAGTTTTTTTGCCATTTCTCTTGTCGCTACTGCTACTCCAAAGCCTGTGGCGTATTCTCTCACTGGGTTTCCCCATAGCTCTGGTGGTTTTGAGGTGAATACCCCGGGCACGTTGTAGCCCTTTATTTTTGAATATTCGTCTACCATCCACGCCATGATTTGGGCGTTTGTCCCAACGTCAGGCGCTGGGATGTCGACTACGTCGCCTATGAGGGGGGCTATGGCTCTGGCATATCCTCTAGAGAGCTCTTCAAGTTCTCTCTGCGAGAGTTTCTTAGGGTCTACACGTACTGCGCCTTTAGCGCCGCCATACGGCAAGCCAGCTAGGCTATTTTTCAACGTCATTAAAATAGCCAAGGCGACGTCGTCGGCAAGAGTAACCTCAGGATGAAAACGAACCCCACCCTTATACGGGCCGAGAACATCACAATGCTGCACACGATAACCCTCAAACACCTCAAAACCACCACCATCCAACCTCACAGGAATATTAACAATCAAAACACGCCTAGGCCTAGACAAGATCTCATATAGTTCTACAGGCAATCCCGCCAATTCTACGCCGCGTCTTATGGTTATAAGTGTATTTTCAAGAAACGCATTTATTATGTAAGAACCAGTTATGTAGACCATAGGTATATTTTTCTTCCCTATTTAAAAAATTTATTTACATAGTTAAAATGTAGATCTATATATACCGGTGGGCAAATTTTTTTATTCAGCGCTGAAACAAGTATATGTGCGTCTATTTCTTGGAATAGATATAGGAGCTACTTGGACTAGGGCTTTATTAATAGACGAACATGGTGATATAATAAATAGAGTTAAAGTTAAAACTAGTGTAAATCCTATTGCTGATGTTGTTGATATAGTAAAGCGATGGCAATTTCACGCCGTGGGAGTAGGGTCTATAGGGCCGCTGGATCTTAAGAGCGGGTGGGTTGTAAATTCGCCAAACTCCCCAACGCGTAGATTTCCACTGGTGGAACCTTTAAAAGAGCTTGGAAAACCTATAGTAGTTGCCAACGATTGTGTAGCAGCTGTATGGGGCGAATACGTGTTTAAGTATAATGTTGAAAATATGGTTTATATAACGCTATCTACTGGAGTTGGCGTAGGCGCTATAGTAAATGGTAATTTGCTATTGGGCAAAGATGGTAATGCCCATGAGCTTGGACATGCGGTTATAGACTTTAAATCGGCGAGGAGATGCGGCTGTGGGGGGCGTGGCCATTTTGAAGCTTATGTGGGCGGCGCGCATATACCTAGGGTTTATCAAGAGGCTACTGGCGACGCTCCGGCAAGCCCAGAGGAAATATTTAGAAGGTATAGACATGGCGACGAAAAAGCCAGAAAGTTTATAAATCTATGGCTAGACGCGTTAGCCGCCGGAATTGCTACTGTCGTAGCTGCCTACGACCCCGAATTGCTCATAGTAGGGGGCTCTATAGCGTTGAACAATTGGGACATAATATCGCGTGAACTCCCCGCTAGGCTAAGGGATTATCTAAGCCTACGAGAGCCAGAAATTTTAAAGGCCTCTTTTGGAGATGATGAAGTAGCTGTAGGTGCAGCTGCTTTAGCCTATAAAACACCTGATACTTTAAAGAAGTTCGGATACCCCATTACGGCCTCTTCCCAGTCTTAGCCCTCGGAAGAGTTGGGCGTTGCGTAAGAGGGACTAGTAAAATCATGCTCTCTCTTCTCTTATGTACGGTTTCGCAAGCCACCGCGGTGCTTTGGCCTTTCCTACAGCTTTTTGTGCGATAACTAAAACAGCTATGGAGACAACGTAAGGAACTGTGTTTAATATATGTGGCGAAATAGAGATATACCTCTGCATTATATATGTCAATGAGATAAAAAACGAGGGTATTATTGAGGATGCCGTTGCTAAAAGAGGTGACCATAGCGAGATCATGGCGGTCGCAACAGCAAGAGAACCCCATCCCATAACTAATTGCTCTGTCCAACTACCGTAATACAACAACACTAGATATGCCCCAGCTAAAGAGGCCAATACGCCCTCTAAAAATCCAACCATTTTTCTTACCTTATAAACGTCTACGCCCATCAAGTCCAACGAGACGGGATCGTCGCCCGAGGCTCTTATGGCAAGTCCTATTCTCGACTTTAGAAACACGTGTAGTGCCACAGCCACAGCTACTGCAGCTAGATAAGTCTCTACTCCAGAAACTATAGGCTTCTCTATAGGCTTTCCCACCATGCCTTTAGCTATTTGCGAACCCACTCCATATCCCACCATTGTAAATGCAAAGCCTAACAATATTTGATTCATAGCTAAGTCATTTGAAAGCACGTAATAAAGGAGGTTATATAGAGCACCTACTATAACTGCTGTTAGGAAGCCCCAGGGCGGTCCCGTAATTACAGCAACCGCCGCCGAGAGATAAACCACGCCCTCAAGACCTAGGTTTAAAACCCCAGCCCTCTGGCCGACGATGGCGCCGAGTGTAGCTAATAACATAGGCGTTGCGCTTTTTAAAGCTTCGTATGTTATTGAAATAGTCTGCTCTAGCGCCATACTATCTTATACTTATGCATAACATATCCAGCGATACCCCAAGCCATTGCAATACCAACTAGCGCATTGGCCACAAGCGCGGAAAAACCCATAGTTTTTAGATTGACCGCAATTTGGCAAAGCCATGCGATATACAGTGATGCTACCACAACGCCCAGCGGGTTGAGACCGCCGAGCCAAGCCGCCGATATTCCATAGAGGCCAAATCCTGTGCTTACCTGTTGTAGTGTCATATAGTGGCCTGTTTCTCTTGTCATTATTTCAACAGCGCCCCCCACTCCTGCGATCGCTCCGCTAAGAATAAGTGCAAAAAAACTGTAGAATCTAGGCGATTTACCCGCGTATTTGACAATCTCCTCTCCCGATGATAGAAGACGTAAGACAAGACCCAGCCTTGTTTTATATAGGAACATCACAGAGGTTATAACTGCGGTAGTAGTTAACATAGCAGAAAAGATGTCGAGACCTGGGGCTTCCACAGTGACAATAAAGCCTTTTTTAGCAGGATCTCGTAGTATATCCTCTACAAAGTAGCGAGCGACGTATATGGCAACTATAGACATTAAAAATGTGGTAACTGCCTCATTTACATTAGCGAATGTTCTCAGGGCCGCTGGCAGTAACGTCCATGCCGCCGCGCTGGCTGGCGCAGACATAAGCGCTATTGCGGGATCTCTTGCGGCTATGGCCGCCAAAGCTCCTACGATTGCTTGTCCCTCCTGGCCGATATTCCATAGGCCGGCTCGATATGAGACAACGCCGGATATACCGATGATATTTACCACTAGGAAAACTCTAGAGATGTAATAAGGATCTATGGTTGTTAAGGCGTTTATAGTTTGTCCCACGTCTCTTGTAAACGCCAACACTATAGCTAATATAAATGCTAAAGAGCCCAAAGTTGCGACTCCGTAATAAATAGGAGAGGGGGACGGCCTTTGTATTAATCTC
This sequence comes from Pyrobaculum islandicum DSM 4184, assembly GCF_000015205.1. NCBI lineage: Archaea > Thermoproteati > Thermoproteota > Thermoprotei > Thermoproteales > Thermoproteaceae > Pyrobaculum > Pyrobaculum islandicum. The sequence continues at coordinate 875,090 of NC_008701.1, read as the reverse complement.
ATGTCGCCATGGCTTCAGCTATATCATCAATATCAAAGGGCGGCGTGAAAGATGAAACAATTTCGCCGCGTGAGATTATGTAAATTCTATCGGCTCTCTCCACGGCCTCTTCTATATCTTCAAGAGTTATAATTGTGCCGCCTCTGACATACTCTCTTATAAATGAGTAGAATTTTTCTGCCGTTTCTACGTCAAGCCCACGTGTAGGATATGAAGCTACCAATATATAAGGTCTCCTAAGCCAGACCTCCCGCGCAATTAGCATCTTCTGTTGGTTGCCGCCGGATAATGTAGCTGCCCTCGCATGAGGGTCTGAAAAATCTATATCCAGAATCTCCTTTGCTTCTAACAATTTTTCAATACAACGATCTATGCATCTAATTTTGAAATTATCTAGTATACTTAAGTCTTTAGCTAATGCACGACTTCGCTCCTCAGGTAGATAAGATATTCCATTTTTTAGAAATTCCGAAAACGGCATACCAGTTATCTTCCTTCCGTCTATATATATGTCTCCACTCCTCGGTTTTTTAAACCCTGAGAGAAGCTCCATGAGCTCCTCTTGTCCGTTTCCTGCTACGCCGAGAATAGCCACAAGCTCGCCACGTCTTAACTCTATTGTGGCCTCACGTACTTTCTCCCCTGTCAGCCTTTCGGCTTTATATATCACCTCACCAGAGACCGACGGCTTATCCAACCGCCTCTTTACTACACCCTGAAACATAGCTTCTAGAAGAGACGTTTCGTCAAACGGTTTTTCGTATGTTCCCACCTTCTGCCCCCTTCTTAAGACTGTTATCCTATCTGCAACTTCTACAGCTTCTCTAATCTTATGAGTCACAAATACAACTGCTTTACCCATGTTGGCGAGTTTCCTAATTGTCTTCAGAAACGTTTTCGTCTCCTTGGGGCTTAAGAGCGATGTTGGCTCATCCATAAGCAGAATTTTGCTATTACGAGCTAACGCTTTAATTATTTCTACTTTCTGTCTCTCTCCAACTGTAAGTTCTTCTATATATTTATCAAAAGGAACTTCAATGCCAAATTCTTTGCTTATTTTTTCAGCTTTTGAGACGTCTATGCCGGCCAATTTCAAGTTTTCTCTTACTGTAAGTGTTTCCACTAGCGCAAAGTGTTGAGAAATAAGCGTAATTCCAAGCTCGGTTGCGTGACGTGGCGATTTTATAACAACTCTCCTATTGTCAATATATATTTCACCTCTATCGGGAAGGTACACACCATAGAGAATCGCCAACAGAGTGGACTTTCCAGCTCCATTTTCGCCGAGGAGACAATGGACTTCGCCGTTCTTAACTTCAAAATCTACGTTGTCTAGTGCTATAACACCGGGGAAAACCTTCCTAATTCCTATAGCCCTTAAAGAGACCATTAATTAGGTCGGTAGCTGTCCGTAGCCTTCTACAAACCAGTCCATGTTATAAAGCTCGTCTTTGCTTAACCGTTTTCTATCTGGAACTCTAACTACCCCCTTAATGTCTCTAACGGGGCCTGTGAAGGGGTCCCAGACCCCTTCAATAATTTCTTTCCTCTTCTGTTCAACATAGGTTTTTACATCGTCGGGTACTGCTGAGTTAAGCGGAAGAATAATATCTGCAGGATTTCTCCTGTAATCGTAGTATGTATAAGAATTCTTCATACTCCACCAGTAGTCCCGTGGTCTCTCAGGCGGCCACTCTGACCATATAGACATCTCGCCTGAGACCCATGCGAGATACGCTCTTATAGCCATCTCTACATATAGAGGTCCCCAGTTTACGATTTGGCCTGTCAAATGGGCCTTTGGCCCATATTGTGACATATCGCTGTAGTGTGAAAAAGACCACACAGTCCTCCCCTGTTTTTGATAGTCCTCAGCTGTTTGTAATACAGTGGGCGAATCTTCCGTAAATGCTAAGACATCTGCGCCGTTAGACTCGACTAACGTTATTGCGGCTTTTTTCGCGCCCTGGGGATTATACCACGAACCAAGTTGTATAACGTCCATGGTCACTTTTGGATTCACCTCTCTAGCGCCTATTAAAAAGGCGTTCATGTGACGTATTACCTCTGGAATTAAAAACGCGGCAACGTAACCCAATTTATTTGTCTTTGTCATCTTCCCTGCAACAATCCCGTTTAAGTAGTAAGCCTCGTAGAGGTCTATGAAATATTCGGCAAAGTTAGGGAGAGCAGCCCACTCGTCTTGGTCTTTGAAGAAGCCAGAACAATGGGCAAAGAAGCGATCTGGATATTCTCTTGCCGCCTTTTTTGTGGCATCCATAAAACCGTAAGAGGTGGTAAATACCATATGGGCGCCGTCAGAGACAGCTCTCTTTATATAGACATATGCTTGGTCTTCAGGGACGTTCTCGGTATACGCTGTTTCTACGATACATAATTTGTTTGGATTTGGACACAGCTTCTTCTCGAGATACCTCCTGCCCATTTCATGTGCATAAGTCCAGCCGTAATCGCCGATGGGTCCTACGTATATAAAGTGTATCTTCATCTTGGGAAGTCCTGTTGTCGTACGTGCAGCTTCCCTAACGTTGGTTGTAGTAGCACTGGCGGTACTTCTTTCAACTGTAGACTTAATACTTTGTAGCGCCAAATATGTGCCTCCGGAGCCTAAGACGGCGCCTACCACGAAAGAAGCCACAATTTTTAACCAATCTCTTCTATTGGTAGCCATGAGTCATAAAGTTAATTCCATATATAAGCTTTCCTATCGGCGTCTCTTAGCTTTATTAAGTAAACTATTAAAGATCAGCTACCCCAGGATCAGGCATTTTGCCTTTGGGCATGATTCTCATCACGAAGTTGCTGAAACAGAAGATTATATCTGTTATCGTCTGTCTCTACGCCTAGGGACTTTCTTCTCGCCTACTCTCTCATCGACATTTGAGATGTCTCGGGCGTGGGCGCCGGGGACATTACTCCTCACAAGCCTCCCGCACCGCGGGCAGAGAGAGGAGGTTCCCCTGAGTCCACCCCACCACCGGCATCCCCTCCCTCGCCTTTTGTACGATCTCCCTAAGCACGTTCCTAAAACCGGCTCGGTATATTCTATCTCTAAGCTCCGGATCGTCTACGTCATGTCCTTTGACCTCCTGGTCAGATTTCTGACCGCGATTCTACACCCCCGTTTCTACACGTCGGGCGGCGGTGCCAAGGCTCTCCACCTCCCTAGTGACGAACCTCCTCTATTGCAGTTATTTTGACTGTTTTAGATAGTTACATTAGAAAAATTTCGCAAGTCCCATAATGCCAGGTATTGTATACGCCCTATAACCAAGTCTTCTAAGATGTTTTGCAAATCTCTCCGTGAAGCCATAAACGGTATATATTAATTTAGGAGACGTCTCTGTTACAAATTCCACTAGGCTGGGAAAATCGCTATGGTCGCTTAAAGGGATTCCATATACTCCCCTTTTAGCTGCTTCTCTCTTTGTAGTTTCTTCTGCATACCAACCACTAACCTCTACCTTGAAATACCCAGTTGGCGCAGACCTTAGGCTTGGTACTATTACCACATTTTTTTCCATGCCAGTTGGAATACCTAAGGCTCTATTATATCTTGCCACCGTGATGTGTGCTCCAGCTCTGGTTCCAAATAACTTTGCGACTTCCTGTGCTTTGCCTAACGGATATGCGACTATAGCCACTTTGCCGCTAGTAGTATATCTCTCAACTACATCTAGTAACTCATTGTATACCTCGGCTCTATTTGGAAATATATAGGCTGGGTCTCCATATGTGGCGTCCATGACGAGTATATCTGGCTTATCCACGGGCTCAGCTGCATCTGTTAAAATTGTGCCTGTGGTATTGAAATCGCCTGTAAAAAGCACTTGTAAATCGTCTATCTCTACAAGATACATAACACTGCCCAATATATGTCCTGCCTCTAACACTGCTATATGTACACCGTCTAACTCTAAGAATTTGCCTGGTGCGACAGTTATACGCCTTGTAGGTAGACTGCCCAAACGGATATACATGGCAACGAAAGTTTCTTGAGTTGCGACTACCAACTGTCTTAAGACATAACGAGATATATGGTCGCTATGACCATGTGTAACTAATACAAAATCTACATCTCTCTTTATCGGCCCTGTTGGATCTACAACAAACCTAGTTTTACGGCCTTCAACATATATACCGCTGTCGTAGTAAATATTCACATTGCATAAATTATGAGAACTTATATACGTCAATTATATGCGATATGTGATGTCGTGTCCCTTTGCCGACTGTGTGACGAGGTACGCCACAGTCTGAAAAATCAGACTTGCGATAAGTCGTATCTCTGCGATGAATGGTAAAAATGATTTGTCTCGTCGCGATCGGAGACCGACTGTCTAGAGAGCTGGGGAAAGGATCATTATGTTTGGACGGTGTGACGGTGATGGTTCAATGATGTGATGAACTTACAACACCAAGAGAGAAACAGGAGGATGCTCTACTCTGTTCATAATCTAACGACGGTCGCAACAATGTGCTACACATATAGGCAAGAGGGCTATATCGGGGACGGAAAAGACTAAACAACAACTTTCACTCTCATTATCAACCATCTTTATGAACGACTTCTCCGACTCTGAGGTCTGGCGCACTGCAGAGGGTCGTTGCCGGGCTCCAATGATTCAACCGCCTCGTCTGCGGTTGCCAAAAGGCGTATCCGCGGGCTGGCTATCTGGGAAAACCAGACACCATATAGGGGATTTCAATAGTCTATTTACGTAGTTTAAGCGAATACGCCTTTACTCCAAATTTGCGGAGACTCTCGGCGACGTCTAGGCTAAGACCTCCGCTGTAGCAGTAAAAGACGTAGGTTTTATCGTGCCCCAGTCTATCTACTAATGTTAGTACGTCGTCTGGGTCGGCTCTTAAAGCTCCTGGGAGATGCCATTTTTGAAAAGACTTTTGGTCTCGTAAGTCTATCAAAACGGCGTCTGGAGGCAAGCTTTCTATCTCTATGTCTTGCGGGGGGGATAGAGACGCTATATAGCTATCTAGCTCTCGTTTCTTGACAATTTTTATATTTTTCACAACCTCTATTACTGCGTCGTATATCGCTAAGTCTATCTCCTCTATCTCCTCTCTAGTGGCCCACTTCTTAGGTCTCTTGCTAAATATGGCACAATACTCCGGTATCTTTATAGACAGCTCGTATGTGCCTATCTTCCTGGCCAGTTGTATAATTTCATCTTTATCCATCCCTACTAGGGGTCTCATAACTGGAATATCTAGCCCTCTCTCAACCGCAGCTAGGGCTTGTAAAGTTTGCGACGATACTTGCCCTAACGATTCGCCCGTCACTAGTGCAGTTGCCCTAACTATGTCTGCCACTTTGCGGGCTGTGAGATATAACGCGCGCTTAAAAGCGATATTCCACAGCTCTTCTTTAACATTTCTACGTATCGTGCGGCCTATAGGTGCACAGTCTGTAATAACTACGCGGGCGTTATAGCCGTAGGACCAAGAGAGAAGTCTCTTTATAACTTCTACGACAAGCCTGGCGACAAATGTACCGCCTAGGTTACAGTAAAAGACATCGACATGAGCCCCCCTCCTCATCATCATCCACGCGGCGACAGGCGAGTCTATTCCGCCTGATACCAACGCCAAGACCTTTCCCTCTGAGCCTATGGGAAGGCCGCCAGGCCCTTCTATAACTTCTGTGTATAGAAACGCGCGGTTATTACGCACTTCTATAAAAAGCTCAACTTCTGGATTTTCCAAATCCACTTTGCCTCCTGCTTTTGTTAACACGGCGCCTACTGCAATAGCTATATCTCTAGACGTAAAGCTATGCTCACCAACTCTATGCACTCTCACGGCGAACTTTCTCCCCGCCACCGCGCTACCCCAGAGTTTTAACGCTGCATCTACAATATCCTCTATCTTTTCGAAAATAATTACATACGCCGGACTTACAGACTTTACGCCAAATACTCTCGAGAGCTTATTTCTTAAACAGTCGATATCGCCGAGTGCATATATCCTCCCGGGTTCTCTGACAAATCTAACGTTGCCGCATTCTGTTGCCGCCTCTTTGGCGGCTCTTAGCAAAAGTCTTTCCATTTCTACACGTGTCTTGCCTCTCTTGATGGTTAGCTCGCCTACCCTCACTATTAAGACACGTTCCACAGTAGACTTTGTTGTATAGGATAAAAGCTATATGTAGCTGTATTCTTTAAAAAGACGGTCCATAGAGAAATACTGTCTAAACGTTGCGTATGTGTTGTATGCAACTTCCCAATACTTCCCACTGTTGTAGACATTTAACACCTCTTCTACCTTTTTTCTAAACTCGTGGTACTCTCCCCGGTCTATATCTGGGCTGTCTAGCGGCAACAGTCTATCTCTATCTTCGCCAAAGAGCCACCCGTTGTATCCATCTCTTATAACTTCTATAACTGCGCCATCGCGAGACGCTACAGACGGCACTCCATTTACGCCGGCCTTCATAAAGGAGGTGCCTGACGCCTCCCAGCCGCTAAATGGCGTAAATAGCCATATGTCTGAGGCCCATATTATCTTTTTGGCAGTGTCGATGTCTAGGTCTGGGAAGTAGTATACGTTGTCCATGTTTTCTGCGGCTTTTTTAAACTGGTTCATCATTTCAACGCCATATTTGTCATTGGGATGTGCGCGACCCCCTAGTATAAATACGACATCTTTATTTATGTCTTCTATAAGCTGAAGCACGAAATGTGGCCTTTTATAATGTGTAATACGTCTAGCCCACGAAATTACTACTTTGTCATGTACATTTATTCCCAAAGCTTTCAGCGCCTCTCTTTTTACAACCTCTCTAGCCTTTCTTAATTGCTCGGGGCTATCTACATTTGTAATACTGGGGTGTTCCCACCTCGTAATTTCGATGGCGTTTGTAACCGGCTTGATTTTATGACAATGGTGGGGAAATGTGTTACACGTCACTTTCTTCATCTTTTTTGACACAACGATGCCCTCTGAAACCATCGCAAGTCCTACCTCTGTTAAAACGACAGGATTCATAGCCATATCATATCCAAATTCCTCTTGGAAAAACCTCTTGTTAAACGTCGGGTGGCCCCAGGGGGCTGGTGTATGAATTATAAGCCTGGCCTTTGGATGTCTCTTGTAGAGTAGGGTAAATACTGTGTATGCCTCCTGCAAGTCTAGATATTTGACGTTGTCCCACCCCACGAAGCGCTCTATATAATCAACTGCGGCTTTAGCCAAAATAACGTACTTATAAAAACGCTCAGCTTCCGTATCTTCATAATATAGTCTCCTAGTTGCTTTAACAGCCCAGTCAGGCTTTTCAACTTTTATAAATACCGCTGTTGCACTGTTTAGCCGATATGTATAGTAACTGACTACAACTTTGTCTCCTCTAATCTCTACTTCAGAGTTGTCTAAAAATGACAGTTTATCCAATGTATTACCTTCGGCAGTTGGGATTAACTCTCCGTTTTCCTCTCTATATTTCACATATCCCTCTAGGTAGTAAAGTGTAATGACTGTATATGGCACCCCGAGCCTTGCAGCTGCATAGAATTTGTCGCCCTCTAAGACGCCGAGTCCTCCCGCGAAATTTTTTACAACCTCTATTCCAAGCTCTGGCGTAATTGAAATAATCACATTGCTGGGGAAACCCCCCTTTAAAACTATTGAAGATCTATTACTCTTTCAAGCTGCGGTATTACATATTCTAGACCCAAACTCGTCAAAGTCTCTTTTGTAGGCACGCCGCGTTTATCCCATCCGCGTATCTCATAGTAATAGTCTAGAAGCTTATTATACCCCTCGTAATCTAGGCGTGAACCTTTCAGAGGACCTTTATTAAGCGGTTGTTTAAACCACTTAACTGGCGGCATATCTAGCTCTCTGCTCCACCACCCGTATTCTCTTATCCAAAACGCCCGGATAAGCGTATAAATTCTATCTCCCACCTTGTTGAAATACTCCGGTGTTGCGTCTATGCCTGTCGCAGCTTTAAAAAGTTTGGGATACCAATCTAGGGAGAGCCCAACTTCTACCCAAGGTAGTCGACATCCGACAAAAGTCTCAAACCACCCTCCTCTTATCCGCTGTAGTTCTATAACTTTTGCCGCCTTCTCTCTGGTGTAGCCAAATCTATCTGTCTTAACCTCCCAAGCTATTACCCAAGCGTCTTTATGATGAGCCCCTATGGGTGATGTGGCATATGATAATGCCATTGCAGGCGCAGCGTGGCAGTCGTACGCGGAGACCTCAAGTCCCTTGACGTGCATGGCGAATTCCTCGCCGCCTATCCTCTCAGCGATTTTCTTTACGCCCTCTGCTAATAAATCGCCAAATCCTCTCCTATACGCTATATCATATGTTAGCTGCTTTGCAACCTCGTAATCGCCCCATTCGATTATAAAACCAAGTTTGTCACCATAGCCTTTCTCAGAAGCCTCCATGACATAACCCAAGACATTTCCAAGAGAAATAGTATCTATGCCCATAGTATCTGCAATTCTGTTAAGTTCACCAACTTTATACAGGTCGCCAATGCCTATGTTAGAGCCTAACATAGCTAAGTTCTCATAATCTACTTCTACAGTGCCAGATTCGGCAGGAACCCAGTGGCCGCATGCCATAAAACAAAGTGGACAAGACTTGAGATCTGTCTCAAACTTCTCCACCATATTGCCGCCGATTTTAGAAAATTCATCAAACTGCCCCTCGGAGTAGTTGTATGTGGGCAAGACGCTCGCCTCTTGTGCCCACTCTACAGTTGAGGTAGTTCCCTGTCTCATCCAAAAGCTGTAGCTCGGGCTTGCCATACCCTCTTTCACTGCTTCAATGGCTGCCTTTTGATACAATGCCTTATCTGCCAGAGGTATTTCGCCCTTGCCCTTTATGACCACGGCCTTTAATCTCTTAGACCCCATAACGGCGCCTATGCCTGGTCTACCTCCTGAACGCCCCTTGTGTGAAATTACAGTGGCATAGCGTACTAAGTTCTCTCCGGCAGGGCCGATTGTAATCACCGCGGCGTCTTTCCCATGTATCTTTTGTAATTTGTCTTCCACAGACCAAGTGTTAAGCCCCCAGTAGTCTCTAGCGTCTAATATCTCTACTTTTTCGCCCTCTATGTATATATAGGACGGCTTTTCTGCCCTGCCTTCTATTACCAATGCATCATATCCAGCTTTTCTCAAATTTACAGCAGCCCAACTGCCTATATTACCGTCGCCATAACCCCCTGTGAGAGGGCTTTTTGCGGCGACGACAAGTTTCCCAAAGTTAGGCCCTGGCAATCCGACAAGGGGGCCTGCGGCAAATATTAATTTGTTATATGGTGACAGCGGGTCAACGCCAGGAGGCAATTCGTCCCATAGTAACTTTATTGCAAGACCCCGCCCGCCTATGAAAGCCTTTGCAACAGAGGCGTCTAGCTCTTGTACAACAACTTTCTTTTTAGTAAGATCAATTCTTAGGACTCTTCCCTGCCATCCGGCCATGTTGTTGGCTTTGGCTAGAGTTAAAAAACATTGCCATTCTACATAAATCTGCCTGTTACATTGCCTAAAGAACTTCATTGTTAAATATTTAGCGATATGCGTTGATGATTCTATGGATGTGGTGCTCTTTTTCGAAGTTCACCAGCCCCGCCGTATAAGGCCAGACATCTACCGAATTTACCCGAGGAAGCCTAGCGATATAGAAATTTTCTATGATGAGCTAAATATGTCAATTCTTAAGAGGGTCGTTGAGAGAGTCTACCGGAAGGCCACCAAGATCATATATGAAGCGGCGTTGGAAACGCCGGGTTTCAAAGTAACCTTCAGCTTAAGCGGCCTAGCCCTTGAACAGTTCCGGAGGCACGCCCCAGATGTTTTAGAGCTATTTCGCGAACTTGTCTCACATGAGGCGGCTGAATTTATTGCACAGACTTATTACCATAGTCTTGTATGGTTTATAGATAGGGAAGAATTTAGAGAACAGATAGAGTTACAGGCAAAAACTGTGGAGGAGTTAGTTGGCATAAGACCGAGGGCTGCTGAAAATACAGAGTTTATTTATAACAACGACATCGCGTGCTTTCTATACTCAATGGGTTTTGAGACTGTGGTTACAGAGGGGGTAGACTGGGTTTTGGGATGGCGCTCTCCCAACTACGTCTATAAAGCATGGGGTTGCGACGTAAGAGTTCTAGTTCGTAATTACAGACTTAGCGACGACATAGGGTTTAGATTTGGGGCACGGTGGTGGGACCAGTGGCCACTCACAGCAGATAAATACGCAACTTGGCTAGAGGCCACTCCAGGCGATGTAGTGTTTATAGCCGTCGACTACGAAACCTTTGGAGAACACCACTGGCCAGAGTCAGGCATTTACGAGTTTCTCAGGTGGCTCCCGAGAGAGATAGCGAAAAGACCGCGGCTCAGGTTCGCTACAGTTTCTGAGGCGGCGTCTCGCCATCCGCCTCGCGACGTATACGACGTGCCCCCTTGGGCCACCATCAGTTGGGCAGACGAGAGAGACCTATCTGCGTGGTTGGGCAACGAAATTCAACGCAACGCCTTTGCCCTCCTTGCATGGCTTTACCCATACGCCAAGGCTCTCGGTGGTGAGACGCTGAGGCTTTGGAGAGAGCTCTCTACGAGCGACCACTTTTATTACCAAGCCACAAAGACAGGGCCTGCAGGAGAGGTACACTCTTACTTCAGCCCATATGGCTCTGCATATAAGGCGCATGATGTCTATATGGCTGCTCTAGTTGCGCTTTTGATAGAAATAAGAGAGAGGTGGAATGTCGAAGCAGCAGAGAGACTTGTGTTTAACGATGAGAGATGTTTCTATGGCCAAGGCGTAAGGATATGCTCGTTGAAAGAGCTAAAGTCTGTAGATACGAATTTCAAGAGACGTAACTATGAAGACTTATTGAAATGGCTTGTCGACATATTTCTTCTTACGCCAGACGAGGCTAGGAGGATACTTAGCTGATATGTACGCGCCAGAGCAGATAAAACGTGTCTATATCCTGACAATGGAGTTTAGCGGATTGGTAAAAGTGGGGGGTCTTGGAGAGGCTGTTAGACAGTATGCTGTTGGTTTGGCGAGAAAAGGCTATGACGTAACAGTACTAATGCCTAGCCACGGCAGACATTTAGATCCCAAGAGAGGTTTTGAACTATACCCTCTAGACTTTAAAACATGTGGAGAGCGCAGAGGGTTAGACGGTAAGCTATACCCCTATTGCCTAGGCGCAGAGATGACGTTTATAGAAGGCGTGAAAGTAGTGATGTTTAAAGGCCTTGACTATGCCACAGGCCATATATTTGACAAATGGGGTGTTTATGAATATACAGAGGAGAAAGCATCTCTATTAACCAGGGCAGTTACGGCGTTTGCAGAACGCTTTGGATTACCCGACTTAATACATATCAACGACTGGCCTACAGTATTGGCGGGAGTAGCTCTAAAAGACCTAGCGGAGAGAAGGGGCTTGGCGTTGCCGCTTTTCTTCACAATTCACCTATCTTGGGATTATAGATTTCCCTGGCACTACGCTGAGTGGAGCGGGCTGTACAATAGACAACACCCAGTTTGGAGAGTTTGTTGCCACAGCTGGGAGTATTACAACGCAGTATGGGACGAGGGGTGGGGAAGCGTCGAGAGATTTGGCGTAGTGGAAGCAGATGCAGTGTCTACAGTTAGCTACGGCTACTTAGAGGAGCTTCTACGTAAGTATGGAGGGTGGCTACGTCCAAAAACTTGTGTTGTATATAACGCCACAGATTGGTCTCTTAAAGACGTCGAGGGGATTTCTGAGGAGGACACATGGCGTCTTGTGGAGGAGGTAGAACGTATGGGCGTAATAGGCGGTCTGGAAAAAGCCGGCGCCCTCTTTCTCACAGTGGGGAGACTAACATATCAAAAGGGCATAGACTTGGCTCTGAAAGCCCTAGATTACGCCCCCAGTGCCCGGCTACTTATACTAGGTCTTCCAGCGGGAGAGCGGGATTATGAAGAATATATAAAAAGTTTGGTCTGGGAAAGACGGGGAAGGGCGGCTCTTTCTGTGGCAAAGATACCGCCGAGACTTTATAAAGCATTACATTATGTAGCAAAGGCACTAATTATGCCATCTAGATGGGAGCCCTTCGGTATTTCGGCAATAGAAGCTATGGCGCTTGGCACGCCAGTTATAGCGACAAAAACCGGCGGGCTACCCGAAATTGTAGACGGAATGGGTCTCTTAGTTGAGCCAGAGGATGTTGAAAACTTGGGAAGAGCTATAGAAGCGATAGCCGTCGGTCGTTACAAACCGCCGCCGCGGCACTACATAGTGAACTATGTAAATAGGAAATTTAGAATTGAACATACGGTAGAGATGTTGGAACAATGTTACGAGAAGGCTAGACAATTTGCATTTTTTAGAGCTCTTAGCTAGTGCGGTTTTCTGTAGAAAATTTAAAAGGAGGGGCAAAATAATACATGGTAAAAATCGCTGTGATACCAGTAGGAGGCGAGGCCGTTAGGCTCAAGCCTCTAACTGTGGAGACATCAAAAGCTATGGTGCGTTTTCTCAACAGACCGCTTATCGAGCTTTCAATTTTACACTTAGCGCAACAAGGCGTAGAAGAGTTCTACTTCGGTGTACGGGGTTATCACAACTACCGCGATATATACGATTACTTTCGTGAGGGGGAGTGGTTTTATATAAGATATGGTAAAGGAATAAGGATTAGATATATGCCTAGGGTGGAGACTAGAGGCAATGCGGAGGCGGTTCTTACGACTCTAGAATACTACGATATTAACGAGCCTGTGCTTGTAGTACAGGGTGACAACATCTTTAGACTAGATATACAAAATATGTATAACTTCCATGCGTCTAAAAAGGCGTTTTTAACAATAGCGCTGAAGGAAGAGATAGAAAACTTGGAAGAGTTCGGCGTCGTTGCGGTAGATGAGGACATGCGCATATTAAAATTTGTAGAGAAGCCAAAGAAGAGAGAGGAAGCTCCAAGTAATTTAGTAAATACAGGACTTTATATACTTTCTGAAGACTTTAGAAACTTCTTCAGAGGGGAGGTAGGACAGAGACTTTACGTAGAGGGTAGAATGGATTTTGGAAAAGACGTTATACCAACTTGTATTGAAAGCGGATTGCCTGTATATGGCTATGTTACCAAGGGCTATTGGTTTGACATAGGAACTCCAGAGCGTTATCTCAAAGCAGTGCGATACTTGTTGAGACATTTGAACTCTAGCGAGTTAGAAGCCGAGGAGGTAGTGTCGCATGTATATATACAAGGATCAAGTTTACAATCAAAGGCTCTAAAGGAGAAAATCGGTGATAACATCAGAAGTAATATAATTAGAGCAGAGGGGCCCTTATTGATAGGAAGACACGTACAGATAGGCGCTGAGACGTATTTAAAGGAGTCTGTTATAGATAACTACGTAATTATCGGAGAAAAAAGCTCTATTGAAGAGTCTGTAATAATGGATCGTACATACGTAGGCCGTGGAGTTTCAATAAGACGCTCAATTATTGGTAGACATGTCTATATAGGGGATGGTGTAGTGATAGAAGATTCGGTAATTGCCGATAACGTTTCTGTGGGGGAGGGCGCCTATTTAAAAAATGTAAAGGTGTGGCCGCATAGAACTATTGAAAGAGGTGTTAGGCTAGAGGGGTTTTCGCTGATTTAGCACTTTGACAAGTTAAGAATTGAGAGGACGATAAAAACTGCCTCTTCTGTTCTAATACTTTCAACGCCTTGACGTGGGACGAAATTTATAAGCTCGCCAGGCGGTTCAATGCCAGCTTCTTTGTATATCTCATCAACCCCCTTTCTCGGGCCTCCGAATACAACCAACGTCTTCTTCCCTACCTTTGGCTTAGCTTCACATACAGACCTCCCCTCCTTTCCTGTCAAAATTATGGCATCAAATCCCTCGGTTAAACTCTGTAAAGGCCTTACCTCAACTTTGTAGCCCCAATACGCAGGAGGGGTGCCTCTATACACAGAGGCTCTATAGGTATCAGGTCTTTCCGTTGGCGCCTCTATTTTTACCAGGAGACGTGAGCCCACCGGATAAGGCTTTGGAATTTTTGCATACTTCCCACCGCCTATATACACCAGCGAAAAGTAACCGTCCCATCGCTCGACCACACCTTCGCGTATTTCGCCAACTCTTGGCTCAAGAGACACGGTATGGCTCGGTATCTTCAAAGGGGGGAGAAGTCCTGCCAACTTAAGCCGTTGATCTAGTTTAAAAAGTCTCTTCCTAAGATATGGTGGTGTTACGACATATTCTAGGATTGTTTTGGCGAAATCGATCTCTTCCCTAAGTGGACTACCGTAGTAATATATTATTATTGTCTCAACGTTAAATATAGCCGCAGCTCTAGCTAAGTAACCTAGTTTGCGCACTTTGCTAGCCTCGTCGGGGGCTTCTGAAAGAAAGTCGTGGGGTACTGCTATTGAAAAACTCACTTCTTTTTCTGTTTTTCAGAACTTTTTTTCTCCTCTTTTTTCTTCTTTTCTTTTTCCTCCTCTCCTGTTTCCAAGCCTAACTTCTTTGCCTCTTCTTCACTAGTCATAAATAGTGTTGTCCTTTGCCGTCCTCCCATAGCATTCCGATAATCTGTAGTTTTAAAAATTATCTGCCTAATACCTCCTTTAGACCTGGATACATCTCGAGGATCTGTTCGCGCATAACTAATGCATAGTATTGTAGTGCGATTTCGACGAGAAGTATAAGTCCGGTCCCGCTACCCCATACGCCGAGGATGTTGCCAAGTGCGGCGAAAGATCCAGCAATAAACCCGCTTATTATTGTAAGCGCATTTATAGGTCTCTCTAAGATTTTTGCCAGTATTTTTTCACTTTGTCTAAAGCCAGGGACATGCAATTGCGACTGGGTAAACTGTTTTGCCTGGTCCTCTGCGCTGAGACCAGCCAGCTGAACCCAGACCCAAGCAAAGGCTATAGCAAGCGTTACGTAAATTAAGTAGTGTATAATTAGCAACGGCATGTCAAAGAAATCTCGGTGCGGCAGAAATATGACTCGTACGATGTAATAAATTGCGGGGTTATACTGGCTGAAGGGGAATAATAATTGGCCAAGCAAGAGGAGGGAATACGTTGTAAAGATTATTGGTAAAACTGAGACGTAGACGAACCTAAGTGGGATGCTAAACTTTATCCCCCTATATTGTCCAGCTGTTACTGGAATATTTACCTTCATCATTTCAAGATATAAGATTATATACCCCAGAAGGACGGTAGAGAGTAGTCCTAAGATATCTGGGAGATAGGTGACGGATTGTTGTCCCTGTAGCACTACCGGCCTATTTATTAAACTAATTAGCGGAGCTACATTTCCGTGAGCGAATAGATCATAAAACGCGGCGCCGAGAGCTGGTATTAGCCCTACAACATGCGCCTGGCCGTTGACATCTACTACGACATCCCAAGAGAACAAACTGAGAAATATCTGGCGAGCAACGCCTAAGAATATTATAAGACTTATAGCGCTACCGATACCCCAGCCCTTAGACATTAGGTCATCTAGGAGAATTATAATCACTGTCGCTATTAGTAGCTGAATTACGATAAAAGCTCCAACTAGCGGCGACACTGGGCCGAATTGTCCTCCTAGTACATATGCCACTGCCTCAACTGCCGCTATGCCTAAGGCTGTCCATTTTAATAACAGCGTAAACTTAAGCCGGTCTTCACGTTTGTTTAAATCTAATCCTAATATGCCTGAGAAAGCAAATACCTCCAGTAAGATTCCTGCAATAACTATAGGGCCTATGCCCAAGTGGGCAAGCGTGCCATATGCTGTGCCGAATATTATGGAAAGTAGTTGTTGTGCTTGTTGAGTTCCCTGCTGAGGTTGATGTTGTACTCCGTAGAGTGGCGTGATCGTCATTAGGATATATACTGCGGCTACTACTGCAGTCCAGAAAAGTCTTCTAGAAAGAGGTACTCTACCCGGCGGCCTTGAGACCGTTGGTATAAATGTTAGAAAATCCATTTATTTGTGTATGAGTGGAATTATTCTCACCTCTCCGCCAGCTTTTTCAATTTTTTCAACTGCTGTTCTACTGGCGGCTGGAGTATAAACTATAACTGGCACATCTATATGGCCCCCGCCTAGGAGCTTGTTGTACCCAAGTTCCAAGAGTCTAATGACGTATTTGCCCCCCTCCTCTGCGATTTTTCCCTCTTTTTTAAGCTCTTTGATTATGTCGGAGAGACTGCCAACATTTATAGGCCTCCACTCGATGGCGATAGTGGGTGGTTGTTTAAAGCCGTGTTTTCCGTAGAAGGGCCATCCTGTGCCACTTTCGCCGTATTTCATAACTAGAGACCACTTGTGTTTGTGGAAGCCAACCATGCCTTTACCGCCAGAGCTCCCGCTTTTTCTATGTTGGCCTACTCTGCCCCAGCCGTGTGTCCTGCTACCGCGTCTATATTTAACAGCGGGTTTAAAGCGTCGAACCATACAGCCCTTGCTTCTGACGCATTTTAAAACTTTTCTGCAAATAGTCGCTATTAATGGCTAAAACTTTATTAACATAGAGGATATTTAGTTTAAGCCCCGGTAGCTCAGCCCGGTCGGAGCGCCCTGGGGTAACGCCCCGCGTATGCCTCGTATCTGTCAGCGAGACAGCGGGAGGTCCCGGGTTCGAATCCCGGCCGGGGCTTCGTCATTTTTTATTTTGTCGCAGCCATATGCGCCGGTGTTATATTATTCTATTATTCCCAAACTATCTCTCAGTTTTTCGCTAAATATTCTCAAGAAGACTTCTAAATGGCATGTTTTGAGATCCGCGCTAGGGTTGACGTAAATTCTTGAAATTCGATGAGAGAAAATCATTGTATTGGTGAGTTTTCCTGAAAAATTATGTGCTAGTAAAGAAAGCGTTGAGTTATAGACGGCGTAATTATGTAGGCATTTCCCAACGGTTATAGTCCAGTGACTCCACGCTTAAGACGCCACATGTCTTAACTCTAGACCTCCTAAGCCACTCTTTAACACTTTCTAAAGGGATATAGAAGAGGAGATGTCGCCGAGATATTCGGCAGAAGATTGAGAAAGATAAAGGTGTATACACACAGACTCATGCTGTCGTTATGCTTGACACGCGGCTTAAATTCACTATAGAGAAGGGGTAGTCCTATATCCGACGACCACACCCGAAACATCTCAACTACCAACGAAGGCGTGAGCTAGAGAAAGTCCCTAGGCGTAGGGACAGACGGCTTAGAACAACAATGTCTTGATAACTCTTCTAGCGTATGCCCTCTTTTTCTGTAAGACGTAGAGTACCAAAGCGATGGTAAATAAGATATTTATTATAAATGAGGCTATTTTTAAAATCCACGTCAATAGGCTTATATCCACAGGGGGGTTTAGAGAGCTTGTCAGTATTTGCAAAGCTGTTTCATAAAACAGAAGGCCTATCAGAGGTATTACGGAGAGTACAAGTGAAATAGATAGCATAAATCCTATTACCCCGTTCCATAACAGAGATGAAGGAGCTGTGGTAACGCCAAGGGTAAGAGCGATAATATATATCGCCGTTAATACAGCTAAGGAGAGGTATAGTTTCATACCTCTTCTAGCTTTTTAAGTAGCCACTCGATTACATAGTTGTGCGCCGTGCCCGGTTTGCGAGGTAATTGTTTTAAGCATTCCGCCACAGCGTTCATATACTGTAAATCAATTTATTTTTATATTTGTTTCAAGCATTGTGGAACTAAAAGTTTGGCCTCTCGACATTACATATGCCGTAGTTGGTAGTGTTCCTGAGATTAGGATTTTCGGTATTTTAAGCAGCGGTGAGCGTGTTGTACTTATCGATAGATCTTTTAAGCCGTATTTCTACGTCGATTGTGCCGTTTGTGAACCAGCTGCTCTAAAGACTGCGTTGTCGCGAGTTGCGCCAATAGACGATGTACAAATAGTTGAAAGGAGGTTCCTCGGAAGGTCTAAGAAGTTTTTGAAAGTTATTGCTAAAATTCCTGAGGATGTCAGGAAACTTAGAGAAGCCGCAATGTCGATACCAAGGGTTTCTGGCGTTTATGAAGCAGATATTCGTTTTTACATGCGATATATGATAGACATGGGGGTAGTGCCCTGTAGTTGGAATGTGGCAGAGGTAGAAGAGGGGGGTAGACTTGGCGGGATTCCCACATACGTTGTCTCTCAGTGGTACGGGATTGACGAAGGCTTTCCCCCTTCATTGAAAGTTATGGCGTTTGATATCGAGGTTTATAACGAGCGCGGCTCTCCCGATCCTATCAGAGATCCCGTGGTTATGTTAGCCATAAAGACAAACGATGGGCACGAGGAGGTTTTTGAAGCTAGTGGGAAAGACGATAGGGGGGTTGTGCGCGCTTTTGTGGATTTTATCAGAAGTTATGACCCCGATGTAATTGTTGGCTATAATTCCAACGGCTTTGATTGGCCTTATTTAGTAGAGCGTGCGAAAGCCGTCGGCGTGCCGCTCAAGGTTGATAGACTGAGCAATCCCCCTCAACAGAGCGTGTATGGACACTGGTCTATCGTTGGTAGAGCAAATGTAGATCTCTATAACATCGTGGAAGAGTTCCCGGAGATTAAGCTAAAGACTCTTGACCGTGTTGCTGAATATTTTGGTGTAATGAAAAGAGAAGAGAGGGTGTTGATCCCAGGCCACAAGATTTATGAATACTGGAAAGACCCCAATAAAAGACCTCTACTTAAGCGGTATGTTCTAGACGACGTACGATCCACTCTAGGACTTGCCGACAAGCTCCTACCGTTTTTAATACAACTGTCTTCTGTATCTGGGCTACCGCTGGATCAGGTGGCAGCGGCGAGCGTGGGCAACAGGGTAGAGTGGATGCTTCTTAGGTACGCGTACCGCCTGGGCGAGGTAGCTCCGAACAGAGAGGAGAGGGAGTACGAACCATATAAGGGGGCCATCGTGCTTGAGCCAAAGCCCGGGATGTACGAAGACGTGCTTGTACTTGACTTCTCTTCCATGTACCCTAACATCATGATGAAGTACAACCTATCGCCGGATACGTACCTAGAGCCCGGCGAGCCGGATCCGCCCGAGGGTGTAAACGTGGCCCCCGAGGTGGGGCATAGGTTTAGGAGAAGCCCACCAGGCTTCGTCCCTCAGGTGTTGAAGAGCTTGGTGGAGCTTAGAAAGGCGGTAAGAGAGGAGGCGAAGAAATACCCCCCAGATTCGCCAGAGTTTAAGATCTTAGACGAGAGACAACGTGCCCTCAAGGTTATGGCCAATGCCATTTATGGATACTTGGGCTGGGTGGGGGCCCGGTGGTATAAGCGGGAGGTAGCCGAGTCTGTGACGGCTTTTGCCAGAGCGATTCTAAAAGACGTTATTGAACAAGCTAGAAGGTTGGGCATTGTGGTTGTATATGGCGATACAGACAGCCTATTTGTCAAAAAACATGGAGACGTGGACAAACTGATCAAGTACGTGGAGGAGAAGTACGGCATAGACATAAAGGTGGACAAGGATTACGCCAAGGTGCTTTTCACGGAGGCTAAGAAGAGGTACGCTGGCTTATTGAGAGATGGGCGTATAGATATTGTGGGATTCGAGGTCGTGAGGGGAGACTGGAGTGAACTTGCCAAAGACGTTCAGCTAAGAGTTATAGAGATTATACTTAAGTCAAGAGATATTGTGGAAGCTAGACATGGCGTTATAAAATATATTAGAGAAATAATAGAACGACTGAAAAATTACAAGTTTAACATTGATGATTTAATAATATGGAAAACTCTAGACAAAGAGTTAGACGAATATAAGGCGTATCCGCCTCATGTTCACGCTGCGCAAATTCTCAAGAGACACGGCTATCGAGTGGGCAAAGGCACTACGATAGGCTATGTCATAGTTAAAGGAGGCGAAAAAGTATCTGAGAGGGCGTTGCCGTATATACTCCTTGACGATATAAAAAAGATAGATATCGACTACTACATAGAGAGACAGATAATACCAGCGGCGTTGAGAATAGCAGAGGTTATAGGGGTGAAAGAGTCGGATCTTAAAACGGGGAGAATGGAAAGGTCGCTTCTTGATTTTCTAAGTTAGAAAACTACGTTTTCTGCGTTATTTGATCAAAAGTCACTATCTTCATATCTTCAGGCACTTTTGTAAGAGGGCCAACTCTAGCAGTTATAATGACTTTGACTCCCCTTTTCGTGGCTAAGTCCACAATTCTTTGTGTGACAATGCCATCCATTACCACAGCGTATATAGAATCATTTGAGTTGGCGAGAAAATCGGGCAACTCTCTAACTGGTAATCTCTTCAATAGTGTCCAATTTGCATCATATATCTCGGCTTCTAAAGTACCTAGCATCTCTTCTATCTTCTTGGATAGGTCAAAGGGAGCTTGCACCTCAGCAGTCGTTGGCTGTGTCTGCGTAAGCTGAGGTTGTTGAGGCGACATTTGGGACTCTGTTTTCTCTCCAGCCGCTTTTTGTTGTGCAAGCCATTCTTCCAGCGTTATTTTATTCCTAAGCGCTTTCGCTATTTCCTTAGCTGTCAACTGTTCTACTTCTTTCCCTGGCGGCGCCCGGGCTATATAGTCTATGTGCGCGACTTTTATTAACTCTCTTAGTACTATCTCGCCGCCTTTATCGCCGTCAATAAACACAGTTACAGACTTCTTTTTACTCAGGTCTATTATAGTTTGGGGAACTCCCTTGCTTATACCCTCTATTGCGATGACATTTCTATATCCATGTTTTACTAGGTTAACTACGTCGGCTCTGCCCTCCACCACTATTATAGAATCTGATTTATCTACATCGGGTCCCGCTGGGAGTTTTTCTGGGCCATATTCAATTATCTCAGCCTTTGCCACATCTTCCTTTAGTCTCTCAATAATCTCTTTAGTATCTGGTAATATCTCTTCTTCTATTAATTTTACAAGTTCTTTAGCCCTTTCGATTATTTTCCTTCTTTTCTCTTCACGGAGATCCTTTATCTCAAGTACTTTGACGCTGGCAAGATACGGCCCTACTCTCTCTACGCTCTCTATAAGCGCGGCAACTAATGCAGTTTCGTAACGATCTAAATTACTCGGTATGTATATCCTGGCTTTTGTCTTGCTATTTTTCTCAGATATTTCGACTTCTATCCTACCTATACGTCCCATCATTTGGAGTTCTCTTAAATCCATATCTTTGCCTAACAACCCTTCTGTTTGGGAAAATAAAGCGCCAATTATATCGGATTTATCCACACTGCCGTTTACCTCTATCTGTGCTACTATCATGTATTTGGCTACAATGGTTAAAGCTCCCATAGGGGTCTTTCTCTTCTTCAGGTTATAAATTCTTTCTTCTTCACGTATTTAAACTCCGTAGCCCTATGTTTCAATGCTAAAGACTTTACGTCAAATAGGCGACATAGTGTATAAAGCACTTAAATATGCGCTAGATCTAGCACAGCCGGATACACCTGTGCTAGAAATTTGTGAAAAAGTCGAGGCTTTTATAAGAGCTAACGGTATGAGACCGGCATTTCCTGTTAATGTAAGTATAAATGAGGTGGCGGCTCATTATACGGCGAAAAGAAACGACACTCTTAGGCTTCCAAAGACAGGTATTGTCAAAATTGACATAGGCGCACAACGTGACGGCTATATTGTAGATGCCGCAGTGTCTGTGGCTTTAAGCCCCATTTTTTCAAACCTAGAGAAAGCTGCCAAAAAAGCTTTAGAATCTGCCCTAGGAGCTATAAAACCTGGGGTAAGAGCGTGGCAGATAGGAGAAACTATAGAAAAGACTATCAAGAGCTTTGGCTTCAATCCCATATATAACTTAACTGGCCACAAAATTGAGCGTTATATTTTACACGCTGGATATGTAGTACCAAATTACTCAGACAAATCTGCATCCCAAGCCTTTGCGCCTGGCGATGTGTATGCAATAGAGCCTTTTGTCACAAATGGGGAGGGATATGTTGCTGACAGAGGAGAAGTAACGATATATCGCCTAGCCCGTATGCGACATAAGACTTACCAATATATAATAAATATAATAAGCGCAGAAGCGGGACCCTTGCCCTTTTCTCCACGTTGGTTTCCACAGATATCAGATGTAGAGATAGAGACAGCGTACAGAAATGGTATTCTACATGGGTATGAGGTTTTGATAGAGAGATCAAAGGGGTTTGTTGCACAGTTTGAGGACACTGTATATGTAGCTGAAGACGGCGCTATACCTTTGGCACAGACACTAGACTTGATATAGTAACGACGAAATATCTTTCTGCGAAAAGTTTTTATAGACACAATTTTTGTCAAGCCATGAGTCAAGCTGTATTGACTCAAATAGGAGGAGTGCCAGTGCTTGTATTAAAGGAAGGTACGCAGAGGGCTTTTGGCAAAGAGGCGCTTAGGCTAAATATAATGATTGCAAGAGCTATAGCCGAAGTTATGAGGACGACACTAGGGCCAAAGGGCATGGACAAAATGCTTATTGACTCTCTCGGCGATATAACAATAACAAATGATGGTGCCACTATTCTTGATGAAATGGATGTTCAACACCCCATAGCTAAGTTACTAGTAGAAATTTCTAAATCTCAGGAAGAGGAGGCTGGCGACGGTACTACTACAGCGGTTGTGCTAGCCGGCGCTTTACTTGAGGAAGCCGAGAAACTACTTGAGAAAAACATCCATCCAACTGTAATAGTAAGCGGTTTTAAGAAGGCGCTAGATGTGGCCACAGAGCATCTACGTAAAGTTGCCGTTCCTGTAAGTAGGACAGATGTAGATACGCTGAAAAAAATAGCTATGACATCAATGGGTGGGAAGATTTCTGAAACTGTAAAGGAGTATTTCGCTGACTTAGCTGTAAAAGCGGTGTTACAAGTGGCAGAGGAGAGAAATGGGAAATACTACGTCGATCTTGACAACATCCAGATAGTTAAGAAGCATGGCGCATCTCTCCTAGATACACAACTTGTTTATGGTGTAATAGTTGATAAAGAAGTCGTTCACGCAGCAATGCCTAAGCGTGTTATAAATGCCAAAATAGCGTTACTTGATGCGCCATTGGAGGTAGAGAAGCCGGAAATCGATGCTGAAATTAGAATTAGCGATCCACAACAGATGAGAGCGTTTTTAGAAGAGGAAGAGAAAATCCTCAAGGGCTATGTCGACAAGCTTAAATCGCTTGGCGTAACTGCGTTATTCACTACAAAGGGCATTGACGACATTGCTCAGTACTACTTAGCTAAAGCTGGCATATTAGCCGTGAGGAGAGTAAAACGTAGTGACATAGAAAAATTAGTGAGAGCTACAGGCGGGAGACTAGTGACAAATATTGAAGACTTAACAGAAGCCGACCTCGGCTTTGCGGGACTTGTTGAGGAGAGACGTGTAGGCGACGAGAAGATGGTGTTTGTAGAACAATGTAAAAACCCAAGAGCAGTCTCGATTCTAGTACGTGGAGGCTTTGAGAGACTTGTCGACGAAGCCGAGCGTAATCTTGACGATGCTCTATCTGTTGTTGCCGATGTAGTTGAGGAGCCCTATATACTTCCTGCGGGCGGTGCGGCTGAGATAGAGGCTGCGAAAGCTGTTAGAGCCTTTGCAACAAAAGTGGGCGGAAGAGAACAATATGCTGTAGAGGCGTTTGCAAGAGCTCTTGAAGCCATACCTAAGGCTCTCGCCGAAAACGCCGGGCTAGACCCCATAGACATACTGACTGAGTTGACGCACAAACACGAGCAGCCAGACGGTTGGAGATACGGCCTTGACGTATATCAAGGCAAGGTTGTAGACATGATGGCTCTCGGCTTAATTGAGCCGTTGACTGTAAAGCTTAACGCGCTTAAAGTAGCTGTTGAAGCCGCGTCTATGATTTTGAGAATAGACGAGATAATCGCGGCATCTAAATTAGAGAAGGAGAAAGAGGAGAAGAAGGGAGAGGAAGAGAAGAAGGAAGAAAAGAAGGAATTTGACTAAATTTTTTCAAGTTTTTCCCCTAGTATAGATAAACTATTTAGAGTAATATTTTTGCAATTTTAGTATAATCGCTGTGGGGGACGCATAACTTACAACTGTCACGTCTGTCATATATATATACCAAGTTTTATCATATTTTTCACATATTTTGACAGTCTTTGTTATTGTACATTGAGGTTTATTTCTCAGTTTATATGCAGTATGTAGCATCCGCTAGACGGTGCTCAGATGACTCTGGCGGAGATCCAGCCCTATCAAGATGCCCCCGTGCGGACTATCCGCCTTCTCCCACTAAGGTCTAAAAGTGGAAGCTACACTGTCTTGCATACGCCGCCGCTAAGCTGTGGAACGAGGTGAACCACCCCATGTCGGCCAACCTATTAACCTTTGCGAGGGATAACGTCCAAGGCCTCCACACTGCGGGCTCCGCCGTTAGCGGGTCATTAACTTAACTTATTTTTTCCTAGTAGTAAAACTATAAGTATAATAATTCCAAAGATAAAGTCTTTTGTCACCATTATATGTGGTACTGTAACTGCAAAAGATGTTGCAAAAATTACAATCCTTGCTCTGTTTTTTAAAGCTCTATATTTTGCTCTAAAAAGCGGCGTTGATGCCTCTATGTTTTTTCTTTCAGCTCTTACTACGATATCGTCAATAAGAGGCTCTGAAATCAGCTTGTCAAAGTAGTTTCTCGGGCTATACAGATCTTTAAGCACTGCAAAATATCTCTGAACTAACGGCTCTCTTGTAAAATTTATGAGAACTTTCCTAATTTTGTTTTCGCCTTGTCTTAGTGTTATATATGACATAGCTATGCCGATTGTTAGAGTTACTATAGCTAAGTATTTTAGCAACGGGTTTGTTACTAAGGCTATTCCACTAGTTATGACACTAATAGTAGACATAGATGATAAAATCAGTACAGTTTTTACATACGTTTTCTCCTGAATCTCTTGGATCTTATAGGCTATATACTCATTTAACATATACTTCTACGACTTTTCTCTTGACTGCCTCCTTAGGTTGTTTGGCAAGCTGTATTATGGCAATATTTTTCAATTTAACATATTTCTCTAGTCTCTCTATTGCATCATTTACAGATGTAGAATGCATAGTTGCTAAAGTCTGTATACCTATCTCTGTTGCAGTTTTAAATGCGTGAAAATGATTCTCATATTGTAACTCTCCGATAAATATGACATCTATATTTCTATTTAGTGATGCATATACTTCTTTTATCTTGTCTACATTTCTTATCTTTATTTGGTTCTTTTTTGGATCTTCATCAAATTCATCAGCCTCGTCTATGTAGACTCGCTGTAGGTTTGGTGGTATTAAATCATCTAACGCCACAAGAAATGTTGTTTTTCCAGAGCCGGGCGGCCCTGTGATTACAATATGTTTCCCCTCTTTTATCAATCTATAAATTTCACGTAATTGTTCAATAGTTATAAACCTAGAATCTAATAGTTTATCTATAGTGATTTTAGACTTATGTATCCTAAGATAGGCTTGTGGATTTGGAACCACTGGGGGCAGATCTAGCGAAATTCTCATTCTAATTGGGCCAAATCTCACGCCATATCTAATCGATGGGTTTGCCGTAGTTAGTTCTATCCCCTTCATATGTGCCAGTTTTAACATATTCTTTACTAGTGTAATATCAGCAATTTTAGAAGTTCTAAGTTTTTCAGCATGCTTTGTTATGTATATAGGACGCCCGGGAATTACAAGGATATCTTCTACGTCGTTGCTTTCTACAAATTCGGCGATCTTTAACAATCCAATAGTGGCCAGCGTGGCTCTTATGGCAATTTTTCTGTCTATTTTCTCAAATAATTTATATCTGAGATCTAAAGTAGCATCTATGTCTCTTGAAAAGATTCTTGATGCCAGTTCTATGACTGAATAAAGTTCATGTTTATTAAAACTACAAAGTCCCTTCTCTTGACAAGAGTATTTACATGCTATACACTCTAGGATCTTAGTGAGTAGTAGAAACATGTCTCCTTAATTTCGAAACTGTATCTCTAATAGTAAATTTACTTATATTTACTATCTTTGCAATAGTCTGTTTGTATATCTGAACCCCCATAGCCTCTGCGGCTAGGTAGACAACCGAGGCGGCTATCACCCTAGGGTTTTTGCCCTGATAGACCCTTTTATCTAGCTTTTGAAATAGATCCCATGCTACCTCTCTAATATTTTCTATAGCTAGTTCTGTAGAAATTTTATTAATATAAAATTTTACTATATCGCTATATTTCATATTGATAGTTTTTTTGTTTTCTTTTTCAAGACTTAGAAATATAGTACGTCTTCTTATAACTGACATATTCTGCTTTGATACGGGCGCGACTACTTCAAAACCAAGTACTGTTCCGCATTCTGTACAGATGTATTCGCCGTCTTTTAATATAATTTTGTCAGATCTACAATATGGACAAATCATGTGTCCATGGACATTTCAATATTTTAAAATATGTAGTTATATCTATTTCTATTGAGAGAGAGTTAACTAAAAGTTTCATAACACCGCCTATAAACGTTTTTATACTATATACAAAAGTGGCGCTATGGAATTTTTGCTAAAGGTTGAAGAAATATCAAATGACTTTCCAAACACTATAAAACTGAAGGGCGACGTAGATATAACTATAGAGCTACCACTTAACATACTTGGCATAAAGTTATCTAAAGGTGAAAATGTAAAATTAGTATTACAGCAAGAAAAGGATAAAGAATTACATAAGTACAAGGTATATGCATGGGGCATAGTATATTACGTGGGGAATAATATAACGCGGATATCTATCGGTGGTCTGCAACTAGATATTATGAAAGAACTTCCGCTAAAAGTTGGTGAGAAAGTTTACATTGGCATCATATAAATTTTTAAGCCCGTTCAACGCCTCCTCAATATGGCAACAACTTTAGCAGAAGCTAGCAAGAGGTTTGTAGCTGAGCTCAATAACGTCATAGGTAGAGAGGTACAAGTTGTCCTTTCTAACGGGGAGGTATATAAAGGCATACTACATGCAGTAGATAACCAGCTTAATATAGTCCTTGCAAATGCTATTAGTAAGACTGGGGAGAGGTATACAAGAGTATTCATTATGTATAGATATATTGTCCATATAGACAGCATAGAAAAGAGAATTGACTTACGGGAGTTTGCAAAACAAGCAGAAAAAATATTTCCAGGGATGGTGAAATATCTTGAAGAGACAAACACCGTCATCATAGGCGACAAAGTTCGTGTTAGTGAAATTGGTGTTGAAGGTGTAGGGCCGGTTGCCGAACGCGTCAAGAGACTTTTTGAAGAATTTCTAAAGTCGAAGGGTATCGAATAAGCTAATCCCAAAATGCTTTAGTTGTCGCATACTGCCTCTCTGCATCTAATATGGCGAGCCAGAGGTCTTCGCCTTCAAAAACCTTGTTTAACACCTTTATAGCAGTTTTTGGCCCTATTCCATGAGCAAGTTGTATAATAACGCCAACTTTTCCATGTTCAAGCACTATAGCCGCACTCTGTTGTAGATTTTCCAAGATCTTCCTCTCGTCTACACTTAGTCTCTGCTTAAGCCTAAACTTATTCAGTATATTTCTTGCCTTCTCTAGATCGACTCCTTTTATTACAGCTAATGCTCTAACGCCACACTTTTGGCAGTGGATATCGTCTGGAAGCGCGGCTGCTCTTGTCATAAGTGTCCAACCACAGTTAAGGCATAATAAAGTGACGTATTTATTCAAAATACGCCTCCTAACAATATCGGCAAGAGACTCCCTAGAAAGTCCTCTAAATGAGAAATCTAGACGTAACGCCTCTTCTAATATGGGCTTTTCTAACAACGTAGGTCTCTGCAACTTCCTAACTACAATAGGGATGCGTCCATTGGATAATTTCTCAATTAAAGATATCATTGCTTTAACATCTACTCTTTCTACAAACATCTCATTTAGAGTTTCAAGCCCTGGCAAATCATCTAGGTAGATCTCGATTAGTTTCGTAGGGATTTCTTGTGCATCTTTTGACACAATTCCAACTCTCCTAGCTACTTGCAAAAATCTATATCTAAATATTTTAGAATTTTTTATAGCGTTTCGTAAAGTCCTGTATACAAACTCCTGAGGCTTTCTAAAGACTTCTTCTATTGCGTTTATAGGAACGTAATCTCTAAAAATGAGGAGAACTCTATACGCATCTGATCTATAACCAACAGGCCCTACATATCCAGAAAGTGCGTGAGAAAGATAGAGACCCAATGCCTCATTGCCCTTGGTTCCTAAACAACTGTGTATTACTGCATACTTATTACCCAATACATGTATATGCAACCTTTCAGGGGTTGGCACAAGCTCGGCCTCTAAACCCTCTAAATCCAACCCCAGCTCGTTTTCCCCCGCCAACGCCTTTTGCAAAACCTCGGCTCGCCTTATACAGACCTCTTGAGCTACCTCATATGGGACGGGTATCTGTTCGCCTAGCCACGCAGGCAAAGCACCTTTGACATCGAAATCGGGGTATAAGTACACAGCGTCATTTTCCTTTCTGGAAAAAACCCAGACTCTGCCAGAAAGTACAATCTTTGTACCCGGCTCTATTGAGTAGACAAACTCGCTGTCTAACTCGCCAACTATCCTCCCAGTGGTTTCATCAAGAGCTTTATAACTCTTCTCATCAGGTATTGTAGATACGTTCTCAAAATAATATCGTATACTATGTCTCCTCGGCTTTAAACCCCTTAAGAGTTTGTGTCGCTCTGCAAAATCTAGCACAAGCCGTATGTCCTCTTCGGTCAAGTTTCTATAAGGATGTGCTCTTCTTACTACCTTAAGTATGTAGTCTAGGTTTATCTCTTTACCATCAACTTTAGCCTCC
This sequence comes from Pyrobaculum islandicum DSM 4184, assembly GCF_000015205.1. Taxonomy (NCBI): domain Archaea; kingdom Thermoproteati; phylum Thermoproteota; class Thermoprotei; order Thermoproteales; family Thermoproteaceae; genus Pyrobaculum; species Pyrobaculum islandicum. The sequence goes on along the minus strand of NC_008701.1, from coordinate 846,203 downwards.
AGAGCGATTCCAACTATTTGGTGAAGTAATATATCAAGCGCATTTTCGTGGTATTCTACCTCTTCCTCAAGTCTACCTTTTAACGCTCTTTCTACAATTACTTCGGCCTCTAACAAGTCTTCAAAATCAGACGCCACAATTATGCCGCGGGAGATTTTGTCTAGTCCGTGTCCGCTTCTGCCAACTCTCTGGACTAGTTTCGAAACTTGTCTTGGCGAACCATATTGTATAACCAGATCGATGTGTCCTACATCTATCCCAAGCTCTAGACTTGAAGTGGCTACGACAGCTTTTAACCTACCTTTTTTAAGACGTTCTTCAACAGAAATTCTATGCTCTCTAGAGAGAGACGAATGATGTACTTCTACGCTATCGCCTAAAATACTCCTTAGTTTTGACGCGAGAAACTCTGCGCCGTCTCTAGTATTTGTAAAGATTAACACGGCGCCTTTTGAAGACCTTAGGTATTCAGCGATTTTTCTAATTCTAGCTAAAGTCTCTGGCGTTACGTCAAATTTCTCAGCGTCTATATGATCCTCCTCTGACGGCATTGGGAGTACTGTATCGATCTCAAGTCTCTTCTCTCCCGACACATCGACTATTTCTACTTTTCTACCAACGCCACCAAGAAAATCGGCCACAAGCTGGGGGGCTCCTACTGTTGCAGAAAGCCCCACTCTCTGGAACTCCCCTGCAAGTTCGACCAAGCGTTCTAGTCCAATAGCTAGTTGCACACCTCTCTTACTATTGATAAGTTCGTGAATTTCGTCGACAATTACAAAACGTACATTTCTTAAATGCTCTCTAAGTTTACGATGCAATAGTAATATTTGTAGAGATTCCGGAGTTGTGATAAGGATGTCGGGAGGTCGTACGGCAATGGCCTTTCTTTCTTTCTGTGTTGTATCGCCATGTCTTATGGCTATGGAGAGACCAACGGCATCCGCCAACGCGTAAAGCCGTCGCAGTAGGTCACGATTTAAAGACCTCAATGGTGTAATGTAAATACATCTAATACCACTAACGTTGCTTGTTTCTATCATTTTTGAAATTATGGGGAAGAGAGCCGCCTCTGTTTTGCCGAAACCTGTGGGAGCGATTAGGAGGACATGAGAACCAGAAAGTATTCTGGGGATGCCTTCTGTTTGTATAGGCGTAGGCGTTAGATATCCCAATTCTTTTATCGCCTTTTGTAACTTGGGGTGAAGTAGATGAAAAACCACAAAAGACAGGCCTATGCAGATTAAAAAATTAATAAGGCCACTCCATCAACTTTAGAATCTCTGGTACTCTCCTCCTCGCCTCCTCTCTTTGCTCATCGTAGTAATTCCTGCCTGTTGGATCTATCATTATGGTCAACGGCCCAAAATTCTCGACTTCGAGAACCCACATAGCCTCTGCAATCCCCAAGTCTAGCCAATAGACGTCGATCACCCTCTTTATAGCCTTTGCTGCGAGAACTCCAGCGCCGCCTGTAAAAATTGCGTATGCTGCTACGTGTTTTTTCATAGCCTCTGCGGTCCTCTTTCCCATGCCGCCTTTGCCAACAACTAACTTTACGCCAAGTTTCTCAATAACATCAGCTTCAAAAGTCTCCATTCTAGCCGACGTTGTTGGACCCATGCTAATAATTTCCCAACCTCTATCGGTTTTTTTAGCGACAGGCCCTGCGTGGTAGATGACGCCGCCTTTTAAGTCCACTGGCAACTTTTCCCCGCGTTCTACATATTCTAGCATTCTCTTATGAGCTGAATCTCTAGCACTGACAATTACGCCGCTTATATATACTGTATCGCCTATGCGTAGCTTTGCAATATCTTCTGTAGAAAGCGGCGTCTTAAGGTAATACGTCGGCATGTTTAACTCCATAAGCTTATTTTTAAACATGTTATACGACCTAATATGCAAAGGCCTTAGACATCGGTACGAGAAACAGATTTTTAACACAACAAAGAAGGTTGTATGCTTGACCAAACCGTCCTTAAAGTTGCTAAAGAAGTCATTGTACGCGCAAGCATAGGACCTGCTCTTGACGTTACTTCGGCATTGAAAAAAGCACAAGAAACCGAAGAAAATGAAGCTGCTAAGGTCCAATTAGGCGCTATATTAAAAAACATAGAACTTTCAACAACAGAGAAGGCGGCGGTGTGTCAAGACACAGGATTTCCCAACTTTTTCATCAAACTTGGCGATCGATTTCCGCTGAGAAGCAAGATATATGATATATTAACACAAGCTGTACGTGAAGTTACAAAAGAACTACCGCTAAGGCCAAACACTGTCCACCCGTTTACAGAGAAGAACCCAGGCGACAATACTGGAGTAGGCGCCCCCTGGTTTGAGGTAGAGCTTTTCGACGGCGACTACCTAGAGTTCTACTATGTGCCAAAGGGAGGAGGCACTGAATTACCAAGTAAAGCCTTTACGCTGCCGCCCGGCATTGCGATGAAAGAGCTACCCCGCCTAGTGTTAGAGGCTGTAATTGACGCAGGCCCCATGCCTTGCCCCCCTGTAATTGTCGGCATAGGTATAGGCCCCTCGGTAGATATAGCAGCAAAACTAGCTAAGAAAGCTGCAACACTCAGGCCTGTGGGATCTAGACACCCAGAGCCAGAGATAGCCAAAATGGAAGAGGAGTTGTTAAAGGCTATAAATAAACTCGGCATGGGAGTTCACGGAGTTGGCGGCAGAGTTACAGCCCTTGATGTACACATAGAATACGTCTATCGACATCCTGCCACCTTCTCTATTGGAATAGTATTCTCCTGTTGGGCAACCCGTAGAGCAGGTGCCAGAGTATATTCAGACGGGAGGTATGAGTTTATCTAGACGGCATATTTTTTAAGCAAGTTTTCTATAGCATATTTTATCACATCCCCCCGGCTTCTGAAATAGCCTCTTGTAACTAGCCGATCTATCTTCCTCACTAAGTGTTTTGGCAAAATCACCGTGGTAACTACAGACTTTTCGTATTCCACATTTTTTACTCTAAGTCAATCTTAAAAATGTATGTGCGAGAAAGCGCCGCTTCCAACTCCAATTCTAATAATAGTAGTGGAGAATCACGGTGCGGTAGTCGGATGGCCCCTCGTAATACCTGGAGAGACCACGCTTATCGCACTGCCGTTTTATAAAGACCGAAAGACTCTGGCACTTATAAGACAGAAAAAAGCGTTTTCTATAAATCTCGTAAATGACGCTCAGAGGGCTGTTGAGATATTTGGTAAGCCAGGCGAGAAAAAACTTGAGAAATGGGGCAATGTCGTTAATTGTAAAGTTGCGCCTTGTTACGCTTTGGGAGATGCGTCAAGAGTAATAGAGTGTATATACCGAGGGGAGTTTGGGATAAAAGATCATGTAGTAGTCCTCTGCAGTGCTGTGGCAAGTTATGGATGTGGCAAATTCACAATGTGGGATCCCTGCGCTAACCTCCAGCTGCCGGCGGTATAAAAACCACTTCGTCGCCATCTTTTAATTTTGTAGCTAGACCATTAAGCCACTCTATAGCTCTTCCGTTGACTAAGATGTTATACATAGGTTTTAAATTACCAGTTTCGTCTAAAATCTCTGTCTCTAGATTTCGATAGCGCATACTCAAGAGACTTATGAGTTCCTTTATTGAAATTCCGTCGGGGACGTCGAGTTCCGTTTTTAAAACTCCTGTTAACTCGTATAGAGACGCCAAAAACTTAACTCTGATCTTCACATAATATACTCCAACTCACTATTTTTCTTTAACTCTCGTAGTAAAAACAGGGAGATCCAAACCCACTTTCACATATCCTGACCCAAGAAGCCCTCATAAGTTCTGCTATATGTCTTGCTAAACACTCGCCACTGACGCCAGATAGGCTACACGGCACTATATATACATCTTTTATATCGGGCGGCAGTTTTTCAAATGGCGATGCCAAATACCTCCCGTCCATAGATGTCAAGACTTTCCTAAATTTTTCGCTAACTTCTGCTGCATCGACTACAACATCTGTGTATCCGTCTCTACATATACCTACGGTGATTACGTAGTCGTGGCCATGAATCCGTGCCCACTTTGGAGAAAAAGAGGGATTATGTGCGACCGATATACTACCCCTAAGTTCAACACATGTACGCATATCTACAACACGCTATACGCTTTTTAACCTTCATATTTTGCCAAATGTGGAAGTTATAGATGTAGATAGAGCCGAGGCTGTCGCTAGTGTAATAAGAAGACTAGAGATAAAACGTGAACAATATCTAGACCAACGCCTCTATCCTCCGCCCGACGATCCCTTGGAGAGTCAATTGGCATACTTTGTATCTATGGTCGCCATAGACCATAGAACTAGTCTCTGGGAGCCATTTGAAGGGGAGATAGAGGGGGAATTCTTCCACGGAGCAGACGCGCTTTATAGACTTGGGAGAATAGCCTACGACAAGGGTTTTTTCAAAGCTGAAAAACTCGCCAGACTTACACCGTCTGAGGCAGAGCTTCTCCTTTCGCTTGGGGGGAAAAGGGTGTGGGACTTCCACACTAGAGTGTTACTACTTAGAGATGTGGGACGTAAAGCTATGTTACGTGGCGGTTTTGAAAAACTAGTCTCAAGAGAGAGAATTTCAGATCTTCAAAAGTCGCTAAAAGACCTCCGAGCATATGAGGATCCGGTAGGGAAGAAGGTTATGTTACTTGCCAAGTTTCTAGATGGGAGAAGGTTAGCCGATTTCAGAGATTTAAACGAAGCAGATGTTCCAGTTGATAACCACCTCTCCAGAGTGGCCTATAGATTAGGCATAGTTGATATCAACTACGATTTTTTAGAAAGTGGCGTTGAGGTAACGCGGGAGGAAGACATTAGACTTAGGGAGGCTGTCAAAACGGCATGGAGAATAGTTGCAAAATTTGCAGACATACACCCATTCGCCCTAGACGACTACCTATGGTCCTTTGGCAGAAAGATTTGTATTCGTGAATCTCCTAAATGCGATATTTGTCCACTTAAGGAGGTTTGTAAAGCTTATTCTCTGTCGAGATTTCCGCCAGAACATTTACATACAATCACGTGGTATTACTAGTATGAGAATTAGGGCGGTCACTCTTCATGTAAGGTGGGATGACGACTTCTCTATTGTAGATAAGTTTCTCCAAGTTACAAAAGACATTAACGCTTTAACTATCCGTATATCTGTATCACCGCCGCCTCCTGGACAAGTTGAAAAAGTTATAAAAACTCTTAGAGACCGCGGCGTAAAGTATATTTCGGCTCTACATTTGTATTACAATGCGGAGGATATCTATAGGCTTGTTTCTCAGTACGAAGTCTTTGGCACTCTAAACGATGTATTAGAATATGTGAAATTTTTAAAGAACATATATTCTAAAGGGGAGATACATCTCTCTCGCTACATCTCTCTCATAATAGGGGGACATGTTTATAATTCGCCGTATTTTCCAGCATCTTTATCAACCGAGCGCGGACTTTCGGTATCTCTTTTATATCCAAACGATATAGAGAACGTAGATGATATTAGCTTTATTTTAAAAAAAGGAGAGGAGGTGGGTAGATACATCGCCGAACTAATTGGCGTCAAGTTCCTAGGGTTAGACGGCTCACTATCGCCTTGGGGAGAGGAGAGTGTGGCAAAAGCCGTAGAGAGGATTTTTGGTATGAGGCTTGGCAATGTGGGTTCACATTATGCAATCTACAGACTAAACAAGGCGATTAAAGAAGCGGAGGTTAAAAAGGTCGGCTTTAATGAAGTCATGCTCCCTCTTGCCGAGGACGAGGAGCTTAAGCGACTTATAAGAGAGGGTGTTCTTGATCTTTCCAAGCTTATTAGCTATATCTCGGTGTGTGTGCCTGGTCTTGATATGGCGCCGATAAAGATAAGCCAGTGGGATAGGTTGAGACGACTGTTATACGACTTACTGGCAATAGCCGAGGTAAAGAAACGGCCAATTGGCGTGAGGATTTTCCCTGTAGATACAGACGAGTATTACATAGAAGGCTTCGGAAACACTCCAGCGCTAGTCCTTGGATAAATTAAATTAGGCAGTGTGTTTTACAAAACGTGATACGTCATATAATGCTTTCCCCTAAATACGTAAGGCTCTTATTCAGGGGAGAGAAAAAGAGTACTGTCAGACCTGGTTTACTACGAGTTGCAGACAGAGTATACATCCACAGCAGAGGTAAAATCGTTGCTATTGCCGAAGTTGAACAAGTATCGTATAAACGTCTCTCTGAATTGACAGACGAAGACGCAATACTCGACGGTTTCAAGTCAAGAGAAGAGTTGATAGAGTATCTAAGGAGGAGATATCCAGGTATTAAAGACAGCGCTATAGTGACTATCATACGTTTTAAAAACATTGAGAGAACAGATATGCCAGAGGATTTACAATATGGGGGATTGACACCTGTAGAAATCGCAACTTTGGCATTAAACAAGCTCAAGCTCAGTAACCGCGAGCAACAGATACTAAAGGCAGTTGTTGAAACAGGGAGTATACGTAAGGCGGCTCTCAAGCTTTTTGGAACTGTTGAAAAGAGGGGGGTCATTAGGCGAGTTTTAAGGAGAGCAGCTATAGCGTTATTTAAAGAGGACGTTAAAAGCGGCTAAGTCTTTTCTGCATATTAGTAGGCCACATAATATATGCGAGAGATTCTGGAGTTTTTGTTAATAGTGAAGTTAATACAGCTTCTACAAGATCTGGGCTGACTCTGACGTATTGATCTACAGCATCTAAAATCTGCGGATATCCTGTCACTGTAGAAGTTGTCGCTGCTAGATAAGATACAATGTTTTCCACGCCTAAGTTTCCAAAGTCTAAGACCTCAACGCGGACAGCCGTCCTATGGCCAGGAGGCATGTAGTACACGACTTCTATATCTCCGAGATGGCGGAGGTATGGATATTCATGTGTTTCTAATACACTTTTAAAATTTTTATCAAATTCCTTGAGCCTACGGCAAAGTCTTTCGCCTTTCTCAGACAACTTTGTAGACTTACCACTGTAACACATGAGGATAGAATCCCTCTCTCTGTTACCCTCACAATCGGCGTAATGTATCAACACCCATTTGGGTAAAATATCTCGTAGTTTGCCGAGACTGAAATATTCGCCAGGTTTTATCATTGTAGATGCAGTTATTTTGTCATTAACAGGAAGACACTTGTTAGCTAGCACAGACAGATATTTTGATCTAACTCTTTTGGCTACTCCCACTATAGTTGTTCTACTTTGTGCCGCCGCTTTTAACATCCTATTTACCACACGGTTTATCTCCTCATATTTCCCGCCTTTCACAGCAAGATTATATGGGAGCGGATGTATTGCGATTTCGCCGTCAAGCACCAATAAGTCTATGTTTTTTCTACCTTCGAGCTTAGTCTCAAGGAGTCTCGCCGCCAGACGTTTCTCTAAGATGGCGGAGAATCTTGAAAGATCGGCTTCTCTGCTGTCACTGAAGTATATAGCACCAGATACATACCTGTCTTGTATGCCATAGGAAACTCCAACATACCCATATGCAATGACTGTAAATACGCCGCCGACTAACTCCAATGGTGGAGTGCCATATGACGAATCCACTGCGTAGACATTAAAATTACGAGGGGATACGATTTCTTTTACTACGACTTTTTCCCTAAGTGAGACGAGTTCATCTATTATCTTGTGGAGTTGCATAATTTTTTCTGAATATTTTTCAATGTCATGTCTAAGCGCGATTATTAAATCAGGCTCAATCCAATAGTCTAGCGTTTCCATTACTAAACTTCGCGTGTCTTTATTAAAACGGGTTTACGTAAGGGGTTCATAAGTCCCGCGACGAAAAACTCCCTGGGCTGTAACTGCGCTAAGATGCTTTCGTTTACATCTGCTAGATCTAGATACATGGAGATCTCTCTTATGTCTGTAGGCGCTGTAAGTCTAGAGAAAAATATGGTTCCCAAGTTAGCCCTAATAGAGGGGTCTATATCTCCGACAATTCGCTGGCTTGCAAGCACGATAGAGAGTCCCCATTTCCTCCCCTCTCTGACAGTCGTCTCTATGGCGTCCTTAGATATTGTCCATGTCTGAGGGGCGTAGTTTTGAGCTTCATCTACTACAAACACCACATTTGTGGAAGTCTTCTCTCTCTTAACCTTGTTCCATGCTGCCTCAATTACAGACGCCACAATTGCTTGTTTAACTGAGAGATCGGTGTCATAGCTTAGATCAACTACTATAGGCGAGACGTCGATAGAGAGTATATCTCCAGGCAATTTCACTCTGGCGTTTAACTCTTCAAAAAATGTATTATCTACAAGCTGTTTGATGTAAAGTTCGACTTTCTCAATGGTTGAGTCTCTGGCGTTTAACCTTTTCATTACTCTCTTTACATGGGCTATAAAAGTCTCTTTTGACCACTTCCCCTCGTAAGTCATAGTCGCAATCTCTAGATACTCTCCATGTGTCTGCCATTGCAGTTGTGCAACTCTTGCTATAACCGAGGCCAGTATATTTGGTGGTATTTTCACTTCTGTAGATTTTATAACTGTTTGATAATAGGGGGCGTAATCAACTCCCGTGTGGTCAAATACCACGACCTTGTACCCTCTCGTTGCTAGCTCATTTATAAGCGCTCTCACAAGTCGTGATTTACCCATACCAGTGGCGCCGAAGACACCAACGTGGTGAGTTATATATCTAACATCTAGGGGTAACGCCCACCCTGAGTACTTATGTGTCCCGATGTAGATGTACTCGCCTTTGAAAAGCCCCTCGAGAATAGAAGCGTCAATTAGATAGACCTTAGAGCCCGGGGTTACGATATTAGTTACTTCGCTAATTTTTCCATCTCTAACAGCCACATACGGTTTCACGATAGCAGATGTGTATGGCAATAAAATGCCATGATCTACCATGTCTGGCCTGTCCACGTATGGCGTTCTAACTCTATCTTTTATGACAGGTTCAAGTTTTGTCACCCTCCGTAGGAAGCCAATTACCATCTCTCCTGGGTTTTCTCTATCGACAACGCCAACCAATTGCTCTTCTACTGCATAACGCTCGGCAGAACGGTATATTTGCACCGGGATGGCTCCAATAGTAGCTCCACTGACGACAATTCCAAGCTCTTTCACATCTCCTACTTTCATTCGAGATAAATTTCTATCTCTACTCTATCGCCGTCTCTAAGGCCAAGTATTTCGCGGAGTTTAAAAGGAGCTATTACCTCAATTACGTCGGTGGGGTGATGTGTTCTCTCTGGCATTACAATAGCGCCCTCTATATCTCTTAGTTTTGCTCTAAAGGCCTTTACAGCGCCGTAAGTCCTCAACCCGTTCGAAAAACCTGGTATAAGTATGCCAGGGAGACTATCTAGATATCTCTTGTATACTACCGAGGGGGGGTCTAATTTTATATTTAGCGTACCTGGATATGGCGTAAACCCAAGTTTTTGTTCTATAGCTCGTCTATAGCCCTCTAGCGACATGTAAAACGCGCCTTCGCCAAGTCCGCTAACTACACGCCCAGAGAGTCTTATAGAGAGTATGTTAAAGTAACGCAGTAAATCCTTAAGTACAATGCCCAATGTGTCTTTGCCCTTCTGGGTGAGCCTAATGGCGGGTCCCTCCGCTACATAACCCTCTTTTTTGAGGTGGCGGAGTAGTTTGTATAGTCCCTGTCTAGTGAGACAAAGTTTTTCTGCGGCGTCTGTCACAGAGAGCCCCTCTACAGTTGAGAGAGCTATTAAATCGCCGATAAGTCTACGATCTATACACTTCATAACTCCAAAAGTTGTTTGTAAAACACAGCCTTGGCTAAGTCTACTAGGGTCTCTACTCTATTTACTGCCTCAGCTAAGTCTCTACCTACAGCTACTACTCCGTGGCGTTTTAAAATAGCTACATTATTTCTTTCTAGTGCTTTTGCAACACTTTCTGCCAACTCTACGGTGCCAGGTTGGAAATACTCCACTATAGCTATTTCTGAGCCGAGATATATCTCAGCTTCTGAAAGAAGCGAACTGTCTAACTTATCGGCGAGAATTATAGGTAAGACGTCGTGTGTATGCACTACGGCGTTTACATCGCCCCGTCTCTTATATACTGCCACATGCATTCGCCACTCGCTTGTCGGCATTAGACGACCTTTAATAACTCTGCCCTCTAAGTCTATCCAGACTAAGTCGTCGACTGTGAGAAACGGCTTTGGACGTGACGTAGGCGTCACTAATACTCTATTTCCCGCACGAACCGAGACATTGCCTGACAAGAGAGTTAAGTGACCTCTTTCGTAAAGTAGGCGTACGTACCTTAGAAACTCCTCCTCTATCTCCATTTACGCCGTCGGCAAGGGCCCAAGCCCTATCTTTTTACGGTATTCGTTGTATTTATTAACTACTTGTGTATACCATCTATCTAATTCTGCTTTCTCTCTTGGATATGCTAGGTATAAATCTCCGATCTCCTTAGCATATTGAATAGATAGAGTAAGTTTTCTCAATAGTGCAGGTCTGCCGACAAATTGCATCAACACTTTAAATTTGTCAATCAGTGACAGATCGGTACCCCTGGCGGCTAGGTGGTAAATTTCGTCTTCGTTTAATATTTTACGTGAAAGTCCGAAGTTAAGGTCGTCGTTGTCTAATGTCTGAAGCATAAGCCGTAGCACGTCAAGTTGTGCCTGTCTAAAGCCCCACTCCTTCATGTAGAGCAAGTTGTACTCCCACAGCGTTTCTTCAGAAAAATCGCCGGTTTCAAAAGCCTTTGTTATCGCTTTTGAGGCCAACTCAGCAGTGAGCAAAGCTTGCCCTATTCCGCCACCATGTATTGGATTAACTGCGGCAGCGGCGTCGCCTAGTACTACAATTCCATTGCCAACTAAAGTCTTTAATGGTCTCCTAGTTGGGATAAAGCCGCCGCCTATGTGGTATTTGCCTCTAATTTTAAACCGCGGCAATATGTATTGTTCATAGTTAACTCTAGGGTTTCGTCTCAAAACCCCCCAGATCCCCAGCCCGATGTTCAACATTGTAGCGTTACGGGGGAAGATCCACCAATAACCGCCTGGAGCTACTGCCATATCTAGGTATATCTTTATATACTGTGGATTTTCCAAAGGCTCTTCTACATACACAATCTCTCTATATGCGTGTGAGACATCCTCTGGGTGCAACGGCTCTGAGACTGCCCAACCTGAAAGTTTAGTTCTTAAAACGGCGGCAGCTCCTGTGGCGTCTATAGTAACCTTAGCTCTAAATTCTTTAACAATGCCGCTTTTCCTCTCTACCGCCTTTACTCCAACTACAGAGCCGTTTTCAACTATGGGAGATGTTGCCGTGTGCCCCTCATAAAGTGTTGCACCAGCTCTAATAGCCTCTTCCACAAGCCACCTACCCCAGGCAAATCTATCTAAGACGTAGCCTTCTCCTTTAATTATCAGTTTAGTCTTTTCATCAGGGCTTATAAGCTCCACGCCCTCTATTTTGTTCTGAAAAACCTTGGAGTTCGGAGTAAGGTATCTTGACATCCTTTCCACATGGTGAAGACCTAGCCCATCGCCGCAAGTCTTAACTCCTATCTCATTGCCACTTTTAGATTCTAACAAGGCCACTCTAAATCCGCTTTTTGCAAGAAGGTAAGATGCGTAAGCTCCCGCAGTGCCGGCGCCGGCAATTACAATGTCAAATTTCTCAACCATGAGGTTTTGAAAATATGTGATTTTAAAATGTCAAAATTGTCTGAACTAGCCCCCTTTGTGGCGCCCGGCCCTCCCCGGGGGGCTCGGGGCCCGCTCGCAGATACGCCTTTCGGCGGCCGCGGGCGAGGGGGCTCGGGTCGTTGGGGGCTGGCTGTGCCCCCAGTCGCCGAGACCCAAGGCCGGGGATGTGGCTCATGAGAGAGAGTTTTTACGAGATTAAAAGTAAGATGGCCACCGAGAGGGAGAAAGTGGGTTGTTTTGTCTTCTGGAGTAGCTCCCAATAGCGCTTTTTGGCCCATATCAACGGCACCCACTCTCAACTGGACGTCAAGGAGGCTGCTCTAAAGAACGCCATGTCGCGCCAGAACATCTTTCCTTGCTTTATGAAGTACTTCCCCAACCCGCACTTTGGAAACGTCTCATCAATAATCCGATGCGCCAATTCGCGCTTGTCTGGCATCAACAGAGCGTCTAGCTCCTCCGCAGTCAGCTTGGACTCCTCCTTTCCTGTCAATTCTTTCAACAGCCTTTTGACGTACTCCTCCACCGCCGAGTGCATCCTCGTGACGAGGTCGAGGACGTCTGGACGCTTCTCCACAAGACGCCATGGGATCGTGATCTTCAACGTCCTGCACGTTTGGCTCATGGGCGCATATGGCGTGGGGGAGAAAAACTAGCTGAGAAGACATATCTCGACTTTCTTTCTACTCCCTCGACACACCTGCCTTACGGCGGCGCCGTAAGGCAAGTGTGATGTGTTTCTCGCTTTTCGTGCTCTGAACCCATGGGGCGTGTGGCGGATTAAGACGATGGCATATGTCTTCGCCGCGTCGGCCGCTCTCGACGTTTTGACAACGGCGGTTGGACTAACCATGGGCTTTGTCGAGTTGAACCCGCTCTTTGCCGGCGCGCCGTGGCTCGGCATAGCGTTTAACGTTGTGTTGGTCGTCGCCCTGGTCCACATAGCGGAGAGATACATACACTAATTACACGCTGTTGTGCGCCACCTCGCCGCAACTCTGCTGATCGCCGCTTCGGCGCGCGCTCTCGCCGCCGTCAACAACGTGCTCCACCTCCTCGGCGCCGTAGACACACCGCTGTTGACGTCACACGCCGCGTTTCTATTCGCGATCCCATTAGTCGCCATTACCGTTGATGCGATATGGAAATAACCTTTTCCACGTATTTCTCCCCGTCTGCACCCTCCTCCATGGGCGAAGCCGTCGTTGAACTTCTGTCTTTAGGCAAGAAGGAATTGAAGAGGCGAATCAGAGAGTTGAAGAGGCGCGGCGGGGCGTCTTCTGCTTGCGTCTTTCCGCCGTCTCATGCGCTACGTCCGCGACGTAGTTGAGTTGGCGCCCGTGGCAGAAGCCGTTCTAGAGAACAAGATTCAACGGTGTAGAGAGGCGGCGGGGAGAGCGCGAAGTCATGAGACAGTACGCTGAAAACGTTATTCGCCGTAAAGATGCTAGACGGCGTGAGTGTCTCTGTGAAGAGAGGCGCGAGGGGCTTCGCGCCGGCGTTGCTCTACTACACTGTCGTAGTCAAGCCGGCGAGGTGACTCAGCAGAGAGGAGTTCCTGTCGCTTAGTAGACAACTCGCGACGCTTGGATTCAAATACTGGAGCGGCAAGTGGAAGCGAAGTTTCACTAGATATCTCTATGGCGATTGTTGACAACGCCAACGATGTCACTGTTAGAAAATGCGACGGGCGCCACCTCGGAACCAACACGCTCTTCTTCCCAACATTGACACTAACTCATGAGCCAAACTCCAAAAGTAATAATATACACAAACCACAAACAAACCGCAGAGTTAATCGTCTCCATCTTGCCGGGGACAGAGGTGGTGGTACCGGACAGAAGCAAACGCCGGTAGAGGAAATAGCAAAGTACCAACTGGACACCTCAATCATAGGAATGATGTCGCTCAACGCGGCGGCCGACTTGAGACAGAGGGTACTACGTGTACCTCACTAGGCTAGACGGCAAGAACGCTGTGCATAGCCCTGCTGTAGTGAGATTCAAGGCGGCCAATAAGTTAAATAATCAGCTGTGTCTCTTTCTGTGAAAATCGTGGTTACAAATGACGACGGACCTAATACCTCTCTCCTAGAGTTGTTAGTAGAGGCATTAAAATCAGCTGGACATTCTGTTGTTGTAGTAGTGCCAGAGCGGCCTAGGTCTGCTGCCGGTTTAGCCAGGACATACCACAAGCCTCTTAGGGTTAGAAAATTTGGCAACTACTATGTAGTCAATGGCTTTCCTGCAGACGCCGTATTTCTCGCACTTAAACTTATAACTCCTGACGCAGATCTAATACTCTCCGGTATAAATACTGGTGAAAATATAGGAATAGAGGCAACATATGGCAGTGGCACAGTGGGGGCGGCTATACAAGGGGGTGTGCTCGGCGTACGCTCACTAGCTATTTCAATGGAATTGGGTGGCGATGTTAAATTTGCCACAAAAGTTGCTGTAGAAATGGTAGAGACATCGGCTTTAATACCAAGAGATGTGCTGGCAATAAGTATAAACATACCTAGCAAGTGGAGAGGCGGGCTATACTGCGTTAGAAAAATAGCAAGGACAGTCTATAAAGAAAAGCTTTACGAAGGAATAGATCCCAGGGGGGAGAGGTTCTATTGGCGTTGGGGTCCGCGTTCTGAGAGTTTTGAGCCAGATACAGACGCATACTACTTCTATGTTGAAAGAGGAGTGACAGTACTGGGGATTTCGGAATCAGGTGTTGCGGATGTGGGAAACTTTGGGAGAGAACTTGGAACTAAGATAGGAGCAAAACAAATATACTGCTAGCTATAGTGCCGTGTGGATGTAGTAAAAGTAATGAGGTACAAATTTACCAGATACTGCGTTAATAGAGCATACGCTACAATGGATCTACAGGGGATTCCGGCAGAGGTGCTAAACGTTTTTGACGATGTTGTAAATCAGATAAGAGACTTAGAGAAGTATTTCACATCTTTGGAATCTATTATAAAGGTGCTAAGAGTAGATCTCCCAGAGAAACTAAAGATTTTAAAAGACCGCGATCCTGCATTATTAAAATCTTTTGTAAAGAAAATAGTAGAGAATTGTCTAGAACTTGATGAGATAACAAATTCAAAGATTAAAGAGTACTTAGAGGAGTTGTTAAGGAGCTTATAACTACTTTTTCATAAGTGAGGATACTTCTCAATGCGCCGCCTGGCTACGGCAAATCTAGAGCTATAGCGAAAATTGCAGCGCAGAAACGGCGGGCCTTGATATTTGTTAGAAGCCATCTAGAAGGGCTCCAGATGGCTAGATATGTCGAAGAATACGGCGGTAGTGCTGGGCTACTATTTGGCAGAAAGACTCTTTGTCCATTTGGGGCTGAGAACCTACTGCAATGTTTAAAACTAAGAGAGGTGGGCGTATGTAGGGCTAAGTCGCGGAGACTTGAAAAACCAGCTTTTGACATAGACGAAATTTATAAACAGGGGGCATGTCCCTATGAGGTTTTACATGTCTCAGGTAGACACAATAACGTAATTATCCTTCCCATTGCCTATATTTCGAAGATCTCTAATATTGTAGCTATAAGCGATTTATTCGAAGAGGTAGACTTCGTAGCTCTCGATGAAGTGCATAATTTACTTACAACAGTGTCTGTACAAGACGACGAACTGTATTCAAAGCAGTATTGTGTAGCTGACGAGACACCAATATGTCTTGTCTTGCCTTTAATAGGCGAACTTGTAAAAAAGACTAAAAGTCTATTAGCTGCCAGTGCTTCAGTTCTACGGCACTTTTCTCAAATTTTTACATATTTTCTCAATGCACGCTTTGTTGAAATAGAAAAAATTCCAGGTATTGAAAACTTAGAGATAGACCTTATACCAGCTAAAATACGTTATAACACAAGAACAAAGAGCAGATACGTAGAATTAGTGACAAGAGAGGTGAAACGTGTATATCAGGAATATGGTCAAGTTATCGTATTTTTCCCTAATAAAGAACTCGCCATGTATTATCTTTCAAAAATGAGCGACTTGCCAGTGTCTGACCAACCTCTTGGCGATATAAACCACGTCATAGTAACATATTACGGTAGCCCAATTTCAGAAGGTATAAATCTAAATGTCAAGGCTGGTGTTTTTGTTGGTTTCCCAATACCTAATATTAAGTCTAGAGAATTGTGGTTAAAGATAAAAATACTATACCGACTTGGTTTTAATGGGTATAAATATGGCATATTATTCACTGCGGTAAACCACATAGTACAAGCAGTTGGGAGGGTATTAAGAGATTTAAACAGAGAGAGAAAATACATTCTCTTTATAGACGATAGATATATTAAATACAAACATCTACTTCCTCGGTATCTTTCGCAAACTCTTCGGCCTTAAGGCGGTTATATTTAGTAGTTGTAAATGTGATTGCTTCTGTATGCTACAGATACTTATACAACAGGGGTCGGATATGGATAAACGGAATAGCATAGAAAAGATACTAAAGATTTTAGGTTTAAAAATAGATGAGATAACTAATTGCGATATTTACATAAACTACTTTATGCAATATATTGCAAATATTGAAAGAGAAATTTTTGATATAAAAAATAAATTGGAATACCTAGAAGAGAGATGTTCTCAAACATCAAAGAAACGAATAAATAGCTAGTCTTTCTGTAAATGTATGGCTGATATCCGAACTCTCTCACGTACTTATAGCGATAAAATCGATTCTGTCCGTATCAAGTTAATAACAATAAAATTCCTTAGAGAACAGGTACAAAATGCAAGAGGAAACCTAATCACATTTAGACCTTCCAAAGTTGCACAAGACCTTCACATATATGATAGACAAGACCTCCGTGCAAAAACTGTCCTAATCAGAGCTTTTCTTGACGACTTAGTTCAGAGAGGTTACATTACAATAATAAAACGGAGTGCCAGAGGAAAAGTATACGGCCTTTATAAAAATAACAAGTTCTGGGATGTGTTAATGGTTTATGAGCCCGAGAAAATTCTAGAACTTATCGAATCGGAAAAGTTAGATATAGCATAATTACTACCTTTATATTGTCTCAAAGACTTTTCAAAGTGGATGCGGTTGAAATACTGTACTTCCTGCGTAACAAGTATAAAAGCAGTAGCTTTAAGACAGCACTGGTAGGCACTTATAAAGAGGGTAGATATGTTGACCCTCCCTTGTTGAGAACAGATGCATACTTGTTGTTTGTCCCGTTGGCATTGTCAATATTTCCAATTTTCCTAACAAAAGAGATAATATCGCAGTGGATCGCAGGCATTACTATCATAATCCTGACGTATTTAGCTCTATATATATACCTAAGGAGAGGCTGTTTTGTACCTGATGAAGTTAGAGTTTTGAAGACTAACCATGGAGATGTAGAGTATCTTCGGAGAAATAAGCTAGAGATATTAGAAAACCCCTCTCTGTTGTCAGACGATTATGAGATATACTACGTGCGGCCAAATGTATGTGTAACACGTGATAAAAAGGCAAACGCCTTCACTTTAGATGGCCCAGGAGGGCCGATTATGTATTTTACCACTGGCCTTTTTGCAAGACTCGAGCCAGAGGAGCTTCAAGCGGTGCTGGAACATGAAATGGGACATATAAAGTATAAACATACATATAAGTTACTGGCTTTTTTAGCAGCTGAGTACACTCTAAGACTCCCCTTGGTACATTTAGTATATGCTAAATACTCAATTCTTTTATTAGCTGTCCATATGATAGGCGCAACATTTTTATTTACCGCATTATTACAAGCTTTTGAATTTGAAGCAGATAGACATGCAGCCATGAAAGATAGGAACCGCCTAATTGCCGCGTTGGTAAAACTAGACTGGAATGGAATTGTTGAATCTGTAATTAACCCACTTGCGGCTCGATTGACACTTCTAGCTAGGACACACCCTCTTACGATAGATAGAATTAGGAAGTTAAATGCGCTTCCTAACTAGACTCGTTAGGACAATAGAGCAGTTGGAAAGAGTTTCTCAGAAATGTGGAGATGAAGATCTTAGATCTCTAGTAGCCGACCTCTATAGACAGTTGACAGTTGTGGTTAATATACTGGAGAAAATATACAGTGTATATTCAGAGCTGGACTTATTGATTAAGACAGATCTGAGACTAGAGCCGGGTCTTTACATAGAGGCGCCGCAACAGCCGGAGAAACTATCAGAATACCTAGAGAGACTTAAAAAAGAAGGGTACGACCCAAATAAAGTCATATCTTATTTATTAGGAACAGATGTGGCACAGATAGAGCTTAGAAATGGCGAAATATACATCAAGCCAAAAGTATAGGTTGGCGATTAAAATCCTTCAGAACGCTGATAAAGTACATTGCGAAGATTCTAGACTACGCTTGTTTTCAGCGCTATTAACCTCGCTCACTGCTCACCCAGCCTGGTCTCGTCATCTAGCACATTTCAAGATATTCTATATATTTTTTTAATATCTCAGCCACCTCCACCCCCGTTCTATACTTTTTTCTAAACTCGCCGACTATCACAATTGCCCTACCTCCACTCATTACAATCTCTGCAGTAGAGGTGGGAGAGATATAGGGTGTGTACTTAATTACGTCGCCCTTTATCTCAAGAGGCCCTGTGTATGTATAATACCTAGATTTCACAGCTTTACCAACTCTATCCATAAGCTTGACAAGTAGCCATGCGACTTTTCTCAATGTCTCATCATCAATCTTACATTCGGTATTACGCGTCACCACGGCGACGTAAGAAGACTTTGCATACATATGTACTGCGAGGGCTTTATCTCCTGCAGTAATTGTAAGAGCTTTTACCCCCGGACTTGCTGTGATAGAGAGCAGAAGTTTAGACGCGTTCAAGGGGAGTCACGCCGTCGGGACATTTATACTGGAGTTTTCTTGCACAAACTTCACAAAATACATAATTGCCTCTTCTACAGATGTACCTATCCTCAAATAGATAAAGTCTTTTTCCGCATCTAGAACACCTACCTATCATTAAAGTCTTTGGCGGATATACCATAGGCGAGGAAAATTAAACTTGGTTTAAAAAGATTAATATGCTAATAGGAGTCTTACACCTACTTCCAGTAGACGACCCCAATTATTTAGATCACGCAGTTAGAAACGCCAGGAGGTTAGAGGAGGCTGGGGTAGACGCCATATTAGTTGAAAATTTCTATGACGCCCCATTTAAACCCAAGGCAGACTTCAAAACCGCTATTGCTGTGACAGTAGCTATAAGAGATGTGATACATACGGTATCAGTCCCCGTCGGGGTGAATCTTCTGAGAAACGCTTGTCGCAAGGCAGCGGTTATAGCTAGATACACAGGTGCCCGCTTTATACGTTGCAACGCCTATACAGACATAGTTCTCTCCGAATCTGGCATATTACTCCCAGAGGCCCCTTATGTTAAAGGAGTAAAAACGCTGGCTGATGTACACGTAAAACACGGCGTGTCGCTGTATCCTCCGACACTAGCAGAAGCCGTAGAAGTAGCGTCGACAAGAGCGAAGCCTGACGCTATTGTAATAACTGGCAGAAAAACAGGCGAACCGCCAGACCCTGTGGAGCTTGCGACTGCAAGAGCTTACACCGACCTTCCAGTGTTAGCTGGTAGCGGCATCTGTTTTAATACATTAGCCCTATTGAAAATTGTAGATGGAGCAATAGTGGGGACTTGTCTAAAAGAGGGGAAGGAGGTGGATCTAGAGAAGGCCAAAAAGTTTGTTCAGAACGCCAGGGCGGTACTAAAACCTAAGAGACCGCTATTGCTAGGGTAAAATCTCTCCATCTTTTACATCCTGTTCTACCTCTCTATTCGGCCCCACCGCAGCGCCCCGGCCTACATATACTTCGTCTTTGACATAAACGCCGTCCGCTACTACAGCCTCTATTAAGCGCACCCACTTGCCTAAAACAACGCCTTCACCTACAATAGAGCGGTAGATATACGCCCCCGCTTCGGCCACAACCCCCTCCATTAGAACACTTTCCTTAACACGGACATAGGGCCCTAACTTACTCCTGGCTCCAATAACTGCGTAAGGCCCTATCACGCTTCCAGGCCCTATTACAACGCCTTCTCCCATATAGACAGGCGGTATAATTTTCACACCGGGCACCTCTGGACTACAGAATTTACAATTGTCAAGCGCTGCGAAATTAGCCTTTAGATAGTCGTTGTAAGTTCCAATGTCAAACCACAACCCCCGGTGTATATAACCATATATGTCGAATTTTTCCATGAGGCGTGGAATTATGTGTTTGGCTATTTTCACCTCTCCGGAGTTTGACTCGGGAAATTCTTTCACTGCCTCGGGCTCGAAGATGTAAAAGCCGGCATTAGCTAAGTTGCTTCCAATAGGCTCTCTGGGCTTCTCTACAAATCTCTTGATGTGGCCTCTCTCATCTAATACCGCTATGCCAAATCTGCTTATTTCATCGGGAGGTACCTCAATTAGTGCTATAGTCACCGCGGCGCCAGACCTCTTATGATATTCCCATAGGCTTTTTACAGAGAGGTCTGTAAAAACATCGCCATTAGCCACAATAATAGGGCCTCTTAAGCCGAGACTTTTAACTACATTTATAACAGCACCGCCATCGCCCAACGGCTTATCCTCCTCTATAACTCTCACTCTATCTCCCCATCTGGCGGCCACGTAGTTTTTGATTATGTTAGACAGATATCTTGCAGATATCACAGGCTCTGTAACTTCGGCAACTTTCTCAATTACCCAGTCAAGCACGGGCCTCCCCAGGACGGGGAAAAGCGGTTTAGGCTTTGTATAACTGAGCGGTCTCAATCTAGTGGCAAAACCACCGGCTAAAATAATGCCACTCTCAGCCACGTAGAAATTACAACGATCTTATAAATTCATAGGCCACGATTTCCGCCTCAGCTACTTCGGCCTCTCTACGGCGTATGACATTCCCCCCTTCGCCAGCTATGAAGAAAACCTTCTTACTACGGTCAGATGTAGCGTTTAGGTAAAACTTTGCCACAATATACCTATTTCCTTTTGTCACAAAAATTTCATATGGCATAAGCCCCAATCTACAAGTACAGCTCATACTTAACTCTCCAGCTCTTTGGAGAACGCCGGCAGTTGCCAACACCTTCTTAGCTAGCTCTACGTCTGAAGGAACCGCATTTATATGGAGTAGCGATCCGGCTCTTGACGCGCCAATTGCTACAGTTAGCCCAGAGGTGGAGAGGTATATCGGTTTATTCCATACGGACTCCCACTTTCCGAACTCTCTAGACTTAATGCTGTTAAGTGTAACAACTTTTTGTGGAAGAGGCTTAAATCCGCTTAAGTCAAGCACATAGGCAGGTTTGCCTATGGCTACGGCTTTAACGATAGTTGTAGAAAAAGAGGCAAATGCCATGTGGCCGCTTAGGAATTCGCCATGTACTCCTGGCTCAACAGAATCTATGGAAACGCCTACATACTCCTCTACTCTCTTTCCACTTTCTACCTCTAGGTAAATTGCCTTTCCTGAAGATATTCCTAGAGCCACTACACAAGGCGTATTAAATGTGGCCACGGCCCCATATCACGACTAAAATTTTAACATATCTCGTATCTCGCGGCGGGGATTTTGCACGTTGGTTTGATATATGTAACTGCTTATATGTCTGTGGATATCCGTGTGCTGGCTAAACTAGTAGCCTCTAAAGTGGGAGAAGAGCCAGTGGACTTGGATAAAATATTAGAATCTATTGGCGTTGAAATGTCTTGGATAGATAAGATAACGCTCGTACAAAACATGGAAGATATAGAGGCGGTATACCATGCGGTGTCAGGAAAAATTCTGATACGTAGGATAAATCATTAAAATAACCTTTGGAGCTTTACTGTGTGGATTTCCAGGTGATATACGCTCCCTGGCGCTATAGGTACATACAGAATTTAGGAAGGGACGAATGTTTCCTATGTAAAGCGGCTAAAGAAATCGAAAGAGACGACGAAAATTTAGTACCAGCGAGAGGGAGACACGTCTTTGCTATACTCAATAAATACCCCTACACTTGGGGCCATGTGATGGTGGCGCCGTATAGACATATTTCACAATTTGAAGAACTGGACTACAACGAGTGGGTTGAGATGATTCAGATGGCGAAGAAATTGGTGCACGCCCTGAGAAAAGTCGTAGGGGCTAGAGACTTTATAATTGGGCTAAACATCGGCAGAGCAGCAGGCGCTGGGTTAGAGGGCCATCTACACCTCCACATAATCCCCCGAGATAAGATGGTGGAGGTTGAGGAGCTATCTCAGGCTCTTGTTAAACTTACTAGAGAGTTGAGAGAGACGTTATGATTAAGCGTATATGTTTAGAAAAATTCCGCGCCGTAGTCAACAAATGCATCGAATTGGGGCAATACACTTTACTCTTTGGCCCTCCCAACTCTGGCAAGACTACATTTATGGAAGCCGTAGCGCTTTTACTACAAAGCCGTGGAGAACAGTGGCTAGCGTTAGAGGGCCCCCTCTTAATTATCCATGAGCCCGAGGATATACACCACGGCGGCGATTTAAGGATTCCCTTTGTTATAGAGATTACTGTCGGATTAGAAGAAGGCGATATAATTTACGGTTATAAATACGCCACGGCAACAAATTATGTAGAACAGTGGGTTGGCAGAGACAATAAACTTTTGGCTAAGATGGCAAAAAAAGGTGAAAGAGGCGCTCTCTTATATCCTGTAGAGATAGATCTTTGTACAGCGCCATATGCCGTTATGAACGAAGACGTATTAATCACATGTGGCGCCGTGGAGGACGAGCGCGTCCGTGCGGCTGAAAGAGCGCTCTTAAGTCTCCGGATAGGGGTAAAAGACAAGTTCTACTTTATCAGTGGGAGGAGACTGGCGGCGTGGAAGTATACATATGAAACACATGTAGACTTGATGCCGGCTACAAGCGTTGGTCCGGAGGGTCAGTTTACTCCACACCATATATCTCGTATTTTGACGCAATCGTCCTATGAGAGAACTAGAGAAGAGCTTTATACTTATCTACATATTGCAGATGTAGAAGATGTACGAGTTGGGCTTGTAAAAAGCGGGAGAATAGCTATGTATGTAAAAAAGGGCGGTCTTTGGACAAATGTCTACAACGCTGGAAATTATACCAAGGCAGTGTTTCCAATTCTCCTCCAGTTAATTTTAGCAAACGAAGGCTCCGTTGTGTTTATCGACGATATAGATTTGGCAGTTCCCAGTGATAAAGCCGAGCCTTTAGTATCTACAGTGCTAGAGATAGCTAAGAAACGAAAACTCCAGTTAGTTATGGCAGCCAGAGATCCAGCCTTTGCAAAAATTGCGCATAAGCTTGGCGTTCAAACGACAGCTCTGTGAAACTTGTACTTGATACCTCCGCCCTAATATACATAATAGAACAAAGAATTGATGTAGAACAGCTACTAGAACACGAAGTCTATATACCGACAGCTGTTGAAGAGGAGCTAAGGCTTTTAGCAACTAGAAATAGAAAAGCGCGTGTCGCCTTAGAACTTCTACAGCTTCTTAGGCCAAAGCGATATAACAAAGAGAGACCTGCCGACAGAGCTGTGTTAGAAACAGCCCAAGAGCTTGGGGCAGTTTTAGTGACGGGAGATTCTGCACTTGTAAAAAAGGCGAGAGCTCTTGGTATTCCTGTGGCAAAATTTCACAAAGGTCAGCTAGTCGTCTATTAGGTAAAGTATATAAACTGCAATATGCCAAACATCGTGCCATTTAGATTAGTTGAGGCTGAGGACTATGTTAGAATTCCGCCGACAGAATTTGGCAAACCTCTGGAAGATATTGCATTACAACAGCTAAGGAGTAAGTACGAGGGGAGGGTATTAAGAGAGGTGGGTTATGTCGTAGCGGTTCTCACGGCAAAAGTAGGCCGCGAGGGAAGGATAGTATTTGGCGATGGGGGAACCTACCATAGGGCCGTTTTTACAATGCTTGCATATATGCCCCTAGATGGCGAAATTATAGAGGGTGTCGTAGAAAACGTCAGAGAGATGGGGATGTTAGTGAGGATAGGGCCTATTCTTGGTTTTATAAACAAAATACATGTCATGGACGAACCTAACATTTTCTTTGACGCAAGTACAAAGAGCTACATCGGAGAGAGGAGTAAAAGAAAGATAAGTGTTGGCGACATAGTAAGGGCGCGTATCACTGGTGTTAGCTTTACAACGCCTAGAGAGGGGACAGACCTACTTCTCCGTGTTACATTAACAATGCGCATGCCGGGGCTTGGCAAGATGGAATGGATTAAGGAGAAAAAACCGGCTGTCAAAAAGACATGAGTACGAGAAAGAGAACGCTTGCGGGGTACAAGGCCTGTAAACAGTGTAAGTTTGTAGTGCCAGAAGATGCAAAACAATGTCCCAACTGCGGCTCGGAAGAGTTTGTATACAAATGGCGAGGTATGATAGCAGTCATAGACCCGGCAAAGTCTTGCATAGCGAAGAGACTAGGCATTGACAAGCCAGGGATCTACGCCTTAGAACTCGTCGAAGAGTGACACCGTAAAACACGCTCAGCAATAGAAAAAACGTATTTCCTATAGAGCTCTAGCTCTCTCATTAATAAGTCGTATTCCAACGGCTCTGCTGGAAGATCTTCTCCCAGAACTTCTCTAATCACAGCCCTCAGAGACCCTCTACTGATTTTATCATAGAGTTCGATAAGACGTCTAAGTCTGGACTCAAAGATATAGTAATTATTTAACATCTCTTTAGCCTCTCGTTCTGAGATACAAGAGCCACATTGGAACGCCTTTACTAACGTCTCTATTGCTTCAACAACTCTAATGCCTACGGCTTTGCGGAATGACTTGCTTCTAAGTTTTTCATTAAGCAAGAATATGGCATCTTCTAATTCCATACGGTGATGAACAAACTTATAAATAAAACAACAACGCTAGGAGATGCTGTCTGCCAAAGTTCTACTCAATTCGAACTTCCTAAGGAAGCAATGCCCCCTCTGCAAATCCTATTTCTGGACTCGCCGGGCAGACCAAATATATTGCGGAGATCAACCTTGTGTTCCTTACGGCTTCATAGGTAATCCGCCGACTAAGACGTCGATAGAATCGCCGGCGGAGCTACGGGAGAGATTCCTAAGATTTTTTGAGAGAAACGGCCATGTTAGAATAAAGCGGTATCCCGTAGTGGCGAGATGGCGTGATGACGTATATCTCGTCGGCGCCTCAATATACGACTTCCAACCGTGGGTTACCAGTGGCGCAGTACCTCCGCCTGCCAATCCTCTTGTCATTTCTCAACCCTCCATTAGGTTAACAGACGTTGATAAAGTTGGCCGTAGTGGACGCCATTTAACCGGTTTTGAAATGATGGCCCACCATGCATTCAACTACCCAGACAAATATGTGTATTGGATAGACGAGACCACTCAATATGCCTACGAGTTTTTCACAAAGGAGTTGGGGATCCCCCAAGACGAGATAACTTTTAAGGAGTCTATGTGGGAAGGCGGCGGCAATGCTGGAGAGTGTTTTGAAGTATTGGTAAGAGGTCTAGAAGTGGCTACGTTAGTCTTTATGCACTACGAGGTAAAAGACGGAAAATACGTCGAGTTACCGCTAAAGATCGTAGATACGGGATATGGACTTGAGAGAATATACTGGCTTTTAAAAGGAACGCCAACTATATACGATGCAGTCTTTAGCCACTACCTTGCCAAAGTAAGACAAAAAGTAGGTATTCCAGAGCCGCCGGCGGACATAATGGGTAGAGCCTCTATATATTTTGGTCAGATGGATCCCGAGGTTATAGGCTTAGATAAGGCCTATGACATTATTGCAGAGAAAATAGGCGTAGACCCCAAATGGTTGAGAGAGGTGGTGAGACCCCAAGAAGCGCTCTATGTTCTGGCGGACCACAGCAGGACGGTCTCCTGGATGATCGCAGATGGGGTGATCCCCTCTAACACAGGCGCCGGCTACCTGGCGAGGCTGTTGATACGGAGGATACTCAAAAACCTCAGAGTGGTCGGGATAGACGCCCCCCTTGTGGAGCTCTTCGACATGCACCTAGCCGAGCTCAAGAGGGAATATCCCGAGATCTGGGCTGCCAGAGACCTAATTCTAGAGCTTGTAGACCTAGAGGAGAAGAAGTACAGAGAGGTCCTCAAGTCCGCCCCCGCGGCGGTGAAGAAGGCCCTGGAGGAGGCCAGACGCCGCGGCCGCGCTGGGTTAGACACAGATGACCTCGTGGCGCTTTACGACAGCCAAGGCATACCGCCTGAGATCGTGGCCGAGGTGGCCAAGTCGCTGGGGGCAGAGGTGAAGGTGCCCGACGACTTCTACACCAAGCTCGCGGCGAGACACGCCAAGAGGGAGAAGAAGCCGGAGTCCCCCTTGGTGGAGATGAGCAAGGTGGCTGACCTCCCCAGGACGCGGGAGCTCTTCTACGAGGACTCCTACATGAGGAGCTTCAAGGCCAGGGTGCTCCGGGTCATAGACGGGAGATATGTGGTTCTGGACCAGACGGCGTTTTATCCAGAGGGCGGCGGCCAACCGGCGGACAGAGGCGTCTTGAAGTTCCAAGGCGGCGAGGCCAAGGTAGTCGACGTGCAGAGGGTCGGCCACGTCGTTGTACACGTGGTGGAGGGGCAGTTGCCTCCCGAGGGGGCTGAGGTCGTCGGAGAAATAGACTGGGAGAGGAGATACAGCTTGATGAAGATGCACACGGGAACTCACGTCTTGATACAGAGCATAAGGAGGGTGCTCGGCCCTCACATATGGCAAGCAGGTGCTCAAAAGGATATACCCTCCAGCAGGCTAGATGTAACGCATTACAAATTGCCGACAGCTGAGGAAATTGCCAAGATTGAAGAGTTAGCCAATAAAGTAGTTCAGGAAAATCTGCCGGTTTATGTCAAAATTATGCCTAGGAATGAGGCTGAGGCTAAATACGGCTTTATACTATACCAGGGAGGCGTTGTGCCAACAAGAGAAATTAGAGTATTGCAGATCGGACCTGACGAAGAACCCTTCGACATACAGGCGTGCGGAGGGACACATTTGAGATCTACGGGGGAAATAGGCCTTATAAAAATCCAAAAGGTCGAGCGTATTGCAGACGGCGTAGTACGGTTTGTGTTTACAACAGGGATGCACGCCCTTGCCTATATACAAGAACTAGAGCGCAAACTAGCCGAAGCCGCCCATATAATAGGCGGTAGCCGGGAGGAGTTCGTGGAATCTGTGAAAAAACTTCTTCAGAGAGCCGAAGAGGCAGAGAGAAGGGCTAAACACTATGCAGAGCTTTACGCTGCGGTAGTAGCCGAAAATCTAAGGGCAGAGCAAATAGGGAAATACAGAGTGGCCGTTGTGGAGCTTAACGATGACGAGTTGGCTAAACATATAGCCCTAGCGGCTACACGTCGCGACAAAGACCTCGTGCTAGTTTTTGTCGGCGGCGACCGCGTGACTATATATACAGGAGGCGTGGACGTTACGCCGGTAGTTAAAACGCTAAGAGAGGCGGGGTTTAGAGGCGGCGGCTCTAAGACTTTTGCTCAAGGTCTTTACAAGGGCGATATACAGACTTTAAAAGAGGCTTTAAAGAAGGCGTTGTCATGATTCCTACAAATATCAGAGAGCTAGAGAAAATCTTGAAGAGGATGGGCATAAAAGTTGAAGAGATAGATGTGGCATATGTAGAATTGAGGTTGAAAAACGGCGATGTGATTAGGATAAACAGCCCAACCGTGGCCCTTATGAAAATGCCTAATAAGATCCTGTTGTATCAGATACAAGCTTCTGAGGGTGCTGTGGAGAGAATACAACCCACGTCTCAACAACAGCCAGCCGGATATCAACCAAACGAAGAGGATATCTCACTAGTTATGGAACAGACTGGCGCATCCCGTGAAGAAGTGATAAAGGCGCTAATTGAGACAAAAGGCGATTTAGTACAAGCAACGATGAAACTCCTCTCTAAAAAACGGGAGGTTAATAAAATCTAGATAGAACAAGGGCTAAATTTATAATACACCTCTATTTTTACGGCATGCCAGTTAGACCTGCACGTTGTTATAGGCGGATAAAGGGACCCCCCTATACGAGGGAGGAGTATATACATGGTGCCCCAATGATCCAGATACCTAAGTTCGATATGGGTGTCACAAGCGCGGCCGCCAGGGCGGCGTTTTCAATGGTTGCAAAACTGGTAGTAGAGGAGAGGGGGCAGATCAGAATGCAGGCATTAGAGGCTGCTAGACAGATGGCATATAAATACCTCTCTAAGTATGTTGGAGACGCCAATTACTACCTCAGGCTCAATGTAGTTCCACACCATGTGCTAAGAGAAAACAGAATGTTGGCCATGGCCGGCGCCGACCGTCTACAGGAGGGGATGAGACTAGCCTTTGGCTCTCCCGCAGGGAGGGCCGCAAGAGTAGAGCCAGGGCAGGTGATATTTTATGCAGAATTTAGGCCGGAGCATATAGCCCATATAAAAGAGGCTTTGAGACGCGCCGCTTCTAAATTACCGTTGCCAACACGCATAGTTATAGAGACTAAGGACGATGGAGGTGGTAAAACATTTACACAAAAGTAGAATTGAGACAGCCCTAGTCCTACTTGAGCGGGTTCTCACAGGCGTTATAACCTCCCGCTCTGACCTAGTAGCCGAGCTACAGACACTATATAGAGAAAGAGGTATTGAACCATTCCGCGGTCTCTCCAGAGAAGGGATTTATGACAAAGAGATAGCTACTGTATATCTAGTAGGAGTCCACGGCGTGGGAGTTCTCTCGCCAGGGGATTTCGATAATATATTCTACATCGAGAACAGATCTATGGAAGCATTAGAGATAGTAAAGTCTGTCACAGAGATTCTGTCTCCAGAGTTGAAAGAGTTGCTTAGGAAAAAGACAGAAGACATAAAGGGCAAGTCGTGGGAAGATAAAGTATTTAGAGTTTTACGGCTGGTATTTACGGGAACGATTCTTGGGTATTACCCAGAGATGTTGCTTGTAAAAGCTATAAAGACATATGAAATAGCATATCCAGAGCTCTCCGAACGTCTTATCAACTATGCAGCATTTTACAGCGCGTATAAAATAGCCGAAGATATAGCTCTTGGCAAAATAAGAAGCCCTGAAGACCTAAAAATACAGAAATATGCATATTGCCTAAAACTCGGCTTTCAAAAGTGTAAACCATCTGACAAATTAATAGCCGAAGTGGCCACTGCGGTGTATAAAGTAAACAAAACAACACTTGTTAGACTATTTGCTAAAGGCGTACTTCCAAAACTTGAGTAATACAGACATATGAGAAAATACACAACTATACTCAAATAATTTTACAGCCACGTCAGTTTTCTTATCATCAGAGAGGCACTTGACATACATAAACCGCCAAACCACACTTAGGAAACGCCTCTCTAATAACAGCAGACTCTCTCCAATCTCCAGTCGGTAGGCGTCTATCTCCTCTGCCGTGGGTTTAGATTCTTTCTCTTCCGTAACCATTCTCAACATCTGTGCATTAACTAAGGCGAAGAGTAATCTATAAATAGAACTATTTTCTATTTATTTATGAATTCCAAACACGTAGTTCTGACAGTTATATTGGCTGTATTAATATATGCACAAGGGATATTTACTGTCCAAACAGCTACAGACCTTGCAGGAGATTTCAAAGGCCCTGGTTGGTACGTCCTGCCACAAAACCCAGTGTTTAAAAACGGCACCGTGTTTGATCTCACAAAGTTTGAAGTTCTTTATAACGCTACGGCAGACGCCCTTATATTTAGAGTGACTTTTGCAGATCTAGGGGGAAATCCCTGGAATTCTGAGACAGGCTTTTCGCTCCAGTATGTGCAGATATACATCAGCAGAGGGTTCCCCGGCAATCCCTGGGGCACAGTATCTTGTAGTATACTAAGGCCAGACGACGGCAACCCCGCAGTGGGCAACGCCTTTTTTGATACGGCTACGCGCTTCTTCTGCCCAGATCCGGCAAATCTAACTCAGTTTAAATACACGCCGGGGGTTAAATTCTCAAGCTCTGCTCCCTGGGATGTAGCAATCTTCATAGGGCCAAAGTGGGGTAACGAAACTGTCAATTTTGTCGCCGTGGCCGACGTCACAGGCGGCACGATAAGCGTATCTCCACTGCCACGTGTATATGCCCAAGGCAACTCTATCATAGCCGTGGTACCCAGAAAGCTAATACCGCCAACTACGAGACTTATGAGTGACTTTCCACAACCTACGTGGAGATATTACGTGTTAGTCACGTCTTACGACGGCTTTGGGCCAGGTAGAATAAGGCCATTTGGGCCGTTGGCGCAAGAGTGGACTGTTGGCGTCGGCGCTGCCAACGCCTCGGCTATTCTAGCTGGCACATTGCCTAGAGTTCTCGACGTCTTAGGTTCTAACGCCCAGTTAAGGGCGTTTTCAAAAGACTCGCCGACAACTTTAGAACCGCAGGCATTAAGCTGGGGCAACTTCCCGCTAGCCTACACTACATCGACAGTCAATAGAATGATCCCAGTGACAGTCACAAAAACAGACACCCTAACTGTAACAGAGACAGTAACTGCGACAAAATACGTGACAACAACGGCGACTTCTTATGTTACACAAACACAACAAATTTATGTGCCGTATGTTGATCCCATGAGCTATGTCGTCCTTGGGATAGGAGTGCTCGCGGGGATAGTGGGAGCTCTTGCAGCCGCTAGACGTAAGTAAAAAATTAATCGCCCTAGGCTTTTTCTTACTGGCTCTCTCTTTTTCTATAGCTTTGCAACAATCTTATGTACAAGCCCATTGTATTGAGGGCAGGTGTCTAGATCCTTTGTTAGTTCTAGTGGCACTTCTACTATTAATAGCAGGTGCTACAGTCTTATTCTACTCGGTCACGCTCTTTATAAATGTAAAAATAGAGGAAAATTTAAAAAGGAGGCAGAATATTTAACGTATGAGACTCAGAACAGTTCTATTAGCAATGCTATTGGGGATAGTCCTATTTGCCCAATATACCCCGCCTCATACAAACCCAGGTCCTGCAACTGATAGAATAGTTGGCAAGTCAGTCCCCATAGCACAAGCGGGAGCGGCAGCTAAGGCAGGCGATATAGACGTCTATATATTCGGTATGAGAGCAGCTCAAGCGGCCCCCCTCAAGGGAGACCCCTCGGTAGTTCTCTACACGGCTGCGGCTGGTTTTAACGACATAATCCTAAACCCAGCGCCTTCAAATCCGCCTTGTGCTAATCCGTTCTCAAGCCGGGCGATTAGATACGCGATGCAGTTCGTAATAGACAGAGACTACGTCGCAAATGAGATTTTCAAAGGCTTTGCCGTCCCTATGTACATATGGCTCTCCCAGTATGACCCTACCTACTCGATAGTTGCGGACATTATTTCGCAACTCGGCATTAGATACGACCTAGACTACGCAAAGACAATAGTGGAGAGCGAGATGCCTAAGCTCGGCGCCACTAAGGGTCCAGATGGCAAATGGTACTGTAAGGGCAAACTTGTTACAGTAATAGGCCTAATCCGTGTAGAAGACGAGCGTAAGGACATCGGCGACGCCTTCGCCTCTGCGCTTGAGCAACTGGGCTTTACTGTAGACAGGAAATATGTAACATTCGACGTAGCTATCCAGACGGTCTACGGCACAGACCCAGCCCAGTTCCAGTGGCACTTCTACACAGAGGGCTGGGGCAAGAGCGGTATCGACAGATGGGATACAAGCTCCATAGCGCAGTACTGTGCCTCTTGGTTCGGCTATATGCCGGGCTGGGGCACTACGGGCTGGTATAATTTTGCAAATGCGACAATTGACGAGATAACAGATAAATTATACAAAGGCAAATATGCCTCGTTCCAGGAATATATAGAGCTATATAGAAAGGCCACCTTGATGTGTATACAGGAGTCTGTGAGAGTCTTTGTTAATACAAACCTCAACGCGTTTGTGGCATCTCCACAGCTTAAGGGAGTCACTGTCGACTTAGGCGCTGGCTTGAGAGCTTCTGTCTATAACGCGCGCAATTGGTATGTCCCAGGTAAAGACGTGGTAAACGTAGGACACCTATGGGTCTGGACAGCCTCCAGCGCATGGAACCCCGTGCCACAAGGCGGTTTTACAGATGTCTACTCTGTTGACTGGTTCAGAATGATGTACGACCCCGCCGTGTGGAATCACCCATTCACCGGCGAGCCCATGCCATTTAGAGCGACATATGTCGTAGAAACCAAAGGCCCAGCTGGCTACTTCGATGTTCCTGCAGACGCATATAGGTGGGACGCCAAACAGAAGGCTTGGGTGAGCGCCGGGGGAGCCAAGGCGAAGTCAAAAGTAGTGTTTAACTACGCCAAGTATATAGGCGCCAAGTGGCACCACGGCCAGCCTATCAAGCTAGCTGACGTGTTGTTCATTTACGCATTCCTATGGGACATTGCAAATGATCCGCAGAAGGTTGCCCGCGAGTCTGGTGTTGCGTCGTATGTCAACTCTACCATGAACTTAATCAAGGGTATACGTATTATAAATGACACATCCATAGAGGTGTACATAGACTACTGGCATTTCGACCCTAACTACATTGCGGCTATGGCTGTGACAACACCAGACATGCCATGGGAGGTCTATTACGCAGTGGATCAACTTGTCTATGTAAAACAGACATATGCCGCTTCTAGAGCATCTGCAACGAAATATAACGTGCCCTGGCTGTCACTAATACTGAAGGATCACGCCAAAGCAGCCGCTGACGTGCTCCAAGACGCTTTAAACAAAGGCATATACCCAGAGAGTTGGTTTAAGATAGGGGATAAAACGTTATTGACAAAGGACGAGGCTTTGGCAAGATATAGAGCGGCCGTCGATTGGTTTAATAAGTACAGCCATATGATAATATCGCAAGGACCGTTCTACCTATATGCGATAGATACGGCTAAACAGTATATAGAGCTACGCGCCTACAGAGATCCGAGCTATCCATATAAGCCAGGCGCATTCTACTTTGGTGTAGCTACGCCAGTGTCTGTGAAAGCAATAAACGTGCCTACCGTTGTCGTGGGCCAGCCGGCCACGATTTCAGTCTCTCTAGAGGTGCCCAGCGGCGCTGGCAGAATATACTATAAGTGGGGTATCGTAGATCCCACCACTGGCAGATTTCTCTATATGTCTGAGGAAGGTACGACAGCCGCCGCGCCAATTAACATAAATGTACCAGCTGATGTGTCTTCAAAACTAACTGCAAATAGGGCGTATAAGTTCTGGGTTCTCACATATGCTGAGAATGTGCCCATAGTATCAGAGGCTACGCAAGTATTCATACCGAAGGCCGCCGCCCCAGCTACGACTCCAACGCCAACTCCAACTACGCCACCTCCAGCAACTACGCCAACACCGCCCCAACCCACTGTAGTGACTACAACTGCGCCAGCCACAGGCACCACCGAGGCTTTGGCGGCGGCTATTGTAGGCATATTGGCTGTACTCGTTGCGTTGGCCTTCGCCTTGAGGAAGAAGAGCGGCGAGACTAAGCAAGAGACTAAAGTCTATAGATAGCTATATAAAGACGTCAAAAGTCTTTTTAAATACTGTTTTTTATCTTTCTATGGCCTCTCTTGTAAAAACGCTTATTGTCAAAGCTATAACTCTTGTAATAGTCCTAATTGGGGTATTGGTGCTACTGGCAGTGATTCTCGGAGCGACTGGCCTCTCGGATAAATTATTAAAGTCTATACTCGTCGCCGAGGTACAGGAGTATAAGCAACAGCTTATTAGACAAGGCTTCGACCCTGCGTACATAGAGAAGGCTGTTGCAGAGTATAACAAAACAAGGGCGGAGGCGCTTGGGCTTGACAAACCTTGGTTTGTTAGACTACCTCAGTTAATACAGCGTTTGTTACTTCTAGATCTCGGTACGTCGAGAACTCTACAATCTTCTTGGGGGTCAAACAGAATCTCAGACCTCATTCTAGACCGTCTGCCTAATACGATAATTCTAACGACGACAGGGATCTCTCTTACAGCTCTCGTGGGGATATGGCTAGGGCTTTATATAGGATCTAATGTGGGCAGTAGGGCAGATAGAATAATCTCAATACTCTCAGCTGCCTCATACGCCTTACCTCTTTGGTTTGTGAGCCTAGTATTAATCCTCGTTTTGGCATACGCGCCAAAGATCCTCTGGGGTATCCAAATATTTCCGCCAGGGGGTATGGTCTCCACGCCGCCCCCCTCAGACCCCCTGGCTTATGTATTAGACGTATTATGGCATCTTTCATTGCCTCTGTTGGCATCTTTCATCGTGTTTTTTGGGAGTTGGGCATATGGCACTAGAAATATTGTGCTCAGTGTTTCACAAGAGGACTTTGTCGCTTTTGCAAGAGCTAAGGGCTTGCCTGAGGGTTTGGTGAGGAGACGCTATATCCTCCGCCCCTCGTTGCCGCCTATTTTGACAAATTTAATTCTTAGCTTGGCTTTTTCTATCTCTGGCTATATCATAACTGAGAGAGTTTTTAACTGGCCCGGCATGGGTTCGCTTTATTATTCTGCAATTACTGCGTTAGACGAGCCAGTTATTTTTGCCTTGACCTATATATTTACACTGGTTTATATCATTGCTAGATTTATACTAGAGATTCTGTACGTGATTGTAGATCCAAGAATTAGGTTGACATGATGTTTAAAGAATTTATAAGAAGCCCCGCAGGCCTTGCCGGGACTCTAATCCTTTTGGTATTCTCTCTAGTC
Organism: Pyrobaculum islandicum DSM 4184; assembly: GCF_000015205.1. Classification (NCBI taxonomy): domain Archaea; kingdom Thermoproteati; phylum Thermoproteota; class Thermoprotei; order Thermoproteales; family Thermoproteaceae; genus Pyrobaculum; species Pyrobaculum islandicum. Next base: position 811,745 of record NC_008701.1, on the reverse strand, counting down.
TCAGTTTATGTAATAATTAGTTTCCCACTTGATTATGGAACTAGATATTGGTCCAATCCTAAATATTGGGAGGATTACCCAAAGTTGGTGCCGCCGGAGTGGTTCAACTATTTTGTGCCTTATAAATTACCGCGGCATTATGTAAATGACTTAGATAAACCTAGTGAAGAAGTAGAGAATATAAAGAAATGGGTCTTTATATACAATTTTGATGCAGATAAGTTCCCAACTGGAATAATCCTTAAATATGTAAACTTGACCTTCTATAGAGATATTCCAATTATCTCTTTAAAAGTAAAGAGGCCAGATGGCGTAGAGATTGTGTTAATGGATTACGACGGCGGGATACCGCCTCCTCGCTCCGGCGAACAACCGCCTTATGTTAGATTTGTAGAAAGCCCGAGAACTATAGTGTTAGGAGCCGAGCCACAAGTCATTAGAAAAGTCACAGCGTTTGCCAATACCCTAGGTGTTAATTGTACAACTTCAGATGTAAGAGATGCCGGCCTACTCCCATATATAATATTTGGGAGAGCTGTGTCTAATAAATGCGTCGCTGAGTCTTTTAAGCCGCTTAGGGGCATATACGTCTTCGAGGTCGAGTTGGTCGGTGATAAGAGAGACAACATAGGGCTCGTTAGACTTGTTATACAAGGTGCTGTATATGGCGCAATGGGCACAGATTACCTAGGCCGCGATTTGGCCCAAGGTTTACTTTTTGGCTTTCCAGTCGCGCTTTTTATAGGAGGTGTCGTAGCTATGTTGGCTACTTTAATAGGCGTAACTCTTGGGATAGTAAGTGGGTATATAGGTGGTAGAGTAGATGAAGCTGTTCAAAGATTTGCAGATGTTATGAATAATTTGCCGACACTCCCCCTCTTGATACTGTTTGTCTTTGTGTTGGGGAGGAGTCTCTTTAATATAATTTTTGTGCTTGTCTTATTTGGTTGGGCGGGTGTTACTATAATAGTAAGATCTATGGTCTTAAGTATAAAGAGTAGTCAATTTGTTGAAGCCGCTAAATTAGCTGGCGCAGGGAGACTATGGATAATGAGAAAACATATACTGCCACCAGTACTTCCCTATTCATTTGCTTTAATAATATTTAACATTCCAGGCGCCATTTTGTCTGAAGCTGGCCTAAGTTTTCTTGGGTTAGGAGACCCCTCGATCCCCACGTGGGGTCAGATATTACAACAGGCGTTTGATAACGGCGCTTTACAAAACTTCGCCTGGTGGTGGATTCTTCCGCCGGGCTTTCTTATTGTTTTAACAGCGGTGGGCTTTGTTCTTGTGTTTTTTGCTCTTGAGCCGCTTGTAAACCCGAGGCTTAAGAGACAGTAAATTTAAAAAGCGTCTCTTTTAAGCATTCGTGTCTCAAGAGATACGCGCTATAGTACGTATAGGGGATACGGATTTAGATGGTAATAAACAAGTAGCTTATTCATTGACTAAGATAAGAGGCATAGGCATCGCCACGGCTTACGCCATTTGTAGAAAACTTGGCATAGATCCACACGCCATATTAGGCGCTTTAAGCGAGGAGCAGATAAATAAACTTGACTGGGCTGTTAGAAATCTACACGAGCTGGCCCCCGCTTGGTTTTTAAACAGAAGGAAAGATCCAGAGACAGGTAAAGACTTACACTTGATTGGCGCAGAGTTAGTACTAGCGGCTAAAAGAGATGTAGATCTTATGAAGAAGTTAAAGAGTTGGAAAGGCGTAAGACACTCGCTAGGTCTTAAAGTCAGAGGCCAGAGGACTGTGACTACGGGTAGACTCGGCCCTGTGGCTGGCGTCACTAAAAAGAAGGCGGCAGCCGGCGGTAAGTAAAAATTTAAAAAGCGGTATATATAAAGCGACGGTATGGGCGGTTTAAAAAAGCCTAAGAAGAAGTACCTAGAGGGCAAACCGAAGAAAATCTGGAATAAGCAATTGTTGCTTGAAGAGCTACAGCTTGTGGGCGAATACGGCTTGAGAAATAAGAAAGAGCTCTGGCTCGCCAGGGCCCATCTCAAGTGGATAGTTAGACGCGCGCGTTCATTGCTTTCGATGACGCCAGAAGAGAGAGCTCCTTTAGAATTGCCATTTAAGGAGAAACTATACAAAATGGGCTTTATAGAGGATCCCAACGTCCCACTTGATAGAATACTTTCACTAGACGTAAGGGCAATACTAGAGAGGAGACTTCAAACAATCGTATATAGAAAGGGGCTTGCGAAATCTATCTATCACGCAAGACAACTAGTAGTGCATGGCCATGTGGCTGTAGCCGGGAGGAGGGTCACCTCCCCTGGGTTTTTAGTTCCACGAGATTTAGAAGACAAAATTACGTTAATAGAGTGATTGTCGCAGTACACGGCGGCGCCGGTCTCTGGAAAATAGGCGAAGACGAGAAAGAGAGAGTAAAAAAGACACTCAGGGGGGCTATCGAGGAGGGTATCCTCGCTGCGCAGAGAGGCTCTGCACTAGATGCAGTAATTGTATCAGTGGAATATATGGAGAGTAGCGGTGTTTTTAATGCAGGCTATGGGGCCGCATATGCGATAGATGGAGGTATATATTTAGACGCTGGCGTGATGGACGGAAAGACAAAACGCGCCGGCGCCGTTGCTGCAGTTGAAGGCGTTAAAAGTGCCGTGAGATTAGCTCGTTATGTGATGGAGCTTACTGACCACATAATTTTGGCAGGAGAGGGCGCTAGACTTCTCGCAGCGAGAGTGGGCCTACTAGAGGCGCGGCACAAGTTCTATACAGAGGAGAAAAACAAAAGGTTTCTAGAGGTTATCAACGAGGCTAGACAGGGGAGGTGGCCTTATAAAAAAGTACTTAGTCTTCTTGGCGATACTGTAGGCGCTGTTGCACTTGATAGAGACGGCAATCTAGCGGCAGCGACGTCTACAGGTGGCGTATGGCTTAAGTGGCCGGGCAGGGTGGGAGACAGCCCTATACCTGGGGCTGGTTATTGGGCTGAAAACGGCGTTGGGGCATTTAGCGCCACGGGGATAGGCGAGGTAATTATAATGTCGCATCTTTGTCTCAGAGCGCGAGACGAGCTTATAAAAACAGGCGATATAACAAAGGCCGTAGAGAATGTTGTAAAACAAACCACCGAAATCTACGGCTCTGGCACTGTGGGAATCATTGGGATAGACGCTAGAGGCAACCCAGCGTATGCATATAATACGAGGGCGATGGCGAGAGGCTGGGGAAAACCAGGTGAAATTTATGTAGACCTCTAGACCTTCTTCCTCCAGGTTTTTGTATCGGGATCAAACTTAAATCCCATCTTCTTTAACTCATTTATAGTCTCTCTAAACTGCGACTCCGGCAACCTCTTACCTTTGCCTACTTTTACCACTATTTCGCCCTCCTCCTCTCTATAATCCACAGGCAGTCTGCGGAGAAGCTCTTCGACGCCCTGTCTCTTTTCCTCTTTTCCGTCCATTACAGCCTTAGAGACGTAGTATATAAAGGTTTATACTACATTAGACGAGTTACTTTAACGATTTTTCTTCTAGCTTGTTCAAGCGCCCACGTCGGTAGTTCGTAGTTTTTCAATACGTAATTTACCAACTTCTCTATTTCGTCACAGTCGGAGCCGCCTTGCTCTCTACAGAGTTTAACTAGAAACTTAGATCTCGCCTCAAAAAGCTCCGGTGTCATCTTTATACGTCTACATTCGTGATCGTAGGTGAACCCCCTTTCCAAGTCTCTCATATGTAGGTATAGGTGCGCGGCGGCTTTCGCTAAATCCATTCTGCCGCCTTCTACGTAGATTCCCTCGGCAATAGCATAACAGCTCTGCGGCCCTGAATATATCGATCTCTTCTCCACAGTCTCAATTTTTAATAGACTTATAACTTCATTACATGCAATTTTTCGTCGGTACTTGCGGATTTCCAAAATCTAGACGATACATATACAACACATTAGATGCGGTAGAACTACAAGATACTTTCTACAATATGCCAGACCCTGAGAAAATGGCGAAGTTACGGGAAGAGGCGCCCGAGTTTCACTTTACAGCTAAGGTGTTCCAAGGTATTACGCATCCCCCAAATAGCCCAACTTTTAAGAGAACGAGGGGGTTTAAACCCACTGATAAACATGGCGTTTTAAAACCCACGAAAGAAAACCTAGAGCTGTGGCAACAGTTTGTAGACGCTATAGCGCCGCTTAGGCCAGAGGTACTTGTTGTTCAAACGCCACCGAGTTTAAAACCGGAGCCGTATATCTACGATTTCTTCGCCTCTATAGTTGGCAAGTGGAAAATTGCATGGGAGCCTAGGGGAGAGACCTATAAAGACCTAGCGCTTATACAAAAAATAGCAGAATTAGGAGTTGTAATTGCAGTAGATCCCCTAAAGAGAGATCCTATACATGGACATTTTTACTATTTTCGGCTACATGGGCTCGGCAAGGGCGAGGTTAATTACCGGTATAAATACAGTTCTGAAGATCTAGAGAGACTCGCTACCATAGTGAGACGTTTAAGCGGAGAGAGCGTATACATAATGTTTAACAATGTATATATGTATGAAGACGCCGTAGAGTTTAAACGCTTGTTGTATCAACGGCAAAAAATTTAAAAAGTTGGCCATAGAACATTGCGGGGCCCGTAGCTCAGCCCGGTTAGAGCGGCGGAGGACCCGGCTAGGTCTGCCGAGGCTTTTAACCCGTAGGTCGTGGGTTCGAATCCCACCGGGCCCGCCACTATCGTCTTATAGTGATAGAGGTGTAAGAAGTTCGTAAAGACTGTATATGACTTTCCTTGCGCCGTTGCAAACATTATATCTTGCTATACAGACCCCATAGGCGCCTGCCCTCCTAGCCATCTCCATATCGTAATCGGAGTCTCCTATAACGATTATATCTCTGGTGTCGACAGAAAAACGCCGACTTATAACATAGAGGGGATCTGGCGCGGGTTTTCCTCTTGGAACTTCATCGCCGCCTAGGACAAAATCTATGAGACGTGCTAGACCTACTACTTCTATCACTCGTCGTGCCACATAGCCGCTTGACGAAGTAACAATCGCTATAGGTCTAGGCAACTTCTCCAGAATGTATACATCGTCGTAAGGGCGCACTAGAGACAGATACTTTTCCAAGAAGAGTTTGTTTTTTAACGCCACGAGCTCAAATGCGCGATTTGGTAAAAGCGCGGTGGCGATATCTCGCGCCGGCAACCCCATCAGAGGCCTAACCTCTTCATATCTCTTCTCAACTCCAAGGAGTTTAAGAGCTTCTAACCAAGCGGCTATGTGAGCGTTGACAGATTCAACTAACGTCCCATCTAGGTCAAATACATACATGTTGTTGTAAAGGTGTGGATTTTAAAAACTAATGGTGGGGCCGCCGGGATTTTTAGGCCGGCTCCGCCGCGAACCCGGGATCACGTGGGCTCTCGCCGACATCGGTCCCAAGCCACGCCTCAGGGGGCGAGACCCAATCCTACCAGGCTAGACTACGGCCCCTACTTCCACTATTAGACACTATATTTAAGCTTTCTAGGGAGGTTCCGCTATTTTACATAGACGAAAGATTTGGTGGGCCCGCCGGGATTCGAACCTTATCCCAACCCCCCGGCGGGGGGTTGACGGGACCACCCGCGCTCCTAGGCTGTTGCGGGTGTGCCTTGTAAGGCGGGCATCATACCGCTAGACTACGGGCCCTCTCACATCTTTTTAGAAGGGTTTTAAAAACTTGACGCCATGTAAAATAGACTTTACAAAGTTCACCCTTTATATATAGAGAGTTTGACAAGAAGACTTTTATCTAACGCCGAAGAGCTAGCCATGAGCTTCGCTATTGGCGTCGGCATATATAAAAGGTTTATTACAAGAGAACGTCTTGGCCTCCTTAGAAGTAGACGGAGGATAGTAGAGGCCTTGAGAGGGGTGGATATAGCTGTAGATAGGGGGCGACTTCTTTCTTTAGTGGGGCCGAACGGCGCTGGCAAAACCACGTTGGTTCGTATATTTGCGACTTTGTTAGTGCCTGACAGAGGTGAGGTGTATATAGGCGGTTATGATGTAGTTAAAGATGCCCATAGGGTAAGACGGATTATAGGACTAATGCTTTATCCAGACAAGGGCTTCTTTGGCAGACTGTCCGGCTTGGAGAATCTAGTGTACTACGGAATGTTGTATGGCTTTAGTAGAAGAGAGGCGCGCCGCCGCGCTCTTGAGCTTATTGAACTAGTGGGTCTTTGGGAAGCGCGGGATAGGCCTTACGAGGAGTATAGCGCCGGGATGAAGGCGAGGCTAGGTCTTGCAAAGGCGCTTATAAATAACCCAGAGTTCCTACTACTTGATGAGCCCACGGTGGGCATAGACCCCGTAGGCGCTAGGAAGATAAGAGAGGTGATAAAGAGCTTGAAGAATGAGGGAAGGGCTGTGTTACTCACTTCACACAACCTCTACGAGGTCGAAGAGCTTTCTGACGAAGTTGCTGTGATTGTAGACGGTCGAATAATAGCCAGGGGGACTCCCATAGAACTTAAAAGCCGCTTGGGCTTCCGACCTGTAGCTGTCGTAAAGGCGATTTGCAACGGCGAAGAGAGAATTTTCATTAGAGACAGCGCTGGCGGAAGAGAGCTTGGGATCCTCATAAGGGAGGTTCTCGATGAAGGTTGCGAAGTAGTAGAGGCAAGAGTTCATGAGCCTCCTCTAGAGGAGGTCTTGGTAAAGACATTGGGTGGGGCATGAGAGCCGGCTTATATCTAGCGGTTAGGCTCTACCTCCGTCTCTACGCGCTGTCTCTCTCAGTTTCTCTGCTTATGCCTTTTTTCGCCTTGTTATTCTACGCCGCAGGCTGGGTAGTGTCAAGGGGGAAGGCGGACATTGAGAAGTTCGTGTATCAGCTTGTCGGCGTTGTGATAGCGGTAATTGCACAGATAGCCACAAGTGAAGCGCTTTGGGATTTGTATATCTTTATGTCCGGCGGCCAACTGGAGTATTTAATAGCTTCGCCATCCTATCCTCTGGCGGTGTTAATGGCCTTCTATGTCACACAGTTTATGTTTTTTGGGCTGGGGGTTGCAGTAACTGCAGCTGTTGTTTTGGCTGTGATTAAAGGGCCTGTATACGCCGCCGCCATGACTCTTGCAGTGTTGACAGCAGCAATCTTCTCACTGCCACTTCTCGGGATCGCCTTAGCGCTGACGTATCTACTGCCATATGTACGGAACCCTGGCCCCCTCTCTTCAGTTTTGAATGCCGCTGTGATGTTTTTCGGCGGCGCGTTATATCCAGCGTCTATCCTCCCGGGGGCGCTCCAAGCTATATCTCATCTACTTCCCTTCGCCACTTGGGCCGAGGCCGTTAGATCTTTAGCGCTGGCCCTTGAATTGCCTATACGTCTCCTCGGCCCATTGTTAGGCTATATGGCCTACTTTGCACTAGGAGTCGTCGTGTGGAACTTCTACGTCAGAAGTCTTCAGAGGTCTGGGCGTTACCATGTTTGGTAGCTTAATACACGAACTTTGGCGCGTTTTCCTTTTCAATTTTAAATCGCCGCTTTTCCTTGCCACAAACGCCGTGGCAGATGCAATGTGGTTCCTGGTTGTTATACTAGCTGTGGCTTGGTACGGGGGGAGTATAGTTGAGACAGCACGTCTCTTGTTCTGGGGGTCTCTGGCATTGATGATGTTTTCAACACAGACATGGGGAGCGGCTATGTTTAGTAACTATGTCAGAAGCGGGATTATGGACTACGTGGCTGTCACCCCAGAGAGACTTCACGTTTTTTTAATTTCGACGTCGGTAGCTATGGCGGCCGCGGCGGCGCCTGGCATAACAGTTCAATATGCCGTATACTACCTTGTATTTGGAGAAATACCACTGCCTGCGCAACCTATGTATTTTGCCGTATCTCTCGCCGTCTTTATATTCGCCTCAGCATGTATAACGTCGCTATCAATTCTGTTTTTTATTAAGTTGAGAAACCCAGTTGTGGCGGCTAACGTCATCCAGTGGGGCATTCCGCTTTCTGGCGGCATGATCCCGCCCACAGCGATGTCTCCCGAGGTCGCCCGTTGGTTCTTGTACTCTCCATTTCACTACGTGGTTGCGCCACTTGTATACTCCGCCACGGGGATTTGGCTTTTAGATCCGATTCTTATGCTTTTAGTAGGCGTTTTAATTACTGCGACATTTTATATGTCTTCTATCTATGCGGCTAGATCTGCGTTGAGTAAATACCGACGTGTGGGGAAATGGGGAGCAGAGCTATAGCCCTCTACCCCCGGCCCACGTAACGGTGTCTGTCTCGGGGTCCCACACGACGGTATAGCCATCTACCCTCATTCTTACCCTCCCCTTTCTTACGGCAATTATATAGCCTCTTACTCTGCCTGTCTCCACGTCGACTATGAGTCTATTTCCGACTACATCTACTCTTAACGCTTCTGCAAGCTTTGATTTTCTAAACTGCTCTGCCGCCTGTGAGAAGTCCGTCGCCATCAGATAGCGGGGATTCTCTTAACCATTGGGCTCCTGACCTTCATGATAATTTTGAAGTTGCAATAGGGGCATCTAATTCCAGGGAGGATCTCCATTTCAGACTTAGAAAACACTCTGCCGCATCTCATACAAACGTATATCTTTCTTTCTTCAGCCACGGCGTTTTTAACGACCATCTTTATAAACTTTGCCATATAGAAGCTGTACTCTTTCAACTCCACCTATCTCATCTATATACTCGGCCACAGCTGGGGGGACGAGATCTCTCCACTTTTTATCTCCCTGAGACATCAACTGGCGAACTACAGTAGCTGAGTAATTCCCAAACTGGGGGTGGCTTCTGACGTCGATATTCCAGTGTTTTAGCGTTGCGACAACCCAAGGGTTGTTTGAATATACCACATGGTGCGGAGGACACCAGTGGCGTAAGTAGGCCCCCCACAGGCTGGAAGAACCTCCGGTGTCTGGCACTGTACAGTAGAGGAGTCTACAATTTGCGCCGAAGTGTCTCCTAAACATTTCAAGTCTCTCCCCTGGCGTAAATGGATTATCTTGGGTAAACGCCTTGTCTGCCGAGCCAACCGCCACAATAACTTCATCATAATGTGTCAAAAGCCACTCTACTACTTTTACATGCCCCCAGTGTAGCGGCTGAAAACGTCCTATGAAGAGAGCTCTCATAGCTAAGAGAAGATTTGTTTTTTAATCTGTGGTTTCTATGAGTGTGTGATGTAGTAGCTCGCGGCTGAGTATGAGGAGAGGCATACTGGCTGATTTTTATTCTCTTCCCAAAAGCGTTGCTATATGCATGAGAAGTCGTATAACTTTAACCGCGGTGACATCTGAAACATCATAGGGAGGAGAGTACTCCATTATGTCGACAGCCACAGGTTTTAACGTAAGTATAAGGTCGGCTAGTAAATATTCGAGTTTTCGAAAACTCAACCCCCCGGCCTCGGGAGTTCCCACGCCTGGCGCTTCGGAAGGATCTAATACATCTATGTCAAGGCTGAGGTATACTCTGCCAGAGGCTGTAGATATTGCATTAGCCACGTCGCTTCTAGTAAAATCAGACCCCTCTATTATAAACGACTGAGTCTCTTCAGCGTATTTATACTCTTCGTCGTCATATGCCCGGACGCCTATATATATAGCGTAGAAACCCAATTTCTCATGTGCTCTTCTTACAAACGTAGCGTGCGACAGCTTTTGGCCGGGTGGCCACTCGTCTCTAAGATCAAAATGTGCATCGACATGGACATAGGTGTCTGGTCTTATTACGTTTAATACAGCCAGCGTGGCTGTGTGCTCTCCGCCGAGCATAATAAACGGAGGCTCCACCTTCTGTATAAACTGTTCTATCCTCGCTATATTTTCCGCAGGGGCCCCCTGGAGTAATTCCACGTCACCTAAGTCACATATAGGTTTTGCCATATTTCCAAAAACTGTGGTGTATTCTAGATATGGCATTATCACACGTATTTTCTGGGGAGCAAACCGCGTTCCAGGTCTAAAGCTTACGGTATCTTCCATAGGTGCGCCAAATAGCTTAACGTCGCGTGGCGTACAGACGTTTTTAAGCATACCGACTCTTCTCAATACGTTTATATCTCCTCGGCACGATTTTTACATCCACATGGACAATAAGCGGATGCGTTCTCGAGATTGCCTTAATAGCTCTGGTTCTCAACATGTGGAGTTTCCCCACAGTCATGTCAGAACTTACTGCAACTAGTGAATATACAACGAGAAAACTGCCTGCCCTCCTAATTTTTACAACGAGAGGCTTCCCCAACTCTATGAGTATTTCTCTGATTTTTTCCTCAAGGACTGGGTCTCTATACAACGCGCCTAAGATTCCATACATTGCCTCTTTTGAAAGTCTAGCAAGTTCATAGATCACATATCCATATATCACAATAATTGCTATAACTTCAGCAACTATGAGGTGGAACATATTGCTTATAACTACAGCTATAGTTGACGCAATAGACAACGCGGCATCTATTTTGGCGTGAAGCGCATCTGCCCGGAGTATTTCAAGTTTGAGCATGTCATAGTTGCGCCTCTCCCATAGATACATGAGGTATGTAAGAGCTCCCCCAATTAGTAATAAGGTGGTCATCCACAGCGGCGTCGGCTCGCTGTCGAATCTTATCGAGGTGACTAACATATATGTATAAAAGCCGAGTACTACAAACGCAGAGAGTAGAGTAAGCAAGCTTTCCAGCCGGTAGATCTCCCAGGGGAAAGATCTTCCTCTTTTTGATGCGTAGTAAAGTCCAAAGCCAGAAACATATGCTATAGCGGCATCTATAAAGCCGTGGAAAGCGTCGCTAGTGACTAAAAGACTGCTGTACATTATGCCAAGTAGCAACTCCACTAGTGTATACGCCAACGAGATGGTGCCCATGATAAAGAGGTAAAGAGATGCAAGCCACAGCCTTACGGAAGGTCTCACAAAGTTTTTACAGAGAGTGTTAATATATGTGGCACCTGCTTGTGTCTAAACGCCAATCTAGTTAAAAATACCGGATTTTTCTCTTGTTAATGCGCAACGCTGAGATACTAGAGGAAATAGTAAAAAGGCGGCTTTTATACTGGCCGTCGTCTGAAATCTATGGAGGCGTCAGCGGATTTTACGACTACGGCCCTCTCGCAGTTCAACTTAGACGTAACATTATTGATAAGTGGAGAAGGACTTTTGTCACTCCTTATCAGGACCTTATTATAGAAGTAGAGACGCCAATTATAATGCCCGAGCTTGTTTTTAAGGCGTCTGGACACTTAGACCATTTTACAGACTATGTAGTGACGTGTACAAAATGTGGCAGGAAGTATAGAGCTGACCATTTAGTAGAGGAGGAGCTGGCGAAAAAGGGAATAAAGATATCTACCGAGGGCCTCTCTACGCCCGAGCTACAACGTCTAATAGAGGAGTATAGGATCGTGTGTCCGGCATGTGGAGGGCCGCTAGGCCATGTGGAGAGATTTAACCTATTGTTTAAAACCACTATAGGTCCCTATAGTGAAAACGTCGGATATTTAAGGCCGGAGACTGCACAAGGAATTTTCGTGGCTTTCCCACGCCTGGCTGAATACGTTGGTCGTAGACACCCGTTTGGAGTTGCACAAATTGGTAGAGTGGCGAGAAACGAAATATCGCCAAGAGGCGGCTTAGTGAGACTAAGAGAATTTACACAGATGGAGATAGAGCTATTCTTTGATCCACAAAATCCTAAATGTCCCTATTTTTCAGATGTGGAAAACCTAGAAGTACCAATTGTTCCAGAGGAGTTTGTAGCTAAGGGCCGTACAGAGCCTCTATATCTCACAGCAAAACAGATAGTAGAACGCGGCTACGCTAACGAGTGGATGGCCTTTTTCATGGCTCTTGCAACAAAGTTTCTAAAAGAATTAGGCGTCCCGGTAGAGAGACAGAAGTTCTTAGGCAAGCTACCCCACGAGCGAGCCCACTACTCAGCCAAGTCTTACGACCAGATGGTTCTCACAGAGAGATTCGGCTGGATAGAAGTGTCAGGACACGCCTACCGTACAGACTACGACCTCTCTGGCCATAGTAAATACAGCGGACAGGAGCTAGTCTTGGAGAGACGGCTTCCAACGCCGAGAGAAGTAGAAGTAGCCCGGCTCTATCCAAATCCAGTAGCAATAAGAGAGAAATATGGTGAAAAGACCGGCGAGGTAATCAAAGCGTTAAAAGAAAATGAAAATATGGTATTAGAGGCTTTTAGAACAGGAAGACAAGAGGTTGTCCTAGGTCAGTATGTGATTACACGTGACATGGTCTTCATAAAGATTGAGAAGAGAAAGACAGATATAGAGAAATTCGTACCACACGTCGTAGAGCCATCCTTTGGTCTTGACAGAATTCTCTACGTAGTTTTAGAACACGCCGTAGCTATAGAAAATGGAAGAGTATATCTAAGGCTACCTCCCGACATAGCGCCAGTGGCTGTATGTATCTTGCCCATTGTAAAGAGGGCAGACTATGTTGAAATAGGGAGGAGGCTAATGCGGAGATTGGGAGACGAGGGGTTTACAGTCATATATGAAGACGAGGGTACGATAGGCAGTAGATACGCCTATTGTGATGAAATTGGTACCCCCTTGGCTGTTACTATAGATGAAAAAACTCCAGTTGATGAGACAGTTACAATTCGCGACCGCGATACCAAGAGACAAGTAAGAATAAAATTGGAGAAAGTTCCCACTTTTGTCGCAATGGTTAAAAGAGGTATGACATTTCAAGATGTTGCAGAGACGCTGGGAGCACACCCAGTATAACAGCTTGGTATTAAGCAGGTTGATATTTTGAAGAAGCATAACTAAAGCCTACTTACGCGCCGCCCTTAGAGACGAAGTCTTTCCCTGCTTGTGCTTTCACTGACAGCCCGGCCCCCTGAGACTCCAATTCGCAAAACGCGTCTGTATTCAATCCATTTTCCTCACAGCGTCTGTTGGGAGACGTCCGCCCGCCCCATAGGGCGGGGCTTTCGGCTAGAAAGCCAGGCATAACGATAGTAAACGTTGTGATATAGATGCCAAGCCACACGATTGGCGTTAAATCGCATGCGACGGCCTTCTTCAGCAGGTCGGCAGCTATGATGGCTAAACCAACACGGCGATTTTGACATCTCTATGAAATCATCAGCCCTAAGGCAGAAATAGACGCCAGAACTAGCGCTGACGCTACAACGGATTTCATCGTAGTAATGCCGAGGGCCGTGAAGAGGGCTAACGCGACAATCATGCCAAATATCAATCGTATCATAAAAAAGCCGCCGTTAAAGCTGTTGACCAATACACGGCGTTCTGGTTGTGAAGGTGAATCCGAGGGGCACCCCCTGCCCACGGTGCGAGAAGAAACTCGTGAGGGGCAACGCCCCGAGGCTCCGCCGGTGCTCACGCTGCGGGCGGGAGTGGGGGGAGAGACGTGGCGGCCGTCATAAACATCGAAAGGCGGGCACTCAAGGATGGCCACCCGGCCCCACATCCGAGGTATCTTAGACGCCGGTGAAGGTGCAGACGAGGAGAAAGTCCCTAGGCGCAATAGCCTAGGGACAGACGGCTTATTGTAGCCGTTATCCCTATATCTCTGTCTAAGAGATAAGACTTCTGGTATTAAGAGTTTTAAAGGCTATAAACAGTTATTATTATGGCAGAGAATAAAGATATAGAGAGAGGGAGGAGGTTACTTATACCGCCTTATTTGACGCCGCAACAAGAGAAAAAGGAACAGAAAAAGGGAGAACGTAGAGTTAGAGTAAAGGCGGCAGAGGGCGTAGAGGAGGGTGTGGCTAAATTACCTACTGATGTATACGAGGAGCTTGGCAGGCCAGAAGAGGTTGAAATCGTGGCGCCCGGGGGTTCTGCACATGAAAAAAAGAGAGTTTTCAAAGTTGTTCACGACGAAAAAGTGCCAAAGGGCGAGGTTCATATATCTATAGACGTTCTTAGGACACTTGGCGTTGCCGATGGCACTGTGGTAACTATAAGGAAGAAATGAAGGGCGTGCTAAAGGGGCTTGCAGTAGTAGTAGAAGATGTAGAATTTGCTAGGAAATTATACAAAGAAGGTTTCTACGGCAGGTTCTTAGGTTATGATAAAGTAAGAAGAGAGGAAGTTGACAAGATATCCGCTCCTTTGATATTGGCGCTGTATGAAGCTCTTTATCTAGCTGAGAGAGGTAAGCTAAAGGTAGTGTCAAAAAACGGCACAGAAGTACTGCCGGAAAAATTAATAGAATTAGGCAGAGAGAAGATAAAAAATTTTGATGATATATACAAGATCTATAAGTATTTCCGAGATCTTGGATATGTTGTTAAAAGTGGACTTAAATTCGGCGCTCTCTTTTCCGTCTACGAGAGAGGCCCAGGCATAGACCACGCTCCTATGGTTGTAGTGTTTCTAGAACCTGACAGAGGGATTTCTGCCACCGATATAACAAGAGGGGGCAGGCTGAGCCATAGTGTTAAAAAGACCTTTACTCTAGCAACAGTGTCTAAACAAACTGGAGAAGTAGTGCTACTTGGTTTCTCTTGGGCTAAACTTTAAAAGTGGAATTCGAAATTGGTTCATGATAACGGCAAGTAGAGCGGCACTAGAACAAGAAATATACCTAAGGTCTCTAACAGGATATCTAGTTGGTCAACATATGTTGGAAGGGTATAGGAGAGTGGCAGTGATAACATATCCAGATAGGATATGTAGCGCGATGGCTGCCGCACTCATTACGTCTTATGTTGCAAAAGACAATTACAGAGACGAGGTTGCAATCGTCCTCACATACGAAGACGGAAAGGAGGCTGAAGTGGCTAAGAAGGTAATAGACTACAAGCCGGATATAGTATATCTATCTTTCGGAGGCGAGCAGAAGCTCAGCTACGTCGCCGAGATCACGAAGAAGATTCTATCAGCTCTATCGCAAGCCGGCTATAAGGGCGCCATAGGTATCCACGTGAGAGTGTGGCTAGCTACCAAGCAATTGTCCGCCGTGTTGGCAGATAAGAAGCTTGCAGACTATCTCGCATCGCTAAAGGAGATACGACTCTTCACAGCCGACGTTCCAAACCGCAAGTTCTTTTTCCACAGGGTGAAGATTGAGGGTAACGTTGCAAAGTTAGAAAAATATAGAGAGGTTGATATTACCTCAGAACATGCAAAATTGCTGTCGATAAGCCTGCCGCCGCCCGAATAATTAGTCTATTTTTAATTCTGCTACTCCGTATTCTCCCGCTTTTGTCACTACTATTTGTAAAACGCCCTCCCGGTAGATGGCCCGCGCGCTGTCTACCCTTAGTCTGTAGGGTAGCTCTATTTTTCTAGATACTGGAAAGTTAGAAATTCTTTCTCTTCTTACAGGCTTCCCTCCCCCGTCTTGTGTCGGAGAGGCTACTATTTCTACTGCTCTATCATATATCCTCACCTTTATGTTTTCTTTCTTCACCCCAGGTAAATCGACATATATGACGATGTTGTCTCCTAAGTCGTATATGTCTACATCAGGTTGTCTCTCCACTTTGCCGACGTTAGTATCGTATAACTCTTTTAGTCCCTCTTCGATTTTTTTGACAGGCTCCATAAATTAATAACGCACCTAGCTAAAAAACAGAGCCTAGTATTATCCGAATTATTTTGGTTGCACCACGCCGATTACTTCGCCGTACGCGTTGACCGGAAATGAACGGCCGCATTTGGGACATGTAATACTAAAGCCGATATTATACCAACTCTCTCCTATCTCTATCTCAAACTTGTGTTTACAATATGGACATGTCACTCTCACTTTCAGAGTCTTTTCAAGTTCACCTCCTGAATATTCCCAATCTTCGGGAAATTCTTGAGCGACCATAGTCTCCGAGTTGATAGCCTTATATATAATTTTCTTTAGAAGACGTGGACTTTTTCGAAGTTGTCCAAAGGAGAAGATCAATTAGGAGGTTTAAGAGGGTTAAGATACCAGAAGAAGACGTTGTAAAAATCATGGAGGCCGGTAGAGCCGCGCCTACCGATGCCACTCTCCACCTCTGGAGCGCCATAAGGGTAGTAGATGAGACAAAGAGGGCCGAGATAGCCCGTTTAATAGAGCAGCCACATGTTGAGGAAGGTGCGGAATTTTTCGTATTTCTAGCGGATCTATACCGCTTAGGGGAGCTTCTGAGGTATCGAGGCAACGACATAGTTGAACATAGACTTGCGTTGTTCGTCTTCGCCGCTATAGACGCTGCGTTAGCAGCTGAAAACATGGCTTTAGCAGCGACAGCGCTTGGATATGGCTCTTGTTTCATCGGCGCTGTACAGAATGCACCACGTGAGCTTATAAAAATTCTGAATTTACCTAAACTCACCTATCCTCTCTTTGGGCTTGTAATTGGCGTTCCTGACGAATACCCACCACCGCGGCCTCGTCTACCACTAGACATGTTGTTTCACCTAAATGAATACAGGAGATATACAGAGGCAGAGTTAAAAAATGCTTTTACAGAGATGTCAAGAGTCTCAAAGAGCGGCAATTGGCTAAGACTATTGATTAAATATGCAGGGAGAGGCGGATATTTCGATAGCCGTGGTACAACATTAGAAACGCTTCTTAAAGAACTTGACTTTATCTGAAAGTTTTTATATATAGGATAGGTCTAGGCGATATGGCCACAATTAAGGGCGTAGTTATTTCTAAACAACTTGTCTATGACCCCACTGGTGCAAGGTATATAAAAATCGATATTATAGAAGAGAAAGAACTACCAGGGCCTGTTGCGGCTTTTTCCACACAAGACGAACAAACGGCGCAGTTGATGCGAGAGGTCATGCCTCTTGTAACGCAGATAGTGCGATCACTCCCGTTTGGCGGAGGTAAAATTGCTGTCCCGAGAGTTACGCTGTGGTTAGCAGATGATGAAGCTGAGATGTTTGGAGATGTTGATGTCGGCGATATAGTTTTAATAATTATAGAGGGTGGGGAAATTAGGATAAAGCCAGAAAGTTAAAATAGCTATATAGGGCTTCTTCTGTGATTTCAGACGCGTATAGGCTCAAATATACCTTCGGCGTTGACTATGGTACTAGTTATATTAAATATGGCCCAATTACACTTAACGAACCGAAGATTACACAGACGAGAGGTCTCTTTCTTAGAGATCTTCCAGAGTCTGTAAAAATGCGGATACCCCCAGAAGTATTGTCGAGGGGTCTTGTAGTTGGAGATGAAGAAGTACGTAAGTACCTCTCTAGTGTTAGAGATGTACAGCGTAATCTTAAGTATCCTCTAAAAGACGGCATAGCTAGGAGAGATGATGAAGACGCTTGGAGAGTTTTAAAAGAGCTTGCAAGGTATACTCTGGCGCAGTTTCCAGTATCTGATCCAGAATTCAGAGGTTGGCTTATCTCTATTGCACTATCCGCCCTAGCGCCCGATTATATGTATAAATCTTTTTTTGACATATATACAGAGCTTGCAAACGAATTTAAAATATATGCGGTGACGATATTACCTCAACCATTGGCAGTCGCTATTGCAGAAAACGCTGTTAACTGCATAATTGTAGAGGGGGGGCATGGCAATATACAAATAGCGCCAATTAGCTTCGCGCTCATTAGAGAGGGGCTTGTGGCGTTGAACAGAGGAGGAGCGGAGGCCAACGCGATAACTAGGGAGATTTTAAAAGATATAGGCTACAGTGACATCGCTAGAGAAGAATATGCGGTTGAAGTAGTGAAGAGGGCTGTTGGCCTAGTCCCTAGGAATTTAAAAGAAGCTATTAAAACGGCAAAGTCTGACCCAGATAGATTTGTGACTAAGGTCAGACTGTCTCCTGTTGTAGAAGTGGAGTTTCCAAAAGAATACGCATGGACGAGGTTCTTAATTGGCGAAATAGTCTTTGACCCCAACCACGAGGAGATAAAGAGCTACATTGAGCAGTCACGTCTCCATATAGAAAACGCAGTTATAGGCGATGTTACTCTCTATGGAGAGATGGATGTAGCAACAGCGATTATCGCTTCACTTAGAAACGTCTCTGTAGAGATACAGGATAGAGTGGCCTCTCAGATAATTCTCAGCGGAGGTGCCTTTAGCTGGCGTGTACCTCCAGGTTTAGAAGATGTGGCTGTAGATAGTGTCACCAGGGTGAAAATAGCGCTGGAGGAGAAGAACCCGGTGTTGGCGTCTCGAGTAAACGTGCGCCTTGTTTTAGAGCCACAATATTCTGTCTGGAGAGGCGCTGTAATATATGGCTATGCCCTGCCTCTCTCGCTTGAATGGTCTGATTCAACAAAAGAGGGTTGGTACTTTATTAAGTAGGTGTGGAGTTTCCAAAACTATTAGTTATTAGATACTTTTCTGAAACTCTTGGGATGAAATATATTGGGGAAAGCGGGTGGATTCTTCTTTTTGAAGAAGGACTAAATAAAGTGGCAGTAGGGGTCTATTTCTCTGAGATCTATGAGGAGGCCGAGATATATAAGCGGGTGGGCGAATTATTGACAAAAGAGGTCTCAAAGATATATCTTGCTATTCTGCCAGAGGCTACTCTATTTATAGATCCACGGTACTTTAAAAACCAAGGAGTTGGGGTGGTTGTAGTTGATCCATCTAGAGGGCTTGAGGGCGTCGAGATTAAGATATTTGCAAAACCGCGATTAACAGCTACTACTGTGGCTGATACTAACAAGTTCGAAATTCTAAAGTCGACTATGCTTGAGTATATAAATTCTCAATTGAAAAAACTAGAGGAAACGCTTTATGAAAAATTAAAGAGGTATATAGATCAGAGAATCGAAGAAGTAAGACGACAGACCGGTGGACAACCTCCTAGAGAGACCCAAGTTACACCAGGTTCTGTGGTGGAGAACGAGTGGGTTAGAATTTTAAGGTCTAGAGGAAAGAGTGGGAGTTAATAATATAAGTGTCTTTATAGCATTATATACTGTGGATGTACTGCTTGAAGAAGTTAGAAGAGTATTTGGAAATACAGAAGAGGGGAGACTTGCGGAGTCTCTAATAGTTGCGTATAGGCAGGGCGGCGTAAAAGCTGCTAAAAACACGTTAGTAGAATATCTCAGGAGATTAGGCATCGATGTGGAGGATAGAAAAGATTGAACTAGAAAATTTCAGGTCATACAAGGGGAGACATGAGGTAAGCCTAGGGGATGTTACAATTTTATTGGGAAGAATCGGGGCTGGGAAGACCTCTCTCCTATATGCCATAGAATATGCCCTCTTTGGAAAACAGCTTGAGGTAAGAGAGAGAGTAGCAAAACTTGTAGATCTGATTAATGTAGACGCTCAGGAAGCCAATGTAGCGCTAGAATTACGCAGAGGCAACGACAAACTTCGTATAGAAAGAAGACTAGGGCGGCGGGGATCTGAGAAGCTTGTTGTACTTTATAACGGCATTAAACTAAGAGATAGAGATGCTGAAGAAAGACTAGTTGAACTCATAGGAGCCGACGAAGACATATATGAACGACTTGTATATATTTCGCATAGGACTCTAGAGGGTTTTATATACGGCACAGCACAAAAGAGAACGCTTTCAGTAGACCGTCTATTTGGTATTGACATAATTGACAACATTTTAAGAGTTGTGTCATCTATAGAGAAATATCTGTTGGAGAAAGCCGAAAATTTGAGAAAAAGACTTTCTACATATGAAAAATATAGAGATATAATTAAGAAATATGGTGGCTATAAAGGCGTTGTAACTAGGTTAGAGACTATAGAAGGTGAGCTGGCGGCGTTAAAAGAGCGCGAGGTAAATCTTACTAAAACAGTAGAAGAGTTAGCCAAGAGAAGAGCCGGCTATTTGGAGAAAATCAGAGAGAACGAGAACATTTTATTGGAGTATTACAAAACGAGATCTGAATTAGAGATCTTGGAATCAACTACAGGCGAAGATGTTGGTTTAGACGCCGTTGAGAAAATTAGAGACGCTCTGCAAGAGGCCTTAGAGGAGTATGAACATATACTGGGGCATGAGCTTCTTGAAAAACTCACAACTAGAGACCTAGAATCTTTATCGGCTGCCATGGTTGAAGCTTATGAGGCCCTTGTTAGATTATCAAAAGATTTAGAGAGTCAGATTTCTGAAGTACGAAAGACATACGAACAGTATCTAGCTAGGGTGAAGAAGCTTGAAGACGAAATTAAAGAAGTTGAGACTAAACTGAGGAGACTTGAAAGGTCATATATACGGTTTAAAGAGCTTCAGAAGTCGTTTCAATCTCTAGAAACGGCTAAAGCTGCCCTCAACGAGTTGAAGAGGAGGCTCGAAGAAACTGAGAAATCTATGGCATATATTTCGGCTCTTAAGACGGTATCTCTCTATATTGCGGAAATAGGCGTCAATAGATGTCCTATATGCGGCTCTCCCATAAGTCGGGAGGTTGCGTTAAACATAGCTAGAGAGGTAGAGAGCAAATTTGGCGAGTTAATACACGAAGTAGAAAATCTAAAGGAGAGGATTAGAGAGTATGAAAAAGCTGTAGACGAAATGGAAATATTAAGCGGCGAGGTTGCAGAGTATTTATCCACAAAGAATAGACTAGAGGAGTTAAAACTTGAGAGAGAAGAAATCATTAAGAAAATGATACAGGCTGAAAAAGCACTTAAACAACTAGAGAGACGTGTTGAAAAATTACACTCTTTGATAACTAGGGTTGACAAACGCACGATTTTAGATGCGCTTTCTAAATATGGAAAGATGCTTAGAGTTCGAGAGCTAAAACGCCGCCTTAAAGAGCTTGAGGAAATGTTAAACAAAGCCGGCGTCGTTAGAGAAATCTTAGATGTGGAAATGCGCTGGAGGGAGATTACCGAAGAGCTAGAGAGAACTTCTAGCCGTTTAGCAGAATTATACAGAGAGAAGGCTGTATTAGAAGAGATTGTAAGAGAAGTGGGGGGAGATGCGGAAAATTTGAAAAAGGCACTAGATAACACGCTTTATGCCTATAGCAAGCTACAAGAAGTTAAGGCAAAGTTTGAACTTGTCAAAGTCAACGCGAGAGCTCGGTTAGTGGAGATTGCAAAATCTCGCTTTAACGAAGTATTTCTAACGCTCTATAGATATGGCGATATTTCAAAAGTAAATGTAGATCTAGAACAACGTAAGGGCTACTACGACTTCTATGCGATATCTCCCACTGGCGAGAGATACGGTATTTCAAAGCTAAGCGATGGACAAAGACTTTCGATAGCTCTAGCCCTAGCTCTCGCGCTTAGGGAAATATCCAATATACAAATTGGCTTTATAATATTTGACGAACCTATTCCATATGTTGATGTAAATATCAGGAGAGCTTTCGCAGAATTAGTTAGATCTCTTTCTTCACGTTATCAGATCGTAGTAGCTACACAGTCTGGCGATTTTGCAGATGTGATAAAAGACGCGGTTCCAAACGCAAGACTATATATGGTGACTAAGGAGGAAAGTTCTAGAGTTGCAGAGTAAAGTAACGTAATCTTCAGAGCTCCAGACCTTACTCATCTTTCGTAGGCCCCACGTATTTATCATCACTAGTGAGCAACTAGGATTACAAATAAAAACAATGGCTTCTTTTTCAACGCTTAAATAATTAACGGCTTTCTATCTCATGGATTTCTCAATTACTATTACTACCTTATTGACTGCAACTATTGTCACTATTTTGTCATTCTTCTTACTTTTATATTCTATAAGGAGATTATTTCTAAAAGTTATTTCAAGTGAACAGTTTTATTTAGTTAAATTTCTAATAGTTTTATTTTCTATTTCGCTTTTTCTCGCAATTGTTTCCCCAATGACACAATTACACTATCTTTTCTACTTAGTGTTAGTTGTTTTTATAGTTGCCATGGGAGTTTTAACTCTTGGAACTAGGCGTATATTAGAACAATATCTTACAGGGCTGTTTATTGCCAAAGTATTAGATCTTCATATCGGAGACTATATAGAACTCGACAATATACGCGGTTACATAACTGCACTTGAAGATGTGTATATAGTTTTGAGAGATCCACGAAGAGAGTATGTCTACATACCATATACAGTGTTATTACAGACGCCATTTAGACGTGTAAAAGCTCCTGAGGGTCATGAAGTTAGAATAAGACTATTTATACCCCGTCGGCAGGAGTTGAAAAGAGTTAGAGAACTTGTAAACGAAGTTGCTAAAGAGTATGGACTAGAGCGACTGAGTGTAGATGTCGAAAAAATAGGCGTGAAGGGCATAGTTTTAGTTGTACGAGGACTTTTGAGAGATCCGCGACAAGAGGATGAACTAAAGTATGCAATACTAGATAGAGTGTATACAGAGTTAGGCCTACGTTGATATTTACGATGCAATTTTCTATTCTGTGAGTTCTTGTAAATACGCCCGCGGGCCTATTGCGATGAGATAATCACCCTCTTGTATCTCTGCATCTTTTGCAACTACAAACTCGCCATCTCGTATAACCGCTACCTTGGCCCCTGTATCTTCTTCTATTTCGCCTATTGTTTTTCCAAGTAGCTTGGAATCTGACGTAACTAAGATCTCTAACATAGCAACATCTCCTCTGATTTGTAGCAATCTTACAAATTTTAGATTGAGTAGTCTAAATAGCCTAGATAACACGCAGTGGTATGTAACAATGGCAATTATACCCTCCTCTTCCGCTGTTGTTGCAATGGCGTCACTTCTAGTGGTTATAACAACGATAGGCACTCCCTGGGACTTAGCTACTTTTGCAAATGTTAGGTTAAACATATCATTTGGAGATGGAAAAATCGCTATTTCGACACGAGAAAAATCTAACTCTCTGATTATTTTCTCGTAGTTTTCTGTCAAGTTGTGTATATAAACCGGTTCTCTCTCATAGGCTTTCCCTCGCTCTGGTGTCGCTAGTACTCTCACTATATACCCATTTTCTACAAGTACTCTAGCTAATTGAGGGCCTAAGTCGTCATTGCTATCTAGTATTAATGCCTCTTTAACCACATGACCTTGATGACACAAGGTTTATAGATTTTAAGCCTAAGTACATATGTATAATAACAATAAACAATCTAAGTGTCCTTACAATAGAATTCTAAAAGAAAATACTTAGTTTTTATATATGATCATTGAAAATGATGATATAGAGCTATAAAAATTTATATAGCAAATTGATAAAGAGACAGAATGCGCAGGGCGACTATAGCCGTAAGGGGTTACAGAAACTCCGACCCTTACGGCTCGCTTCAGCCTCCTATTTATCAGACTGCATTATTTAGAATGGAGGGAGAGGCCCAGAAGTCAGACAGGGGATTTGACCTCAAATATAGCAGAGAAGAAAATCCCACTCTACGTCCTCTTGAAGAGGCTTTAGCTTCTCTTGAAGGAGGCGTAGACTCACTTGCTTTTAATAGCGGCATGGCTGCCCTATCTTCTGTGTTTTTATCTCTACTGCGTTCAGACGCAAAAATATTAGTAACGATGGAGGCCTACGGCGCGACATTACGGCTTTTAAGTTCTCTAAGTAAATTTGGCGTAAAGATGCAAAAGGCGTATCCAAGCACAGACGTATATATTGAATTTCTAAAGGAGAGCAGACCGAATGTTGTATTTTTTGAAACAATTACAAATCCTACGTTGAGAGTTTTAGACACTCCAGAAGTTATTAAAGCAGCAAAAGATCTGGGGGCTACCGTAGTTGTTGACAACACTTTTGCAACGCCTGTATTAATACAGCCTATATCTCACGGCGCGGACTTTGTTGTACATTCTACGTCTAAATATATCGCTGGCCATAACGATGTAATAGGCGGTGTGGCTGTGGTATCTAAACGAGAGCTACTTGAGGAGTTGTGGGTCTGGAGAGCTATGCTTGGCGGCATTATGCAGCCGTTTGAGGCATTTCTCACGCTACGCGGTCTTAAAACGCTATTTGTAAGATTTGAACAGCAATGTAGATCCGCAAAGGCAGTCGCAGAGTTTTTATCTGAGCATAGCAAGGTAAGCGAAGTTATATACCCAGGCTTGTCCAGCCATCCAGATCATGCTATCGCAAAAAAACTTTTTGGCGATAAATTTGGCGCCGTAGTTTCCTTTAGGGTAAAGGGCGGCAAGGAGACAGTTATTAAATTCTTTAAGTCGTTAAGATTAATAACGCCAGGCCCGAGTCTTGGGGGCGTGGAAAGTATTGCCACATACCCTGTGGCAAGCGCGGCCTCGCCTATTCCCGAAGAAGATAGAAAAATCCTAGGGATAACAGAAGATCTAGTCAGACTTTCCGTAGGACTTGAAGATGTGAATGATATAATCAACGACTTAGCTCAAGCTCTTGAGAACGTAATACCATAAACAGTAGAGAGAGCTAATACACAGACTCTAGGTACGTCCCCCTATCTCTTTCTTGGCCTCTTTTTGGGGGGTTTGGGGGTCTGTCTTGGGGTGGGGCTTGTGTGGGGTTGGACGTCTGATTGTTTTATCTCTGTCTGCCGCCTTAGGGGGCTGGACGTCGTTTATGTGTAGTAGAGAGGCCGCCGGAGAGGCGGCTTGTCACACCTTCTCTACCAACTCTCGACACCTCTCCCACACCCACGCCATCAAGACGTCGTCCCCATACACATTAATATCTCTAAAATGTCTCCTCGATTACCTCGTGCACCAACCCCCGCTTGTCTCTAGTCGATAGAGCGTTGAGTTCTTCAGTCGTGAGCTTTGAGTTCTTCTTGTCCCGTCAACTCCTTGCTCAACTACTACCACTTGAGAGGTTGGGATAGAAATGACATCCCAAAGAAAGACACCATAAGAATTACTTCCAGAGCTTATTGACATCTAAGATATATATAACTTACCTTCTGCCGTACTACCTATTCTTAGTAAGCCTTCTGTTCTGTTTATCTGGAGAACTTTATCTCGAGACAACGCCAAGCCGCACGATAAATAGACGTGTTTTGTATCGTTCCACACCTTAAAACGCCCATAGACGTGAATTTCAGAACCGGGAAATTTTAACACTGTCTCAGCTACTTGACATACGTTAGGCGTAGAGTATGTATAGAGTGTTAAAAATATTGCTAGAGTAAATAGGGCAAGAGTGTTAACTGCTATAACCTCTAGAATATCTTCTACCATGTGTTAAAGCGGCAGATAAGCTTGAGTACTTTAAAGGAAATGCCGGGAGGCGCCTCGATTACGCCTTTAGAGAGACATGTAACAAGCCCTGTAATACGATATATAGCTGTTGGATCTCCCCTCTCTGCATAGTATAGAGACTCCGGCCAGTAGACAAATATCGATGTCAAGTCTATTGAGTGAAATTCTACAGGTTTTAGAAATGTCAGAGCGGCCGTTGCCAAGGCAAATATGATAGGGATTAACGCTAATTCAAGCCGCATATAGCCGTCTCTATCTCTCGGGAAAAACTTTAGCAATTTACCACAACGGCTCTGACCCTAATTGTGAAATTCGCATAGATGTATTTCTGTTCTACAACCTCTGTCTTAAAATCTGTGCCTGTGAGACAGAGAGGTACTACATGTGTAAATACAACTGAGTTATGTATCATTTCGATAGACGGCAAGATAATAGAACACTTAGATATATGTACTGTGTTATTAGTAGAGCTGTAAGTTTTGTTAAAGAAGACATTTATAGAGTCTGGACATACGCCTACGCCAACTGCATAGAGCGGTATGCCGCCTCTATTTGTTAAAACCCAGCGGCCTTCACTATATGTATAGTCCACCTTATATTTACGTAGCGAAATAGGAATTTCCGACTTGGCAGACTTCCCGCTTGCCAACGACGTTGCAACGCTCTTTATCAAGGGGTCTGCATGTTGTAGCGCATACGCCGCCACAAGAGACACAATAGCTGTGGCTAATACAGCTGCTATAAGCGATAGTAAATACCTAAGCGTTAACATTTGCCTAGTACTTCTAATGTACTAGACACGCCAATAGAATATCCCATTGAGTCAGCCCAAGTTTTAAAGAAAAGCGACGGTTTTGGACGCCATAGCACTACAACATCTCCAGCCCGTGCCTCTATGTGGTATTTAACTATAGGCAATACGAGTAGTGGATCCCAGGGATATATTAAAGTAGCGTTAATTAATACGCACGACCCCAGCGCCTCTCCTACTTTTGTCCATATACCATTACGCATTAAGTAGAACGCAAAACCTATGACAGGTCCCTCTGCGTTTATTTTTACAACTCCTCTTGAAAAATATACTATTTCAAAGCTCGGTATAACAAATTTATCGACTAACCTAATTCTGTCCACTATATCAACTTCTCCCCAGAATTCACCATTTGTTGTAAGTTGCGAAGTTTGTCCAACGCCGCCAAAAAACGAATGTGACAATATATCTACAGTTTTACAAATATATGGCCTGACTCTCCCTCCCTCTCCTATTACAACATAGCCGTGGAAATAGGGAATTCTGTTTACGTATAGCGATAACGACACGTTGAGGTATAACGTGGTGAAGTTTTGCGGCGTTGTCGAAGTTACGTCTATTCTATACGAGACGTTGTTAGAAATGAAGAAGACGTAACTATAGCGTTTAGACGCGCCCTCTGAAAACTCCTCAATCGTCAAGATCAGGGGACCCGCCCAATCTGTTGGAGTGACATATATCGACTTTTCACCTAACGATAAGTATTGACATGAAACAAGAGGTTTATACTCTGTCCACCAGCCTGGACCTACGTATACGCCGTCCAAGGGTTTCCAGAGTTTTTTAACCTCTGTTAACATATAGTTTTCCACTGGTTTATATATCACACCTTTCTGTATATATGCTACAAATCCTTTTTCTATAAATATACGTATAGTTATATTTTTAATAGTGCCTGTATATATAATTAGAAAAGAGTAACCAGCACCAGGGAGAGCTAGATCTGGAGTAGGCCCCGGCGTAGGCCCCCAGAGAGTTACATCTAGGCTTGTACATATGATAGATCTGCACGCCGTAGTTGGCACTAGAAACACAAGCCAGGGACTTGTCGTATTTGTTGTCATAGACGGTATCCCCAGTGGCAACACGTCGGTCCAGCCCGCCGGGTATTCATACCCATTTACGCCTTCAAAAACATAGTTGTAAAATGTACCGTTTCCTTCAGCTGTTTCGAAGTACAACTTCTCAAATCCACGTGTTGTGTTACGGTAGGAGGCCGTGTTGTAAACTGAACTTAACATAGATACTTGATGCGGCGGTGGGTACTCACACTCTCTTGGTATATCCCAATCACCAGTCGACGGGTTAAATTCGTAAGTCCTAAGTCGGTATGTATGCCAGAAGTACAGAGCTGGATCTCCTACAACTAAGCTCATAAAGTCGCTAAACCTGTCACGTCCGCATATACGTGGGATTTTTGGAATTAGCCAATCGATAAGCGCTAGGTGTGTGACCGGCCATTTATTTGTTGTCCCGACCCTGGTGTAACTTAGGAAAGTGCCATTTACTTTTGTATATACATGTTGTAGGTGTACACAGTTGAGCAACTGCCTAGGCCATTGGCTACATGGATTTGGTGGCGAATACCATGCAGTATAGACTTTCCGAAATGTCTCATCTACAGCAGTCTCAAAGACAGCCCATTTGGTATTGGAAAGCGGCATATTCGTCACACGATATTCTAATTTGCCACGCGAGGCAGCTTCTTCATAATCTACGATATTGCCTCTATCATCTACTACGCGGAGGTATGTGCCAGGAGTTGAGCCTATCCAAACAGACTTATTTCCCATCTCTAAACGCCATAATACTGTAGTTTTTAAAACGGCGACTGAGCCTAAAGGCATATACACCGACACGCCTCTACCTATCGCAGAATATTGTCCATCTTGGACAAGTCCCACGGCTACATATGGCACCAAGATGTGCGGCGTTTTAACTGCGATAGACGCCAACGTCCAGTTCCAAACCCAATTTTTGCCTATCCATGTTGCATTGCCAACTTCATCTACTACAAAGCAGTCGGGCGGTCTGCATGAAAAACCCCCCATTTGTACTACACGTGAGACATACAGCGGAATTTGTCTCGGCGGCCTAACCTCAATTTCGCCCCATCCAATAGGCGCTGCAATTATAGAGATGTCTACTCTCTTAGAAAACGGTATGTTATATACATCGCCTATATAGACAACAATCCCCCTGTCTGTAGATATAGACGCTGAGCATCTCCCTAGATAACACTCTCCATACAGCCACGGGTTTGGAACAACGGCGTAGACATTTCTCAATACGACTATCTCGCCAGGCTTCTTACTATTTATTTCTAACGCCTTCCAAACCCTAGGCGAGGAGGCGCTGACTACGTAGTTATCCCTCGTGTAGGGCGTACACCGGGGCCACGTCAGACTGTCTGGCAGTTCTTTACAAAGGGACGTAAGCCATGAGTAGTAGACATCTGGGCGTAGAGAGACATAAATTCTCTCCTCTGTTCTATATAGAACTTGTGTCTGCAACACGACGAATGATATTTGTCTAACTTCACGCGCCGGCTCTTTCTCTACCTTGTAGTAAATCTGTATAACCTCCAAGCCGTTGTCATACCTAGCTTTACAGAAGTACTCTCCAATAACCCAACTGTCTCCCGGCTTAAAGTATTCTAGAGTGAGAGAGTAGGTCAGATCTCTATCCCATAGTCCAGATGTGGCAGTAGATGCGACTAATAACTTAGATAAGTTGAGAAACCTCTCTCCCCATACTTCAACCCATTGTTGACCCTCTGTAAAAACTACAGTCTGACCTCCCATTCCAAGCGGAGCTAACGCACTAAATGAAAAAGAAATTGTAACAACTGAGGAAGTGTCTAGTTGAAATTCAAACTCTTTCTTACATGTTACAGAAGTTACAACTTGCGAATATACTAATATAGAGAGGAGTAGTAATATTACAATACGCATAGTAAACAATATCGAAGATAGGAAAAACTTTAGTTTTGGGAAAATGCGTTGGGACAAGCCAGTGGGAGTTCGAGCGGATAATCAATGATATATATCACTGGAGATGGCGCTACTACGTAGAGCTTTACATCGTCCTCTCTAGTGCTGTAAATTAACGCCTTTGCTACTCTAACATATGTCGTATTTGGGGGCGGAGAGAGACCTAACACAGGCGGTTTGTTAGTAGATTTCCACACGTCATAATAATGCCGGAAGAGACTATCACTAATTGGCACAAGCGCCTTAGTCTCTAGCCAAGGCAATATGTCTATCGAATGTCTTATTTTAATTTCGTACAGATACGCCAATGTGCCACTTGGCAAGAGAGTAGGTCTACACCATTTGATATCTACATATAGTTGGTAGACCACATTTCTCTCCCGTCCTAACACCTTATGGCCAAGTGGAAACAACAATGGATATTTGACAACAGACCCGTTGTAGCTAACTGTTATATTTACTACTCTAACTCTTGTAATATTTACATACTCTCTAAATATTTCT
The DNA here is from genome assembly GCF_000015205.1 of Pyrobaculum islandicum DSM 4184. Lineage (NCBI taxonomy): Archaea > Thermoproteati > Thermoproteota > Thermoprotei > Thermoproteales > Thermoproteaceae > Pyrobaculum > Pyrobaculum islandicum. Next base: position 782,348 of record NC_008701.1, on the reverse strand, counting down.
ATATTTTGGGTATAATTTAATGAATTAAGGCTTTGATTGAGGTAAAGTTTTACATTATATAGTTGATCTATAACATCTATATTAGATATATGTGGCACATGTAGCGTGGCATATACAATAGCAAAAACCACAAAAGCCGACGTAATTATTCCAAAAGCTGTTGACCACATATCACCACTTGCCTATCTTTGGCATTTCGTCGTCACAACTTACGTAGACAATTCCTCCCACTACATAGATATACATTGGGTCACACACAATCTTTTGTCCTACTTCAAGAGGCTCTCCTCTGTAATAAGCCCATCCAAATTTTACAACAGCTTTAGTGCCTAAGTAAAGTACAGCTGAGTCATTCTCCTGAACTATTACATACCCGCCCCTTAGCTTTAATTCACAACTAGAACAGGCAGGTAGTGTAACAACGCCCTCTCTTAAAGGGAGGAGAGACGAGATAACTGCCGTAGTTAAGACGGCAAGACCTACAAAAACCAAGACATCTCTTACAAAATGCATGTTATGGACAACGGTATTGTACCAATAGCCAACGTCCGCGTGAGGTGATTCCTATTGGTATACAATAGGGCTTTGTCTCTGTTTTAAAAGGCGGTGGACACCAAAGCCCCGTATATGGGTCTGGGCCAAGCTTAACCGTATAGTTGGCATAATTTACGCAACGATATCCACCAGGATATACTTCAAATATTGCAACTAGAGCGCCGGGTACACCCATGGCTTTTCTAAATTCCTCTACATCCAGCCCCTCATACTCTACCGCATATAGTCCAGAGACTGAGCTATAAACGTAGATATGTCTCGTCGGCAATTCTTTTGACGGCGCTATTGGCACTTCGACGACATTTGTAAATATAAACGGCTTTAGCACCGCTGCCGTATACACGACTAATATAGAGAGGGCAATTACAAAGACGTATGCGGCAATAAAATCTTCCATAGTCTTAACCCTCTAAACGACGCCTATAGATGAAGAGAAATATCACTATTGCCGTAAGCGCGATTACAAGCAGATAGATTGTGGAGTTCCCCCCTTCTTGTTTTTCTAGAGTGTTCTGACTTAGTTGAAGATACGCTTTACTTAAGTTTGTTAGTTTTAATGAAAGAGCTTTATTTAACTCCTCTAGTTCTGCCAATTTTCTCTTTAATATCTCATTTTCAGAAATACACATCTGTAAATTTGTAGATAGGGCTGTTACCATGTTTTCTCTCTGTCTAAGCAACTCCTCTAGTTTTTGTTTTTGTATACTTAATACATCTATCTGGTTCTCAAGTTGAGCTAGTAGAGTACTCGTTTTGTTATATTTTACTGAGTATTGACTAAGTTGTATTTTCATCTCCTCTATTATCTTGTCAAGTCTGTATATCTCCTCAATTAACGTTAAGTTGAAGCTGGGGAATTTGAAAACGGTCTTCGTCCTCCTATCTAAATACCACCCAGCCGGGATGTAGCCGGCGTACGTTCCAACCGGCGTTATAACAGTGATATTATCTGCATTCATAAATTCGACATAGCCTCTATACGCCATAAACCTCAGTGGGAGCCACCCTAGCCACATCCACAGAGTGCCATCTTTAGAACAATAGACATCGGCTAGCCATAGCTTTCCATTTGCAGTGACGTTTCTTACATCTAAAGCAATATATTTACACTGTTCAATTAGGTATTGATAAGCCGCTTTACTCTCGGCGCTAGTGCCATTAAAAACTACGCCGATCTGTGTCACATATATAGTGTCTCCATCTAAATACACTAGAAAGTGTGTAGCGTTGTAAACATAGGCTTGGCTTAATTGTGCATAAGGCGGAAGCCAACTCACTATCTGACCCCACGTCGCTACCGTCAATAACAAGAGTATGTAGATCTTGTCCATGAAAAAAGAGAGGAAGTTAGTGGAAAAACCTTAGGATATTCCTACTGTTACAACTCCCTTAGCTATTTGGATAGATTTTCCGCTATTTGCATCTATTGCATAGACCACGTATGTATATTGGACACCTGACTGTAACGTAGCTGTAAATCTACAAGTAGCCGATTGGCCTGCGACTAGGAGCAAATTGGTAGAGGGGACATTTGTTTGTATTTGGCTGTTTTGTGCAACAATACAAGAGCCGACGATAGGCGCGCTTAATTGTCCGCCCGAGGGCCCATATCTAACGTATACTGCAGACACTTTGCCGTTAAGAACTTCTACTGTTACGTCAAACCCCCCTCTGTCTGCCGTAACAATGGCATTTGCTCTTAACGACTCGGCAGCAGATTTGCCTATACCTTGAAATGTCAACACGCCTATGACGCCGACGATTATAAACGCGGCTGCGATAAGCAGAGACTCAACGGTCGTAAGTCCTCTAGCTTGCATAAAGACCTTTGCGACAATAGTGGAAAAACTTTAGATTAAGAGAGCTATGATATGTTGTAATACGACGCCTACAGCGCCTCCCAACATTGTCGAATAGTGTATACCAAGAGGCAGTAAGAACACAGAGATGTAGCTGGCGGCAATGAGAGACATTGCAGTTGTCAATACTTGTCTTACTTCGTCGTAGGGGGGTGGGAGGAAAAACGGGTTGTAACTTACGTCTATACTTGCCAAGTGTTTTACAGCAGATGACACAGCCATAGAGAGAATTATTACTGCCACAATAAATAAGGCGAAATATGCAGAAGATAGCCTTGCCATACGTCTAATAGATGTAGTCTCTATGTCAATTATCGACTGTATGTATTCAACTGATTTAATAGCTGTTGAACCCCCAGCCTCTACTATGGCTTTATACATCGCCTTAGCTAATACAAAATAACGAGAAGGCACATAATAGCCATATGCTATTTTGGCTGCTGTTTTAAAAACTCCCATTAGTCTACTTAATATAAGCTCAGGCGGCGCCCCCTCTTTAAGCATAGCGGCCACAGATCTTAACATCGGCGGAACTTCCCTCCTTATGTTAAACCACCACAATCTATTTCTGATCTTTAGCCATAGCCATGTTGTTAAACTAAAGGCTAGAAAAGCTACGGGAAGATTCCACAACATGGCTATAGTCGCAATACCAATTCCTAAAGGTATAGACCATTCATAGGTCTTCCATATGTCTAAATCTGTCGGAGTTATAACAATCGCCATGGTCCCCAACGCCATAGTTATGCCATAGACTAACGCCAAGAGGATGAGGGGATCTATGACAAGTATGCCTATTGCCCAGAGAAATAAAAGAAAAAGAGGTAGTAAGAATACTGCACCTAATGAAGAGGCGATAGACTCATACAACCTCATTTTAGCCTCAATTTTTGAAGACGCAAGCGCCTTCATGCTTTCTAAAAACGAATGTACAATCGTAGATCTGTCTACTCCAGCCTCTTCTTGTGCTAAAGCGTATCCAACCTGTCTAGCGACATCCTCCTTATCCTCCAGAAAGAGAGAAGATGGCGAAGACATTAGAGAGGATATGAAAAGCCGACGCGACTCTTTTTCATCAAGTTCGGCTACGTTAAAAGATGTATATTTTAAAGCTTCTGAACCAGAGACTGCGCCTAGATATGTCGCAAAAATAGGCGCTGACAAGATGTAGAAATCTTCTCTACGCATACAAGTGTCAAAGCTTGTGATGAAAAAACTTACAATAGATTTGACAACACCTCTCTTATATGCGCTAGCTTTCCAGCCTTTTCTACGGCCTTCGGCATTTCTTTCACAACTCTTTCAGGAGACTCCCCTGATGTCACTCGACGTATGATATAGTCTATAGCCATGTCTAAATGTTTCGATAAGTCAAGCGCTTTGGCAATAATACGCCAATCTTCCTCCTCTAGCCAAATGCCATGTTTTGCAAGTTTTAATACCGCTTTGAAAAATCGTTTTTCATCTACGCCTAGCTCTTTAGACAACTCACATATCCACCTGGCCGTTGAAGCCGTAAGCCCCTTCTTTATAGCTTTCTTTTCTATCATCTCCTCTTGTTCAATAAGAGTAGGGCTAGTTTGATATATGGATCCTCTCTGCTCTGCAACATGTTTAACAAGACTTCTGGCGGTAGCGCCGATATGACTTTATCTGCAATATCAGAAGGCATCTCTACAAGCGCTTTGACTAGACATTCTTGCCAACTCTCCTCTCTTTTAGTCTCTATATTTTCGCCTTCTCCATATACAATAGAGTCTATAGCTTCTGCCAAAGATTTTCTTTTTAACATCATGTGTCACGCCGTATAGTTACGAGATAAAGTTTATACATAGCCAAAACGTTTTGCCTCTTCAAAAAGCGAAGCTTTAAAATCAATACGATTTAGCCATATCATCTCCTCTATTGTCTTTCTAGCAATAAGGAAATCGTCTATTTCAGACGCTTTTAACAAAGCCTTTACTCTCAACGCAAGCTCGCTCTTTAAGTCAGTTTTATACATCTCTTTGACATATGCCGAAATCTTAGGCGTCAGCTCTGCAACATCTCTTACCTCAACACTCCCCTTGGTTACTGCCACCGCCCTTGCCTCTTTTACAAATCTAGCGCCGGCTATTGCGGACAGTTGAATTACTAATATGCCGTCAAGACCCTCAGGCGGAGCTTCAGCTTCTATAATACGAACCACGGCGTCTTTAACTGTGTCTGCGTGTATTGTCGTCAAAACGCCGTGGCCTGTCAATTTATAATTAATCAACGTCTTTAGTTCGGCCGGCGTTCTAGCTTCGGCTAACGCAATAATTGTATGTATAGTGCCATATCTCAAAGCCTGGTCTAAAGCCGCCCATAGCTTATCTTCGTTTGGCACAGACAAATGTAATAACTGCCCTTCTAACGGAGCCCAAATCTCGCGGGCGCCTCTCTCTATTACCACCACTTGAAACCACGGCGGAATTAAGTAAAGAAGTTGATTTAGCTGAGTTGTCTTTCCTGAGCCCATGCCGCCTGAGAACATCACACTTCCTTTGGTCTCCATTATTAATGAGGCAAATGCCAATAACTCAAGACTCTCGGGGTTTACCACATCTACATCTCTAGTCTCGTTATTGACTTTTGGCTTTAAGACATACGGCTTTAATAATGCCTTAGATGGTTTAGGATATGACGAAATCTTACGTATGTTTACATTATACTCAAGTAAATCTGCAGCTATCCTCGCCTTGTAGATGGGGTCCTCTCTCGTAAGCATAGGTCTGTCCATAGTTAACGAAGGCAACAGCTGTTTGACGACGACGTACATCAACGGCTCAGGTATCACTATATTCGTCGGCAGACGTATTTCATTTCTAACGGCAATAACCCGCCTGTACCTCCCTAATTCTATCATTTGAAATCTTAAATATTCTAGCTGTTCCTTTAGATTCTTAGGCACATAGGTATATTTAGCGCTTGGCGCCACAGACTGCGGAATTACAATCTCTGTCAACATGGGATCTCTCATCAACGTCTCTAACGCACCATAGCCCATGTAATCCCGCGCCCCTGACCAACGGTCAAGGAGGTAATGTACTTCATCTCTATAATCTTTGTAAAGAGACCATATAGTTCTATCTCTAAGGCCTTCGGCAATAGATTTCATAACCCTTGGATATTCTCTCTCATCGGGAGGTACAGCACCTCTAAACATAACTAGAAGAAGCGCTGTTTGTAAATCGTCTGGAATCTCTGGATCTATCACTACATACATTAGGTCTTCTGTAATACAGACGTCAGTTCTAACGCCACGGTCTACAATTACACCCTCTTTACGTAGCCAACATCTAGATCTTAATGTTTTATCTGTAGACGCGTATATCATGACAATTTTATTCTAGTTAGAATATTATCAATAGACTTCCTATTATCTCTATCTCGTAATATTGAACTAGCAATAGACTCGCCATAATAATCGTTAATAGTCACCCTCTTTAAGACAACCGGAGCTATCTTCTTAGCCATCTTAAGCTCGTCTTTTTCTACCATATTTACAACTGCTAGAGTAGAATACGCCATATAACGCCTATAGTGTTCGGCTTTTATATCGGAAATTCGAGAGATTAAACGTCTATCTGCCATAAAGATGTTGAATACTCCAAAACTTTGCAACTTAGATAAAAGTTCTGTTCTTAACGCAGCTGACGTGTCTATTACTACCGTGTCTACTGGAATTTTTAGCTTACCGATAAATTTCGGCATGTAGCTTACCCACTCAAGCATTGCCTCAACATAGTCTTTAACTACGTCTTCTCCAAACCTTTGGTATAGCTCAAAAGCTTCATAGCCCGGCATTAAGTAGAGTATTGGCGATATCTTATGCACATACGGAAGGCCGCCCTTTAAAAAAGGCGCAAGCCAGCCTGGCTTTTTGGGGACTCTAAAGAGTTGTGAGAGATCTGCCTTTTCCCAATCCATATCTATTAACAATGTATATCCCTTAGCCACAGCTAAAACGCTTGCTAAGGTAGTCTTACCAACTCCGCCGTCGAGAGAAGTAATAACGACGAGTTTTACCGGCCTCATATTAGTTCAACAAGCTTTTTATATACCAGCGAGATAGCTGCTTGTCTTAAACTCTCGCTATCGGCAATAGGCCCAACTTCTTTTTTCAACTCTTTCAGTATATAAGAGGCCACTTTCTTATCTGATAGGCTATCTAGTTTTATCAGAGATGGACGAAGTTTAATACCTCTGCCCTTTATATTTAAAAGTGCTATCCTTACAGCAATACATAAGTCCTTATGTCTAGAGTAAAAAACATCCTCTTTACACATCTCTTGAATCTTCTTTAACAGAGTTAAGGTATGTATGTCAAGCATAACATATCTGTAATCTCTCGGGGTCTTCTATCACTTTTTTTACAACTTCGATAAACTTACTATCTACTTCTATCTTATCTCTAAGGACTCTTACTAATTCACGTAGGACAAGCTCCTGAGACGTAAAGACGGAGACGGGCTTATTCCTATTTCTAGCTTCGACTTTCTTTAGGGCATTAACAATTACAAGCGGGTCTTCGCAAATAAGGGGATACTCCTCACAGAGACCGGCAAAACGCACAACCTCTGGATTTATTTGGAAAAGTGGTAACTTTTCTACTAGTAGTGCAAATTCTATTAATGTCTTTACTGCAGCTTTTATATCTCTTTTATTAAAGTTCTTTATAAAGGTGGCAACAGGACAGTTAAGAGGTCTTGGCTTAACTCTCCCATAGACTATGTTAAGACCTCCAAATGTCGCTGCTATATATATCACTATGTTGTCTCCAGACTTGCAGAGATGTTCTATATCTTCAGGATCTGCCATATACGCCTCCTTTAGTAAATACACGCCGTTTGGCGGAAGGCCCCAGTACATCTTCCACCCCTCACCAAGTACATCTATGACATCTTTTAGTAGGGGCTTCATATCGTCACGTTGATACGTACAAAACTTCGGCGCCTTGGTTTTTTGTACAATACGGCATTTCGCACCTTCTGCTTAATATAGCATCTATATGCGCCATTCTCCCAGTATCAAGCCAGTAGAGCCACTCAGCCAGATGTTTATTATGTCGATCTCTCCACCTACTCCAAGCAACCCACGCATAGCCGCGTTTTGCTAACTCTCTCAACTGGGCAGGAAATGCTTTTCTAAAAACCTCCAGAGGCTTATAACGCGGTATATCAGAGATCCAATGAAATAACGATGACGCTCTATTTCTCCACACATACCTACGGCCTGGTTTGTCTAAAGATGTAAGTAGATAACATGGCGAGACTTGGATTCTAACGTCTAGGCTTGTATTGTTTTGCACATAGGGCCATTTCGTACGTGCACCAGGCGAGAGGTAGCCGCTTTCAATAAATAACATCCATTCATCTCTATAGTGACCGCCTATTTCCAGCCCTCTAAGGCCTATGTTTACTGCGCCTGGATTTTCCACCGAATAACGAACTAAGTCGTCTATATCTCGCGCCACATGTCTAAACCTTCTAATTAACTCTCCGACAAACTTCTCTCCTAGTAACAAAATCCAGGCGTCTGGATCTCCATGTAAGAATATACATGGGTCTACCCTTGGCTTATACACATAATTACTATACCTTTTAAAAGCATATTAGGAGCGATTAGTCTCCTCAACTCTCTTATCACACTTTCGTCTGGAAGTCTCATCCGCTTGACGATTTTGTTGTCCACGATGAGACCCACCATGATGTTGTGGTCAAGGCGGTTGACATCGACGACGATAGCCTTGGACTCCACTGGCATTACTTCTCTAGTGAAGACGGGGGCGACGTAGAGCTTGTCATAGGTCGGCTTTTTCTTGCCCTTCCGTCTTCCTACGCCCAAGAACGCCAACTTGAGTCTGGCGCCCTCCTCCAACCGTTTTCTGATCCAAGAGATGTCGCCCTTCTTCAATTTTACAACAAACGGCGGTATGCCCAACTTCCGCACTCTGAGAACGCCGCTCTTTAGGTCGACAAAGACGACTCTGCTTATGTCTTTCTCATTTTTGATTCCCAGTTGGGCGTTTAACGGAACCGCCTAGACCACTACATAAAGGTTGGCCTCGTGGCCGACGACAGAGTTGTGGAGTTGCAGAAGTTCCCCAAGAAAGAGCGGATACGGAAGCTTGAGAGGATTCATGCCCACATAAGCCGGCTTAGTAGAGCTCTCGCGCGTGTGGACGAGGACAGAGACCCACGCAGAGCGTTGGATCTCCAAAGACAGCTGTGGAAACTTGAGACAAAGCGCTACGGCGTAATCCGCGACGTCGTTATAAACGCCGCCCGCGAGATCATAAAGTTGGCCAGAGAGCACCAAGCCGCCGTCGTAGTTGACGCAGTGGAGGAGGAGAGCTACCGAGAGCTGAAGGAGGGGGGCGGAGAGAAGAAACACCTCCTAGACGGCCTCGGCCAGCTGAAGAGGCGCAGTGGTACGGCATTCCATATGTAGAGGAGCGACTCTACAGCACGGTCTGCCCCCGTTGTGGAGCTAAGATGGCGGAGGAGAGGGGCCGCGTAATGCATTGCCCCACCTGCGGCTTCGGGGCACATAGAGACAGCGCCCCCATGACATGGCGGAGAAGAGGTACTGGGGGCTAGAAACAACCCCCTCGGCGACCACCACCTAACCCCCCAACTACACCTCCCACATGAACGACGCCGGCCCCGGGCGGCAGACGGAGAAAATCGACGACCTACGGCCACATAAGACCCACCCCCCGCCCCGGCACACCCAAAACAGACCCCCAAGCCCCCCAGGGAGAGGCCAAGAGAGAGGTAGGGGGACGTGACGGAGAAATTTTTATACTGAGAACCAGAAACGGGCGTGAGCGGTAGAGTTGAAATTCTCAAACGCTTGGAAAGTTGGGGACATGACTTAGCCAAGTCAATTCTCGAATTAAGAGAGCCCGTTATGGAGATACCAGCTAGAACTCTCAGTAATACCATATGGGATGAGAAGTCTAAGATGTTAAAATTAGGGCCGGAGAAAATGCACAGAAGGTTCCTAGATGTTAAGGAGTCGCGTAAATTTATGCAAACAGTTCTAATGCTCCGGCTAATTGTGGAGGCTATTAGAGAAGATGTATATCCCACTATACGTGACCTCTACTACAACGGCAAACATACCATAGTATTTAAAGATCCGTTAGGGAGGGTACACAGAGAAAATACATGGGATGAGCAAACAGAGTCTAACACCGTAATTGAGGATATAGAAGTCGCGACAAACGTACTTAGAGAGGAGATGGGGATCTCTGCCGATGTAAAGGGAAAGATTGTAGGGCCTATCGTAGTTAGATCACAGGGCTACGAGTTAGATGCGAGTAAATTTGGTGAAACAGCACTAAGCCTCCCAGTTAATGTAGATGCGCTGGAGATTATAAAAGTAGAGGCCGCGTATGTACTGGTTGTGGAGAAAGATGCAATATTTCAACGCCTAGTTAGAGAGAAGTTTTGGAGCCAGGAAAACGCAATTTTGGTCACTGCAAAGGGCATGCCGGATAGAGCTACGCGGAGATTCATTAGGAGACTCAATGAGGAGTATAAACTTCCTGTCTATGTCCTTACCGACGGCGATCCCTATGGGTGGTATATTTACTCTGTATATAAGAGCGGCTCTATAAAGCTTAGCTATGAGAGTGAGAGACTCGCCACGCCAAATGCCAAATTTCTTGGACTAACCGCGACTGATATAGATGCTTATAAGATCTCGGACAATTATGTCATAGCTGCAAACGACCGGGATATCAAAAGAGCACAAGAGTTGCTCAGATATCCTTGGTTTCAAAAACCGGAATGGACTAAGGAGATAAACCTATTCCTAAAGAAGAAGAAAAAAGTAGAAATAGAGGCACTATCTACACACGGCCTAAAATTCTTACACGACTATCTACGGGATAAGATAAGAAACCAGAAATTTATCGACTAACAACTCGACTAGCCGAGGCTTGTATTGTGTTAGGTTCTAAACTTCTGGTGTATCTGAGTTATATAGAGGATATGGAATACTCTTTTTTTGCAGATCTAAATATATTTATATATGGCGTCTATTTAGATATATGCAAGGCGAGGTCAGAAAAGTCCAGCTTACAGGCGGGGCAACTCTTATAGTTAGCCTTCCAAAGGAGTGGGCCAAGCGGATATCTCTTCTGCCAGGAGACGAGGTAATTATCGTAACACAGCCAGATGACACTTTAGTGGTTATCCCTAAGAAATTAGGTAAGCGTGTAGGTGTAGTTGCCGAACTTACTATAAACCAGCCTGTAGCCGTTGAGGAAGTAGAGAAGTTATTTATGGCGCTGTATATAGGCGGGGCTGAGACGGTCGTTGTCAGGTTTTCGCCAGCGACTATGGGGCTTAGAAAGCAGATTAAGGACTTCATCCGACGTAGAGTCGTCGATATGGAGATCGTAGAAGAGGCTAGCGACAAGCTTATTGTTCAGTCTATGGTATCTGCCACAGAGTTAGCTGTGGCGGATATTGCTGGAAAGATGTTGCGCCTAGTCGGAAATATGTTAAGTGATCTAATAACAGGTCTGGAGAAAGACGACGTCGCAATGCTTAGAGACATCATTGAACGCGACGACGAGGTGGACAGATTATACTGGCTCATGGAGCGCCAACTTAAAAGGGCCGCCATGTCTAGATACATAATGCTCGAATTAAAGATTGACGATCCCAGAGACATTGTTGAATATGTAATAATTGCAAAATCTATCGAGAGAATGGCTGATCACATTTGTAGAATTGCATATGTAAGCCAAGAGGAGAAAATTGACATGCGTATTGTTCTACCTATATTGGCAAATGTAGCCGGCTTTCTTAAACAAGCAGAGGCATTATTAACAGGCGACTCGTCGCCGCAGAAAATCGCAGAACTTCAAAGTGAGATTACATCGTGGAGTCATAGGGTAAGACGTGAAGAGGCGTTTCCAGACCCTGCGACCTCTGTAGCTAAAGAAAGTGCAATTAGAATAGGTGAGTACATAGGTGATATCGTAGAATCATTCGGCCGTATTAGGCTTAAAGATAAGGCGATAGTCATCGGCGAGGTTTCTGGCACTCAGCAACGACAGTAAATATACTCTCAAAGAAAAGGTGTAGTTTTGCTATTTTTAAGATTACACATGTAGATCTTAGTGCTTCAAATACAAAGTCGGCGCGCCCCAGTGAGCTAAAGGTGAGAATCACAGTATGTGGCCTATTCGCTGATATCCATCTAAGTACTCTTGGGATAATACCTAGGTCGTGTATTGTTAGGTCTATGGGCTCTTCAGGAGGTAAATAGGGGAGATTAGATACTACAACATCACCACCTCTTAACGTCTCTGTCGCATTGCTACAAATTACGTCTATGTTATTTGGACATGTTCTACATGCTTCTTCTTCTATATCTACCGCTATTATGAGTCTACATTTTTCGACAAGCGCTTTAGCCAGGATACAGGAACCAGTTCCAACATCTATACACACATCTCCCCTAACCTCATTAAGCATTTCTAAAGTCAAGTAGCTGTCCTCGGCCGGTTTATACGTCATTAGCGTATGGGGATCATATACAACAATGCCGGTATTACAAAAAATACTATAAGCGCATGGATAAGCGTCTGCTCATATGTCGTGCCTACTTCCAGCGAGTACATAGTTGCGTACATAGTAGCTGTAAGCAGTAGAGTTAGGAAAAGCAGTATTTGCGAAAGAGTGATTAAATATACAAATTCTAGTGAATAGGCGATTTGTACAAGCGTGAGATGAGTAGAGGGATATAAGGCCAATGGAATTACGCCGACTATGGTCTTAAGAGGCTTTATTCTCTTCCTGGAGAGTATGTATGTTGTCAAGATTATGACAGCGATTGATGAAAGTGAAATCGCAAGAGAATGATATATAGAGAGTCTTATCGAAAGTGGGAGGTAATATCCAACATAGGTAACGCCGAACAAGGTCAACGGGGGGTTTTGTAAAGCTCCAACTATTAAGGCGAGGATCCATGTTGTAAGTATTACAAGAGTAGTTATATGCAGATGTGGCGATAGGAGAAGCCAGATGACCAAAGGTCTAAGACTGGCCGTAGGGGGGAGTGTAAGTGACTTAAGAGGTTCTAGCGTTGAAATTATCGATGCAACCTTCTCTCCAAGGTCAGTTAAACGTACCAGGGACTCTTCTCTTTTTACAACGCCTAGGTTCTCTAGCGCAGAAAGCTCAAACAATAGTACAGACGCCGAAATATTCAACGATGTTCTGAGTTTTGTAAGTGTCATAGGCCCCTCCCTATGTAAAAGAAGCACTATTTCCCGCCTTCTACCTCTAGCTGTTTCATATATAACGTGTTCCACGATGGAAAGTTACGGTTCGGTAATATTTGTTTCAAACGCCTAAAGTAAGGCGAAATTGTTAAAAACCCCATTTATGGAGGCTCACCTATGGCGACAGAACAGACAATACTAGTTGGTAAAAAGCCAACGACAAATTACGTAATTGCAACAGTAATGGCGTTCAACGCCGGCGTTAAAAAAGTTGTGCTAAAAGCTAGAGGCGCTGCAATTTCCAAGGCCGTATCAACCGCAGTTATGGTAAGAGACAGATTCCTGCCCGGTAAAGTTCAGATAAAAGATATTAAGTTGCTCAGTGACAAAGTGCAAGGCCAAGGTGGCAGAGAGAGGACAGTTGCCGCCGTTGAGATAGTACTTGAAATGGCCTAAGGTGTTTTTTCTACGCCGAAAGTCCTTTTTAAATGTCGCTTGGCGTTATTATAAAGAGTCTCTCTAACGTCCGATCTTACCACCCTCCATATGGCGAGTTTACTATTGCCAAAATTCTAAAGGAGTCCGAGGGGAGGTGGACCCCTGTTTTTGAGAATGTACGCAAGGGCTTTGTCGGAGTGGGTAATGTTATAGACACTAGAGAGAAGCTCTACCTCTATCTCGGAGTTAAAAACGACGAGGAGGCATATGTCAAACTTTTAAACGCGGAGGAGAACCCTGCTAAGTTAGAGAGCGTATCTACGTGGAGAGATATGTATAGAGAACTAGAGTCTCTATATGATCTGCCAATGGTACGTTACTATGAAAAAGAGGCAAAGCCCTATATAACATCTGGTGTGATAATTGGCGTAGGGATAGACGGCGTTATGAATGCATCTATACATAGGTTCTCTCCTGTTGGAAATAAGAAGGCAGTGGTAAGACTAGTACCTAGACACCTCTACCAAATATATAAAACCAGTATTGAGAAGGGCAGAGAAGTTCCCATAGCAGTTGCTTGGGGAGTACATCCCCTGGTTTTATTAGCTGCGGCGTCTTCACCTCCTTATGGAGTTTTTGAGTTAGAGGTCGCATCTCGTCTTATGGGAGGTATTAAGGTAGTTGAACTAGAAAATGGGGCTGTGGCGCCCTTTATGGCGTCGGTCATAATAGAGGGGTTTCTAACGCGGGAGTATGCTGAGGAGGGGCCCTTTGTTGACATAATCGGCGTTTATGACAGAGTGCGGCTTCAACCCGTTGTAAGGGTGGAGAGGATTTTCGTGTTACGTGAAGAGGCATATCTACACTACTTACTGCCAGCCGGCTTAGAGCATATGTTACTTATGGGTTTTGAAAGAGAGGCAAAGATATGGAGAGCTGTGAAATCTGTCACACCTGGGGTAAAGAAAGTCAGGTTAACAAAAGGCGGCTTTGGTTGGCTTGTGGCGGTGATTTCACTAGACAAATCTGTAGAAGGTGACGCAAAAAACGCGCTTCTAGCCGCGTTTGCAGCTCACCCCAGTTTGAAAATAGCAATTGCCGTAGATAGTGACATAGATCCGGAGGACCCTGTCGCCATAGAGTGGGCTATAGCCACAAGACTCAGAGCTGACAGAGGTTTGTTTGTAGTGCCTTACGTAAGAGGCTCAACACTTGACCCAGTCGCTCTCAATGAGGAAGGTTTAACTCATAAAATAGGCATAGATGCCACTAGACCTTTAGACGCAGATCCCTCTCTGTTCGAAAAAGCGAAGATTCCAGATTGAAGAGATATATAGGGGGGTATGCTCGAAACTGGTGGCACAAGAGTACGCTAAAGAGGCGATATTAAAAATCGCAGATGTTATCTCTAGCGGCGAGGTAGTACCAGTGGAGACGGCACATATATCAGGGGTCTCTTACTTAACCATCGGAGAGCATGGCGTGGAGTTTCTAGAGTTTCTCGTTTCTCTGGGGGCCAAGGTGTCTGTATTTACTACTTCAAACCCTGCCGCGACAGACCTAGGCGGAGTTTTGGAGATAGATAAAGAGACCTTAGAGGGACAGAGAAGGATATATAAAGCCTTATGGGCTATGGGTGTATCTACTATATCATCGTGTACTCCTTATGACTTTATCCTAACTAGGCCACGGACGTTTCATGCGTGGGCGGAGTCAAACGCTATCACCTATATAAACACCTTCAGAGATGCGTGGTCAGACAAGAACCCTGGTCCTCTCGCGTTGTTGGGTGCAATCGCCGGATTTGTGCCTAAGACCCCCCTATATACCCTCGAGGGCAGACGTCCCACGGCGTATGTTAAAATCGACGTAGGCCCCTTAGACTCGCTGGAGGCTGGTGTTGTGGGAGCCTTAATAGGCGAGCGCCTAGGCTCCGGGGTGCCCTACCTCAGCGGGGCTGTTTTCCGAGACGAGGAAAGCCGGAGGGAGTTCGCCGCTGCGCTTTCTACCTACTCCTCCATGGTCTTCGCAGTTGTCGAGGGGGTTACGCCGCATTGGTGGGAGTATCTACATATGGGGGACTTCCGCGACAAGATCACGATTTCGAGAGACGACGTTGCGAAATACCTAGGCGATGTGGAGACGCCAGACGCAGTATATATAGGCTGCCCCTTCGCCGATCCAGATACAATACTGTGGGTATTGGAAGAGGTGAAAAAGAGGGGGCCTGCCAAGAGGCCGATCTATATTTCGACTTCTCCACACGTCTATAAACAACTCGGTAAACTGGCCGAGACGGCCTCGCGCCTCAATATAATAATCTTTGCAGGGACATGTTTAGTAGTATCGCCATTCACTAGGAGGTTTAAGTCTATTGCCACGAATTCGCTGAAGGCGGCATTCTACATACCGAAGCTCCACGAGGTGAGAGTAATCCCCTGCAGAAAAGAGAAATGTATAGAGCTTGCCTACGCTTAGCCCCCTTCACGAGCCAGCCTTCTCTGGATAGGCTCGGGCTTGTCCGCAGTTACCGTTGGGCAACTTGGAAGGGACGGGTCATAGGGGGCTCGCGTTCGCCCGCCCCCCAGTAGCCAGACCTCGGGGTCTAGTGGCGTGGTTAAAATTTCTGTTAATTACAATACACAAGACCAAGCCAGAAGCTTTAACATCGGTCTACACCACGTTCAGAACGCCCTCGCAGTTTCGCGACTGTCTGCGTAGCTCATGCAATGAATCCCGTAAAATAACCTCCCGTCTTTTCGTCGTAGCTTGACGTACGTCATTGCCGATGGTTAGGTTACACGTTTCTTCTTCTTTCGGGTATTGCGGCGGTGTGAACATGTACACGTTTCCCTCTTTGCCTAGCCTATTTGCGAGGATAGGCTTAGGGCTGTGGCTCACGAGCCGACGCATACTCCTGACACAGCAGGCGACTTGCCGAGACCGCATAACAAGGCCTTCTGGAGGGCATACAGGAGGTATCTACGGTTGATTAAACATAGCGACTCCCTCTAGGTACCTAGGTATAAAACTTATATCTCTCAAGGCCCTATATGTACATGTACTACCTTGCCGACCAGCGGCTTAAGCCACTGGTAAAAGGGAGAGGCCACGTGTCGGCTGAGATAGTGAAGTTGGAACGGCCGGTCTCGTTTCTAGGGGATCTTGATCCAAAGACTGGAGTTTTAGCTGGCATAAATATAGTTGGAAAAATCTTAGCGCTTCCATATGTGAAAGGCTCGACTGTAGGCCCCTACGTGTTATGGAATGCTGCGAAGAGGGGGAAATCCCCGCTTGCTATTGTGGCAGAGAAGCCAGATCTAATGTTGGTGACCGCATGTGTTCTAGCAGGCGTGCCATTGTTTGAGGGGCGTGTAGATGCCAAATGTATAAATATTGACTTAGAGACCGGGGCTTATGAAATCTGTAAGTAGAGAGACGCTGTCAAAGTTGGCCCTCCTGATGCTTGAGGAATTGGCGCTTCGTAAAGAGGGCAAGATAAAGCTTAAGTACTGGAAAACCTACAGGATGTCAGTATTTTGGCTTGGAAAAGATGTCACGCAAAGGGTTGTAGACAGGCTGGTAGAGGGCGGTTATATAAAACCAGACGGTGAGTATATCGTCCTTCTGAAACGTTTTACTCCTCAGAAATCTCTCCGCGCGATTTTGAAAGAGGCGTACAATCTTCTCGTTTCTGAAATACGGCAATAATTTCTTGTGGAATACCGTGTATATTTTCGCCATAGATAACCGTCCGTCCGGCCAGCCAAAGCAATGTATCTAAGTGTAGAGGCGGTATCCCCACTTTTTCTGCAACTTTATTCCAAATACCCTGTACCTCTTTATACCGTCTTATAGCCTCTTTCGGCGGGATATCTATTAACTTTGCACACCAGGTTAAATATGCGATTCTGTAGTCAACAGGTATTGGTATGTTAAATGGCAGAAGTCTATTAACGCCCCTGCTACACATGTAGACATAGTTTAACATCTTTATGGCAAACACAAGTGTCTTTTGTTCACGTTTTGCATTAAGTAAAACAGAGAGGTCGTTGAGTGTCTTTTCTAAATCTTCTAGCTTTGGCACGTAACCACAAGCCTTAGCTACGCGCTTTTTCCTAGTCTCTATGCCAATTTTAAGATAAGGACTCGTCTCTATATACTTTAAGAAATCGTCACAGACGTCTTTTACCCTTCTCGAAAAATACCAGCCGAAATACTCCCAATGTTCCTCCCCCCTTCCAGTAAGCCGGTAGCTAACTAGGGCGTTCAACATCGTAAGTCTTGCGGCGGTTAGCTCGTCGTTATTTTGGACTACGCGACATACTGCATGATATTGCGGATCTCTTTTTTCAAGCTGTAAAATAACGTCTATATATTTAACTAATGTATCTACTAATTGTTTAAATTCTTGCTTTTCTCCCATAGCTGGCTATAGAGTAGTTTCAGATTTATAACTTAATGGAAAACATATGTGAACAAGCCAAAAGTTTCACTCATGAAAGTGGCGAAGACAACCACCAACAGCCGGTGTTGCCCATGCGACGGACTTTGTAGAATAACCCCCATTTTTCCACCTCCTCCCTCAGTATCTGTCTTTCCCGCTTTACTTGACCTTTAGCGACGCTAAAGGTCAAGTGTGATGTGTTCTCGCCTTTCTCTCTCGGCGAAGGTTGTAGATATCACAACCGCAGAGAGGCGCTCCTGTTGACGCAGGGTCAGCGATATAAAGTAGTGCAGTAAAATTTATGGACTCTTCTTAATTATAGATTTACGTCCATATTGAAGCGGGTTTTTCACCCCACAACCAAGGTTTGTTGGACAAAGCCCCCACGTATGCATAGTTTCACAACTAGGTACTGCATATTCCTTTCGCCCTCCAACTTGGCCGGCTATGTGCATTACCTGATACCGCGTAATTTTTTCGTTAAAGTCAGGAGATGAGCGAAATAACTCAACTATCTGTTCTAAATCCCACCCTCTCTTAATTAAATACGTCGTTATAGCAAATCTTGCTGTATGAGGAAGATTTTCGCCATTTTTAAGCGCAGTTATTATTGCTTGCATACATGGAGGATCTTTCCCCTCTGTTTGTTGGTAAGACAGCTGTACGGGTCTTTGGGCATACTTTTTAATTACGTCCTCAAGCTGTGTCATGTCGACTGCTGTAGCGATTCTACCTACAGCTAGTTCGTTTTCTCTCACAATTTGTAACATGCGTTCTTCATAAGCCTCCTCAAGGAGTCTTTCAAAGTCCTCCATAGGTAAAATAACCCAGCCTTTAATCACCGGCCTATTTATCATAGCCCAGTAGGGATCCTGCGGTGCATATCTGAGGTAAGATACCCATCTAACAGCCATGGGTAGGTTATATACAGCTACTATAGCGCCTGAGACAACTTCACTTGCTTGTTTTGCATATATGCCCAAGTCTTTAGCTATCTCTATCTTACATCTAGGATCTTGTACTCCTGGTATCTTTCTCAACAATATTGTAAAGTTTTTACTTTCTGAATCTATAAACCTTCGTAATATATACGTATTTTTTGTAGCAGCTGCGATATATAAAGCTAACCTAGCAGCTACAGCTATATTCTCTGGTGTGTCTAAACACTGGCGGGGGTTAAACGGTTCGCGTCCTAGCGATTTTTTAAACCGCTCTATTGCCTTCTCAATAAAAGCGCTATTTGTAAGTACGAAATCTAAAGAGAAACCTCTTCTAGAGAGATAGGCCATAGATCTGTTAAGAAATGGGAAATAGCATGCCGATTCGCTTATGGAAATATTACAACTCACAAATGTATTTACCTCGGCTTTTATAAACTAGCTAAGTACCTCAAGTATATTTAGTGTGGGTGTCAACTCCCTATATTTCCCACCGGTTGTTTTAGCTAACGATTTTAAGAATTGACTTTTCTCTGTCGCCACTATATGAAGTCTTTTAAATCTCTTGGCTAAGTTTAAAACCTTATCAGGATCGTGTGTTCTTCCGTCTGTAATTATAACAATATCACGAGAGATTTCATGGCTTTGTAAGAGCTCAAGCGCAGAGGCCAACTCAGTGCCGCCCATAGCGTATATGTATTTCAGTATCTCTATCATATCTCTTAGGTATATGTTGACGGGATGAGGAGTCCACATAAAGTCGGCGTCTGTGTTGAATAAGACTAGAGAAACTAAGCCGCGGAGATGTGCCATTTGATGTAGATATCTGGCTATGGCATTTTTTGCGACCTTAAGTTTTGTCAAGGCTCCTATATATTCCTTCATGCTTCCTGAGACATCTAGAGCTATATAGATAGGTTTATCTACTATGTGTATATACTCACGTATGTAGATATCTGTGTCCGAAATAGGTTTATTCTGTAGAGCTTTCCTAGCGATAGACATGGCGGTTCTAATCAAATCTACATCTGAGATAGAGACATAGGGGTAGTACTGTTTGATTGATTTTACAGCCGATTTTATATATGCAAATCCCTCACTACGTGCCGTGATTTTAGCCTCAACCTCTTTAACAGCCTCTTGTGGAAGATTTATCCTCCTTATAACTTCAAGTTTTACGCGTGGTGATGCATCAGGAGACACATATTTATTTACTACATGGGCGAGCGTCGGCGCTTTTTCAACGCCTACAGACCCTATAGCTGGCGCTGGAGAAATCACTCTAGCATTCGGTATACAGTCTATTGCGCTTTCTATGATTTTCTTGGCGTTTCCTGGACTTGTACGTAACGAGCCAGCTAAATTCTGGGCCAAGATTTCTAGGATTTTCTCTCTATCCAGCACCCCAAGATGCGACCTGGCATATATATCTGCGATAGCGTAGATTAAGCTACGAACAGAAATCCCTCCAAGACATTCATAAAGTGAAGCCAATATATCTATTAGTTCATTCATTTAACGTTTTATCAAATATATTAATCAGCGACTCTTTTACATCTATACTATACGAAAGATTTGAGATAAGGGCCTTTCTTAAGTCGCGTATGCTCGGCTCTCTATGTTGTGTCCAAGCAAAGGCCGTTGCGTCTGCCAAGGCGTAGCTAAGCGATCTAACAGACAACGAGTAGCCCATCTTCCTAGCCTCATGGGCGAAGTTTGCTAAGATGTCTGCAAGTCTAGGAGGCACCTCAGCGCTGAGGTCGCCTAAAGTCTCTTTGGCTTTCCAGAGCAGTATCGACTTTAGTAACTCCTTATCTGGCATCTTCACCTCTACGAATTTAAGCCTATCAGCAAGTGCCTCCGAGAGCTCATACACGCCCTCATATTCGCTAGGGTTTGCCGTGCCTAAAAGCGCGAAATCTGTACGTATTCTATACCCCCTTATGTATATATAATGCTCTTGTATTGCTTGCAATAGGGCAGCTTGCGCATAGGGGTTGAGTCTGTTTATCTCGTCCATAACCAATACAGTTCCATGCGCCATTACGAGAGGCCCTGGGATGTAGGAGAGAGGGTGGTCAAAGCCGGCTTGTAGCGCCACGGCTATATCTATGTCGCCGGTTAGATCTACTGCAGTCATATGTGAATGACAAGCTACTTCAACATATGGCGGATCCCCCAGCGCGAGTATCTCTGCTATAGTTTCAGCTAGCGTAGTTTTTCCAAGACCGACCGTACCGACTAATACCACTGGCCGCCCTATCATCAGCCCGCTTAATACGTCTAAAATCACTTCGTCAAAACCCTTTAACACGCGGTTAACCCTTGTCTTAATCTCCTCTATGCCTATCTGTTTAATTCTCTCTCTAATAAGCTTTGGGACGTCTATAGGCTGTCTTTGCAGTAACTCTGACAATTTCACAGTAGTTAAACAAGCCTTAGGTTTATAAACTCTGTAGAGGTCGGCGAGGCATAGTTAAAAATGTGCTATCTTGGCGGTTTAGTATGCCTACTCGTGTGATTAAAGCTGGCGACGTATATCGCATAGAGGGGCCTGCCAAGGTGATTGTAAAGAGGGGACATATATATGCTACAGGCGTGATATATGGCGAAGGTCAAAGCTTTACAGTACTCAGAGCACGTAGGCTTGTCATAAAAGCTATTTCAGACTCTGAAGTGGAGTTTATACTGGGCCCCGGCGCTTTGTTAGAGAAAGCTATGCCAGGAGAAGAAGTGATAGAGGAGTGGGAGCGGCGGATCTCAAATCTTAATCCCAGAGGGGCCATCCTTATAATTGGGATGACGGATGTCGGAAAGTCCACTATGGCTGCGATGCTGGGCAATAAAGCACTTTTACATGGATATAAAGTAGCTATTATAGACGCGGACGTTGGTCAAAATGACCTAGGCCCTCCAACCACAGTTTCTATAGCTAGACTTACGAAATATATCACACACCTCAGACAACTAATAGCAGAGAAGAGCATTTTTCTCCAATCTACAAGTTTAGAGAGGATATGGCCAAGAGCTGTGGAACAAATAGCCAAGGCTGTGGAATATGCAAAAAACAAATGGAGTGTCGACACAATTATTATAAATACAGACGGTTGGGTCTTAGACGAAGAGGCCGTGGTATTTAAAAGGCGCCTTATAGAAAAGATAAAACCTACGCACATTGTAGCGATACAAGTAGAGAAAGAGCTTATGCCTATACTAGATGGCTATACTAATACAACGATCTTACCCCCGCCTCCCCATGTGAGAACACGAAGTAGAGAGGATAGGAAAATACACAGGGAAATGGGATACGGCAGATATATATTCCCTCCTGTAGAAATTGCGTTTTCCCTAGACAAAACCCCTTTGTGTAATTTGCCTCTTTTTAAAGGGATTGAACTATCAGAGGATTTGAGAAGAATGCTTATGAGGGCTACTGGGGTGTCAATAACGAGGGCTTTTCAAGTTGGAGATAGAGTATATGCCCTAGTCCACGGCACTACATGGGCTGTGAAAAGAGTCGGCAGATTCCAAGTGATATGTTTACCGCAGGAGTTCGAAAAGGGGCTACTTGTCGGTTTAGAGGATCGGGAAGGTTTTCTCGTCAGTTTAGGAGTTTTAAAAAAGATATATTACGATAAGAGAAAAGCTATAGTTTATACATCAAGCGATGTAGAGAAGAGAATAGGAGAGGTGAAATGTATAAGGCTGGGATTTGTAAGACTAGATGAGAACTTCAACGAAATTGAAAGGGTGACAAATCTGCTAAAAGCGGAGGAGATTCACAATATTAGCCAAATATGACAGCCAAATAGAGACCTACAACTGCTGTTAACACGCCAAATACTCTCCTCACCAATACAGGCCTTTCTAAAAGTGTTGTAATCAGCGGATACGACGACATTACAAGAGTAACACTTACATAGTCGCCTACAGAAACAGCTAATGTATAGGCACCGAAGCCTATAAAACTATCCAGAAATCCCCCAATAGCAAGACGACGGATGTAACAAATAGGCGCTTTTATACTAAGCACTAGGGCTACTAGAGACACAACAAGGCCTCTTATGAACAACGCTCCTCCAGGCCCTAGGGAAGCTACTGCATGGGCGTAAAAATTTATACTCCATGTCCATACAAACGCCGCAAAAATTCCGTATAAAGCTCCGCGTCTAGAACTAGACTCAGACCATGAGGCTATTGCTATGCCTAACAGTAGAAGTAACGCCGCCGGTATTAACAAAAATTTACCAGCTATGAGAGGCAACATAACTATATAGAACGAGCTACTGATATTGCCAATAGAGGGGCCGCCTTTCTTAACTGCTGTAATATAAAGCCACGAGCCGAGGATGCCTCCCGATAGAGCTGCAATTATTATGTGGAAAACGCCATCTATAGAAACCTCCTCCCATGGCAACAAAAGGCCTAAAGCTATTGAATATAGAGAAAATATCGACATAGCCTTAAATTGTGAGGTACAGAAGAGAGCCCGTCTATAGATGAGCGGAGCGGTGCCATATGCTATCGCAGACAACATGGCGAGAATCGTATGAAACACAGAGACAATAACTGTTATATAGTTATGTATATTTCTCATCTCTATGAGTGATGCAGAGGTTGTAGCATTGGCCTTTGCAGTTCTTTTTGTCTTAATGGTAGGGACTATATATGGCGTAATGTTAATAGCACCTAGGAGACCTACGCCACAAAAATTAATGAGATATGAAGCTGGAAATCCAGAGACAGGTCCTGCAAAAGCTCCTCTTGCTATGCAATACCTAGGCTATATATTAATGCTTGTCACGCTTGAGCCAGCCGCAGCTATTCCAATAGCGATATATCTCGCAGGCGGCGATCTTTATTCCACAGTTTTTGCGGCGCTAATAGGAGGCTTAATCGCTGTTGCCGTCTCCGCTTATGCATACAACTACGCGAAAAGGATTGAGCTTTGGAGAGTTGGCGCCTGACGTTTGTTCACTGGAGTTTTCCAGAGCGTATATCTTCGTTTTTCATGCGATTGCTGAAGTAATGAGAGAGGCAGGGGATTTCATGCCAAGAGGGACGTGTACGGCTACTGACAGAGGATAGAGACATGTACAATATACAAAACCTAAAAACGTAAACGGGGGCTACAATAGACATGGCATAGATCGGCTCCCATATGTCACGCGTATAACACACAGGGAAATGTATGGGTCTAGTGAGATGTAAAACGTTATATCAAAGTGTGTATATTACATAATCGAAGACTCATTAGAGACGTACCTTTCCTCACCATACGTCTCCCCACCTCTCTCTTGGCCTCTCCCTGGGGGGCTTGGGGGTCTGTTTTGGGTGTGCCGGGGCGGGGGGTGGGTCTTATGTGGCCGTAGGTCGTCGATTTTCTCCGTCTGCCGCCCGGGGCCGGCGTCGTTCATGTGGGAGGTGTAGTTGGGGGGTTAGGTGGTGGTCGCCGAGGGGGTTGTTTCTAGCCCCCAGTACCTCTTCTCCGCCATGTCATGGGGGCGTTGTCTCTATGTGCCCCGAAGCCGCAGGTGGGGCAACGCATTACGCGGCCCCTCTCCTCCGCCATCTTAGCTCCACAACGGGGGCAGACCGTGCTGTAGAGTCGCTCCTCTACATATGGAATGCCGTACCACTGCGCCTCTTCAGCTGGCCGAGGCCGTCTAGGAGGTGTTTCTTCTCTCCGCTCCCCTCCTTCAGCTCCCGGTAGCTCTCCTCCACTGCATCAACTACGACGGCGGCTTGGCGCTCTCTGGCCAGTTTTATGATCTCGCGGGCGGCGTTGCCCCTTCCAGTACGAGCCAACTAGAGACGGCCATATACGCGACGCCCGCCGTGTTGGCCACGGCAGCGGTGGCGCTGAGCGGCGCCGCCGCAAGGCGGCGTTGGGAGGCTTGGCCATGACCTTCGTCGCCACAAGAGCAATCGTTGTCATAAGCAACATATTGATACTCGCCGGCGTTAGAGACACGCCACTGATACCACCCCAAGTCTTGTTCAATTGACAATACCCATCGTGGCGTTGGCGGCGACGCCGTGAGAACTGCCGTAAACCCGTTTCTAACCCACTTCCCCTAGGTCTGTACAAATCAAAACGCCTCACCTGGGTTTCACGTTGAAACCCAGGTGTGTCGCACCGTTTCACCTTTCACACACCGTCAACACAACACTGGCTTTTCTCTCCCACGCCACATACGCCCATGGGCCAAGTCTACAGAACGCTAAAGGTAGAGATACCGTGGCGGTTGGTAGAGGAGCGGCCGGACGTCTTAGACCTAGCGACGAGGATGTACCTAGCCGTAGAGGAGTACACGAAGAGACCGTTGAAAGAGGTCACGGGACAAGAAGAGCCGAGGCTAACGGCGGAGAAGCTAGACCGCTTGCTCACGCCGGACAGGCAGGGGTTGGCGCACCGGATTATCGAGGAGGTGTTTCCCAAGTACGGGCTTGGGAAAGCCCTTGTGGGTTATGCCAAATTTCTCTGGCGCGACGTGGCGTTCTTCAGAACAGTCCTCCTTGACGTACAACTTAGGGTTGAAAACGAAAAAGACGTGAGTAGAGCGGTCTTCGTCGACCTAAAGAGCGGCATCCTCAGACTGCGGAAGACCGGTATAGCTTCATTCGCCATACCACTTAAGAAGAATAATGTCGCTTGGATTAGGCGGAGGTTGGAGGAGGGCGCCGAGCTTAAGTTGGCGTCCCTAGGCGTAGAGGTGCAGAGGGGCAGAGAGTTGCCCCTCGCCCCGGCGTACCCGGGCGGACTCTTGTGCCGCTAGCAATACATCGGCAACGTAGACTCTTCGTAGCAAAAATGGAACGGGACGCAAGTCCAACAGACAATATGTTGACGTAATCTCCTTCAAGCAGCAGCTATAGTCTCTTCTTGTTGTGTTAATTGAGTCGATAATGTATGTTTAATTAGCTCATCTATTGTTAAGCCGATTTTCTTCTCAATTAATTTATAGAGGTTTTTCTCTAGTGGTTCCCTATCTAACCTTGTAATTATCGATAGATTATGTGCTATCTCATCCACATATTTAGCTAGAGATATGTATTTATTCAATAGTTCCATTTCCTTCTCCTTCCGTGATAAGTATAGTCTCAACTTCTTTGCTACATCTCTAAGCGCAAGTCTTATCTCCTTTTCTATTTCTGGTACTTCCGCAATGGCCTCTTTACCTGCTGATGCATATGGTATCTTGGTTGAACATATATGAGTAATTACAGCAAGGGGGGCTGGGAATTTTATCTTGTAGTTCTGCCAGTTAAACTCATCAACTATTTTTCTAGCAACATCAGCACCTTCGTCGTATAGTAGGGGGATTTTATTAGCATAACGTAACAAGAGGGGTTTGTCAACCGGCGGTATCTGGCCGCCCCACGCCACAGCCACTTCAACTATAAAGGGGTGGCCGCTGTAGGATTCTGGCTTACGCGTAACCGCGAAGACAGCCTCAGCGCCCAAAATAGCCTTCGCGCCTATTTCTAAGAGTTCCGAGCCGACCGGAGAGAGCCAGTCAGCACGAGGCCTTCGCCAACCTTCGTATTGTTTCATTTTTTCAACCAGTCTTACGATTTCCTCAGGAGTTAGCGCCGTAGTCTTCGTATTTGGGTTGAAACCTGCCCACTCAAGAAAAGCCTTGGCTGTGCCCTCGCCAACTGCATCAAAATTTTCCGTTAGAAACTCCAAGAGACTCATGTTCCTACTTTCTAACAGCATTTGTTTTACAGTGTCTACGTCTACGCTTTTTGGATGCGGCAATCCTTCCTTAGGCGGTGGTGGTAATTTCGTGGTTCTCCTCTTTAACCACAACTCTAAATCGGGACTCTTGAGTATAATTTCGGCATACGGCGCTATGATGGCAGTTCTCTTTAAATAGTCTTCGATTCTCTTTTTTGCAGCAGGCCAGTTGCCCTCTAAATATACTTTGACAGCTGTGCCGTGCCATTTGTATTTATTAGGGTACTCTCGTCTATCTAAAATAATTGGACTGTTATTATTTGTATCGATCATTATTTGGTATTCATATATTTTATCTGATTTAATAGTTGAAGATCTGACATATACAGGTTTATTTGTAGTACTTTGTGAATATAACACCACCATCTTAAGGCCTAGGCCAAATACGCCGCGATGTTGTTTTATCTTGTATTTACTGCTATAAAAGACGCGGCCAAAGACATTCGGAATTTCGTTGCCTGGAATACCTATTCCGTTGTCTTCTACATATACCGACGCCCACCCCTTTTGCTCATCTTCTATGCTAACCCGGATGTATATGTTAGGTAAAATGCCGTAGGTCTCCGTGGCGTCTAGAGAGTTTTCAACAAGTTCTCTAATAGTTTGATAAAGTGCCCTTGCTGGATTGTGGAATCCCGCTAACTCTCTATTGCGTCTAAACCATTCGGCTACCGGCAAAGCTTCATAAGAATATATTGAAGACACAACGGCCCGTGCTAAAAGTTATTTAAGCTTTCGGCCTCTCTGGCTAGATTTAGTGCGGCGCTAATGTATTTAAAGACGCAACTTGGCCGTATCATGTTCCCACCTGCCATGGCGGGTTACGATAGAGCAATAACTATATTCTCACCTGAGGGAAAAATATATCAAGTAGAATACGCCGGAGAGGCTGTTAAAAGAGGTTGGCCTACCGTCGGCGTAAAGTGTAGAGGCGGCGTTGTATTAGTTGCAGAAAAGAGAAAAATATCCGCTCTGTTTGACCCATCTTCCTTAGAGAAAATTTATCTCATCGATGAACATGTAGCTGCTTCTCCCTCAGGACTTCTGGCAGATGCCAGAATTTTAATAGACTATGCTCGCGACGTGGCGTTAAGCCACAGGTTCATCTATGATGAGCCTATCGACGTAGAGCTTCTCACAAAGGCTATATGTAACTTAAAGCAACAATATACACAATTCGGTGGAGCTAGGCCTTTTGGTGTCGCGTTATTAATTGCCGGAGTTGATAGACATGGCGCCCGTCTATTTCAGACAGATCCTTCAGGAGTTTACATCGGCTATTTTGCTACAGCAATAGGTTCAGATGCCGGCACAATTTCGGAATACCTAGAAAAGAACTATAAATTCGACATTGATATCAGAGAGTGCATAGAGCTTGCAGCTAAAGCCTTGGCCTCCGCCGTAGAGATTTCCGATAGCAACAATATCGAAGTTGCATATGCCACAATTGAGGAGAGAAAAATACGGAAAATGACACAAGACGAAATTGCTACTTTATTAACAAAACTACCTAAGAAGACCTAGCAGAAACGTGACAACATAGCTATTTCCTTTATTACCTCTCCGGGTGTCTTACCTGTCTTAAATATTGACGTTAATATATAGAGCGTGTTATCCTCCACTTTTACATAATCTTCAAGCCCTATCTTTCTTATTGTGTCATCTAAACACTCATGTGAAACCCCAACTACTTTACATACAATGTCCTTACTTACGCCGTACTCCATATCGCACTCTATGTGTACATTGTCGATTTGAATAATATAAGTGCTCATGTTACTAGCTCGATATACTCATTTTTAAGTATGTCATATTAGATCCATGTCTTGCCCAATTTCCCTCCTTTATGCACGTGTATATATACACGCCACAGAAGATCCTGAGAAAGTCCTACATGCGCTAGAAAACGTAATAAGGGGACGCTATGTTGTAAAAAATGTAAGAGGGCACTATGGCAATGTGATACAGATAGTAGAGATGAGGCTATACGAATGTGAGGCTTTAGAGGCGTTGAAGTCCATCTTGGTGAGGCTCGACGATGTCGAATTTACGCTTATGTTGACAGGAGTAGAGGAAATGCGACTATATTTAAAGCTGGATAAACAACAAGCATATAGAGGAATTTTGAAAATTTCACATGGAGACGATACTATATATTTAGAAGTGAGGGGAAAGACATATGCTGTGGGGGATATGAGAAATTTTCTAATGTCTTTAAGAGAAGCGTTAAAAACCTAAGTCAATATAAGCCACATGGAGAGGTTGCCACTTGAGTTGACTACAAAACTTCGAAAAATGGCCCAAGAGCTAGAGGGCGTGGGGGCTAGGTCAATAATTAACTACGTCATTTACGAGTTTGAGGTTGGGGGGCAATCGCTCGAGGTCTTAGAAGAGGCTGAGCAAATGGCAAAGAAGGAAATTGAAGAGCTCTACGAAGTGATAAAGGTAATTGAAGAGTTAAGAAAAGCTATTGTGTAAACGTTTACAACACGTTTACAACTGAAAATTCTGCCCTTTAGGGCAGGAAGGAGATCATAACATTACCTCTACAACAGATTTGTTGGGAATATCGAACCAATCTACAATTCCCTCATTGTGTATTTCTGCTACAACTCTTGTAGGTTTTTGTCTAAGTAACATTGCTATAGTTTCTGCAGTTTTACGCGTCATACAGTAGTCAAAATTATCTATTAACAAGATATTCGGTTTAATTTCTAATGCTGTAGTAAGAGCAAGCAGACTTTTTATAGAACATGGCGCTTTAGATAAAGGCATTTTTAAGCCCTTAGAGATAACAAATGCGCCTATTTTACCAGGTTTGGCCAAGCCTACTGAGAGAGAAACCCCCACTCTCTTGAGACTAGCCCTTATAGAGTCGTATGCAGATGGTCTATAAAGAGCTAAATATGATAAAACTCCTGCCAAATTCCTGGCATAGCGATCTAGCGTATTTACGCGTGCATTAGCGTCTACGAGAGATTTGGGGCTTATGTAGGGCCCTAACATCTGTATTTTAATGCCTAAGCTCTTCCTGGCCGTGGCCAGGAGACTGTTGAATCTATTTATATCCTCCTCAGCTACAATAGATAGGTGTTCCTCCGTTTTAATATTGGGGATTATGACATCTGCCTCCGCGATAGTTACTTCTATAGGCTTTATTAACCTATGTAGGGGCTTTGACGGAATATATTCAAATACTATATCCTCTCCCTTTACAGATATAGTTTGTCTAACTCTCCATTTGTTAACAACTATTGAATAGGAGATGTCTCCACTTTGAGCATAAAAGCTCCAACTTTCTCTTATCTTAGGTATCTTTTTACCAATATTTGAAATTACTCTATACAACACCTCAAGAAATGTCGATTTCCCCACTCCTGTGACGAAAGTTACATCTACGAGTCTAACCGAGGCTTTTGAATCTCCAATTCCTACTTCTACGTAATCTACCATCTGCCTAAACTCTAAAATTAAGTAATTAAATATGCTTTATGATACCTGTCGAATTCGTAGTCGAGGTCTTCATAGCGCCTTTAAAAGGCTTGTTGGCACACGAACTAGCCGAAATGGGATATTCACAAAGCAAAATAGGGCAACTCTTAGGTATTTCGCAACCTGCTGTCAGTGCATATCTCAAAAACCCGAAGACATATTACGAAGAAAAACTTCTTAAGATAATAGACAGGAGAGAACTGGGGAGATTGATAAGATCCACAAAGAGTTTGGTTGAGTTGGGAAGTGTGGAAGAAGCACTACGTTATCTCAACAACTATGCGTTAACTCTACTTTCAACACTTAGATTATGTCGATTACATAGAGTAATGCACCCAATGTTACAAAGCTGTGAGATTTGTAAAGATATCCATATATACACTGAGGTTGTAAAAAGAGTAGAAACTGCTTTCGAGATTTTGCGTAGGTGTAATAACTGCTACAAGTTGGTGCCAAAGGTTTTAATGAATATAATAGAACTAGACCTAGGAGTCGGAGTTGGATTTCCAGGTAGAATATATGTAGAAGGAACTCAACTAATGGTGAGGGGGAAGCCTAAGCCGGGTGCTTCACGATTTTTGACAGCTCTATTACAAGAGGTGAATAAAATACACGGCGAGATCAAGGCGGTTGCAAATATCGCATACGTGGCTAAGGAATGTATTAAAAATAAACTAAATGTAGCAGAGGTAGGGCCTAGCAATAGCGAGGAGGAGATAATATCTAACGTTGTTTCAGTATTTCGTAGAGAAGTATTCGACGTCATTTATGATTCAGGAGGTCGTGGGATAGAGCCAAACGCTTACGTTTTTGGCATAGACGCCATAGATGTTGCCACAAAGATCGTGGAAATAGCCAATTGCATCTCGTAAAGAGTGTAGATAAATTTTTAATACCTTTAGGAGATGTGGGTGATGACGAAGAAGGTGGCGGTTGCAAAACTTGACAGAGGCGGCGAGCATTTTGAAATCCTAGTAGACCCAGATGCCGCGCTAGAGCTAAAGTTGGGGAAGTCCCTGGGGATAGATAAAATACTTGTCCACGAGGAGATATACAAAGACGCAAAAAAAGGTCTTCGCGCGTCGGAGCAGTCTTTGAAAAAAGTTTTTGGCACTACCGATATAAGAAAAATCGCTGAGATTATCATAAAGGAAGGTGAAATACCTCTTACGGCGGAGCAGAGGAGGAAACTTATTGAAGATAAGAAGAGACAGATTATCGAGTGGATTTCACGCAATTGTATTGATGTTAGGACGAGGACTCCTGTGCCTCCTCAGAGAGTTGAAAACGCTATAGAACAAGCCAGAGTGTCTATAGATCCTTTCAAACCAGCTGAGGAGCAAGTACAGGAGATTTTAAAAGAGATCCAGAGGATTATCCCTATTAAGATAGCTACTGCACGTATTTCTCTTTCCGTTTCGTCTACTTATGCCCAAAGAGTAAAGGGTTTGGTTGTAAAAATGGCGAAGATAGTAAACGAGAGATATAGACCAGATGGATCATGGGAAGCTGTATTGGAGTTGCCGGCAGGTCTACAAGATGCGTTAATTTCTAAAGTCAATGATATTACTCATGGTGATGCCGATATTAGAATACTAGAAATTGTGTACTAATGCATCTCGTAGTTCCCCGCCAGTTAGTATTTCCGGGCGATGTTGTAGCCACTGCAGAGAGTAGAGTAGAAGGGCCGGTGTACTTAGACAACGGCAAATATAGAAGCCTTGTTGTAGGTCTTGTGGAATTTAGAGAGGATGTTGTGGTCATAGTTCCATTAGAGGGCACATATAGGCCTAAAAAAGGAGATTTAGTCGTGGGGTATGTCACAGATGTGTTAGCTACAGGTTGGGAGGTCGATGTGAGGTCATTTATGCCGGCATATCTCCCTGTTAGCGAGGCGTTGCATAAACATGTCGACTTAGAGACCACGCCGCTCACAACTTTTCTCAATATCGGAGATGTAATAGTAGCAAAAGTTAAGGATGTGGATTTAACAGATGAATACCCTATCATACTTACCTTGAAAGAGGAGAAAGTGGGAAAGGTAGAGCGTGGAACGGTTATAGAGATATCCCCTGTGAAAGTTCCCCGTGTAATTGGGAAAAAAGGAAGCATGTTAAACACATTAATGGAGTTGGGTTGTGACATCATCGTAGGTCAAAACGGCAGGATTTGGATTAGGTGTAGAGATGTAAAAGACGAGGTATTTCTAGCCAGCCTAGTTAAGAAGATAGAGGCCGAGAGCCATGTGATGGGGCTCACAGATAGAATAAAAACAGAGATAGAGAAGTGGAAGACGGGCAAGACCTAGAGTCCGAAAACTATAAGTAATTTTAATAATAAGGCGTCTTATGAAGAAACCTCCTGTGCCATTGTTTCAAAACGGTGTAAGAGCTGATGGAAGAGCTCCTGACCAAATGAGGGAGGTAAACATTACAGTTGGTATTGTCAGTAACGCGGATGGTTCTGCTATGGTCTCCTACGGCGCAACTACTGCTGTGGCCGCCGTATACGGGCCTAGAGAAATGCATCCACGACATCTTTCTTTACCAGATAGAGGAGTGATGCGTGTTAGATATCACATGGCGCCGTTTAGTACAAAAGATGAACGTAAGAGCCCAACACCCACTAGACGAGAGATTGAGATTAGTAAAATCTTGAGAGAAGCCTTGGAACCCGCGGTCGTATTAGAGCAATACCCTAGGTCTAGGATAGATGTCTTTATCGAAATTCTTCAAGCAGACGGCTCTACACGAGTTGCCTCGCTTACTGCCGCGTCGCTAGCTCTTGCAGATGCTGGTGTGTATATGAGAGATCTCGTAATAGGAGTGTCTGTGGGGCTTGTAGATGGCGCGGTAGTACTCGATTTAAATGGTCTCGAGGATCAGTATGGCGAGGGGGACCTCCCCGTGGGCTATATGCCGAACTTAAAGAGGTTCACCCTACTCCAATTAGATGGAGCTTGGACAAGAGACAAGTTTCTAGAGGCTCTTAACCTTGCTATTAAAGGTGCCGAGTTTGTATATCAAAAAGCTCGTGACGCGCTAAAGAGCAAATATATGACAATAGCTGAGGATATCTACGGGAGGTAATTATGGCGTCTATTTCACCATATGGAAAACGCTTTATCTCCTATCTAAGAAAAGAACAGATTAGGAAACTGTTAGCGACTAAATATAGAATAGATGGGAGAGAACCCGAGAGAATTAGAAATATCGAAATTAAGACTAGTGTTATTAAAACAGCAGATGGCTCTGCCGAAGTAAAACTTGGAAAAACACATGTTGTAGCTGGCGTCAAAGTGAGTCTTGGACAACCGTTTCCAGACGCACCAGATGAGGGTGTGTTAGTAGTAAATGCAGAAGTTTTGCCTCATGCATCGCCTTATACTGAGGTGGGCCCCCCTGATGAGTTTGCAATAGAGCTTGCCAGAGTAATTGACCGCGGTATTAGACATTGTGGCTATGTAGATTTCAAGAAATTGGTCGTAGAGGGAGGTAAAGCGTATGTTCTCTGGGTTGACCTTTATGTTATTAACGACGATGGAAATTTAATAGATGCGGCAAATCTTGCCGCCGTTGCTGCATTAAAAGATACTCAACTACCTGTAGTCGTGAAAGACGAACAAGGTGTAAAACTAGATCGCAATAATAAAACGCCTTTACCTATTGAGGTAAGTAAGGCCCCTATTGCGGTCTCAGTTGGTAAAATAGGAGGGGTCCTGTTTCTAGACCCAACTTTTGAAGAGGAGTTAAGCTTAGATGGGCGGATTACATTTACAATATCGGAGGATCGTATAGTGGCTGTTCAGAAGACAATAGGGACGTTTACTTCGCAAGAACTAGAGATGGCGTTAGAGTTAGCTTGGAAAGGCAAAGAGCAACTTATTACAGCAGCGAGAGGGGTCTTAGGGGTGTAGACTATAAAAGTTTTTTAAAGTATCTTATCTACAGACTTTATGCCCTTTAGTCATACAAAGATTGTAGGCCCTGCGGGGAGATATGGCGCTAGATATGGCATGGGACTTAGACGTAAGATCACCGCAATAGAGATAAAGCAAAGAGGTAAACACAGATGTCCTAGCTGCAGATCGTTAGTAAGACTCAAGAGACTTGCCTTTGGAATTTGGCAATGTCCTAAATGCGGATTTACTTTTGCTGGTGGAGCGTGGGTTCCTCAGACAGTAATGGGCAAGACGTTAACACCAGAGGAGTTGAAAGAAGTAGAGATTCAGAAAGCACGCTGGAGGGAGACCGGCAAATAGGTTAAGGCAATTGTGGTGTGTCGTGTTGTCATAACAACATCGCGTAACCCCTCTAAAAAAACGCGTGAAATAGTCAACGACTTAGTCTACTCACTGCCTGGCTCTGAGAAGATCGTCAGAGGTAAAAAGTCTCTCTTTGCTATTTTAGAGGAGGCTGTAGCTTGTGGAGCACGTTACATAATGTTTATATGGGATAGAAGAGGTATGCCATCGGCTTTATTATTTTACGACATAACAATTAGAAATTGGAAGCCTTATATACTTAAAATATCAGGAGTAAAAACTAGAGAAGATTTTCCAGTTTTTATTGCTAGAAGACCCCGTGCAAAAACTGCGGCAATTGTGGATTTAACGAAGGGAGAACTCGGCGATATTTTCGTCGAAATTTTTCAATACCCCCTGCTTTATGACCTCGATATTGTCAGAGGGCGTTTTGACACTATAATTTTAGTTAGACACGGTGACGGTTACATAGTTGAGTTTCTAGGCGAAGATCTAGGCCCACGGGCCCCTCTTTTTAGAATAAATAAAATCATATATAGGTATGTACATGTATAAATTAGAAATAGATATAAATAATGATATATTTATTCTGAAAATTTTTGAAATACTAGAAAAAGAAGTTCGCTTCCCCAGAGGCTGTCTTTATGTAAAAGACGGAAAAATCGTAGCGGAGGCAGCAGACGCTTCTAGTCTGAGATCGTTAGTACATACAATCTTCCGTGCCATGTATATAGCCGAGTCTGTCGCCGTTTTTAGATAATGTTTATATAGTAGGTGCAGTCTTAAAGCTGATGGCACAAATACCCCCATCTCTACAAGACTTAGTTAACAGGTTTAACCAAGTGCAAGCCCAGTTACAAAACGTTCTTCTAAGAAAACAACAATATGAGGCTGAGCTTAGAGAGATCGAAAAAGCGCTTACAGAGATCGAGAAGCTTCCGCAAGATGCCAAGATATACAAAAGCGTAGGTAACTTCCTCATCCCCCAAAATAGAGATGCCGCTTTACAAGAGCTTAGGGAGAGAAAAGAGTTGTTAGAGTTGCATACTAAGACTTTGGCTAGGCAAGAGTCTTTGTTGAGAGAACAGATAGAAAAACTGAGAGAGGAGATAAACAAAGAGCTAAGCAGATTAAAAGGGAGTGTGGAAACGGCGAAGGGCGGGGGATAAGTAAATGGATGAAGTCGAGTTTATATCTTCAGAGGTTGTTAGGTATATAGAGAAGAAATTGGGGAGGGCCGTAAAACAAGTAGTTGTCTCAGTTTCTTTCTCGGAGAATGGCGTAGAAGTTGATGTAGATATAGACGCAAGTGTGTTGGTTGATGAAACGTATTTACAAAGAGTTGCCGACGAAGCGGCAGAGCTCGGCGTCTGTATTGCAGACCTTATAAGGGAAAAGGGGTGGCCTATAGAACACAGGGAGGTTGCAAAATGTTGGAGAGATTAAAGGAGTTATTAAATGACGCAGAAAAGGTAGCCATTGTAACCCATAAGAGGGCAGACGCCGATGCCCTAGCTTGTGCCAGAGTGTTAGAGCTTGTGCTTACAAAACTTGGTGTGAAAGTTGTTGCTATAGTATGTCCAGAGGGCTCGCCGCTAGGAGACTGTATGGAGGAGCCGCCTCGCGATGTAGACGTGTACATCTTAGCCGACGTAGCCTCACTAAGCCAAGTGCCCCCGCTTGATAAGAGAATTATCAGAGTGGACCACCACTATCTTGGCGATGATATTCCAGGGATTTTAATAGACAGGCCTAGTTGTACCGAAATTGCCTTGGAATTGGCAAAGGAGGCAGGCGTAGAGATAACTCCTGATATTGCCAAGCTGGCCATATTGGGCATCTATACAGATACTGGAAAGTTAAAGAGGGCAGATGCCAAAACTTTACAAATATTGTCATATCTACTTGAAAAAACAGGGGGCACACTCTATGACATTATAGGTGGGAGTGAGGAGAACGTGGGCGAGAGGCACCGTATTATAGCATTATTAAAAGGCATGCAACGTCTAGAGATATATGAATCGTCTATTGGCATTATTTGTATATCGCATGTCGGAGCTTATGAGGCAGATCTAGCATCGCTTTTAATTTCTGTCGGCTGTGACATCGCCCTTGTGGCTTCGCTAAAGGACGACGGAGTCCATATCATTATGAGATCTAATAAGTTTGATGTAGCAAGTCTAGCAAGGTCTGTGGGAACTGGAGGGGGACATAGGGGGGCGGCTGTCGCGGTTATAAGCCAGAGAGTTAAAAAAAGCGAGTTGCCGAAGATTCTAAGGAGCGTCATTAGGTTGATAGATAGAGACGCAAAACCTCTCTAGTCTATTAGATCGATCTTCCTTGCCCTGAATCCGCAAGATATGCATGCATATATTCTCTCAACAACTCTTCTACGGTACTTCCTAGAGAAATATCTCTCTTCTCTGTAGAGGTAGAGGAGATCTTTGCCGCATTGTGGACATATGTATTCGCTTTTAACCCCGGGGGAGAGTTTATGAGGTTTTTCCACAAAGGCGCGGCCTAGGGCATCTTCAAGCCCTGTTTCAAGTTCAACGGAACTGACGCCGAGAAGTTTTACGTTAAACTGAAGACCGTACCAACGGTTTGCTCTCTCTATGAGCGAATTCAAGAAGTCTATTAATATATAAGGTCTGTAAGATACTATTATTAACACGTCTAGGTTATCCAAACCCAAAACCCTTTTGGCATCCTCTATGTCGTCAATATTTGGAAAATCGTCACGGGGGCACCAAAAGCCTAACTGAAGAGATCCGACGGGGGCTATGACGAGCTCCGAGTTTTTTCTACTTCCGCTTATACCACGCTCTCTAAGATAGTCAAGAATAACGTCGCATTCCACAATTGCTAAAATGTGAATGTATAAAAATACAAATAAAGGTTGTATCCTCTAGGGCGGGGAGTAGGGGTTTTTCTCAGTTGCATTTCTTACTTCAAAGTCGGCGAAGAGACTGGGTAATGACATGCTTAATACGTTGTCACAATGCTCAACCCCGTCAAGAAACAATACCCAAGACCCCATAGCAAAAACTTTGTATAAGGAGTTGCATAGATGAACATGAAATATGATTTATCTACATGTCGTGAAGATATTAAAATCTTCACTGTGTGCTTAGAATATGCGCTGTCCTATGTATCGATCGACAGCCGACGGCCTTCGGTGTATTTTAATGCCGCCTGAAGAATGGCGTATTAGAAAAACGCAACTAGAAAGATATTGCAACAACGGAGGTAACGGATGTCCAATTTATGCTCAGTATCTAGCTAAAAAAACGATGTAAGCTCTGAGTTCTATAGCTTTTAAAACACTTTCATTTGCGTAACTATGATCTGCGCATCTATCGCTGAGTGTATAGAATCTATAAAACCTAAACAGATCTTAGCGGTATCTTCGCCATTGGGAGGTCTTGGAGTGTTGTCACTTGCTCAACAAGTAAAACTAGCCGTGGTGACGTCAGGACCTGTGTTTAACAAAGTGGCGGTTTTAGAAGCTATAGACAACTTTGGTGCTGAGGTGAGATACGCGCCAAGATTATACACATCGTTGTATAAATTCGTGGGCGGGAGGGAGTGTTGGATTGCCGGCCCCCCTCTTGTGAGATCTGTCATTGTTGGGACATCTACTTCAATAGCTGTGTACGCCTGTACAAAAGCTGAATGGTTAGAGAAACTTTTTACAACTGGCAAGCCGATAGAATTAGTGAGTTCAAAAGTTTTAGGAGGCGGCAGAGACGGACGTTATTTCGACATATTAACAAAACTTAGAGCCCTTAGGGTGGAGGGAGACGATGAAGAAGATATAGCAGACAAAATCCTGAGAAGTAATATATTTGACGTAGACGATCCAGATACAGTTTCCCAATTAATGTGGCGTCTCGTGTCACAGTTTAAAAACCGCTCGACAATAGTTTTTAAAGACCCTGTTGTTGATCTTGGCTTAACAATACCTATGGTGTATTATGCTGTAAAAGTTTTGGCTTCTGGGCAAGACTGTCCCCAGGGGAGATGTATCAAAACGACGGTCAAACTTCTTGAGAGAGCGCTAAAACTTGTGCCTCCGGCTAAAATACACGATGCTTGGCGTAATGCGCTTAGCGAGCCGCAAATGAGGAGAAAAATAGAAGAGAGCCCGTATATACCGGCGACTTTTATACTCACAGGCAGAGTTGAGGTAAAATATGACGCTACGCGTTCTGCTAGAATTTATATGTTTAGTAAGCCTAGTTAACGAGACTTACAACCGAGAGTCTCGCCCCTTAAGGCGGGGTTCTAATATAATCTCGTGGCAGAGAAGAGGATATCTAAATACGGATATGCCCTGCTTGTCGAAGGGGCTCTGTCTTTGGGGGAGCTGTAGTCGTCGGCCCATGCCCGTGTCGGAGACATGTGCTGTTAGTGAAGGCGTGGGCGAGAAGAAATCCCGCCATTTAGTACTGAGGCGGATAGCCAAAATATCCGCTCGTCAATCTTGACGAAAGATAATAGCTGAAATACTCACAGCAAACTTCACCCCAAGGGTAGGGAGGGCAGTTATCTGCTGACCTCTCTCCATGTTAGACCCAATGAATCGGCATATCTATAGGCCTCCTCCATTTCTCTTTCTGAAACTCTTCTTCTAATCTCCCTATATTTATCCAGCTTAGATACGAGGTATTCTGGCCTGTATTGATCCATTATGTTTACAAGGGCGTGGCGGCAGTTTTCTGCCAGCCACTTTAATACTGGTTTTGTACAACAATCAAGATGGCCTGGGAGGACTAGATGTCTAACTATTATATCCTCCCGCCGCCTACATATAACAGAAAAGTTTTTAGTAATCACTTCCCAATATCTAGGAGCTACCGAATAGCGCATAGCACACATGTTATTACCGTATTTAAAGTCGGGAAGCCATATGTCAATTACGTGGAGAACAAGAGAAAGACCCTCCGGTGTCATATACATGTTTGAATTCCAGAGCTGAGGTACATTGACTCCTTTGGTTGCCAGAATCTTCATAGATTCCAGAATATACGGTATGTTAGGAGTAGGCTCTCCGCCAACCCAATTTATATTTTTGGCTCCCTCCTCTCTTAGCCTTACTTGTATAGCAGCTAAGGCTTCTGCTGTAACTTCCACTCCGGCTTCTGGATATTGTGAGATATCCCAGTTTTGGCAATATACACAACGGAAGTTGCACCCTGTGAAGAAGATTGTGCCCGAAGGCACCAATGGGGCTTCTTCGCCCAGGTGGAGAAAGAAGCTTGCAACCCGGGGTTTGTAATCTAGAAGACAAGCGCCTTTCTTTGTGGTTCTATCTATACCGCATCTTCTCTCACAGAGCATACAATGCTTTAGCTGTCTTTTAGCAAGTTCTATTTTTACGTCAAGAAACGATGCGGGCGGTAGTGTCTTTTTTATAAGAGATGGGTCCGGCCGCTCTCTCTGGCGACTTAACTCCTCATCAAAAACACGCCCTAATTCATTGTGGAGTTTCCAAAGCTCTTCTTCATTCATCTCGGTATAATCCTGTGGAGCCTCAAGCCTGGCTGCTATATGATATTTAGCAGGCGCCTTATTACGCATTACCGAAGAGTACCACGCAAGCCTTTCCCTTATAACAGCGCTTTCCCATATGGAAATTGCGTCAGGTCTATAAAAGGTCCAATACATATCTCAACTCTGTATGCACATTTAAATTATTAAACTCGTGACTTTGTGATTCTGATTGCGAAAGGTGCGGAAGCCGAAATATACCTTGTCGATTGGTTCGGAATAAAGGCGGTGTTAAAATGGAGAAAGCCCAAGGCGTATAGAGATCATACACTTGACTATCTCATAAGGAGGAGAAGAACAATTAACGAAGTTCGCAATATGTACATAGCCCACGTAATAGGCGTAAGGGTTCCTGCGGTATACTTTTTTGATCCTGAGAAAACAACTATACTAATGGAATATGTAGAAGGCGAGAGCCTTCGCGATTTACTAAGCAGAGGCGAGCATAAGTACCTGAAAGATGTAGGCATATATATCGGCAAGATGCATAAAGCTGGGTTGATACACGGCGATCTTGCGCCCACAAATATAATTCTTTCAAAGGGAGAGCTTTACTTCATAGACTTTGGCCTGGGCGAGACGAGGAGGGGGTGGACTCGTAAAACAGCCATATTGATGGCGAGAGACATAAATGTATTATTAAGGACGTTAGAGCTCTACGGTGCAAAATCTGAGGAATTTAAATCACTCTTTTGGAGTGGATATAGAGAGGAGATGGGTGTTAGGTCAAGCGTTGTGGAAAGTGAGGTAAGCAGAATAAGAGCATCTGGCCGCTATGTTGAAAGGTAGAGCGGGCCCGGTGGGATTTGAACCCACGACCTACGGCTTAGGAGGCACGACGGACCTAGCTGGGTCCTCCGCCGCTCTATCCTGACTGAGCTACGGGCCCCGCTTTCCTTAACCGGCTGTGTTTTAAAATTTTTCAGACGACGTTTACTCACGTTAACGCCTATCTATCGTCTATATATTTTATACGATGTCTATAGTCGTGCTTTACACACTTGATATAAAAATAAGACGTATACTAAGAGGCTTAGCTGCGGAGTTCGCATACTTAGCCATAATTGGATCCTCGGTTATTCCTCCGCGTAGTTTATTAAGACGCCGCCTTATAAAAGTAATACCACCGGAGTTGTTTTCGTATCTCGTTGTAAGAATTGCCGGCGACAATCTGAACGTTTTTACAAACTCTATTTTAGGCATCAGATTAGGTGGGATCCCTAAATGTGACTTGTTGACAGAGGTACTGCCAGAACTTTATCAACTATGTTTAGCTTTAAAAAAGAACGGTCATGAGCCAATATATAAAGTGGCTAGAGACGTTATTATTCCTCTTGCTGTAGTCGCCTCGGTTGCCGGTTATGAAGAAGGCGATATACTATTAACCAGTTATAGAGCTGTCTCAGTTAGAAGAGATGGGGATATATTTACAGTAATGCGGTACTTTAAGAAGTGGTATATCATCGCTAGATTTTAAATAAAGTCGATATACCTTTTAGTGTTTAAGAAAAACGATTGGACGCTGTTAATAGAGGAAGACAGAAATTACAAAATCGTGGCAAAAGTCGGTAGCGGCTTACTCCAAACTATTAGAGGATATATCGACACAGATACGCTAATAGGTGTGCCATATGGTACAGTAGTAACATCTACATTAGGAGCGAAGTTTAGGGCTATTCCTGCGACTATATTTGACATAATTGAACATAGATTCCGTATTAAAGCCCAGGCAATATATCCAAAAGACGCTATATACATTGTAAAAGCTACAGCCATAGGTCCGGGATCTAGAGTAGTAGAAGCTGGAACAGGTTCCGGCTTTTTAACCGCCGTATTGGCTTGGTATGTGAGACCCTGGGGGATTGTCTATAGTTTTGAAAAAAGATTCGATCACATAAGAGTCGCTATAAAAAATATAAAGAGTGTGGGACTTGATCTATATGTTGATTTACAATTAAGAGACGTTGTTAAAAGCGGCTTTGGCTCTATGAAAGTAGACGCCGTAATATTAGACATGGGGGATCCTTGGAACGTTATTGAAAAAGCCGTAGAAGTCCTAAAGTCAGGGGGTACGTTGGCCGTCTTCTCTACGACTATTGAGCACATGTCAAAAACCGTTGAGATGCTTAAGACATATAACTTCTACAACATTTCTATTGAAGAGGTACTTCTACGTCGTTGGAAATCTGTTGTAGGTGAGCTAAGGCCTGAGACTTTTGATGTTGTCCACACCGGGTGGATTATTACAGCTAGAAAAGCTTAACGCCTTCGAAGAAGTGTGACTTCTTGGTTTCGATATAGTGATAGATACTTCGGGTTAAATCTTTTTATTAGCTCTCTGTAAGAAGCGCTATGGAACTTTTAAGAGAGGCTAAACCATATACAAAGGATAAACTTAAAACAAATTTAATAGAATGGTTCCATTGGCTTTTAAGAGAAGCGGAGCTGTATGATGTAAGATATCCGGTTAAGGGGGCTTACGTATGGCGTCCTTATGGTATGAAATTAAGGCGTAACGTGGAGAACTTGATAAGGCGTATTCACGATGAAACAGGACACGAAGAAGTGCTATTTCCTGTTTTTATACCCTATGAGTTTTTCAGCAAAGAGTCGCAACACATAAGAGGATTTGAAAAGGAGGTTTTTTGGGTTTCAAAAGGCGGCGAAGGTGGCGAGAGATTAATCCTGAGGCCCACCTCAGAAACTGCAATTATGCCTATGGTGAAGCTATGGATACAAGACTATAAAGATCTACCTCTCCGGTTGTATCAAATAGTTAGTGTATTTAGAGCGGAAACAAAAATGACACACCCCATGATTCGCCTAAGGGAGATTAGCATGTTTAAAGAGGCTCATACTGTACACGCAACTAGAGAAGATGCCGAGAGACAGATTCGGGAGGCTGTGGAGATCTATAAGAGGATTTTTGACGAAATGTGTCTAGCATATATGATAAATAAGAGACCCAACTGGGATAAATTTGCTGGTGCTGAATATACAATAGCATTTGACACTATTCTGCCTGATGGTAGAACTTTGCAAATAGGCACTGTACATTACCTTGGCGTAAACTTTACCAAAGTTTTCGAAGTTACGTATCTAGATATAGATGGCACGAGAAAGCTTGCCCACACAACCTCCTACGGTATTTCAGAGAGAAGTATTGCCGCTATGCTTATAACACATGGCGACGATGGAGGTACTACATTGCCTCCAAAATTGGCGCCTATACAAGTAGTTATAGTGCCTATATTCTACGGAGAAGAAGAGATGCCAACGGTTATGAAATTTGTAGACGAAGTATACAGGATGTTGAGAGACGTAGGTATCCGTATACATATTGACGATAGACGAGATAAAACACCTGGATGGAAGTTTTACTACTGGGAGTTAAAAGGTGTGCCTTTACGCATAGAGGTCGGTAGGCGGGATATAGAAAAGAGACAAGTTGTTGTAACCAGGAGAGATACGCTAGAGAAATACGCCGTATCGCTTGGAGAGCTGGTAGATGCGGTCAAACAACTTATGAGCGTCGTAGAAGAC
The DNA here is from genome assembly GCF_000015205.1 of Pyrobaculum islandicum DSM 4184. Classification (NCBI taxonomy): domain Archaea; kingdom Thermoproteati; phylum Thermoproteota; class Thermoprotei; order Thermoproteales; family Thermoproteaceae; genus Pyrobaculum; species Pyrobaculum islandicum. The sequence goes on along the minus strand of NC_008701.1, from coordinate 739,245 downwards.
AATTTACGAAAGAGGGCTTGGGAAGATCTAAGAAATAGATTAGTTAAAGTGGAGAAAGTCGAAGATGCAAAAAACGCCATTAGAGAGGGCAAGGTTGTAGAAGTCCCCTGGAGTGGTGACGATGAGTGTGGAGTTAAGTTGCAAGAGCTCGTAGGTGCGGATGCGCTCGGCATTCCTATGGATACAGACCCCTCAATAGGCGGTTTTGATATGCGTGACCTAGCATGTAAAGAAAAACGTGCCGAGTTTTGGCTTAGACTTTCGGAGCGGTACTAGGCCTAACCTAAGCTTACCAACGTCGTCCATACCCCAACAGACAGCATGGACTCAGGAAGTATTTCGTAGATCAAGCCAAGGTGTTCTGGCGCGATGTGGTGTTCTACAGGGCGGTTCCGTTAAACGCCCAACTGGGAGTGGAAAACGAAAGAGACATGGGCAGAGCGGTCTTTGTCGACCTAAAGAGCGGCGTCCTCAAAGTGCGGAGGTTGCAGAGCACATTTGCCGTCTGTCTCAGGAGAAAGACCGTCGAGTGGATAAGGGAGAGACTAGAAGAGGGCGCCAAATTGAAGTTGGCGTTCTTGGGCGTAGAGAGGCGGAGGGGCAAGAGGGGGTCGACTTACGGAAGGTTGTATGTAGCGCTTGTATTCGCCCGCGAAGCGATGCCGGTGGAGCCCAAGGCAATTGTCGCCGTTGACGTGAACCGTCTCGACCACGGCGTTACGGCGGGACTCATCGTGGACGGCAGAATCGTCAAACGGCTGAGACTTCCAGATGCGTCAATAGCCAAGGAGTTAAGGAGACTCCACAAGGAGATAAGCCGACTCGAGAGACAGACCGCCGAAGAGAATTAGTACGCTTGCGATGACCGCTTTACTGGCGGCAAAGATTGACGTCATTGTCAAGATGCGTGCCGAGTATCGTCGCCGCGGCCCTACCGCTTAAATCAAGCACTACCACGGCCATGAAGACGTTGGCAACGACGGCGAGTCAAGGCGCGTCGGCGAAGAGCGGGTTTACCCAAAATCCGCAGACAGAGCGACGGCGGTCTTGCCAAATCCCGTGCCGATGGCCACGTATACCGTCGGTCGGTTCATGGCCTTATAGACTCAGAAGACAAAGTGTGAAAGAGACGTGTTGAAAAGTGCTTGAGAGTCTGAATTGTCACGTAGATCATGCCGACGTAGAAAATATAACCTAACATTAAGGGTAGCTAAACGTCAGGTTATGGCAGAAAAATGGGGTTGGTTCATCGCGTAAGCTAATTTATGGGGACGGCTACGCTTAATTGTAGTCAACACTAAAAACTTTTGGCTTGTCGCATGTACTCTTCACTAACAGAAATTCACCCTCTCCATATACGCTTCACATGTACGTCTACAGAACGCTAAAGGTGGAGATACCATGGCGTCTCATCAAGGAGGGATCAAACGTCCTAGACCTTGCAATGTATATGTGTCTAGAGGGTTGGGTACTGCAAAGGGGGTAATAGGCAAAAATTTAAAAATTACTTAAGTAAAGGCGCTGTGCCTAAAAAGAGGAAAAATAGAGGTCGTAAAAAGGGCGATAAGGGACGGGAGCCATATGTATATTGTGATAACTGTGGGAAAATTATGCCGAGATCTAAAGCCGTTAGATTAACAGTTCCTTACTCCCCTGTGCCGCCAGACTTAGCCAGAGAATTGGAAAAACAGGGCGCGATAATCCCACGTTATCTAGTTACCAAGACTTACTGCATTAACTGCGCAGTGTTCTTTGGTATAATCAAGGTAAGACCTCGAGAGGAGAGAAAGAAAAAAGTGCCATTACAACAGGTCATTTGAGTTTTTTAATAAAGAGCGACGTAGCTTGTCCTTGGTCCGTAGATCTTCATAATCTTGTTAAGAATAGATTTGACGTACTTATAGACTTTCTCGTAGAGTCTCTACGTGGCGGTGCACGCGAGGTATATATTATGTTATGTGAAGGAACGACATATCGCGTCGCGTCTTACCCCTCCGACCGTACGCATGCGGTGGCCAGCTGGCTCCTCTCGTTACCAAGTTTTAAAAGCGATCTAAAGACTATAGTTGGGCGGTTTAGACACGTCTATTATTTACATGAAAGGGGAATAGATGTGTCTGAAATTGCTCTTACGTCAGACGGGCTTTATATCTTTGGCGATCACGATGGTCTCTCGCAAGAGGATGAAGAGATATTATCAAAACACGCTGTATGGATATCGCTGGGGCCCGTCCCATATATGTCTTGGCAAGCCGCAGCATATGTGGCATATTTAATTTCTCAACTTCAAAAATAACAAGATTCATTTTGCTGTGGTTTCCGAAAAACTAAGAAGGTTCATAAACTTAGACAGAATAGGTAGGTTTATACCGCTTGACCCAAATATGTTAACTATAGCTTCTGCGCTAGTTGCATGGGGTGGTGTGCTGCTTGTGTTGCTTTTTAACTGCCCGCCTTGGCTTTTTATATTGGTATCAGGGCTCTTAGATGGCCTAGATGGAGCAGTAGCTAGAAGTAGAGGCACTGTGACAAAAAAAGGCGCATTCTTAGATTCATTTCTAGATAGGTACTCAGATGCGGCATATCTTTTGTATTTTATACCGTACCTAGATCCTCTGATGCTATACATTGGCCTAGTTGGCACATTTGCAATTAGCTATGCCAGATGTAGAGGTGAAGCGCTTGGCGTAGAGGTTAGGGGGGTTGGCTTTATGGAACGTGGAGAGCGTATAGCTTACCTCTTTTTAACAGCGCTCTTTATTGAGGTTGCTCATTATTATACGAAATACCTGCTCTATGTATATGTGTCGTTGGTCAATATTGCAGCGTTATACCGTGGTTTAACCGTTTTTAGAAAGTTTAAATAACCTAGAGGGGAGAGAGACAATGAGTGTCGTTGCAAAGATTTCGAAAAACTCTGTAGTAAGCAAAGAGGTGGTGAATAAAGATGTAACAGAGGCGGTGAAGGAGATAGCTGTGGAGTTATTAAAGTCTTGGAATCCTACGAGCTCCGATTTCATAATTCTAAGGGATTTCTACTCAGTATCATATCCAGCGCCATTAGCTAAAGAGCTTTTGGAGAAGGTTAGGAAGTATTCGCCTAAAAGGATAGAGGATAGAGTTGAAGTGACGTTGCCAATATATGAAATTTTTTACGAGGCCAGATGGGCTGGAGAGAGTCTTCAAGTTGATAATGCCACGGTGGTGTTTCCATATATTGACGATGTTACAACAGAGGAAGTTTTAAAAGGCGTCTTAACAGGCTTATCTGGCGTTGAAGAGGAGGAGCTAGAGTAAACGTGTTGCGCCTCTTAGCTCTTCGATAGAGACTCCCATAGCCTCTAGAATTTGTTCGAGAGAAGTGCTTATGTACTCTAGGTACTTCTTTTCATCTATCTCATCTATCCGTGCAAGTTGTATAGGTTTAACGCCGACAGAATCCTTAGTCTTGATTAGAATTATAGCGTCGCCTTTGCCTATCTGTATTCCGTACTTTAATAGTTGCTCAGCGGCTTTTACATGCTGAGGCCTATTCTTAGTGTATTCAGATAAGTTTTTGCTTAATACCATCTTTATACCTAGCTTATCTAGTGTTATTCTCTTCTCCCTAATTTTTGTTTCGGCTTCTTTCACCATTGCTATAATTATATCTCTCACTTTAATTATATCATCTACACTATTTATATTTTTCAAGTTATTTATAATGTCTTCAACAAGCTCTTTTACAAAAGGTGGAGCGTTACGCTTTTTAGCAACAATGCCTTTGACTATAACGCTTCCATCATTTGTTATGCCAAGGTAGTTTTTCTTTCTGCCGCTAAACATAACAAACTTGTATACTTTGTCAAGCTCGATATCTATGCCGATTTCTTCTGCATGTTTTATCAACTCTTTAATCTTATCTTCAGTAACATTCCATAGAAATAGCGAGTCTGTATCACCATAGACCGGGATTAGCCCTAGCTCTATTGCCTTAAGAACCGTACTTGTCATTATATACCTCGCTAACGCTGTTGTTAATTCAGCGACTGGCGGACAATATAGCGGAAACGTCTCAGCGCCAAAGACGCCGTATGATGCGTTTATGAAAACCTTCATTGCGCTTTGAACTACATCATATAACTGTCTCTCGATAGGAGAAGATGCGGTTTTCGCAAGTTTCTTATATACATGGACTCTGAGATCTCTCAAGATTCCAACTAGCGTGCTTGTAAGCCCTGGCCTATCGCGACATACTGTATGAGGAAGTTCTGGGATTGGTTTTTCGGCATCTTGGCGACAGTTTACAGTTTCGTAAGATAAGTTCCATTTGCTTATGATAGATGGATATAGAGAGGCGAAGTCTAAGACGTAGACGTTGAAAAATATGCCTAGGGGCGGGTCTAAGACTACAGCTCCTGCATATTTCTTTCCCTTAATAATCGCCTTGGTGTGAACAGCCCCCTTCTCCTTTAAGATATCCTCCTTATTGGGGATAAGCCATCCCCTTTTTCTGTGTTCATAATAGAGCATATTCCGAATCCAAGCAGATACTTGAGATCTTGTTATATCCTCTATAGGCATTTTAGCGATTCTGGATAATAACATTATCAGCTTCATGACCATTTCGCTGTTGTATAGAGTGAAATAGAGAGTGATTAAAGCGTCTCTGTAGTTATACTCTGCAAGTTCCCAGTACCCCATTCTAGACACGTTTTTCTGTCTTTCCACCTTGCCCACGCCGAGTATTGCATAAGCTATTCCATCAAGCCCTCTCTCGCCTCTATAGACGCCGCCAAATGCATAAGCCTCTATAGCCTTTATTGCAAAGAATTTATACATGTCTATATGAACGCCGGGAGCCACGCTGACGTAATCTCTTTTCACAGTTATGGGTATTTCTTCTCTTGGTATGCCGAGTGCAATAGCTCTATTATACAGATATGGTAAATCGAAGTTGTCGCCGTTGAATGTTATTACGATTGGATATTGTACTATGGTCTTAAATACTTCTCTAATCAGCTCATACTCGCTGTCGAAAAATAGTATCTCGTAATCAGGTCTATATTTGAGCTCAGCCTCAATTTCAGGTCTTTTCAGCATTAGTACACGTTTAAGCCCGTCGCTTCCTACTAATGCCACAGAAATAATCTCATACTCAGCCTCCTTTGGATCTGGGATCTTATTTTCTTGAGGTGTGTAAACTTCTACGTCTATTGCTACTCTCCTTATGTGTGGTACAGGCGCTTGGAAAAGTGGTATCCACTCTTCTGCAACTTTTGCATGTTCTGGCTTGAAAACGCTACTCAGTGTTTGTCTTACCTCAGGCGGAATTACAATCTCTACGGGAGTTAATCCGTTGCCGTTTGTCTGATACCACATTCCTGGTATGACGTTTCTATCAAAGAGATAGCTATGGTGGTACTTTATTCTAGATTCCCATGTTTCTCCTAGGATATCTCTTAGCGAATTTTTGCCGCCGCCGATAGAGAGCGGGTCTTTGGCGTATACTTTAGTTACCAAGATTTTTTTATCATATAGAGCATTATATTTCTCCTCTACGTCAAGGTGACTGAAGCCCGGATGACGTAAAACTTCGGGAAATTTCTCAGCTATCTCTTCTGGTGTCTTGTTAGTTATAAGATAGGGTTTATGTCCCGTTTTATCATACCAGTAATATACAACATCGCCTATTGGATCGTAAAACTTCACTAGTGCCTTACCCTCAGATCCATCATATACAACGGCTAAAACGATGGAGGGCGGCACTGTATTAGAGACGACGCCCTTTACCCTCCCCTCTTCTATTGCCTCGCCTTCATATTCCTTAGTTTCCTCTTCTTCGAGTTCTACCTCCTCCTCGAACTCTAACACATAGCTATATCCAGACGAGGAATAAAAATTAACAACAGTATTACATCGGGGGAGATTCAACAGCCCCCGTCCATGATTGCGAGACCTACGGTTGTAATGATGTTAAGAACAAGATATGTGCCAACATTCTGATAAGGCTGAATGCCACGGCTTCAAATTTTTGCGTCAGAATTTAACCTAAGTCGCTGTTTTTACTTCTACGAAAACTTATAAACTATACCTTATTGAAGTTACGTGGTAATTTATGTTTCTCCACATAAGACGGATAATAGGACGTCTGTTGCTACAGATTTAAAGCGGATTATAATCACAGAGATTATAAATGAGGCTATACACGGTGTGACGATACTCGACGAGCGAGGTGTACCGCTTATACACCACTTGCCTAATACTCTTACTGCAAAAACATTACGGCAAGTGTCAAACCTCATTGAGATAATAAGTATAATAAAGCAGAATCATGACGAAAATTTAGGTGAACTTAATTATGTCACCATAAAGTACGCCAATTATAAAGTTGGAATATTCGAACTTCCTAATAAGAAAGGTTGGTTAATTGTGTTTGTTAACCCTCTTTGGCACATAGAGAATTTATTACCAAAAATACGTCAATTTGCCCATAGAATTAGCCAAAGCATTACTTCTTAGCTCTAGTCCTCCTCCATGGTGCACAGCCCCTGAAGGGTCTTGACCCCGGGCAAGAGAGTCTGGATTGTCTGGGCTTAGCGACAGCCCCTGCGATAACCAGACCCCAGAGCTGGGGGTGTGACACGCGGGAAAGAGAGAGCTCTGGGAAAAAGCTAAATTACTGCCGCTGGTGTTATAAGAATGACCCAGGGGATAATTAAACTGGCCTTAGAGAAACAACACCGTCTTTATTGTTGACAAGATGTGCGATGAGACTTACCTAGAGCAGAGGCAGAGCGACGAAAGCGGAGATAGGAAAACATCTCTACGGTGGGTTAAGACAGTGGAGGAGGAGTTCGACGACGTTAACCCAGTGGTATAATCTTCCATATTCGGAAGAGAGACCGTTCATCACTGTCTGTCCAGGACGTAGAGTCAAGGTGAAAGAAGAGGATTAACTAAAGGCAAAACAAAAACACTCCATTTTTCCATCTCAAATCTTAGTATCTAGCTTTTAAACTCAAAAGTTCTCTATGTCCCTTTAGCTCTACCCAATCTTTGATGGGCTGAAGCCAATTCGTTTCGTGTAAGAGCCAGAAGCAGATTTAGCTCCCCGGCTAACACCGCTGAGGCTACAATTTCCGCAAATTTTAGAGCGTTGGTGCCAGGCGGGTTCCCTGGGCCTGCCACCCCTAACAGTTCTAAAGCCTCTCGTTGCGTAGGTAGCCCTGTTCCACCACCTACGGTGCCGACTTCTAGACTGGGCAGAAATACAGATATGTATAAGCCCTCTTCTCTAGGTTCAGTCGTCGTTATGCCCATGCTAGACTCAACAACTTGTGCTACGTCTTGCCCTGTTGCGATAAATATTGCTGCTATAATGTTGGCGAAATGTGCATTAAAACCGTATGAATGCGCTAATGCTGAGCCTATGAGATTTTTCTCGACGTTTACGTTGTGAACATCTTCAGGAGAGACTCCAAATTTTTCCAATACATCTCTCTTTATCAACGCCTCTGCTATTACAGTTTTACCTCTACCTAATATAAAGTTCACAGCATTGGCTTTTTTATCAACGCACATATTTCCGCTAAGTGCCACAAGTTTTGCTTCAGGGAACTTCTCACTTATATATTTCGCAATAGCGTCTGTGGCTATAGTAACCATATTCATACCCATGGCGTCCCCCGTAGAGAAGACGAATCTTAGCCACACGTAATTCCCAACTATAAAGGGTTGTACTTCTTTTAATTTCCCATGTTTAGTCGTAGACTCTGCTACCTTTTTCAATTCGTCAAAATGTTGATATACCCACTCTACAAATTTTATGGCTTCTATAACTGACTGTAGTTTAAACAAAGGCGCCCTGGTCATGCCATCTTTTAAGACTTTTACCCTAGTACCACCAGACTCTGTAATTATTTTTGCCCCTCTGTTTACCGAGGCGACAAGCGCCCCCTCAGTAGTTGCGAGCGGGATGTAAAAATAGCCGTTTGCATAATCGCCTTTTATCAATAAGGGGCCTGCGACGCCAACTGGTATCTGCACAGCCCCTATGACGTTTTCTATATTTTTTCCGACAACAGTGTTTAGATCTATCGTCGTCTTGCCTATATTTTCCAACTTTACACCTGTTACTCTCTCTAAAAACTGGCGTCTTGCCTCGGCTGCTTTATTGGCGTCGCCGTATATTTTTTCAAACTCGTGTAACTTAACTTCCATTAAAAACATTTTAATAAGTTGGCTTTATAACTCTTCGATGAGAGACGTATACATTGTAGGAGGGGCCTTATATCCCGCGGGGAGACATTATGGTAAAAATATTGATGACATGGCTGCAGAAGTTTTAGACAAAGCATTAGCAGAAGCAAAGACAGATATTGAAGCCGTTTTTATAGCATCATCAACTGCCGAGCTTGCAAACAAACAGCAGATCTTGGGCGCGTATGTACTGGAGTCTCTCGGTCTTGATAAAATACCCGTATTTAGAATAGAAGACGGCGATGGATCTGGAGGGGCTGCCATAGCTTTGGCGCATCATGTCTTGAAATCAGAGGAGTACAACTGTGTCGCTGTTGTGGGTGTCGATAAGCCAAACGACGTATTAAGTAACCAACAGCAAGATATCTACGCTACAACTCTTGATACCTATTTTGAGAGATACTTCGGTATTACCCCGTTGGCATATGCGGCATTAATGGCAAAGGTATACTTGAGAAAGTATGAATACAGGTATGAAGAGTTGGCACAGTGGGCGGTGTTAATGCATAAACATGGTGCAAACAACCCCTACGCATATCTTAGAAGGCAGATAAAAATTGAAGACGCCATTAATAGCGAGCTTGTCAGTGAGCCATTGCGCCTATATGATATTGGCCCCCTCGCAGACGGTGCTGCAGCTGCCGTATTGTGTAACAACAAAAAAGACGGTCCACGCATACTATCGGCATCTGTTTCTACAAACGCCATACCATTTAACCTAAGGCAAGATTATGACACCCTCTATAGCGCACAAGAGGCAGCGAAAAAAGCGCTTGAAAAAGCAAAAGTCACTCCCAGAGATATAGCGACGGCGGAGGTACACGACTCTTTCTCTATATTTGGTATACTTGCACTAGAGAGTCTCGGTTTTGTAAAAAGAGGTGGCGCGTTAGCGGCTATAAGAGAAGGCGATTTACCTATTAATCTCAGCGGCGGCCTTAAATCCAGAGGTAACATACTCGGCGCCACTGGGGTTTACCAATTAGTGGAGGTTGCTTGGCAACTTATAGGCAGAGAATTCAAACGTGTAGATGGAGATTATGGGTTGGTGCACAATATGGGGGGTGTTGATAGAGTGTCGACAGTTGTCGTTGTTGGAGTATGACAAGATATAAAAAGAGAGTGATAATGTGTTAATATGAAACACGAGTCAGTGCCAATATACTGGAGAAATATCCCTCATTACTATCGTCTTGTAGCTAAGAGATGTAAAAAATGTGGCGCAGTTTACTTTCCGCCAGTTATAAAATGCCGATGTGGTTCTAAGGAGTTGGAAGACTTTGAACTTCCGCATGAGGGAAAACTCGTGGAGTTTACAGTATTGTATCAGGTTGGCACAGATTTTCTCAAACAAAAGCCCTTAGTAATAGGGCTTGTCGAACTTTCTAATGGCGTTAAGGTAGTAGGCCAGATAGTAGATGTTCAGCCGGAAAAGCTCACGCAAGGAGCGAAAGTAGAAGCTGTATTTCGTAGGGTTATGGTAGATGGAAAATATGGGCTTGTCATGTATGGTTATAAGTTTAGGCCAGTTGATGGGGTATGAGCCGCGTTGGTATAGTAAGTTGGGGCGCGTATATACCAAAATACCGGATTAGGACAGAGGAGGTGGCTAAAATCTGGGGTGATGACCCTCTACGAATTGTAGATCTGTATCTTGTTGATGAAAAGAGTGTAGAGGGAATAGACGAAGATGCTGTAACCATAGCGGTTGAGGCTGCTAAGAGAGCTTTGAAGAGGGCGAGGATAGACCCAAAGCGTATAGGGGCGATTTATGTCGGTACGGAATCTAAGCCATATGCCGTAAAGCCAATATCTTCTATACTAGTAGACGCGTTGGGGCTTAGCAATAACGTGTTTGCTGTCGATATGGAATTTGCATGTAAGGCAGGTAGCGAGGGCCTAATGGCAGCTGTGGGGCTTGTAGAATCTGGTAGAATTGAATATGGTATGACGGTAGGTGCGGATACGTCGCAAGGAGAGCCCGGCGAGCATTTAGAATACTCTGCCAGCAGTGGAGGGGTTGCATTAATTGTGGGGAGAGATGGTATAGTCGCAGAGCTGGAGGCTGTGTATTCGTTTGTATCGGATACGCCCGACTTTTGGAGAAGAGAGGGATCACCATATCCTATGCACGGAGAGGGTTTTACAGGGGAGCCTGCATATTTTCGTCACATTATAGGAGCTACTAGAGGTCTCATGGAAAAATATGGGTATAAGCCCTCTGACTTTACATATGCGGTATTTCATCAACCAAATGGCAGATTTCCAGTTCGTGTAGCATCGATGTTAAACATTCCTATAGAGAAGGTAAAGCCAGGAATTGTAGTTACACACATAGGCAATACGTATAACGCCTCGGCATTAATGGGGTTCGCCAAGATCCTTGACATGGCCAAACCCGGAGACAAAATATTACTTGTGCCGTTTGGAAGCGGTGCTGGGTCTAATGCATATGTATTTACTGTCACAGATACAATTCTAGAAAGACAAAAAACGGACGTGCCTACTGTGGAGCAGATGTTGCGTGACAAGATATACATAGACTATGCGCAGTATCTAAAAATGCGTAAAATGATAAAATTATTTGAGTAACACGCTACTTAAACCATCGTGAAAAAATAGCGTATATTACTTTTTACATGCCGAGAAGACAAACAGATAAGATCTTTGAGAGGAAGGAACAGGTTATAGAATATCTCAAAATGTACGGTGAACTTACCACCAGTAGACTTATTCAGTTAACAGGGCTTAGTCACTCTCAAGTGTTTTACATACTAAAGTTGTTAGAGAAAGAAAATGTGGTGAAGGAGATTAAGAGGGGTAAAATAGCATATTGGAGACTTGTTGAAGCTAAAGAGGCTTAGGCTTTTAAAACGACGTCATATGTAAATTTAGTGCTCTCAGAGTTGTATAAAGCCGGAAAAATCAAACAAGAGACACTTGGAGTTCTTGCAAAGACTATAATATGCATAAAGATCGGGTGTCTACCCTCGGGGCCTGAGGTTATCTTTGGCAATGTAGTTCTACAACTTGCTGAGTCTTTATCTACATCAAAGTCCAAACAAGCTCAGCCTAAGGCTCTTAAACAGGAGAGGACTCTACAACAACCTAAGTTGGAGAACCTTAAATCCTCTAGAGTCCAAGTACAATTAGAGAGTGACAAGTCTAAGTCTGTAGAGTCTAAGGAACCTAAGAGTGAAACTAAGGTAGAGCTTGTAAAAGAGGAGCGCATAAGTCTAGATAAACTCACTACATTACTGGCAGAAGAGGCAAAAATAGATAAGGCAAAGGCAGACAGTGTAATAAACACTTTGTTTAACTACTTATCCGTATATCCTAGCGTAGGCGTATTAAGACTAATAGAAGATATTGCAAGAATGACAAAGGTAGAAGGCAGAGTAGTTAGAGCCGCGTTAGAAATCTTAAGATCTGCAGATTTGATAGACTTAAAGGAGGAGGGGGTAGTGAATTTGAAGAGACAAATTAGACGTGGAGAATTGCCACTCTAGCTCCTCCTAGGTATATATATCTCAGTTCGATGGCCTTTAGAGACCAAGACTAAGTCCCCTCTTTCGCTTAAGTTTCTTAATACTTTAAACGCCACCGACATTTTAATACCATATTTAGAAGCTATTTCATATGGCGTGATAACTCTCATATTCTGAATATCCTTGGCAATAGTTTGAAACAGCTTTTCGTCAAGTATTTGTATTGTCCTTTTGGTTTGTGTCTCCTCTTTTTTAGTCTCTTTCTTTGACTTTTGAACTTGTTGCTCTTTTTCTTTTTCAGCCTTTTTGGCAAGTTGGCTCAATGTGGGCTTTTTCTTTCCGCCCATAAGCTAAAACAAGTATCCCTATAAAAAACCTTTGCAATATAAATTCTCGCGGCTTCTGTAGCCGGGATTTTCCTGAGAACTATACTGTTTTAAACCAAGCATATTTAAATAGAGGTTTATAAATTGTCATATGGAGTCTGGCGGACCAACTTATCGTATCGAGAATATCGTGGCAACGGTAAATCTAGGTGTGGAATTAGACTTGGAGAAACTCGCCGAAAGACTTGCAATGGCAGAATATAACCCAGATCAATTTCCTGGCTTAATCCTCAGGTTAACAAAACCTAGGATTTCTGCGTTGATCTTCCGCACGGGCAAAATGGTTTGCACAGGCGCAAAAAACGAAGAGGATTTAAAAAACGCAGTTAGAGCATTAGTGAAGTTGCTCAGAGACCACGGCGCCGAGGTTCCGTTTGATCCTGAAGTTCAGGTACAGAATATTGTAGCTAGCGGTAATCTACATGCTGAAGTCGATTTGGAGCAGGCAGTATTGATGCTAGAGAATGCTATGTATGAGCCAGAGCAATTTCCTGGCCTTATATATAGGATGTCATCGCCTAGAGTTGTCATGTTAATATTTGGCTCTGGTAAAATTGTCTGTACAGGGGCTAAGTCAGAGAGAGATGTTGCTACGGCCGTTCAAAAACTTTACAACCAGCTGAAGGATCTAGGTGTACTATATATAGAGGAGGGTGGCGGAGAGGAAGAGGAAGAGTTGGAAGAGTTGTGATATTTTTATACAGTGAGAGAATCCTCGATGTAGACCTTGTACAGGTCGTGCCGACGTGCGAAGCCTACGATCACAGAGTGATTCCTCTTGTGTCAGAAGATCTACGCTGTCTTTATACTGCTATCCGCAAAGCAAGTCAAGGAGTTGTTTTAAAAACTAGAAGCAGACTCTGGCTATCTCTTGCACGCGAAATTAGGCTAGACTTGCCTATTTATATATGGGGTCTCTCTATAAGAAGGAGGAATATAATACCGATATATCATGCGGTTGAATATCGAGGACGTGGAATTTACTATGCGAGAAATAAGTCTGAGCTTGAAGTACTTGTTGGGAAAGCTATAGATGGCGTGCTACTAGATGTCAGAGGATTTGACCCACTTCTTGTGGAACAGGTAGTCAAGGGAGGTATGGAATGTGAATGCGAAAGGTGTGACATCGTAGAGAGACTATTATGCAATGCATATAAAGAGATAGAGATACTATGAACACAAAGAGAAAGGGTTCTGCAAAGGAGAGAGAATTGGCAAACTACCTATGGGAACGTGGCTGTGCTGTATTACGCGGCTGTTCATCAGGAGGTGGCGTTAGAAAGAGGTATGTGCCAGATCTAGTAGTTATATGTCGGGGGACCGTCTTAGTATTTGAAGTTAAATATAGGTCTAAACATACGTCAATTAAGATAGAGACTGAAAAGCTAGAGCGCTTAATTGAATTTGCCAAGCGAGCCGGAGGCAAGGCTTTACTTTTAATTAAATATGGGAGGAACCCTTGGAAAGTTCTAGAGATTAGAGACAGGGTAGGGCGGGACGAGTACGAAAAAGCGATGGACTTAAGGACGTTTATAGAATCTCTCTTTACGGCCAAACTGGAGGATTTCATCATTAAGAGAGACAATGAGCGTTTATAGACAGGTTAGTCTTCGTTGGCTTGAAAAGTAACGAAAACTTCTTTCAACACTATTTATAAACTTCGCAATATGCAATAACTTGTGAAGGAGCTTGAGAAGGTAGTAGATTTAGCTAAAAGAGCCGGCATGGGATCTGTTAAGTATGTCAAGTGGAGCTACTCGCTTGCGTCAGATACATACCATGTAAAGATATATCTAGTAAAGCCGTTAGAATGGAGGATTCTTAGTGAAATTATTAAAGAGGTAGAAAGGGTGTTTTCGGTAAAAATATACGTTCCTCATGCTCGCGTGTTGCGGTTAGATCTTAGGAAGAAGTGAGAAATTTTATTAATTCGGGACTTGTACGCTATATGCAAATTAGATGGTTCGGTCATGCCGCGTTTATACTAGAAAGCGGTAGTTTAAAGATATTAATTGACCCATGGATCTCCAATCCTCTTTCGCCGGTTTCGCTACAAGACGTAAAAAATCTAAAGCCAACCCATATATTGGTTACACACGATCATTTTGATCATTTAGGCGATGCCATAGATATAAGTAAAGCTACTGGAGCGCCTATTGTTGGCACCTATGAGCTAACGCTTGAGGTGGCTGAGAAGGGTATACCCGAGGCTCAAACTCTGCCTATGAACATCGGCGGTACTATTAAGTTAGGCGATGGCGTAGAGATATATATGACTCAAGCTTTACATACAGCAAATAGAGGCGCACCGTCTGGTTTTGTAATAGCAACGCCTGAGGGCACTGTTTATCATGCCGGCGACACAGGGCTTTTTAAAGATATGGAACTTATAGCAGAGTTGTACGACATAGACGTGGCTTTATTGCCGATTGGAAGTGTTTTCACCATGGGGCCGCGTGAAGCCGCAATAGCCGTACAGTTGTTAAGACCTAAAAAAGTTGTGCCGATGCATTATAATACATTCCCACTTATAAAACAAGATCCCGAAGATTTCAAATCGCGGGTAGAAGCTATTTCACGTGTAAAAGTCTATCTAATGAAGCCAGGAGATACGCTCAGGATATAGCTTTTGTCACATTGGTAAGGCTGTCATCTTTTTTATTTAAAATATTTAAAACACATTATGAATATTATGATGCGTAGATGTGCGTAGCGGGCAGCGCCTGAGGGTTGATGATCTCATCTCGAGGCGAAAAATCGTGTTATGCTACGTTTTGTAAATCAGCAAGAGTTCCTAAGAATGTCATGTCTGTAAGATACACTTCTATATTTTCTGCGTTCCACTCTATGTGTTTAAGAATTGTGCGTCCGCTAGAGATTAGTTGTGGTATTTCTTTAACGTCTACTCCAGTTATAAGTGGGTGAGCGGCCGGCAATATAACTATGCTTATCTTACCCCTTCTTTTACAAGGCTCGCCGTATAGAGATTTACAAAGTTTTGTGCGAGATGTGTATATTTTAAGTATTGCAGGTTCTTTAACTGTGTATCCGATCTCATCTCTAATTACGACAGCAGGATGTGTATGTCCCATCACGATTACTTCTGCTTTTTCTAAGTCTTGTGCCACCGGTTTTACATGGCCGTGGAGAAGTAGAAACTTATTGAGCAACACTCCGCGTGCTGAAGTAATTTCGACACCTTCTATGTCAGCTGCTATTTCCTGTAGTAATGAGTCATGGTTTCCAGGTATCAAAAGCAAGGGGACTTTCTTTGCTATAGCTCTGAGAAATGTCTTAACTTCGTCTATGCTTTCCCGCGGGATGGGAAGTTCGTGTTTTACATCGCCAAGAATTGCAACAGAAGAGACATTATGAAAATCCGCGAGTTCTAGGATCTTTTCTACCAGTCTGTTAGTTTGACTGATTATGTTTATCCCTCTTTCTCTTCTAAGTTCAACTTCGTAACCAACGTGGGTATCTGCTAATAGCAAGATTTTTTCATGTCGAAGTGGCAAAACTACACCGCGCACGTCGTACCACGACTGTATTTTTTTAAGTTGAGATACCATAGGGGTTTTGTGTATCTCCCTAACTCTTTCTTGGCCTCTCCCTGGGGGGCTTGGGGGTCTGTTTTGGGTGTGCCGGGGCGGGGGGTGGGTCTTATGTGGCCGTAGGTCGTCGATTTTCTCCGTCTGCCGCCCGGGGCCGGCGTCGTTCATGTGGGAGGTGTAGTTGGGGGGTTAGGTGGTGGTCGCCGAGGGGGTTGTTTCTAGCCCCCAGTACCTCTTCTCCGCCATGTCATGGGGGCGCTGTCTCTATGTGCCCCGAAGCCGCAGGTGGGGCAATGCATTACGCGGCCCCTCTCCTCCGCCATCTTAGCTCCACAACGGGGGCAGACCGTGCTGTAGAGTCGCTCCTCTACATATGGAATGCCGTACCACTGCGCCTCTTCAGCTGGCCGAGGCCGTCTAGGAGGTGTTTCTTCTCTCCGCCCCCCTCCTTCAGCTCTCGGTAGCTCTCCTCCTCCACTGCGTCAACTACGACGGCGGCTTGGTGCTCTCTGGCCAACTTTATGATCTCGCGGGCGGCGTTTATAACGACGTCGCGGATTACGCCGTAGCGCTTTGTCTCAAGTTTCCACAGCTGTCTTTGGAGATCCAACGCTCTGCGTGGGTCTCTGTCCTCGTCCACACGCGCGAGAGCTCTACTAAGCCGGCTTATGTGGGCATGAATCCTCTCAAGCTTCCGTATCCGCTCTTTCTTGGGGAACTTCTGCAACTCCACAACTCTGTCGTCGGCCACGAGGCCAACCTTTATGTAGTGGTCTAGGCGGTTCCGTTAAACGCCCAACTGGGAATCAAAAATGAGAAAGACATAAGCAGAGTCGTCTTTGTCGACCTAAAGAGCGGCGTTCTCAGAGTGCGGAAGTTGGGCATACCGCCGTTTGTTGTAAAATTGAAGAAGGGCGACATCTCTTGGATCAGAAAACGGTTGGAGGAGGGCGCCAGACTCAAGTTGGCGTTCTTGGGCGTAGGAAGACGGAAGGGCAAGAAAAAGCCGACCTATGACAAGCTCTACGTCGCCCCCGTCTTCACTAGAGAAGTGGCGCCGGAGGTAGCCCAGCTGTCAATAAAAACGTGGACGGGGTGAAAGTCCCTAGTCGCAATAGCCTAGGGACAAGCGGCAAGAAATTATGAGGTCTCTAAGAGATAAAGAGGGAAAGGCCTTATGCAACTCTCTTTTAATAAGCTTTGCAAAGTTCTTTTCTTGAATCTATTATTTTTTAACAAAAGTTTTGCTATTATGTATAAAAGAATATTGTTATCTATTTTCAAGTGCTGCTTTTAACAGGCCTAGAAACACTGGCCGCGGTCTTGTGGGTCTAGACTTAAACTCTGGGTGGAACTGTGTTGCAATAAAGTAAGGATGTCTTGGTAGCTCTATAATTTCTACTCTCCTCACATCTTTTCTCCATCCAGACACAACCAATCCTGCTTCGATAAGTTTAGGCAGATAGGAGAGGTTGACTTCATATCTATGTCTATGTCTCTCGGTAGTTACTGAAGTATTGTATATAGACGCCGCCAGCGTATTCGGCATAATTTCCACCTCTCTATCGCCAAGAATCATGCTACCGCCCATTACATTTACCTCCCGTTGCTCAGGCGCGAGGTGTACCACCGGATGTGGGGTCTCTGGATCAAGCTCTGTAGAGTTGGCCTCTCTGAGGCCTAGGACATTACGGGCGAACTCCACTACTGCCAACTGCATGCCGAAACAAATGCCTAAAAATGGTATTTTTTCAACTCTGGCATATTTTACACATTCGATCATGCCCTCGGTGCCTCTTTTGCCGAAGCCAGGTAGGACAACCATGGCGTCTATGTTAAGTTTGTATAACATGTCGGGGTTCTTCTCTACTTCTACAGAGTTTATCCATACGAGCTCTGGTTTTGTATCTAATGTAGCGCCAGCGTGTTTAAGTGCCTCAATAATACTGAGATAGGCGTCTGGAAGTTCGACATATTTTCCACACATGCCAACAGACACCTTATACCGAGGCGATGTAAGTTTTGATATAAACTCTTCCCACTTTTTATGATCCGGCTCTTTTGATGCCAAACGTAACCTCTTGACTAAAAAGTCTCCCATGCCCTGTTGTTCAAGAATAAGAGGCACTCTATAAATCGTGTCTACGTCGTAGG
This sequence comes from Pyrobaculum islandicum DSM 4184, assembly GCF_000015205.1. Taxonomy (NCBI): domain Archaea; kingdom Thermoproteati; phylum Thermoproteota; class Thermoprotei; order Thermoproteales; family Thermoproteaceae; genus Pyrobaculum; species Pyrobaculum islandicum. The sequence goes on along the minus strand of NC_008701.1, from coordinate 721,425 downwards.
AATTAAATATCGCATGTGGAGGTACATGAGCAAATAGCGCGATTTTCTTCACAGAGTTGGCGTCGATGGGTTTCTCTGATCTGACAACCACAGCGTCTGGCTGTATGCCATACCTCCTAAGTTCTGCTACACTATGTTGTAGAGGCTTAGTTTTGAACTCCCCTGTCGTCTTTAGGAATGGCACTAGTGCCACGTGTATAAATATCACGTCATCGCCAAGTTCTAACCTCAACTGTCTCACTGCCTCTAGAAACGGCAATTGTTCATAATCTCCTACAGTACCCCCTATCTCCACTAGAGTTACATCATAACCTCCACTAGCCTCTATAATTCTTCTCTTAATCTCGTCTGTTACATGGGGTATTAACTGTACTGTTTGCCCCAGATATTCGCCCCTTCTTTCTTTTTCAATTACAGAGAGATATATTTGGCCCGAAGTTATATTGTTCTTCTTTGACAGCTCTACGTCGAGAAACCTCTCGTAGTGGCCGAGGTCAAGGTCTGTCTCACCGCCATCGTACGTCACAAATACCTCGCCATGAGCATAGGGATTCATTGTGCCAGCATCTACATTGATATAGGGGTCTATCTTTATAGCGTTTACCGATATTTCACGCGCCCTCAGTATTCTTCCTATACTTGCCACTACAACTCCCTTGCCTACTCCAGAAAGCACGCCGCCCGTGACAATAATAAGTTTCGGCACCATATAGAGGAGATATGAGTATAAAAACCCGGCGGTCTTGTTTATCTACTATCAAGATACGTAGCCAGACCGGTTACGACTACTCCCTGCGTCACAAAGAGCGAAATTTGCTCCCAGTAATGAATCCTTGTCCTTAGGCGATCGACAAAACTACAGGGGCATGACTCCCTGTATAGAGTTGTCCATCTCGATTATAGTCGAGTTCTTGAGAGACAACTAAACTATTATGAAGGGGGCATTATTTTTATATTTATGGACTTCCATAACTATTGGTGGAGAGTTGAACCCACGCGGTATTGATGACGAGAGCCTGCCCAACGGTGGCGGGCGCTGACACGTGTTTTTATACCTCTCCAACCCTTCATACATGCCTATTATCGAGATAGGGGGAGTAAAGGTGAGATTTATCTCATGGCCCGAGGGGATAACTTTAAGCGAAATTTTAGCAAAGAAAATAGAGGAGTCTGGATACAAGCCTGAGGTCATCATTGCAGTTTCTCGCGGCGGTCTTGTCCCAGCGCGTATAATAAGTGATGTTTTAGGGATTGACGATATAATATCAATAGGAGTAAAATATTGGGGGCTGGCTCAGAGACGTGCTGAGAGACCGATAGTCTACCATAACGTAGAGCCAGGCGTAGTTAGAGGTAAGTCTGTCTTAGTAGTTGACGAAGTAGCCGACACAGGGCATACTTTGATGACTGTCAAGAATATTCTTGATTTAGTAGGTGCTTCGGAGACAAAAACAGCGGTGTTACATCTAAAGACAACCAGTAGTTATGTGCCGGATTACTATGTGGAGAAGATTGAGGAATGGGTTTGGATTTCGTACCCCTGGAGTCGCTATGAGGATCTCCGGGAATTCAAAAAACGGGGATTTGATATATCTAGGTATGTAGAGAAGATCTGTTAAAGATATAAACCACAGCCCAGGGTATTTTAAATGAAGTGGCTTCACCTCGCTGATCAATGATGTGTCCTTTAAGTACGGATCTAGATTTCTCTTATCTCTTCGTATCCACAGTTAGAACAATATAGTCTTTCTGTAACCGTATATCTGCTATCCACTATTTTCGCCGTTCTCTCTATCACCTTTAGGCGGGAGAAACACCGGGGGCATGTGTAGGCGCTAGGCCGATAAACACCGGCTTTAGATAGTATTCTTCTGACTTCATATAAGGAAAGTCCAAACGCTCTGGCGGTTTCTCTTAATGAAGCGCCTGAAGTGTACATTTCCACTACAGCTTGTGTTATGTCATTTCTTTTCTCTGCCACATTCCAGATCTTGCCTCTTGCTCTCGCCCTTTCGAGTGCGATCTTAGTTCTTTGTCGTATGAATTCTCTCTCCATAGTGGCCACAAATGCAAGAACTGCGCGAAGAAACTGACGGTAAACTCCGTCGAGATTCTGAAGCGCTTGCTCTCTTTCCGACGCTGATACAACTACAAGACCCAGCTTGTTTTCCACGAGATCTAGTAGTGTGAAGAGTTCTTGAAAAGAGCGAACTAATCTCGAAATTTCATATACTAAAAGCACCTTGGGTCTCGGCTCTAACTTATCCACTTCTGTCGCCATCTGTTTAAATGCGGGTCTTTTCCAAGGCTCAACAACCCCCGATACCCCTACATCTATATAGTGTTTAAGTATGTATAAGCCGCGTCCACTCGCCCATTTCTCTAAGAAGTCGCGTTGGTTCTCTGGGTCTTGCTCCTCGGTAGATACACGTATATACGTGATTGCGGTAATCAAGACCTATGTCTGCTCTCCCTTCCCTCTTTTAGATTGTCCACTCTTAGGTTTACGTGGCGTTTTTACTTCCTGAGGCGGCTGTAGAGGCGCGATAAAATAGCCAAGAGGCCAACCATAAACCCGATCTCTACCTTCTGTAGATGTAGTATGTACGTCTATATATAGCGTATTTCTAAATATAAGAGGCTCCTCTAACCACACCCCAATTCGCTCTGGGTAGTAAGCAATAGGTTCGACAAACCATTCATATACTCTTCCGTCGTGTATAAACCGTATAAAATCTAGATACTCATCTGCGTTATAAAACCCCCATATTACAAGAGTTGATGCTGGCGGTAGAGTTACAGTTATTCTGCCAACCTGCAGAGTATAGCCAAATTTATCGGCCTCCCCCCCGTAGATATGTTTTGGCTGTATAGGCTCTAATCTCCCACCGGCTTTTCTTGCATGTTCCCGCGCAATTTCATACGCTCTTTTTATAACTTCTACTGCCTCGCCTCTATTAAGCGGGAGGAACCACACGACGTAATGATTATACACATATTTAAACAATACACTGAGTGGCGTAAAGACGTTCTGAGATGCCGAAAGTAATATAATAACTTGCCACATAATAACTGATAGACATATAATAGACGAGGTAGGCGTAGCCTATGACTGGATTAATTGCGTTAACTATAATAGCTATACTAACAGCACTTGCTCTAAGAAGAGTACGTGACAGAGTATTAACCGCTTTAGCAGTTGCGGGTTTAGTCTTAATATCTATCCCTGCCGTGACTATAAATGGCGATATTGTAGAGAGGTTAGTAGCGACAATCTACATGTATGCACCCTACTGGGAATATTTAGTACCGGTTGTCTTCTTTACATTAACGCTACTTCCTGGTAGAAAAAGCGGCCGCAAGAAAAAGCGACATATCAACGGCGAAATAGTTACCGTCTAGAGGAGTAGACTAGAGCTAAAGCGGCCAATAGTGCTAATACGAGAGGTAGCCAGAGACTTTTCCCCTCTACATCTTCTCTAGTACTTGCTGTATATATAGTTGAAGCAGTTATATTTTTGCTTTCAGACGCTGAGAAAGTCGGGCGTTGATATACCACTTCGCTCTTTGAGGTACAAGCGACGTCCCCCATGGCTGTCGAATATACAGATGCCATAATATAGTAGGTCAAGGCGTTTTGCGTTCTAGTTGGTTGCTGGCTGTAATAATCGCCAAATTGGAGATAGCTGAGAGGCAGTGTGTTTGTATAGCCGCACCGCGCAGCACGCGCCATATTTATTAACGCCCTGTCTTTTGCTATAGAAAGATACTTGTCTGACGCAGATGCCATGAGAGCGGCGGCAGATTCGGCAATGATCTCTATAGAGTTAGCCATAGACGCGAGATATAGTCTCTTGCCGTAAAGATCTTCGGCGAGCTGTACGGCGGTTGAATAATCGCCAATAGTGACGCCATATGTCGTCTCTAAATACGCATACATAGCTTTGGCGTAGTCTAGATACATCCTGGCCGCCTCTGCTAATCCACTCTCATTTACAGCAGGACCGTAGGCCATTTTACGAGCTTCCTCAATCCACGGCTTTAGCGTGACTGCGCGGGCATACATAACACCTGGTTGAGGCGACGTTGAGTTAGCCTGTAGATATACCTCATATATTCTGGTGTACGCCGCTACTACGAGATCTATGTTGTTAATAGTTATGGGGATTTTAGAAAGCTCCCTCTCGGCCTCTTTAGCTAGCTGGAGAGCTTGATCATAAAGTGTTCGAGCCATCCTCCTAGAGGAGGCGGCTTGGTCGCTGTAGTAATTCACAATGCCTTGGTATATTAACGATGCTGCTGTGTAGTAGTCGCCTTTAGCCTTTAACTCTTCTATTAGGGATGTGTCTACATACCCCCTACCTACTGTCTGGTTGTAATATCGGTATACTGCATCAAAGAGGTTTTTAGATATCTCTCTAAACATTGTGTCATCTACCACCGACGACCGTGGTGTTTCAACTCTATAACCAGTTAGGTAATATATGGCCTCTTCTACAGTTCCTACCTCTATCACTCTGATGCCACGTATGCCACTTGGCTTTTCGCCAATTGGAACGAGAACGGTCTTTATTCCTCTCTCCGCCGCTGCGGCGACCTTTTGTGAAACGCCGCCCACGGGGCCGATTAGCCCGTCGGGTAGTATTATACCAGTCATAGCCGTGTCGTTTCTAAGCTGTAGACCATTCATGAGGGCAAACATAGCCACAGTAATATAGCCGCTGGCCGAGGGGCCGCCTACTTGTGCATCGCTTGCGAGCACTCTCAATAGAGCTGTATAATTTATATATGGCTTGCCAGAGTATCGAGCTGCAACATATAGGGCTATTTGAGCAGACGGGCCAAATCCCTGTCCTGCTTCGGGAACTCCCGCCACATAGGCCCTCCCGTCGCCTGGCGTCAGAAGTGTGACCCTTATGGGCAAAACGGCGCCCCCAGAGGGCCCTACTGCTAAGGCATTGATCTCCACTGAGGCGATCCTTACGGTGTAAGCTTGCCATAAAGCCAGCGTAAGCGCTGTGGCGATTAAAGCTAGCACAAATGCCTTTCTCATGTCACCACCCTCCGCGCACTGTATAAAAAAGTAACTCACTGCACGTCCTTAAGTTTATCAGCGTTGTAACTCAGAGGAGGTCGTGGTGCGTCACATTTCCGTATTGCCTGGCTCATCACTTATATATTTATCATAGGTGGCTTTATATGGATGTAGCTGTTTTAAAAGCTGCAGAGTTGGTACATAAGTCGGCGTTTTGTATAGCATTTACGGGGGCTGGAATCTCTGCTGAAAGCGGCGTACCCACTTTTAGAGGTGCCGGAGGATTATGGGAGAGGTATAAACCAGAGGAATTGGCCACACCTGAGGCTTTTGAACGCAATCCAGAACTTGTCTGGAGATGGTATAGATGGAGACAGGAGTTAGTATATAATGCCAAGCCGAACCCCGGCCATTTGGCTTTAGCAGAGTTAGAGAATTTAGGAGTTATAAAAGCGATTATCACACAGAACGTAGACGGGCTCCACCAGAGAGCTGGTAGCAAGAACGTAGTGGAGCTACATGGCTCTCTCTGGAGAGCTAGATGTGTAAAATGCGGCCTAACGTATAGATTAGAGCGCCCAGTGGAGGAGATACTCCCCAGATGTCCCAATTGTGGGGGTCTATTGAGACCAGACGTTGTATGGTTCGGCGAGCCATTACCTCAAGATGTGTGGAACAAAGCCGTAGAACTAGCGCATAAATCCGATGTAGTTTTAGTAATCGGTACTTCCGGCGTTGTATATCCCGCGGCGTATATACCACACATCGCAAAAAGAAATGGAGCGTTAGTCATAGAAATTAACACAGAAGAATCCGCTATTACCCCAATCGCAGATATATTCATCAAGGGGAGAGCTGGTGTAGTACTTCCGGCGTTGGTTAGAGAAATAAGGAGGAGGCTCAGCACCCGCCATGGGTAACGTCACGTCTCACGCCAGCCATCGGCTCTTCACAGCCATGGCACAAGGCTATCTAGTGTTTTTTAAATGTCCAAGTCAGACAATAAATACAAACACCGCTAGGTTTGTGATTGAGACTGGCGTATATACTTACGCCGGCTCTTGTGGCGTATCGTGTAAAAAGCGTATACTACGACATCTTGAACAGCCGGCCAGAAAGAGGTGGCACGTAGATTATCTACAATGTGAGACATTATATGCAGTTGTTGTGCCTTTTAGCGAAAGAGAGTTAGCGAAGAAGCTTGCGGAGGTTTGCGCTTATGTGCCACACTTCGGCTCTACAGACGATCCGGAGTCTCCCAGCCATTTATTTCGCTGTAACTTAGCCGAAGTTGTGCGCTATATCGGTTTGACAGTATAGGGTAAAGAGTTAATCAATTTGGCCAGGCCATTCTCTACGAGGTACTTAACAAAGGCGATGCCTTCCTCTGATAATCTAAGGGGGTCGCCCCCACCTCTAGCGCAAAGAGCTATCTTATATGGGGTTTTTTCACCTAAACATTCGACATATCTCCTTACTAATCTCTTGAATGTAGTATTGAGAATATCTATATACTCCTCTAGAGGTTTCCTTTCGCCGCGACCTGTATAAGCTATGTAATCTCTTAGTTTTCTTAGAGAGGCTAGAACTCTTATAAACGTGTTGACGCTAACGATCCAACTGTCAAGGTCGCCTACAAATATAACATTGTCTATACTATAACACGTGTGTCCCCAAGTATGAGAACCGCAGGGTATCACTCTAACCGACAAATCGCCGAGATCCACCCACCCTGCTGTGAATTTATATACCGTGCCGTTGAAAGGCGCTGTAGACACGAATGGCTTGTAATCTCTTGGCGCCCCAGCGCGTTTTAGTACAACTTCTGCGTACCTCGTCGCTCTATGGGCATCTGCAGCCATCCCGTACTCTATCGGGTTTATTATCACTATTTTTGCTTTGCGCGCTCCTGACACATGTCTCTCGTGGTGATGCGTCACTAATACGATATCAATGTTAACATCTTCAGGTGTGTCTACACCAAAAAATCCGTCACACGCCCATCCAACACCAGCTCTTGAAAACACCGCTTTTTATGTAAACCTTATTTAAATAATGCGTCAACACATATGTGAGTTGGGTTGAGAAGTTTCTCGTAGACGCTGAGAAAATGTTCCAAATTCCGCGAAGTGAACTAGAGAAGTTTGTTACATATATGACAGAAAATCCTGAGAAAGTCCAAGAGTGGGTCGAGAGACTTCAAATATCGACCATCGACTTCATAATGCTGGTCGCGGTTTATACATTATATAAAACAGAAGATAAGGTGCTAAGCATGCTTTCAGATATGGAACTTAAAGTAGATGAGACAATAGGGCTCGTGTCTACAATCATAGCCAACCTACTTAATGTACTCCCGCCAGAGGATAGAAAGCCTATCCTTGCCCAGTTGATACTGGCAACAGCCCTTCAGCTAGAAGATGCTGAGGTTAGAACCTCGCTTGCGGAGTATGTGAAAACTCTTCTCGAGAGGTGAAACCAAGAAATTTTTAACTCACCTTAGCCCAGTGGTTAGCCGCCGTACGGTGAGAAGATGGCAACTGAGACGTTTGCTTGCCCCTCCTCAAGTGCGAAACGACCTCCTCAGCCAGCGAGGCGAACTTAGAGCCGAGCTCTCTCAGCGCTCCGGCGGCGCGTGCAAGAGCGCTTTCGACGGCCTCTCCGGCAGACCTCAGCGCCTTGGCTAGAGAAGACAAGAGGCTCCTGTAGTAGCCGACGTAGTTCGCCGCCTCTGCCTCCAGCCTGTCGGTGACGCTGTGGGCATATAGGGCGAGGTAGTGCTTCCTGCCTCGACGATATCAGCCAGGTGAGACTGCGCCAACTCGAAGTACTTCGGATCCGGCGGCGTCTGCAGAGCAAGCGACGCCGTGTGTACAAGCCAAGCGGCGTTGTAAGCGGCGGCCTATCGCTGCAGAGCCTAAGGCCGAAGGTCTGCCCCGGCGGTGTTGTGTCCACAGAGGCGCCGTCAAGACGGCGCTTGTCGGGGGCAGCGTGGCTTCATAGGGAGAGTTTCACCAGCGCGTGCCGTATAATTAACTAAGAATTATTATATCGGAGACCCTTGCGTATATCTCTCACGACAGCCTTGTATTATGGGACAAATTTTTTAAAATACAACTTTTTCTATCCTGCCGCCGTAGCTCAGCCCGGTTAGAGCGGCGGAGGACTCGAGCGGGTCCGCCGAAGCTGTTAACCCGTAGGCTGGGCTTCAGGCGGAAGTCCCGGGTTCGAATCCCGGCGGCGGCGCTTTCGTATTTATATATGTGCCCTAAACTTATAGTGTCTTGGAGTAAGATACTAACTAGAGAGGGCTGGGCTGTTATTCAACGTGGTTTTGTAGCAACTCTATGGCCTCCAATCCCAGTGCCTATAAATAAGTTGGCCACATTTACAGATAAAAAGGTGAGGGCTGTTATAAACTACGTCACTCTTGCAAAAGACACATTGATGCCTCCAAAACTAATTATAAAGGCAAATGACAGAACATATGAGGTGCAATTAGTTGAGATGTACGAAGCCTATGGCTTAGTAGACGGAGTTCCGCATCTAGCGATGGTAAATTGTTGGTCTGAGAAATGCGACTTGTCTCCACTCTACGCACTAGCATATCCCACAGGTATAAAAGAGGTAGTTTATGGTTATATAAATGCTGAAGTATATGAGCGTTGGAAGCCTTTAGACCGTCAGCCAAGCCCAAACGCGTTGAAAATACTAGGCGATGTAAAATTAACACAGTGTCTAGTTGAAAGTCGCTATATGTCTATAGAGTGTGGCGAGTCTGTAGAAGATGCGATTCCTCTAATAGCGCACTTTTTGCCGAGGATTTAAAAACTTCGACATCTATATTTTGTGTGAAATGTAAGATTTTAGTAGCAGATTTAGATGGCACGTTGACTCTGAGTAGAAACACCTACGAGCTTTCCGTAGAGGCGCTTTTGGCTTTACGTAAAGCCCGCGACAGTGGCTTAAGAGTTGTACTAGCCACGGCTAACGGTCTAGATTTTGCGCTTACTATAGCTAGGTATTTGGGTGTTCGTGACGTAATTGCCGAAAATGGCTGTCTTATTCACCTTGATGGAGTGACGTACGAGCTATGTTCCGGCGATATGTCTATAGTAGATAAGGTAATTATTTCAACAGGGGCTGTTATACCGAGTCCTCAGAATAGATGTAGAAAGTACGATATGGCATATATACCTCTTGTTAAAGACACGCTAGAGAAAGTAAGAGCTGTTGTTGGTACTGGCTACATTGTCGAGTCTAGTGGATATGCAATACATGTAAGACCTGCCGGAGTAGACAAGGGAGTTGCTGTCAGTTGGCTCTGTAGAAAACTCGATGTCTCGTGCCATCAAGTTGCTACGGTTGGAGATAGTGATGTAGATGTAGGGATGTTAAGTATTGCATGGGGTATTGCCGTTGGTAATGCCACAGAGGCTGCCAAAAAAGCTGCACGTGTGGTTGTCGAAGAGCCAAGCGGCCTTGGCTTTAAAGAAGCCGTCAACCTAATTCTCTCAGGAGACGCTTGTACCCCTTAGTATATATACGTCGAAAGGCCCTATTTCTTGTCTTTCGGCATTTTTAAATGTGCTTCCCTTATAGTTAGATAGCCCTAGAGCGTCTATGAGCGCGTTGTTTAAAAACGTCACTATCTTGTCTCTTGGAATTATGTAATATATCTCGTTTGCAACATTCTGTAATAGCGCTAAATCTGCGCCTCTTTGACACACAATAGCTGTTTCAAATTTTCCATATTTTTCAGAAATCTCTCCCAACTTCTCTAGAGACATGTTCTCAAAGGCGTAGAAACTGGCTGCGGCGAGCTCTCGTCCAATAGGTGCTGTGGCTAAGGGAATTAGAGAAAGTCTATCTATCTCTAGCGCAATTATGTCGTCTCTTTCTTCTACAATAACTAAGTCTCTTCCAGCAATAGACATAAGCTCAGAGGAGAAGCCGCATGGGAACCACCCAGCTACGAGAGTTAGGCCGCCGTATTTCAATAGCTCCTGTACTATAGTTATACGCATTGTTTGAAAAGCCGAGGTGTAGATATAGAGCGCTCTTTGAATATCTTGATTTATTCTATCGAATTTCTTGCCAAGTATTAGATATGGAAAAATTAGTTGTTGAAATAATGTCGATACAGCTTCTGCAAGCGGGGATAACTCTTGAGGGGATACACGTCCCCCCTTTCTATATTTATCCCACTTTTTCTGAAGGACGCCAATATCTACAAAGAAGTCTATGAGAGATTTAACACGGGGACTTGGCTTTATCTCCTCTAACTCTAAGAGGAAAGCCGATATAGGCGTGGAAACTATACCTGCTATAATGTCATCACGTGGGATCATATATTTTCTCCTATTGGTCTGTATAAAATCTCTATGTTGTCTTTTAGAGCAGACATATAATATACCTTAGACGCACCAACTGCAACTGCTATCTCATCTCCCTCTACGAAAAGCCCTAGCTCTTCTGCTAAGTCTCGTTTATTGCCAACTAATACTACTTTTCTATATGGCTTAATACCTCTATCTAGCAGTGCGCTGTGAAGTTCTGCAATAGCATAAAGCGAGGATTGATCAGTTAAGTCGTACATATAGATCATTAGATCGACGTAAAACGACCAAGCTCTAGAGAAGTTTCTCGCCACCTCAGTAGCCACTTGGCCTGGTACATCTATAAAATCTATCTCTTTGTCGCCTAGATATAAGCGGTATATGCCGGGCCTAAGAGTCGCCCTGGGTTTAAGTGAAAGACCTAGTAGTCTAAATACGTAGGTAGTTTTTCCAACTCCGCCGACGCCTAATACAGCAACTGAATACCGTCTCACGGCAAAGATTGGAGCAAATTCTCGACTTTAGCTCTTAGCTCTTCTAGTGTGTTACGGATAGTCTTTAGTCTGATGCAAAACTCCCATTTTGTCTCTCCCGTTATACATCTCAAAGTCTCAACGTCTATTTTTGCAACTGACACGTATTAGCCAGAGACCAAAGATATATATGAATAACCCATAGGATAGGACCGCTATTATTATAACCACATCGCCGATTGTAAAACCGCCGATAATCCTCTTTCTAAGAAGCGGTAGCATTACTGAGCCTGTTGTAAACAGTAGGAGAAGAGCTGCGTAGGAGGTTAATACAAGATATAGAGCTCTTTTCATATGGGAAGTTGTAACGCCTTAATAACCACGACAAGTATCAATGTTAACGCTGAAGTTACGCTAGTTATTAAAACGAGAGATTTGAATATATCATATTCCGTCATAGGCCTATCGGCTACTATTAACCTCACTAGCGATATTATGGGCGAAGAGCAGTCTTGCGAAACTATGCCGTTAACGAGCATGGTCGGCCTTTGTATCTTCTCACGCCTTCTGATACCTCCTGAAGAGAATATAATTAACGCCCCATTTACCACAAAGGGGAGGGCTGCCAAAATTAGGTAGGGAACCATGTCATATATCACGGCTAGAGTTGACAAATTGGCCCCCAAAAAATAGCTACCCACATTACCATTGAATGTCTTGGCGGGATAGCGGTTATAGAAATACAATGCGGCAGAGGCTGCCACATGTACTGCATATAAAGAGACAGCCTCTATCTGTCCTCTGATAATAGAAATAATGGCTAGAGTACTCCCAATTACTATATTTGCAACTGGAAGAAAGCCATTAACAGGGTCTAGCATATTAAAGGCATTTGTCAAAATAGGTATAGCTAATACAGCTAGCCACCCAGTGGCGCCGTAGAAAAGCCCTATAAACGGCATAGTTAACCTTAGTTTATTCTCTAAAGCCCGTGCCAACATCAATGCTAGAAAGAAGGGAACAAACACTCTTACATATTCACTAACTCCTTTTATATCGTCTAAAAGGCCTAATATGCCTGTGAGTATTATGATAATGAGTAGGGGCAACACATCTCTAGATTGGGGTAAAACTATCATGTAGCCAGAGACGGCGGAAACCATAGCGATAAGGCCGCCGGCGCGAGGGACGCCGTCGATACCTTTGTAGATATCTCGCGACGTCAGCCCTATCTTCCTCTGGTAAGAGATCCACCAGTTGCCAAAAAGAACACCTATGACAAATGTGATAGCTATGGAGAGAGTTTCAATTAACATATCACAAAGCCTTAAGTAATATCGGTAGCACTAATGTTGCCTCTGCGAATATATACACGGATTTTGCCGTCGGTTTAACTTTCCCCCAACTTATAGCTTCTTTCGGTCTAGCGCCACTAAGTGAGCCGTCGTATTCTACGGCAGTTGAGATATATACGACATAGTCTAATCCTCCCTTAAACTGGGCCCACCAAATTACGTGATGCTTACTAATGCCGCCGCCTACGATTAAGGCAGCCAATTTCTTACTGTTGTACACCAATTCTCTCAACATTTCCTCATCTTTTAAAACGTCTATGTGTAACCTAAGTCCCCCCCTTCTGGCTCTTGCCAGCTCGTTACATGTTAACAACGCAGTGCCAACTGCGCCATCTACAAGTCCTGGCACAAATATCCTTACGCCAGCTCTAGCCGCAGATCCCAATATTGAGTCTTCAGGCATTTCTCTCCCAAATTCCTCGGCTATTTCATACGTGCCAAGAGATCTACCGCCTAGCTTTTCACAGAGCTTAAGTACAAACCTCTCTACAAAGGGGCCGTACTCCTCTCTCTTGATTACAACATTACCAAGCCTGTGCAATCCTCTGTTTGCCAACTCTACATCGTCGAGGTCAAAAGAAGCTGGAGAGTACACAGCCCCCATGGCTTTTGCTATATCGTGGTCAAGCGCCCCAGCTGTGGTTATTACTACGTTAAAAAACCCTTTTCTCAATGTCTCGGCGATAATTTCCCGTAAACCTGTGGCTACTAAGTTGCCTGTAAAAGAGAGAAAGCGTAAATCTGCCTCTTTAATAGCCTCTTTTAGTATATCATAGGCCTCTACAACGTGGAGAGCTTGAAATCCGCCAACTTTTCTATATAGCTCTATAATCTCCCTCATTTAATGATCTTCACCTCTTCAACAACACCTATTTTCTTTAGTTCTTCTATTGTTTCCCTTATTTTTCTAATTGTAACGCCCAGCTTCAAAGCAATTTCCTCGAGTGAATGTACTCCATCTATGAGCTCTGCCACTTGTCTGAGCCACTTGTCCTCCAGAGCTTTGTTTTTACCTGGGAGTGGTATTTCTTTGCCAGGTATCTTATAGAGGAAGAGCTTGTGACTACGCCAATCTTCATATATCTCCTCTATGACAATAGGGCGCCACCCTGGCACTTCAAAATCGTGGGTAACAACTCTTGCCGCAGGTCTTAACTCTTTCTCAAGCTTAGGTCTTAACCGCTCGTTGACGCTAGTCAAAAGGTACATTGTTACTACATCTGCATCAGTGAGAGGTACATCGTAGAAACTCGCGTTTATTATTACCGCTTTATCAGATAGGCCTAGGTCTTTGATACGTGTCATAGACTGTTCGTAAACTCGCGTTTATTATTACCGCTTTATCAGATAGGCCTAGGTCTTTGATACGTGTCATAGACTGTTCGTATAGATCTTTCCTAATTTCAACTCCCACAGCCCTAGCTCCGAACTCTTTCGCGGCTATAATAACAACTCTCCCATCGCCAGACCCTAGATCATATACAACCTCTCCTGGCTGGACTTTAGCTAATTGAAGCATTCTACGGACGACTACCTCCGGTGTTGCTACGAAAGGCACATCGTACATAAAGCCAACGACGTCAGTATTATATAAATTTATTAAGGGGAGATCCCAGAGCCAAGGGGGTGTCTCGTTCATATATCGCCTTAGGTTGAAAACTTTATAAGCTGTAAAAAACTTAGCGACGTGCCACATAGATCTCGTCACAAAAAGGGGCGTTCGAGATCTGTAAGACCCGCCCATCCAACAGTGCCTACTTGGATACAATATACACCAGACGAAGTTGAGCAATTAGTTGTGGAGTTAGCACGTCGCGGCTTTCCCCCTTCGCAAATTGGAATAATCCTAAGGGATCAATATGGCATCCCTCTTGTAAAGCCTATAACTGGCAAAAAACTTACAAAAATTCTAGAAGAGCACGGTATAAGACAAGAGATTCCGGAAGATTTGTTAAATTTAATAAAGAGAGCCTTGAGAATTAGAAAACATTTAGAGGAGCACCCCAAAGATATGGCGTCTCGAAGGGGGTTGCAACTTGTAGAGTCTAAAATACATAGATTGATAAAGTATTACAAGAGAGTTGGTAAGTTACCAAAGGAATTTGTCTATAACCCTGAGGCTTTGTCTCATCTGGCGACCTAGCTTTAAAAGTACTTGGGCTATTTCTACGTGGATTTCAAAAACTTCGTCATTGACCACATCGACAGGGTGCTAGAGTATCTAAAACAAAATCCGCTTATTATTTACACTAGAAGATCCGTAGACGCATATCTCGCTACTTATGCTTTAATAGAAGCCTTTGGCGAGACTGCGCAACTATCAGTTGTAGATTGGCCGCCCAAAAGCGGCATCTGCATAGGATTCAAATGTGAGGGGATGTATATAACAGAGCGTGAGGTTGGCATAGACAACGATAGATACAATGTCGAATTTACATCTATAAGTCATCTTGTTGCTATAATCATACAATCACTTTCTCCGCTTGAAGAACATATACATAGGGCGCTCTATGCAGGTCATTACTCTTGGTCTGTTGACTATTGTGAATATAAATGTCCAATTCCCAAAGAGCTTTTAAAAGGAGATGAAAAACTGGCAATAGTCTTTCCATTTCTCGACACTTTACCTGTGGAAAAGGCCTTATCGCTATCTACCCTGCCTATACTCCCGGGGATCACAGGGCGTGGGGCAGAGAACTCAAAGTCTATAGCTTCCATGTCGTCTGAGGAAGCGGTCTCCCTTTTAGACCGGGCTCTTGGCGTGGTTTATAACGAGGGTTTTCATACCGCCGTTTTTGACAAGGCAATAAAGCCTTATTCATTTACGTATAAACCGGCAGATATTGCGATAAGAATAGAGGCCGATTTAGCAGGCTTTATTAACAGAGACATAAGCGTCTACGTTTCAAATCTTGCGGAGACTTTCTATCTGCTTTTGAAAAAAATAAAGGATAGCGTTATAACAATTCAAAATCCATTCTATATCTACAAAATTCCGCCATATTTATCCTATTATATGAAATTAACAGAGTGGATTATACTAAGATACGAAACTACAAGAGGCTTTATTCTTGCAGTGATACCTCCTATGAACAAGAGAGATATGCTAAAGAATTTTGCAAATGTGTTAAGCGAAATCGGCCAGACACTAGTATTTCCAACGCACTTCATAGCTTATATCGAATCAGACAAATATGCCGATTTTCTAAAGATATATGAAGAAGTTAATAAGTAGAATAGAGACGCCACTAGATTGTATCTTTAAAGACGCGCTAAGTCCAGATGATATAGAACTTCCAGAAGATATGGAAATACATTACGTTTGTACAAACGACCGGCTCCATATACTCATTTACTATACCGTTGAGAATCCCGAAGATATTTTAACTCTAAAGAACACGATAGACGACATAGTTAGGGCTCTTCAACTTATCGAAAAGTCTATTCCTCGGTAATCTTGCCGCTTGGAGGCCGTATATATTTTCTTAAATCTTCGGCATATTTCTCTAAGTTTTCAGAAATATAAATAGGCGCACCTACTCTTACAGCAAGTGCCACAGCGTCGCTGGGCCTTGCGTCAAAAGTATGCGTTTTTCCCTCTTTGTCGCGTATGTATACAGTAGCTGTGTATGTATTAGACACCAGCGCGTCAATAGTAACTTTCTCAATAACCACGCCCAGAGCTTCTAGGATATCAACGAATAGATCATGGCTTAGGGGGCGGGGGAAGTCAACCTCTCCAAGCCCTTTTTTTATAGATAAAGTCTCGGCAGATCCTATAATAATAGGAACCGCTCTATCACCCCACTCATCAGCCCCTATTAGCATTATGCCCACAAGCTGTCCATAGGAATCAACAGTCTCTATAACGCTGATAAGCTCCGCCTTGAGATATCTAACCATTGCATAATAAGTATCACATCTTTAAATCCTTTTACCGTCTGTCCCTAGGCTATTGCACCTAGGGACTTCCTCTCCGCCTACGTCTTCATCGGTATCCAAGACACCTCGGGTGTGGGGCCCTTCTTAGCCTGCGTTTTCTTCCATTTCTTCTTCGGCCCTTTGCCATTCTCTTCTAAGTCTTCCATAGAGAATAGTCGGTTTAAAGTCAGCAGAAGAGCTGTCTCCCCACCGCCCTCCTCTAAACCACGGCGTTAAAACGCCATAGGAGTTTTATTGGAAAAGCTCAGTGGGCAGACACGCCGCCCGGCATGTACAAACGGGGGATGGCCTAATTGTACAACATGCGACAGACTTAGCGGACTAGAAAAAAGTACAAGATGTAGAGGGGGATGTAAGTATGACAGACATGCTAACGGTAATTATTGGGTGCGGATCTTTACCTCAAGAATCAAGTTTAATATAACGGGCCCTACCTATGTCATGACGATAGGTGATGAGAAACGGCTTATGACATGGTGAAATGTCCTAAACCAGGCTGATTAATCGCTCTCTCTCTCGGCTTCTTGTAGATTTTCGAGTAGTTGTCTTCTTAACTCCTCTACCTCCTCCTGGTCGTACTCAATTTTTCTCTCTTCGGCGACCATAACTCCTCTCTTTCTCTCTTCCGACACTTCTGACCGTTGCCTATAAGCCTCTTTTGTTTTTTCTGTAAGTTTTACCTCATAGCCGCATTTTGGACATTTCAGTACCGTGATGCCGTCTTTTTTCTGCGGGATCATCAAAGTTCCGTCTCTAGGACAAAACCGCATTCCTATGGTTGTAATATTAAGTATTTAAGCCTTACTTCTTCCATCTATAAAAACATTTATAGTCTATATATCATAATTACATATGAGACTTCTCCTCCTCGGCAACGAGGCTCTCGCATATGGCTCTTTAGCTGCCGGCGTCGCCGTCGCCACAGCCTATCCAGGAACCCCCTCGACTGAGGTATTAGAAACGCTGGAAGAGTTTAAAGACAGATTTGTATATTGGGCGGCAAACGAAAAAACGGCATTTGAGCTGTCCTACGGTGCAGCGCTTGCAGGCGCAAGGGCTCTAGTTGCCATGAAACACGTAGGTCTCAACGTTGCGTCAGATCCTCTTCACAGCGCCGCTTATACAGGAGTGGAGGGCGGCTTCCTCATAATTACCGCTGACGATCCCTGGATGTACTCTTCTCAAAATGAACAGGATACCAGGTGGTATGGTTTACAAGCGTATATACCTGTGCTAGAGCCATCAAATCCTGTAGAGGCTTATAAAATGGCAAAAGATGGTTTTGCCCTTAGCGAAAAGTTAAAGCATCCAGTTATGTTAAGAAGTGTTACTAGAGTTAGCCATGTAAGAGCGCCTGTAGAGATAGAACATCCAGCTCCGCCAAAATGGGGCAGATTTACAAAAGATGTAAAGAGGTTCTGTCTTGTACCTACAAACGCCAGAGAGAGAAAAAAGGCGTTATTAGAAAAGTGGGAGAAAATACAAGATATTGCAAGTGAGTATATACAAACGGAGGGTTCTGGCGATGTATTTATTGTCACATCTGGCGTTGCGTATAATTACGTCAAAGAAGCTGTAAGACGCTTAAACATCAAGGCGGTAATTGTGAAACTAGGGATTGTCGTACCCACGCCCAGGAAAGTAGCCGACATAGTTGACAAATCCGCTGTTGTAGTCGAAGAGGGAGATCCCGTGTTGGAACTCCAGCTGAGAAGTCTAGGCATATCCACAAGAGGGAAGCTAAACGGATATTTCCCTAAATTTGGGGAACTTGATATAAATAAGGTCGCGATGGGAATCGCAAAGGCAGTGGGAGTACCATATAACCCACCTCAACCTCCGAGACCCCCTCTTGAGCCCCCTCCAAGACCGCCTGTTTTATGTCCCGGTTGTCCACATATGGCTACCTTTTATATACTTAAGGTTGCGACTGCTGGATTAAATCCGGTGTGGTCTGGAGATATTGGCTGTTATTCTCTTGGCATTAACATGGGCCAACAGGATGTAATAACGCATATGGGTTCTTCGGTGGGGCTGGGCTCTGGGATTACGGTTGCGGGGCGACACTTTGTGGTAGCTACAATAGGCGACTCCACTTTTTACCACGCCGCGTTACCCCAACTAATTGATGTGGTGGGGAAGTCGATACCTATTCTCATTGTAGTTATGGATAACTCCTATACGGCTATGACAGGAGGCCAGCCTAGTCCCAGTAGATTTTTACCGGCTGAAAAGATAACAGAGGCGCTGGGTTTGCCTACTTTTGTCATAGACCCCGTTGACGTTAAGAGATCTATAGAGATTGTTAAAAAGGCTGTGGAGATTGTAAAAAACGGCAAGCCCGCTGTTGTCATCTCTAGGAGGCCTTGCGTATTAATGGCCATTCGTAAGGCTAGAAGGTTGGGAGTTCAGATACCTAAGTATCAAGTTGACTTAGAGAAATGTAAATCATGTGGTTTATGCTATAATTTATTAAAATGTAGCGCTATTTCGAAAAGACCGGACGGGAAAGCGTATGTCGACCCTGCGTTATGTGTAGGTTGTGGTGTATGTGCGGAAGTATGTCCGTTTAACGCCTTTAAACTTGAAGGCAGAAAAGAAATTTGGCTAGAGATATGGAAACAGGCATAGTTATTGTAGGAGTCGGTGGACAGGGAGTATTAACTTTGGCGAGATGGTTAGGCGAGGCGGCAATGGCAGAAGGCTACGACGTGAGAATTGCTGAAGTACACGGCATGAGTCAACGTGGCGGTTCTGTGGAAGTTCATGTGAGAATAGGCAGAGAGGTGTACGCCCCAATAGTTGAGGAGGGTGGCGCAGATTTTGTCATAGCGCTTGAGGCCCTCGAGGCGCTTAGGGCATATCGTTATCTTAAACCAAATGGCATACTAGTTGTCAATAAGAGAATAATTCAGCCGCCTGGGAAATGGTATAACTTAAATGACACATTAGACGCAATTAGGAGATCTGGCATAAAAACATACATCGTGCCTTGTTATGACATAGCTCTAGAGCTAGGCTCTGTCTTATATGAGAATTCCGTAATGTTAGGCTTTGTCTCTAAATTGCTTGGCCTCTCTATGCCGCCATCTTTAGATGAAAATAATAGAAAGGCATTTTTAAGAGGTATGTCCTTAATCTAAGATTCTCTTTCCCCCTATTAACAACCACCCCTCCTCATCTATATCAATAGAACCTCGCCAAGCGCCCCTCTCTACAAGTCTCTTAAAGAGATCCTCTGGAGGAAGTGGAGTCTCAAAAAACTCCAAGACTCTCTCCACGTCGCGTCTGAGGTATTCGAGTTCTTTTGGATGTCCGCGTCTGACAGCAGAGCCCCAGTCAATAATCCACGGATCTTTCCCGTCGTATAATATATTAAATGGACTTAAGTCGCTGTGTACAAGTCCTGCAAATATATATGTTTTCTCAAGATTTTTCACAACTTCGTAGAATACGTGGTCTGGATCTTCAAGATTTTCTAATCCCACATCTGCTAAAAGAGGGGCGGGAGTTTTATCAATGCCAACAAATTCCATTGCCATAACATTTCTATAGAAGCCGTACGGCTTTGGCGTTTTAACTCCAGCGGAATATGCCCTTGATAAATTTCCAAACTCTTTCCTACACCACGTTTCTACCAAGTGCAACTGGTCGCTTATCTTTAGTCTTCTAAATCTTGGATCTCCCAAGATATAGCCGTATCTACTCTTTACAAATCTTATTAAGATAGGATAAAACACCTTTAAAACAGCGTATGACTCTCCTCTTTTTGCTAGTATTATCTTTGCTTCCTTTCCCTGACCTATGGCGCCTAGCACATCATCGATAACTTTCCTCTCCTGTAATTTAACTATAGCAGCCCATGTGTAGGCATTTATGGCATCATCTACAATTTTGAAATAATCGCTATCTTTCTCAGTCTTAAAACGTCTCACGTGAATCTTTGTAAACGAATTTAAATTTCTTGCCTAATTATAGTGTGGCATCAGATTACTTAAGAGGAGAAATACTACAGCCGATTGAAAAAAAGAGGATAAAAGCGGCGAGAGAGTTTGTGAAACTTGTAGATGGCAGATTTGGAGCTAGGGTAGAATTAGACGAGAAAGAGCTCTATATCAAAGTAAAGCCAGGCCCCGATGTAACAGTGGATTCCGTGCTTAAACTAAGGGAGATGATTAAAGCCATAGCGCTTGGATTCACGCCAGAGCAAGCACTTGAGTTAGAGAACGATGAATATACACTCGTCGTAATAGATCTAAAAGAGTACACAGATAAACCAAATCACTTGAGACGTATTAAAGGCAGGATAATTGGTGAAGAAGGTCGCGCAAGGCGCACGATCGAGTATCTAGCAGAGGTACATATGGTAGTGGGAGACAACTACGTGGCTATCTTAGGCAAGATGGAGGATGTTGAAATAGCAAGACGTGCGGTAGAGATGTTAATCGAAGGTAAGAAACACAACACGGTGTATAAATTTATCCAGGGTGCAAAAGGCCGTGGTAGTTAAGAAGCGGCTACTGTTTCTGTTGTTAATTCTTTTACCGTGGTTTGCTCCTCCTCTGGCGGGTATTTTAACACCTTTATCTTAGCTATCTCAACCTTTCTCAGCGGGGCAATTTTCTTTCCTGCCACAAAGAGATCAGCCGTAAGTAAGCCTTCAAGCACCTCCTTTAGGAATTGGCCTATGTCCATTTCAGAGGCTTTCCTAGTCAATACATCAAACATTCTCTTTCTCATTGCCGACTTTTGGGCAGAGCCTATCCTATGTGTGGTTATTGCCAATACCGCAATTCTCATAACCCACCCATCTTTTGTCTTTACTTCTACAATGGCTGATACTTTACTTGTGCCTTTTCTTACAAGAGATCTTATATAATCTCTTGTAAGCTCTAACCCTTTAAATCTAGTAATGGCCTTTAAGCCATCGACTTTATGTATCTGAAACCTCAATTTAATAGGTAGATGCGACAAGTCCTTGGTGATGTCAAAAAGCGAAACTTCAAGAGTTCTTAACAACAGCTTCTGAGGTTCTGAGGCTGGTACTTCTGCTAAAAATACTCCACCAAGATACGAAGGCGCATATACGCTGAACCATTTCTTTAATGCCCAAGGATCTCGTTTAGAAATTGTAACTCTCTCCTGTGCGGCTACAGCTTTCTGCTTCTCAGACATTGAAAAAAGCTGTGTACTATGGAATATAAATTTTACGACCACCTCCGTGTTTGTGCAGGATTACACGCTAAAGCCACAACACCGCTCAGCCAGAGCCTGCCGGTATACCACACAACAAGGTTCGTATAAATTGATAAATAATAAAATCAAGAACACTCTTACAAAAAATGACTTCTCCACGGCGAGTTTTGTCCACGGTATCAGCAGGTATTTAGATATCACCTTTTCTATCTGCACCTTTTGTTAACAAGGCATACTACCTAGGCTAAGACAGGTAGGCAATACCTAGGGACTGTTAGATTTTTGGTTTCGAGAATACTAAGTAGTTAAGAAAAATTTCCAACCCACTAAGTTTACCCTTTGTAAATGTAAATAAGTTGTGCTAACGCCATATTTATGCAGTCGTCAAGTGTTTCAAATCCATATTTTTTACATATTCTTGTTATTTTTTCTAGCTCATCTTCAGAAATAGGTATGATAATCTGTTCCATGGCTTAAGCTATGGCCAAAGTTTTATACCCCCTTTACAAAAAACGTACACGTAAACATATATATACGACTCTCTTTACCTCTCTCAATGAGGGGGTTTTCGCCTAGGATTTCCGCGTTAAGGGAGTCGCCAACTCGGAAGATCGACGAGTTACGTGAGAGACTAAAAAGAGAGAACCGAGACGTGATTCTGTTGTCTACAGGCCAGCCTAGTATTCCCCCTCCTCGAGAGGTGAGAGAAGTAATGAGAGAGCTTCTCAAAATAGATTCTATGGAACTCTATGGTTATACGCCTTCTCAAGGCATCTACGAGGTTAGGCAAGCGATTTCCGAGGATTTGAAGAGGCTAGGAGGGCTCGATATTCCTCCGGAGCAAATTGTGTTAACCGCGGGCGGTCAAGCCGCTATGTTTTCAACGCTTGCCACGCTGTTAGAGCCAGGGGATGAGGTCGTTGTGACAGATCCGACATACTTCGGCTACAGACCTCTTATTGAGTACTTCGGCGCCACCGTAAAACCGGTTAGGACAACTCTTGAAAACGGCTTTCAGCCGGAGCCTGAGGTGCTGAAGTCTGCAATTGGTAGGAGAACTAAGGCCGTTATCTTAGTCTCCCCAGATAATCCAACAGGCAGAGTTCTAAGAGAAGATATTGCAAAAGCTATTGCAGACTTGGCAAGAGACTACGATTTTTGGATTATTACAGACGAGGCTTATAAGACATTAATATATGAGGGGCATCATGTCTACATCTACAAATTCGCGCCTGAACATACAATTTCGATAAATACATTTTCTAAGGACCCGGCTATACCTGGATGGAGATTAGGCTATGTATACGGCCCCCCAGAGGTAATACCGAAAATAAAGCTAATGAATGAAGAAATGGTATATTGCCCCCCGTCTTTTGCACAGAGATTAGTGTCTATATATTTACGTTCTGAAGTCAGAATGAAGTATATCAGAGAAGTTGTTGAGATATACCGCCATAAAAGAGATATCGCTGTTTCGGCGTTGAGAAGATATGTGCCAGAGGCTAGATTTATTGTACCTTCGGGCTCTATGTTTATATTCGTCGACCTTTCTAGATATATCTACGATGGTGAAGAGTTTGCCAAAAAACTACTGGAGAAGTACGGCGTGGCAGTAGTGCCTGGGTCATATTTTAGTGGAATATATAGAGCCGCAGTGCGTATATCCTTTGTAACCGAAACTCCTGAGAGAATTGAGGAGGGCATTAGAAGAATAGGCGAGGCTGTGACCACCGGTTTAGAAAAACCATAGCTATTTTAATATACTGGCCAATCTCTCTTTTATCTGCATTAGCTCTCTGCGTAGTTGCTCTATTTCTTGCTTTAGTTTTGTATTTTCTTCGGCCAGCTCTTGGCACTCTTTTGGCACCGATACCTGGTGGCATCTGTCGCTTCTCACCCAGTAGTAGAATTCTGTTCTGTCCTTATGCCATTTCAACTCTCCCGTCGTTATATCTAACTCTATTTCTGTAATTATCATAAAAATATCGCCTTTGTCTAACCCATACTTTGGCGCAAGTTCGTTGAAAAACCAATCTTTCAAAGCGTCAAAAATCTCCCTACTACTTTTCCTAAATTCGCTTGAGTCTCTAATCTTATTAAATATCTCGTCCCCCTGGGGGCCGAACTTCTCCTTTAATGAGCCAGCAATGGCTCCAAATAACAGCCTAAAGAAATCTGGCCTTCCCCCCACGCCATATCTGCCGAAGAGACGGCCTGCTGACGTCTTACCGGTATTCCATCTTAGAACTAATACTTGCCTACCGCCGCGTTCCTCTACGTGGGCGCGCTCTACAGTTTTCTCTTCTTCTGCCATAAGTTTATCAGTGTGTATTTAAATAAAAATCCGTTTATAGACCGTGTATTACAACAGGGTGTTTCGTGGAGAATTTGCCAGAGGCTGCGAGCTCTGTTTACTAGGCGCTAAAAGTGTTATATTTATAACAGGTTTGTGCCCCCTTAGCTGTTTCTATTGTCCTGTTAGTAAGGAGAGGTTTGGAAAAGACGTAATATATGTCAACGACATCCCCGTGGATAAAATAGAGGATATACCAAAGGTGGTGGCTGAATACTCTTCAGAAGGCGCGGCGATAACTGGCGGAGATCCGTCAGTTGTTGCTGAACGTGTTAAGATAGTTGCAGACCTCTTAAAGAGGGAGTTTGGCGAGGATTTCCATATCCACATGTATACACACATACTAAATCTCGATGGAAAGAGAGTTGGAATTATAGCGTCAAGTAGAGTAGATGAGGTGCGGATACACATCACATCCGTTAAGCAACTTCAGGGCAGAGAAAAATATGTAAAGGCGTTGGTCGCATCTGGTAAAACTATTGGTGCGGAGGTGCCAGCGTTGCCGGGCTTTGAACAACAGATTGCTGAAGCTGTGAACGCCCTTGTGCCATACATAAGTTTTGTAAATATAAACGAGTTAGACATCTCTGAGTCTAACTTAGAAAGGCTAAAGGCTATGGGCTACAAAATCGAAGGCCATAGTGTATATGGTAGTTTAAAGGCGGCAGAGAGGATAGCGGAGATGGTGAAGGCGCCTGCACATATATGTACTAGTAGGTATAAAGACACGATACAGATTGGCACACGACTCTTTAGACACATGATGACTATAGCAAAGCCCAATAAATACGTCCAAGATGACGGCACTGTGATATACGACGAGGACGGGTACCACCCCAACAGCTTAAATGCAAAGAAGATAAGAATTAAACTAAGCGTTGGCGTAAAAACGTTAGAAGTCCTCTAGGTTACAACTGAAAACCTTGCCCTTTAGGGCGGGAGCGCGGGCCGTACATTGTTGCGTAAAGCCGACAGTTGGTTTTTAAGGGTAGTAATTATTATTGTGAAAATTGCTATTGTGATGTTGCTCCTCGTTTCGTTAACATTTGCAATTTCTAATGCAACAGACCCTTTCGTAAAAATATATAAGACAATAGATAGTATCTTATCGTCTGTTGATAATTTTCTTCAAAATCTAAAAGATATCTTGAAGATACATATAGCCTCTATGGCAAAGACGTTATCTGTAATATTGGGGCTAATTGGTGCATTTCTATACTTTTCCGGTATTAATAAATACGGCGGACGTGGTATGATCATGGGCGCAATCGTAATGTATCTATTAGCAGAATTTGTAAATAATCTATGATTATTTTTATATAATGAATTAGTACATCAATTTAAAATATTTGTTAACAAACTGTCTATCCGCTTGTGCAGAATCCGCACTATGAGGTCTCGGGCGTTACCCCTTTCCGAGGTTAATGGTCGGTTTGTCGTAACGTAGTAAGACTCGATTTTTGTTGGCAGTGGAGTCTTATATCCAATGTAGTTATGTTTTGGTTATGTTTATTATTGAATTGCTTGTGGAGTCTCTCTGAGTACTCCACCGTTTCTGTGAATTTCGTTGCATATTAATGTCTTTGACGTGTCGTTCTTATCTACGACATACTGCCATATCCCATATTCCGCTAGCTTCACTGAATCTCTCTACTGTTGTCGGCGATTTCGGATGTTTACGGCGTCTTCATTTTATGTATCCTATACAACGTCCTCGGTATACCCAGCGTAGATCTCGGCGACACCCCTATCTTCGCTGTCTCTGTTTAGTTCACGTAGATGGCTAAGAGAGCCTTAAAGTTATAAATTATTTAAAAATTTTTACCAATCTAACCTAAACTTATTTCATTTCTCTATGTGATATGAGAAAAAACACTAGTGATGCAGTACCTACCAGCGAATTCCCGACGTACTGTGTACAAAGTACAAATAGATAGGTTTAGATTTAGTCGTAAATACGCTCTAAAAGACGTGTGACCATAGAACGCTATAAAGCTTATAAAGTAAGAAAATCAAGAAACAAGGGCCGGTAGTCTAGCGGAAGGATGCCCGCTTGGCGTGCGGGAGATCCCGGGTTCGAATCCCGGCCGGTCCACCTTTACGGGGGAAAGTCTCGTCTTTCAGGGCGGGAGAGGTCGTTGTCCGTATTTCCATACGGTAGATGTATAGACTGTGCAGATCAAAGAGGCTTTACCCTTCAAGAAGGGTTGTAGTCGCCTAGCCCTGCGCCCGACGACTCCGAAGTATCTTGGATACCCACGACGGCGTGAGCGAGATTGTCACTTTCTTCTATCTTGTGAACAATGTGCTATAAAGCGTTTTATCGCGTCTGCTATGGCTTTTTGATGTTCAGGTGTTTGAGGGCTATGTCCCATGTTTTCGATCTCCACAACTTCCAAAGGGAAGTTGAACTTGTCTGAGAGACCGGCTAAGATATCTATTTGCGTTCTAGGGACTACACGGTCTTTTGTCCCCCTTATATAAAGTACAGGCGGCATACCGCTACCTATAAAACGCGAAGGAGATGTTTGTTCAAGCTTATTTCCCAGTGCAGCTAATTCGTTTGCTAGTTTATTCAGGTAGGGGTCTCCAGACTGAAGCATATACTGAAGTTGCAGCCTTCTGTCTACAGGCGCCGCGATAGCTACTACACATCCGACGGCGCCAGGATTCTTAGCTGCAAGAAGTAATGCCACAGTTCCGCCCATGCTGTGGCCAGCTGCTATGGCTACAGGCAACTCCTTAAGACCAGTCTCATAGCCGTCTTCTACGTCCCTAATCTGAGGCGCCACGACCTCATGTCCGGTCTCCTGTAGAGGTTGTATTAACCACAAGATATTCTCTGGAGAACTTCCGCGTCCGTGGAAAGCCAACGCTTTCGGCATAACAACGACTATTTTACAATCTTTTTAAAAACTTTAGCCTAAACCTAATATTTAGCAGCGCAAAAAAGGTACATTTAAAAGCCAGGGGTGGACTATGGAAACCTGGCTTAGATCGCCGTTATTAACATGCGGAAGTTGTATTAAAAAACTCCTTTAAGATTACGTTCTCATGCTACTCTTGGGATTGTCGCGTGTAGAGACTGAGGAGCGGGAAATATTTATATAATAGGCACCGGACATGTGCATGCGGCTTGAGGTAAAAATGAGTAGCTTGCCTAGAGACAAGAAAAATATCCTAGTTATGGCATGTCCCGAACCTTCTCTCGCTGGTGTAGTTGCCGTGGAGTATCTAATAGATGCGCTATCTATGGAGGAGATCGGCGCTATTAGGATAACAGAAATGCCGCCTGTTATTGCCGTTGTAAACGGCGCTGCGAAGTTACCATATAGAATCTTCTACTCTAGACAAGCTGGTATTGTGGCCATTCGACAACATGTCCCAATCCCTCCGCAGATATACGCCGAGTTCATACGCAGGGTATTAGACTGGGCAGAGGAAAACAAGATAAAACTGGCCGTCTGTCTCTCGGCCATGCCTGCCGTAGGCGAAAAAGAAAGCGACGCTGTTTATTTCGTCACTGAGGAAAACCTAGTCGAAAAGTTTAGACAATACGGTTTTGAGCCTATAAAAGAGGCCACCGTGACTGGGCTAGAAGGTGCTTATTTAGACGCTGTATTAGGCCGTGGTATAGACGGAGCTTTGTTAATTGCAGAATCCAAGCTGCTCACCGCAATAAAAAGACTTGTAGACAGCGGCAAGATTTCGACACACCGCGACGTTATGCTAATTTTAAACGATCTAGTAGGCCGCGTTGGGCCAGACGTAGGAGCAGCTCTCAAGCTTATAAACGCCGTGGCTAAACTAGCGGAGACCCAGATAGACACGACAAGACTACAGGAACACGCCTCTAAATATGCGTTTCTCATAGAGAAAAACATAGAAGCGATATTTAAGCCGGTGGAGACAACCGCCCGAGTCCCCGGGAAGGAGATTCCACTTGTCTTCTAGAAAAAATTTATTAAATCTAGCGAAGCTCTACCTTCGATGCCGAATTGGAGGGAGTTGGTGTTAGTGAAAGAACACCCTATGCAGAGGATTTTTATTGAGAAGGTTGTAGTAAATATAGGCGTTGGAACAGGAGGCGAGAAATTAGAAAAAGCCGCCAGTTTGCTTAAGGAACTGACAGGAGCTGAGCCATCCAAGAGAAGAGCAAAACGTACTATAAAAGACTTCGGCATAAAAAAAGGCGAACCTATCGGCGTTGCGGTAACATTGAGAAGAGATAAAGCGGTGGAATTCCTAATGCGCGCATTACAAGCTATTAACAATAGAATAAAGCGGTCGAGCTTCGACAACAGGGGCAACGTTTGTTTTGGCATAAAAGAACACATCCTTTTACCAGGCGTAAAGTACGACCCGGCGGTCGGCATCTGGGGTATGGACGTCTGTGTAAAGCTAGCTAAGCCAGGCTTAAGAGTACAGCTAAGGAGACGTAGAAGGGGGAAAGTAGGCAAGCGTCAACTAGTGACAAGAGAGGAGGCGATAGAGTTTTTCCAAAAAGTCCTAGGAGTACAAGTAGACTAAATTAAAACACTTTTATACTGTCTGTTTCGATCTCTCGTGCTAATCGGCGTTTTGTCAGACAGTCACGACAACATTTGGGCAATTAAAAAGGCGGCTGAGGAGTTTAAAAAGAGAGAGATTAGGCTAGTCCTCCACGCTGGCGATTGGGTCGCGCCTTTCTCAGCCCGTGCCCTCAGAGAGGCCCTGGGAGAAGGCGTGAGGGTAGTTGGGGTCTGGGGCAACAACGAGGGGGAGAGGCTCTACTTCATGGAAGTGGCGAGGAAATACGGCGTTGAGATAGTGGGCGAGGCAGCGGAGCTGGAGACCGGGGGGAGGAGGATCGCCCTCTACCACGGCGCATCTTCGGTCCTGCTGAAGGCCTTGGTCGAGTCGGGGCTGTACGACGTGGTGATCTATGGCCACACCCACCAAGCCGCCATAGAGAGGCGCGGCAAGACGCTGGTGGTCAACCCAGGGGAGGTCTGTGGGTGTCTCACCGGCCGCTCCACGGTGGCCGTGGTAGATCTAGCCAAGCTAGAGGCGGAGCTGCTCTTCCTAACGTGACCTGGACAGCTGACGAGCTAGTTGCCTTCATTGCCAGGGTGCTATACGAGGTCACAAAAAACGGACTCACGCTGGACTACGCCTTCCAGAAGGTGAAGCAGAGGTGGAGGAGACTAGACAGCTTCAAGGTCTTCTACGACGCCTCCTTCGACGCGGTTAGGCACTACTACCTCCTCCGCCACTTAGCCTCGGCGCTTCTGGGCTCCACAAGCGCGAAAGCCGTGGCGCGGACCTGGTTCGTGTACCGCGCAGACAAGCTCCTCTACAACAGAGACCTCGTGGAGAGATACAGGAGGCGGGTCCTAAAGAGGGCCAGGGCGAGGCCCGAG
This sequence comes from Pyrobaculum islandicum DSM 4184, assembly GCF_000015205.1. NCBI lineage: Archaea > Thermoproteati > Thermoproteota > Thermoprotei > Thermoproteales > Thermoproteaceae > Pyrobaculum > Pyrobaculum islandicum. Next base: position 692,330 of record NC_008701.1, on the reverse strand, counting down.
GAGGCGCTGGCCTCCCTTGAGACCCTCAGGGGCGACCTCCCCCGCTACCTGTCGGTGAAATACAGCTACCACCCGGCGATAGTGGAGACTCTACTTGCCAACCTCCCCCCGGAGGAGGTCGAGAGGATACTAGACGCCGGAAACAACACCTGGATCTGGCTCAGGGTAAACACCCTAAAGACAGACGTGGACAAGGCGCTGAAGATGCTGGAGCGGGAGGCCGAGGTGGAGCCCCACCCCAGGATACCCTTCGCCCTCCTCCTCAAGAAGGCCAAGAGGCCCGTCCAGTACCTAACCGCCGTGAGGACCTTCGCCGCGGTCCCCCAGGACCTAGCCTCGATATACGCCGTGCTCTCCCTCGACCCCGCCCCCGGCGAAAAGATACTGGACCTAGCCGCCGCCCCCGGCATGAAGACCAGCCTAATAGTCCAGCTGGCGGAGGGCCGGGCCAAGGTGGTGGCGGCCGACTTCTCCGCAAAGAGGGTGGCCAGGATGAAGCACCTCCTCAAGGCCCTGGGCGCCGGCGACGCCGTAGAGGTCGTACGGGCGGACTCTAGAAGGCTAAAGACGAGGAGGTTCGACAAAGCCCTCCTAGACGCGCCCTGCACCTCAAGCGGCGCCTTCACCAAGGAGCCGGCCGTCAAGATATACCCAAGGGTAGAGGAGGCCCCCAGATACGGCACACTCCAGAGAGAGCTCCTAGCCAACGCCCTCTCCTTGGCCGAAAAGGTGGTATACGCCGTATGTAGCATAATGCCCCAAGAAGGCGAAGAGGTCGTGGCCAGCGCCCCAGCAAAAGCCGAAAAACCACACCCAGACCTCGCCCCAGCCTACAGAGGCGGCCCAGGAGGAAGAACCTTCCCCCACATACACAAAAGCGAAGCCTTCTACATAGCTCTGGTGCAAAAAAATTTATAAACTGTTTTTTTTGTTTTATATGAGGAAGGTCTGGCTCATCGGCATTCTCGCCGCGGCGTTGGTAGCCACGTTTGTCATATCGTCGACGGTTGGAGATCCGCCCGGCGTGCACATTAGGCTTAAGCTGTACGACGGAGGAAAGCCCGCCGACTACCTTCTCCAGAGGGGCGACGTGTCGGTGGTGGCTCTGGTGTATGGGATCGACCCGCCCAGCCGCAACGAGTCTAGGGTGGTGTTTTTCAACGGCACCGCCAGAGGCGGCTCCATCTACATACCGGTTGCTAAGCTTAGGGAGTGGGCGAGGCGCTGGGCCGAGTGGAGGAGAGGCGACGTGAAGGACTTCAGAACCGTCCTCTTCATCACGGTAGCCGTTGTCAACAAGACCTCGCACAAGCCGATCTACCTGGTGATAGACAACATCGACATAAGTCCAGCTGACATAGAGATGGTAAACATATACACGATACATATGGAGAGGGGGGCGCGCAACGTGGTTAAGGTGGAGAAAACACAGAAACCTCCCCCCTTGATACCTACAGGTACAGTAGCTGCATATGTAGCAACTCCGGAGCCCACCCTTGAGTATATTTCCGAGGTGTTAATCTACAGAGTCGCTACTGAAGACTTGGCAAGGCTGTATCCATCCACCTACTTCAAAACAGCGGATGGTAAGCTCTATATGAAGATACCTGCCGTTGTTGCATATAACAAATATACCTACAGCGGCACGATCGCGATATCGTTTCGCGCCGTTAGGACAGATGTACAATTCGGCATCTACCCAACGTTTGGATTTGGGGATAACCTCGCAGAAAAGCTGAAGAACAATATCCTGCCTAGCGTAACAATATGGAAGGGCAACGTATTTAGTTGGGGAGACAGAGCTGTATATAGTGCCAGTCTCACTTTAGATCCAGAGAGAAGGGGTGGATATGGCTTTGGGGAAGAGTGGTCTCTGAGGGCTATCAAGTATACTATTGTGCCGCCATTATGGGGTGTGAATATCTCGGCGATAAGATAACAAACTACGTCTCGGAGGTGCGGACGTACTATCTAGGGTCATCTAAGTACCTCGATGGCGGCTTTGAATATAGCTATCCCTCAGAGATCATGTCGAGGTTTTTCGACGGAAATACGCTGACTCTTGTTGGCACCACAAGCGGGGCTCTCGTAGATACTTTCTTATCTCCGGGCGAGACGGCAGAGTTCGCAGACATATTCAGGACATTTGACACCTGTGGGGCAGATTTTGAAGTGGGGTTGCCAGTCGGCGCTATACTGTCAGATGCCGCATGCGGGGCTATCACCCGCGGCACGGCTAGCACAGCTTGCCGCGTGCTATTAAGCGGCTTCGACGTCTCGTTAAGCGCCAGCGGGCCATTCATCTATATAGACGGCTGGGTAACAAACTACGGAGACCACCCGGGCGTCCCCAATGATTATAACGTCCGCGAATATGTGTACATAGCCACAAGCAAGTTCAAGTACAGCTCTGGCTCGTGTCAGTATGGGGTACCAGCCGGTCTGTATATCGAAACCCACTAGCCTTTTTTGAGCCTTTCTACGGCCGGCGGGGCGGTTCCTTTTCTTCTGGCGAGGGGGATGTCTCTGTATTTCCCCAGGTCCATCACCACTACTCTGCCGTAGAGGCCGCCTAGGTCGTAGACGTCTCCCGGCTTCGCGCCGGGGATTGGGACAAGCCTGACTCCAAGCGCCTTGTCTAGGGCTACCGCCACGGCCATGACGTCTGCTATCAGGGCCGCCACGGCGTCTGGCGGCGCATCGCCGGGTATGCCTGCCATGTCTATGCCGGTATTGCAGACGGCGAGGGTGGACTTGAGGGTATCGAAGGTGAGGGCTCCCTCTCTGGCGGCTTCGGCCATGACGACGTCTTCGCTCACTGGGATAAAGGCCCCGCTGAGGCCGCCTATGGTGGAGGTGGCCATGGCACCGCCCTTCTTGACGGCGTCTACGAAGAGGGCGAGGGCGAAGAGGGTTCCCGGCGCGCCCACCCTGGGGAGGCCCACCGCCTCTAGTATGGCGGCTACGGAGTCTCCCACCTTGGGGGAGGGGGCCACGCTGAGGTCTACCGAGCCGAAGGGGACCCCCAGCTCTTTGGCCACCTCCCGCCCCACGAGCTCGCCGAGGCGCGTGATCTTGAAGGCGGCTCTCTTGATGGCGTCGTGTAGAGTTCTCACGTCGGCGTTGGGCATGTTCCGCACCACCGCCTCTATGACGCCGGGGCCGCTAACCGCTATGTTCACCACCGCGTCTGGGAGGCCGAGACCGTGGTAGGCGCCGGGCATGAAGGGGACGTCCTCAGGCATGTTGGCGGTTGCGGCGAACCGCGCCGCGGCGTGGGGCTCCATCTTGAGGACCGCCTCGGCGGCGGCTCTAACCGCGTCCATGTTCACCCCGGTGGCGGTGGAGGCCACGTTGAGGAAGCCGGCGAGCCTCCTCGTGGAGTTCAGCGCCTCGGGGAGGGCCTCCATGAGGGCGGCGTCTCCCCTTGAGACGCCGGCGTGTACAAAGGCTGAGAAGCCTCCCACCATGTCTACGCCGTGTTTCTCCGCCAGACCGTCTAGGTGCTTCGCTATCTCCACGGCGGCCTCCGCCTTCCCGATGGGCTCCAGCATTATGGAGATGGGCGACACGGCGAGCCGCACTGTGACGATCTTCACGCCGAGTCTAGAGGCCACCCGCTCCACCGCAGGTCTAAGCCTCTTCAAGAGGGGCTCCAGCGTCTCCTCCAGCGCCGCCAGGGTATCTCCCACGGTGGGCCGTATGGCCGGTAGCGTGTTTACGCTGAGCGTGACGGCGCGGATATCCAGCTCGCGGAATAGGAGCATCTCGAGGACCTCGCCGATCTCCGAAGGATCGAACCTCATATCCTCTGCATGTACCTAAACACGTCAATGTGATAGACCCCCACCATCACCCCGAGCCTCCTCCCCTCTTCCTCGAGCTCCTTCCTGAGCTGGGCAATATCGATATCCGCCTTAGACATGTCTACCACCATTACCATAGAGAAGATGTCTCTCACCACCGTCTGGGAGATGTCGATTATATTGACGTTGTGGCGTGCTAAAACACTCGCAATCCCTGCTACGATGCCCACTCTGTCGGCTCCTAGTACAGAAACAACAGCAAGCTCCATAGAGAACGTTATAGGCAAGAATTTAAATATACATACCCAGAGCTGCTGGCACATAGTGCAGAGAAATCGAGGTTTTCAATGAATAAATTAACAATTTACCAGGGAGTTTTATGTTATATAGACTTAGAAAACCCAGGCATGAAGGTATGTTGTACGAGATATTGTCAAGTACTGATTCTTACTGCGCCTTATGGATTACAAAGAACCTAGATACCACCCGGCTGTGTTAGAATTTGAAAAATTGGTAGCCGACAGAGAAACGTACAGAAAGACCGTCGAGGAATGGCTTCGATATTCCTGGCGGTGGGCCCAGTCGGAGAAGTACAAGTTGGTCTTCAGGGTGCAGGCGGCTATTGTCAAAGCGATTCGGGAGTACTTAGACGGAAGGGGCTTTGTGGAGGTTCTGCCTCCAATCGTGGGCCCTGTGACAGATCCCGGCATCCGCGGCGCTAAGCAAGCGTCTATTGACTTCTACGGCCATGAGTACAAGGTCATGTCCTCGGCCATCCTCTACAAGCAGTACATGGCGGCCTCTCTAGGCAAGATATACTTCGTGAGCCCCAACCTGAGGCTCGAGCCCCCCGACAGCATCTACACAGGCCGCCACCTAGTGGAGTTCTTCCAGGTGGATATAGAGATGTACGGCGCGGACTACGGACAGGCCATGGAGTTGGCGGAGGGCCTCGTGGCCTATGTGGTGAAGAGGGTCAGGGAGGAGTATGGCAAGCAGCTCGAGGACGTCCTCGGCAGGAGCCTTCCCGAGTTCAAGCCGCCCTTCAAGCGGTACCCCCACAGCGAAGCGATCAAGATAGTCAACTCCTACGGCTGTAGAAATGACCCCAGGTCGGAGCTGACATGGGAGTGCGAGAAGCTCATGTCTGGCCTACACGCCCAGCCCTTCTTCGTTTACGACTACCCCAGGGGGAGCAGGGGCTTCTACGACCGGGAGGATCCGCAGAGACCCGGGGTTCTGCGCGACTTTGACATGTTATATCCCGAGGGCTTTGGCGAGGCGATAAGCGGCGCTGAGAGGGAGTACGAGCCGAAGCGTGTCATGGCGAGGATAAGAGAGGGCGGGGAGGACCCCAGGAAGTACGAGTGGTTTCTTCAGATGCTCAAGGAGCTCTACCCACTTAAGACGGCCGGCTTCGGAATAGGCGTTGAGAGATTTACCAGGTATATATGTGGACTGAGAGCCGTCTGGGAGGCCAGGCCGTATCCTAAGGTGGCAGGCATAGCGCCCACACCCTAATTTGTAAAAGTCGCGTTAGAAGTATACTATGCTTGTTTTTGCGATCTCTGGGGTTGTTATACAAGTGACTAGACTGCTTCATAAGACCCACCAAGAGATATATGGGACAAGTAGGGCTTAGATATTGTGCCAATTGAAGAAAGAGGTTAGTTACATAGCTTAAGTCACAATTTAAAAACAAGTGGAATTAACTGCCTTATGAAAGTTGCCGTGTTAGTCAAAACGGCGTTAGACACCGGCCAGCTGAGAGTTAGAGATACTGTTGTAATAGAAGAGACGCCATTTAAGATAAGCGATATAGATAGGAACGCTATTGAAGAAGCCGTCAAACTCAAAGGCCAAGATAAAGCATATGGTGTCACCGTAGTAAAATGGGGCCCCCTACAGAAAAAAATACAGGAAGCAGAAAACGTCTTGAGAGAGGCTCTTGCAATGGGCTTAGATGAAGTCTACCTAGTTGTAGACGAGAAACTACTAAACGCTAGCCACACTGCTACCGCTAAGGCCATAGCTGCTGTGATAAAGAAAGTTGGTGCAGATATTGTATTAGCGGGCGAGGCCACCGTAGACAACTTTACTGGCCAAATTCCGGCGAGAGTAGCGGCGGAGTTGGGTTGGCCTGTAGTGACATATGTAAGAGAGCTTAAGATAGAAGGCGGCAGAGTAGTGGCAAAGAGAGACTTAGAAGACCATGTAGAGGTGGTAGAAGCGCCGTTACCTGTCGTGGTATCTGTAACAAGGGAGATAAATCAGCCGAGGATACCAACGCTTCTAGCTATCAGAGCTGCTATGAAGAAGCCGATTAATAAATTAACGCTTGCCGACTTAGGAATTGATATTACTCCGAAAATTTCAGCGTCTTACAGACCACTTGTCATACAGAGGAAAAAGATTATTATTAAAGATGGCACTCCAGAGGAGAAGGCAGAAAAGCTTATACAATACTTACGCCAGGAGGGAGTAATATGAAAACACTTGTCGTATATCCAAATAAAGAGCTTCTCTATGCCGCATCTACATTAGGTGGCGAGATCACCGCTTTAGTATTCAGTCAGAAAGAGGCAGAAGCATTAGCTGGAAAGGCACACAGAATCCTAGTGGCTGAGATAGACCCCAAGTCGCCAGACGCCGTAGCTGAGGCTGTTATCAAAGCCTTCCCAGGGCATGACCTCGTTATGTTGCCATCTACAAAAAACGCCAGAACTGTCGGAGGCTTAATTGCACAAAGACTCGGCGCCGAGTTTTTAACTGATGTGTTGTCTTTGAGAGCTGAGGGCGGAGTTATAAAAGCGGAGAGATACGTCTTTGGCAATAAGGCGGTGGCTACGGTAGAGGCGCAACTTCCTGCTGTCGTCTCTATAGCCCTTGGGAGATTCCAAGGCGAGCCCCCTACTGTCCAGAGCATAGTAGAGAGAGTAGAAGAGGTCGCGATAGCGCCAAAGGTTAAGATACTCTCTGTAGAGGAAAAGCCCAGAGGCGCCGTAAAATTAGAAGAGGCCGAGATCATAGTGTCTGTAGGCAGAGGATTTAAGAAGAAGGAAGATCTCCAGATGGCGTTTGAACTTGCTAAGGTGCTCGGGGGGCAAGTAGGTTGTTCCCGTCCTATCGCAGCAGACCTAAAATGGTTGCCAGAGGAGCACTGGGTTGGCCTCTCCGGGAAGAAGGTTAAACCTAAGTTATATCTGGCAATTGGAATATCTGGCCAACCACAGCACATAGCTGGGATATTAGACAGCAGAATTATAGCAGCAATAAATAACGACCCGTCGGCGCCTATATTCCAAAACGCAGACTACGGAGTAGTAGAAGACCTCTACAAGATAGTCCCCATATTGATAAATAAAATTTCAAAACTAAAAGCGAAGTAATCTAAATAACCATCTGTATTTTTACTTCTTCTTCTCTTGCGCCGTTGTTATCTACAACAGCTAGGTCTATGCCGCCGCCGGACACGGGATCTCTCTCAATAGCCGCCTTAATTGCTTGTACCGCCAGCTTTTTAGCTTCTTGAAGAGATATATCAGGCCGGTATGTGGCGTCTAACAGAGACACTGCAAGTTTAGCCCCAGTGCCAAGCGCGGCGTAGTTATCTTCGATAAGACTCCCCAAGGGATCCATAACAATTAAATGGGGGCCTTCCTCGTCCACGCCTCCCACAAGTACTTCTGCATAGAATGGTAAAAGACGGCGGCTAAACATAATAATTGAGAGAAGTTTTGCCATAGCTCGTACGGTGGGTTTCTTTCTCACCTCAAGCTCATATGACATGACGTTGAGTTTTAAAATCCTTGCCAACGTCTGCATGTCGGCTATAATGCCGGCAGAGGCAATAGCAAGTTTATCATTTATGATAAATACTTTCTTTCCCGCAGAGCTTAACGTATAGAAGCCATACGACACCCTCTTCTCAGCCGCTAGAACAACGCCGTCTTTTGCTTTAATTCCGACGGCAGTTGCGCCAATTTGAACCTCCTCGCCCATGGCAGATCCATACCTCCTCTATATAAACATTATAAACAGATCTATACGAAGGCTCTGTGATTGTCAAAATAGATGGCTCATATGGAGAGGGGGGCGGGCAGATACTTAGAACCTCTATCGCGTTGTCTGCACTATTAGGCAAGCCCGTTGAGATAATCAACATAAGAGCCAAGAGGACCAACCCGGGTCTCCAACCTCAACACCTCACCGGCGTGTCAGCCGCCGCACTGCTGACAGACGCTGATATAGAAGGCGCCGCCAAGGGATCCACGAGGCTCTACTTCAAGCCAAAGACGCTGAAATGTGGCACGTTCAACATAGACATTGGGACGGCCGGCAGCATCTCTCTCGTGATACAAACCCTAGCCCCCATCCTCCTCTACGCCCCCTGCCCCACTAAGTTAGTCATCACCGGCGGTACAGACGTGGCATGGGCCCCGCCTATAGACTACATGAGGTATGTATTTGTAAAGGTGCTCTCTCTCTTTGGTGCAAAAATAGCTATAGAGCTCGTGAGAAGAGGGCACTACCCGAGAGGCGGGGGTAGAGTCATAGTCTATGTCGAGCCTATTAAAAAACTGAGAGCCGTGCACTATGTTGAGTTTGGCAGATTGGTAAAGATTTCAGGCATCTCGCACGCTGTAAATCTTCCTACTCATGTCGCAGAGAGACAGGCCAAAGCGGCTAAAGAGACGTTAGCTAAGCTGGGCTACGTGGCAGAGGTAGAGGTCGAAACGAGAAGCGACGGGCTGGGCCCTGGTAGCGGCATAGTGCTCTGGGCTGAATCAGACATTGGAAATGTTGTTGGCGGAGACGCCCTGGGAGAGAGGGGTAAACCTGCAGAGGAGGTTGGTCGGGAGGCGGCGGAGAGACTTGCCGCTGTATTAAAAACCGGCGTCTCTCTAGATCCGCATATGGCCGACATGGCCGTTGTTTATATGGCTCTGGCAGAGGGCAGAAGCAAGATGTCTACCTCAGAGGCGACACTGCACCTACAGACAAATATGTATATCGTAGAACAGTTCCTCCCTGTGAAGTTTAAACTAGAGAAGACAGGGGCAAGATATATAATTGAGGTAGATGGCATAGGCTACAGTAGATAAGCTTATCTCCTTGCCGCTTTTAGTTTTTCTAAGGCTATAGGTACGTAGAATTTATTGAGTACATAATTAACGACCTCGCTAGTACCTCTACAATTTATTGTCGAAACCTCGCCGATAGGCGTAAATAGCGACCTCGCCCGCTCTAACTCCTCAGAGTTTGCAATATCTATTTTGTTAACCACCGTCACTACGGGGGCCGAGAAATTCGCCGTGATTTCGCGATAGAGATTTAACTGCATCTCTATTGAGAAGCCGCTATGCGGCGTGGGGTCAATCAGAAAAATTATTGCACCTGCAAGATGCCGCAACGCCAATATGGCTTGTTTCTCAATTACGTTGCGCTCGCTCAAAGGCCTGTCTAAGAGACCTGGCGTGTCTATAATCTGAACTATATCTCCCCTTAAGCGAATGTGGCCTACATGTATCTGCTTTGTAGTGAAAGGGTACTCAGCTACTTCAGGCCTTGCAGAAGAGACACAACGAACAAAACTACTTTTTCCAACGTTAGGCGCTCCTGCTACCACTATGGTGAACAGCGTAGGGTCTATGGCGGGTAACTTCCGTAGAAAAAGTACAATTTCTCGTAATTTGTCAAGCTCAGGTCTTAAATCGTTGATAAGATCTATAACTCTAGCACGATACATCTTCCGTGCGGCATATATGCCCCCCTTATCAGAGGCGGCACGTACAGCTGCTATACTCTCTCTTGCTATAGCCTTTATAGCCATGTGAGCATTGCCTATTTTTGCAACAGCATGTTTATAGGTCTGTGTACCAAATACTACGTCAATAAGATCTCTGTAGAAGGGGTGGAGTCTGTCTAGAAACGGCATAGCAAGAGCTATTCCCCTCAAGACAGACGCTAAAGATTTTCCAGAAGACACAATACGTCTAATTTCAAGTCTTTTCTGCTTTATAAAGGCAGGCTCGACAACAGACCCCCTAGACTCCTCCTTCTCATACGTGGCTAAAAACATCGAAATTAACTCATCTGCTGAATAAACATACGGCAATCTGGATTTATCAACGACTTCCACAGCGAGATTAGCTATTTATGTATAAAAACCTTAGAATCCCATTGACAGCTCATAATAGATATAGCACATTTTTAAACAACACGGACATTAGTGAAACGTTTAAAGGTCTCGCCCTTTGGGGTGGTCGGCAACTTATATTTCTCATAGCAGAGTGGTGAAGAAAGACTTAGAGGTGTGCCTCATACGGTTGGGCAGGTCAACTCGAAGATGGCCCTGGCGGGGGACATCCACCGCCCTCGACGAGGGGCAACGGCCGTAGAAACCCCGCCCTCTAGGGCGGGAAAGGGGCCAGGGGGTTGCCCAATCTATCATATTAACCTGTAGTGAGTTTGGCTTTTAAACAAAGTCTACGCTGAAAATACATGAGAAAGACATTAGTAATACTAGCGTTGATATTCGCGCTCGGCGCCGTATTGACATACGCTAGCCACTGGGGTTGGGTTGGGGCTGAAAACCCCAGATACGTCCACAACCCGTCTCTGGTTTACGGCCCTAGCCACTGGGTGCCCCACCGCCCTAGCGGTTGTACGCCTACTAGGGGCGAGCGGCGTAATTCCACGTCATATGTCTCTACAAGACAGTTGTATATCTCTGGAAGTGGGATAGACGCGGTACTTACGGTAGATCTGGTAAGTAGAAACGCCACATCGATCTACGGCGTTGTGGTATATGGCACTGGCACTGTAAAATTAGGCAACAACACCTACGTCGCAAAGTCTGTATCTGGAGTTGTGGCGTCTAAATTTGTCATGGTCAGGATCTACACGGGGAGAGAGCTTATATTCATTACTTATCACAACGGCAGATATAAAGCAGTAGTCAAATTGTTAGGCGCCCCAGGCGCCCAAATCTACAATGGGACTGCATCTCTATCGTAGTTAAAGGTCGTAATACTCCTCCCCGCCTTTTTCATACCTCCTGACAAGGCCCTTCTCTAGTAGATACTGGATAGCTTGTGCAACCTCGGCAGGGTCTGCGTTAAGCTCTCTAGCCACGTCTCTGGCTGTGAGAGGTCCTTTGGCCCTTAGTATACTTAATATCCTTTTAGCGAGGGGCGGGGGTCTAGTGGCTATGTACTCAAATAGCCAGAGTGAACCGACGATGATGAGGGCAATAGCAGATATGCGGAGGACTAACGGCGCTATTCTCACAAATGCTATAGATACCGTTGTAGCAAAGGCGATAATTGCAAGAGCCGCGGCGAGGTATTTATTCATCTCACCGGTATCACAGGCACGATCTGGCCTCCTCCACCTGTAATAGCTACAATTTGGACGTTTCCTGTCTGGGCCACCTCCCGGAGACCTGCTAGATAGAGATAGAGTTCCGCGATACGTGTTGCTTCTGTAGCGTTAGCTCCTGTGGCTTTTATGATCATCTCTATGGCGTTTTTCGTGGCGTTTGCCACAAGCATTATCTGCATAGCTTGAGCCCGGGCGCGTGTGATAGTGGCGTTAGCCTCGGCCATGGCGGCTAAGACAGCTCTAGTGTAATTCGCCCTAGCCAGCTCCTCCACTCTTTGTCTCTCAAACTGCGCCCTAATAGCGTCCTGCTGGGCTGCCACCTTCCTATTTATTGCATCAGTAATCTGTTGGGGAAGGATGAAGTTCAACACATTCACATCTAAGATATCTATAAGACCGGCCACTGCCGGGTCCTTCTCTATAGACTCTCTGTACTGTTGCTCAATCTGTTTAGCTATAACGTCTCTATTTTCTATGAGATAGTCTAGCGACACCTTAGAAATTACATCGCGAATAAGCTGTCTCGCTTTAGGCACGAGGACTTTGTCATCGTAATCCACCTGAGGGAACTTCTTAACTAGTTCGTCAAAACGCTCTGGCCTAATCCTATATCTAACTACCATCTCTACAGTCACAGTCACGCCATCTTTCGTGAGTACCTCTGGGGCTGTAAAAGTCCAGCGGCCCGCCGCTTTCTCCCTCTGTACGAACTCTATCACCTCTATGGCGTAGGTGTCTTCAATTATATAGGCCCAAGGGGCCTTAAAGCCTATAGCCGGCCCAGCCACAGGCTTGCTTATAGTCCCAGAGACTGGGTCGACTACCACTGCTACAACCCCTGCCGGCAGAGTGTAGACGGAGAGAGATACCAGCACCGCTACGGCGACTATGGCCAACACGGCTACTACAAAAACTGTCGTAGTCCTCTTTGGGATATTCGGCGTCCTTCTGACCTCTACTGGTATATACGCCATAGTCCCCTGGGGCCACATTTATAAAAGCTTTAACACATTGCTGTATGGGGCTCCACAGGAGGAATGGTGGTGTTCAAGTTGTGATACAATATAGTGACAGATCTTCCCAAGCCACTCCCACCATATTTAAAGCCTGACGGTAAGCCAGTTAAGCCAGAGGAGTTTGAGATCCTTTTCGCAAAAGAGTTAGTTAGGCAGGAGTTCTCCCGGGAGAGGTGGATCCCCGTGCCACCCCCAGTGAGAGACGTGTACCTCCTCTGGCGCCCGACGCCGCTTCTGAGGGCGAGGAGGCTGGAGGAGCTCCTCAAGACGCCGGCAAGGATCTACTACAAGTTTGAGGGGGTTTCGCCGCCGGGTAGCCACAAGCCAAACACGGCGGTGGCCCAGCTGTACTACGTGTCGAGAGAGGGGGTGAGGAGGGTCACCACGGAGACTGGGGCGGGCCAGTGGGGGTCCTCAGTCGCCTTTGCCGCGTCTCTATTCGGCGTAAAGGCGACGATCTATATGGTTAGAGCATCCTACGGCCAGAAGCCGTATAGGAGGGTTCTGATGGAGCTGTGGGGGGCGGAGGTGGTGCCCAGCGGCCGGGAGGAGGTTCCTGGCTGAGGACCCCAACCACCCGGGGTCGCTGGGGATCGCTATCTCGGACGCCGTGAAGACGGGGGCTAAGTACGTCCTCGGCTCGGTCCTCAACCATGTCCTTATCCATCAGACTGTGATCGGCCTTGAGGCGGCTGAGCAGATCAGGTACTTCGGCGACTACCCAGACTACGTGGTGGGAGCCTGCGGAGGCGGCAGCTCCTTCTCGGGCCTCTTCTGGCCCTTCTACCACGAGAAGAGGGTGGGGCAGTTCTCTTCTTGATGATCGTCGAGAAAAATTCTGTATTTCTGGCGCAGGCGGAAGGCTTAAATACATGTACATGTCTATCTACGGCTGTGAGGGGCAGTCTCATGAGGGGCCGTGTCCCGACCGGGTCTGTCCCTGAAGAAGGGGCTATGCCGTTGCCCCCCATGCCCAATGACCCCACGCCGGAGGCATCATGGATGCCCATGAAGGCGCGGGCGAGGAGAAAGCCCCTAGGCGCGAGCGGCCAACAATAATTAGCAATGACCGCCTAGGGACAAACGGAAGGCCGAGAAGGATGTGAGGTTCGTGGCTGTGGAGCCTGTGGCCGTCCTCACCTTGACCAGGGGGGAGTACATATACGACTTTGGGGACGCCGCCGGCTTGACGCCCTTGATCAAGATGTACACCGTGGGCCACAGCTACAAGCTACCTCCCATACACGCGGGGGGTCTGAGGTACCACGGTTGCGCGCCTACCCTCTCTCTGCTCGTGGCAGAGGGGGAGGTGTCCGCGGTGGCCTACAGGCAGAGGGAGTGGTGCCAGCGCCTGAGTCTGCACACGCTGTGAAAGCCATCGTAGAGCTGGCTCTGCAAGCCAAGAGGGAGGGAAGGCCCGTCACGATACTCTTCAACATGTCGGGCCACGGCCTTCTGGATCTGGCGGCTTACGACGAATATATGAGGGGGGTTCTGCAGGACGTAGAGCCGACTGTGGAGGAGATTATGGCGAACATCGCCAGGGCTAAGGCACTGCTCTGTCAGTAGACGAGGGCTAGGAAGACCTCCACCTTGTGTATCCTCTTCCTGTGGTGCCTGTAGGTGGGCTTTATGTTCAAGACCGCCCTCTCCAGCACCTCCAGCCTCCTCCCCAACCTCGCCGCGGCCTCCCGGACGTAGGCCAGGGTGGGGAGCTTGTGTATGGTGTAGACCACTTCTGCGTGCTCCACTGCTGCGTGGAGAAAGGCAATGTCTGTCCCTCTGCCACTCCATATGCCAAAGGGTGGGTTCTGGAAGGCCACTCTGAATTTCTTGACAATAGGGAGCGATGGCACAGCCGCCGCGAGAAAATCTACTGCATCGAGACCGTGGGCTTCGGCGGCCCTCTTCGCCACGGCCAGAGCCTCTACGTCTACGTCTACGCATAAGACGCGGCGGGCGCCCATGGCCGCCGCCGCTAAGGCGAACCTCCCTGTGCCACAGCCCAAGTCTAAGACATCTACAAGGAGGCCTCTCATATATGCATCCCAGACGGCTGTCGCAACAATTGCCGCATCTGTGGGATACTGCTCCAGCTTGAGTTTTGGCTTCTCGAACGTGGGGAGCGACTCGACGAAGATCTCTAGCTCCTTCTTGTCTCCGGGGATCACGGCTATTTTTCACACTGGTTTTTTATGTTTAAAAATGGAAATCGAATTTGGTTCTATGAAATTGAAAATAATAAGGGCCATGACGCTAATAATAGGAATAGCGGTAGGCGCACTTCTCGGGGGTTACGCCGCCCCCAAGCCCGCCCTAACCACGGTGGTTTCAACGGTGACACAGAGTTCGGTAGTGACGCAGACCTCTGTCCAGACCGTCACCCAGACGTTGGTGCAGACCACGACTGTCGCGCCTCCTGTCCCCAGGCTGTCGGCGGCGGACGTGGAGCTTAGGAGGTCGGTGGGGTCGCTGATGGGCCGCTACTTCCTCAGCCAGTTCCCCACGGTGGCGGTGGTGGCTCAGCCCAACGTCCTCTATGGCGCCCTCGCCTCAGCGTCGCTTGCCGCTCTGCCGAGCTACTCCAGGGGGTATCTGGTGCTGTACAACGCCACCTTGCCGGAGGCCTCTGCGGCTAGGGCCGCCGGGGCGGCCGCCGTGTTTCTAGCCTTCGGCGGGGAGGAGGCGCCGGCTGTGGTGGATAGATCCATGAGGGACTTCCTGGCGGCTCTCGCGAAGACCAACTTCACGGGGGCGCTGGTGGTGAACGGGAGGGCCTTCGCCGCGACGGACAGGTTCAGGACTGTGCTCAACGACACGAGGATTTCTGGCTGGGTCAAGGCGAGGCCTGTGTATGTGGTGTCGGCCAACGCCACCCACGTTACGGTGTCTAGGCTAAACGTGACGACAGGCGCGCTGGCGCCCGTGTTGGTGGCCGACAGGGAGACGGGCGAGGCCGTTAGGAGGTACACAGACTCGGACTCGCTGTTTCTGAGATCTGCCGTGGGCAGAGTAGCCGGCGGCGTGCTGTTTAAGGGATACGGCAGAGTGGCCATAGTCACGGGCACCGACCCCGCCTGCGCCGCGTTAACGGGCGCGGCCTTCGCCAGCTCTAGGGCCAACTCCACCCGCATTATCGTGTACACGGGCGACGGCGGAGCCCTCGCCAGGGAGATAGCCGAGTATAGGCCAGACGCCGTGTTTATCGCCTTCGGCGGAGATATGCCCAGCTACGCCATATCCCAAGCCACGAGGGGGGTCCTCGCGGCGCTGGCCTCCGCCAACTACACAGGCGACGTGTTGCTCCACGCCTTCGTGCTGAGGGCCACCAACCTCCTCGCCACGGCGCTGGACGACAAGACCGCACAGTGGCTCTCCCAGAGGACGATAAAGGGTATAGTGCCCGACCTAGCCAACAGGAGAGTCAACATCGTTGTGTTCGCCGTAGCCGACGGCAGACTACGGCCGGTGAACGTAACAACCACACTCCCGATGCCGGAAGCGGTTGCACAAGCGTTAGCAAAGATACTTTCTTAAACCCTAACTTTATTCGTGAAAATAAAACTGGCCTTGGCACTTTTCATAGTTATGGCGATTTCTCTCTTACTCTACTGGGCTCTAGTTCCACAAACTCCAACGCCGACATATAGGTATCAACTTGTCGTAGTTATAGAATTAAGAGACGTAGGCGAATACATGTGGCTGTGGGGTGCGTCTGTAGACCAAGGCGGCCCTGTCTACATGAACCTCACAAAGAGATTTTTCACAAAAGGCCATTACAACTGGACGGGGGAAATCTTGCAAAGGTTAAGAGATCGAATCAGCGTTGTATATTTGGTATTAGTTAACGGAGAGCCCGCGTTTTTTGCCATATCGCGACAACTCATCCCGTCAGCAAAAGTCTATGAATTTTTGAACAAGGGCCGCGGCATATTTCTCATCCCTGAGATGCGTAGGGGGCTACAAAAGGGCTACGTCTGGACGGGACACGGCGTTCGCGAAGTATATCTATTTTGTGACGAGACTTGCGCCTTTGCCTACCAATTTCTTACCGCGTATGTAGACGCCATAGAAGACGGGGCGGCCTATGTATTAGTCATTGGAAAACTAGAACAGACCTTTGGAATATATAGGGTAGACTCGTCAAACTACTCAGTGCTACTAATACTCCCGGGAGATGCTACAAAACCTGAAACGCTCTACGCGTTGGCAAGAGGTTAAGACGTTAAAAATTAATTTGGTTTCACCACATGGCCGATGAAGTATATCGTGCCGTTTATGCGGTCTGCCAACACGAAGAGGAAGGGCTTGTCTATTACCACCTCCATGCCTCCAACCTTAGCGCAAACGGGCACAAATACGACGGTAGTGGCGGCTGTTGCTACAACACCTTTTTCATCAGCTTTTATGTACGTGCCGTGGAAAACTTCGTCTATATAAAGCCTGATAGGCGACATCCGGGTGAAGTTTGCTCTGGTTTTGTCAAATGCTGAGCGTATGCCCATGTCGATTAATACCTTTTTGAGAGAGTCTTTAAACTCTGCGGTAAATAGAGGCATCGTTACGACGACGATCTCGTCCGACAATTCGGTGATGTCTCTCTTCAACTTCTCATAGGTCAAGCCTTTTACATAGTCCTCAAGCGACTTTGGCATTATGACGTACATCGCTACATCTGTATTTTTAAACCGGAGCTCCACCACCGTGAGATCGGCGGAGACGCGCCCCCTGAGCGAGGGGAGGGCGCAAGACCTAAGGTCAAGCTTCATAAACTCCACTGGGCCTACCCCCTGGAATTCTCTCTTTCCAATACGCGCAAACTGGAACGGCCACCAGCTACCGTTGAAAAACAGAGCTGAAGTCAATACAACGCGTATATCCTGGCTACGCGGGTAGTCAGTAGGGATCAAGTTCTTTACGTACCCCCTGGTCTTTTCCTCTATCCATCTGTTTATCTCGACCAGCGCGGAGCGATCCTCGAAGTCCGCCCGCCTCAGCTCCGCCCCTAGACAAGACAGCCCCCGCTCATACTCCTCCCTCAGCGGGAACCCGCGTTGTACCCATGCGGCCACGGCCTCCTCGACCCCACGCCCAGCCTGAGCCAAGGCGCAGGCGTCGTCGCCAAAGCCGAACACCCTCCTGATCTCTTCTCTAGTCTCCCCAGCCGCGCCCGCGTAGGCCATGGCAAAGGCTTTATACACGGAATACGGCGAGAGGACAAGGTTTTCGTAAAGTCTCTCCAAGGCTATTCTCTTATAGAAACTGACGGCGAAGTCGCCATAGCTACCGCTCTCCAGAGAGATGGGAGAGAGGGGCGCAGGAGCAGATGTGGGAGACGTGGGAGGAGAGTGCGTGGACGCCTCCTTAAGAGACATGATGACGATCAGCAACACTACCAAAGCCACCGCAACCGGTAGAACAGCCCACAGCCTCATGGCAAAGACTCATTTTTAGCCTTTTATATCTAATGTACTGACAGTACATACCTACACCCCCGCCTATGCTACATGAGCCATCTGTCGGCGCCGCAATATTAGCTACATGCAGTCGGGTGAGAAGTTTAGGAGAGTGAGCCCGTGGTGTCTTTACGCGGACGTCCTTGACGTAGGGGTGGAAACCCGTTGTGTCCAACACAGATGTCGGTCTTGGGCAGACGGTCTATGGTGACGTGAGGCTAGCCGATTGTCATCTGTGGCCGGAGACATGTGCTATGACGTCTGCCAGTGTTTCTACATACCTAGCCCACTTTTTCAGCTCTTGGAGTGGGGGTGGGCTGAGACACCGCTTGAAGTACGGCGGCGGCTCTAGCCCTCTTTCAGCTAGACAACGAGCGGCTCTGGCCCAGGTGTAGACCTGTGCCGCGCCGCAGAGCAATGCCGCGGCTGTAAAAACTAACCCCTTGGCGGATTTGCAGACGGCCACCGGGTCGCTGGATTTTAGAAAGACGTGAGCTCTTGCCTTGGCTACCGCCACCTCTTCTTTGAGTGCTTTCTCTAGGTCTATCACGTAAGCCCTGCCGCATATCAAAACGCCGGTGTGGGTAACGAAATAGTGGAATAGATCGTCGGCTGGCGTCGGCAAGATTTGTGCATCATAGCCCGGCGGCAAATCCCCGCCGAAGCCGTACACGATGACATCAACGTCTTCTCCCCCCTCCAGCGCGCCGCTGAATAGATAAACCGAGGAGTTCGTGCAGAGTTTCTGGAAGTCGCGGTAGACCCTTTTCACCAGGTCGAGAGGTGGTGGGTTATACGTTCTGTAGCATGGCGTTGGGACATGTCTCTCCTCGCCCACCCTCCTGATGTGTACCACCTCAAGCCCCTGCCGAGTTAGATAGTCGGCTAGAAACTGCCTATGGCATGCCCGCCAGTTCTCCTCTCTACATAAGATGGCCACGGTGTGCCGCTCTGCCAGAGAGACAAGCTCTTCGAGTTGGAAGAGGGCAGGGGCGTAGTGGTAGAGCCGCCACACGTAAACGTCGAAGGTGTGCGATTCAACGCAGCCGGCCCGCGGCCCCCTCACACCTAGAGCTCCGAGCTCTCCCAGCCATACGTAGTTTATGCCTGTCTCTGCCAGGGCAGACCTCAAGGCATCGCCTGCGTAAAAGGGGTACTTTGACCGTGGGAACCTCCTAACGTCGACCACGACCTCAACCCCCCCGTTTCTTTAGCTCTTGCATAAACTCGCTAGGTGTAAACCCGGAGTAGCCAATAGTGTACACCATGTACCACCAGTACATTACATTTATAAGTGGTCTTGGATAAAACCTGTTAGATCATGAAGAGACTAGTCACGATGCTGGTGGTCTCCACGGCGGCAGTAGCGTTACTGTTATTCCAGCTAATGCTACAGTCGGCCCACCGCGGCGAGCTGGGAGGGCCGGAGCCGTATGTCGTGGGAAACGCCGCCATTACGCAAGCCATTTACCCCTACGCCCGACACGGGGGGATCTCCCCTGCGCCGTACATCTACGTTTCAACGTTAACAAACCTGACGCTTGTAGCGGGCTTCGCCAATGTGAGCTTGCACAACCGCTCGGCTGTCGCGCTATCCAACACCTCGATTGTCGACGGGTTCGGAGCTGCTTACTACGTCGCCATCTCTGCAGGCGAGGTGTCTGGCCCTCCGCCTTGGGCGGTCGCGCTGGGAGGGGCTGGGGTTGCCCTGTACGGCTACGGCCTCTACCTATCTCTTTGCCGCGGGCCCCTCTGCAGTTGGAGGAGGTTCAAGGCCCTCCGCTTCCTCTCGGCGGCGGCGGTGGCTACGTCGCTGGCTTTGCTCTATGTCTCTCCCCTCTACCTCGCCCTCTCCATCCCCGGCGCCTGGGGGATCGTCCACTACTACAGGGCGAGGAGGAGGCTGGTCACATGGCTAAGTTCGACCTTGACGTAGTCGCCAGGATCCTCCTCCTACTGCTAAGGGGCCCCATGGGGAGGACGGCACTCTACATGAGGACCAGGCTCAACTACCCGAGATACCTGGAGTATCTGGAGTACCTAAGGGAGAGGGGCCTAATCGCCGAGCGAGACGGCGTAGTGACGCTGACTGAAAAAGGCGTAGAGGTGGCTAAAGCCCTAGACAAGGCGCTAGGCGAGCTACTGTAGCTCGTCGAGCACAGAAACGTCCGGTGTTGGGCTCGCAGACCCTGCCGCCGTACGCGCCTATGCGTCATAGAGAAACGCCTCTACGGCGGTGTTGGACAGCTGTTGAGAAGGTTGTAAGAGTTAGCGCAGTGGTATGGCGGTGACCGCGCCTTTGTCCGCCTGTTGGACCAATGCGGCGTATTTGGCGAGGAGTCCTCCGGAGTATTTGGGGGGCGGCGGCGTCCAGTTTTTCCTTCTCCTCTCCAACTCCTCCTGGGGGATCTGTAGAGTTATGCGGCCTGTCTCGCCGTCTATGGCTATTCTGTCTCCGTTTTCTACTAGGGCTATGGGGCCTCCCACGGCGGCCTCGGGGGCGACGTGTCCCACCATTATGCCGCGGGTGGCTCCCGAGAAGCGGCCGTCTGTCACCAGGGCTACCGCCTCGCCAAGGCCTGCGCCGACGATGGCGGCGGTGACTTTAAGCATCTCTGGCATGCCTGGGGCGCCCTTCGGCCCCTCGTACCTTATCACTACGACGTCTCCGGGCTTTATCTCGCCGGCGGCTACTGCCTTGAAGGCCTCTGCCTCTCCGTTGTATACCTTGGCCTTCCCCTCGAACTTCAGCTTGTCGGCGGCGCCTATCTTCATCACGGCGCCGTCTGGGGCTAGGTTGCCTCTGAGGATTCTGATGCCGGAGTAGGGCTTGTAGGGCTTCTCCACGCTGTAGAGGATGCCGTCTTCAGGCACTGAGGGAGGCTGCCACCTTTCCAGGAGTTTGCCTATGGTCTCGCCCTCGACGGTGAGGGCTTCCGGTCTGAGAAGGCCGGCTTTGTAGAGCTTCTTTAATATCCTCGGCGCGCCGCCTATTCTGTCAAGGTCTTGCATGGCGTAGGGCCCTGCCGGCCTTAGGGCGGCTATGACGGGGACCCTCCTGCTTATCTCGTCGAAATCGTCCAGAGTGAACTTCACCCCCGCCTCATATGCTATGGCCAGGAGGTGGAGTATCGCGTTTGTAGAGCCCGCAGTGGCAAACAACGTCACTGCGGCGTTGTAGATGGCGTCGTATGTGACCACCTTACGCGGCGTTATGCCGAGCTCGGCGGCTTTTAAAACGGCGCGTCCAGAGGCCACGGCGTAGGCCTTGCGCCTGGCCGAGGTGGCGGGGGGCGAGGCCGAGCCGAGGAGGGCTAGGCCGAGAGCCTCCGAAAGTATCGCCATGGTGTTGGCGGTGAAGAGGCCTTGGCACGTGCCGTAGGTGGGGAAGGAGAGCTCCTCTATCCTCTTGAGCTCCTCCAGCGTGATCTTCCCCGCCAGGTAGGACCCCACTGTCTCGAAGGTGTCCTCTATGGTGAGCTCCCTCTCGCCGAGCCATCCCGCCTCTGCAGTACCGCCATACATATAAACAGCGGGGAGGTCTAGCCTAACCATAGCCATCATTATGCCCGGCTGTGTCTTGTCGCATCCGCCTATGCCCACCCATGCGTCTATGCCATGGGCGTTAAACTGCGCTTCTATTGTGTCTGCTATTAAATCTCGGCTGATTAGAGAATACCTCATGCCCGGAGTCCCCATGTTTATCCCATCGTTTACAACTATTGTGGGGGCTATGAGTCCCACGCCGCCGGCTTCTTTTATCCCCTCTTTTACATACTTAGCTAGCTCTAGCGTGTGGTAATTACAAGGCCCTAGCTCAGACCACGCCGCTAAGACTCCGACAAGCGGTTTTGTAAAATCTTCGTCTGTAAAACCAATGGCACGAAGATACGACCGATGGGGCGTGTTGTCTACGCCGTCGTACCACGCCGGAGATCTTATTCTGACCTTTACCATATATATGGAACTACTTGGCTTTATATAGTCAACGGCTTGGCGATGTAGATGTTGTGCTTGTTTTCTATCACTTTCACCTTTACTCTACGCCCTATTAATTCGTCGGAAGCCCTCCAGCCGTAGGCCACTGTAAAAGTCCTATCTAACACAGCCGTCCCTCTTCTTGTAATCGGCACGCCTAACATCTCCCCCTTGAATATGCCTCTGGCAGTTACTTCTACGGTTACTATCTCACCTACTTTATATGGCTTTGGAAGCTCCGGCGCTTTATGTATGTTATACTCTCCACGTTTTGGAACTAGAGACACGCCAAGTTCCTTTTCCATTTCTCTTAGTTTTTTCCAAAACTCGCCCCAAGACATAGGTCTGACTCTAACCCGTCTCCCTCTTTTATGCGGGATATATTTCTGAATCAAGACCGGGGTGTAGACCCCCCTCCCCACTCCGTGCTCTACAGCCCATCTGACTATTTTTGGCAACTCGCCGTCGTTTAATCCAGGTACCCACACGGGGCTTATCACTACGTTTATCCCGGCGCTAAGGGCCGCCTCGATTAAATGCAATACCTTTTCGACATTGTACCATTCGGTGTCTGCAAGTCTTTTTGCAAGGTTTGTATCTAGTGCATCTAAGCTAACGTTTATTCTATCGAGACCAGCCTTCGCTAATTCTTTAATTTTACTCTCGTCAAACATATAGAGACGAGTTTGCATAGATACAATTGATACGCCACGTATAGACTTTGCGCCTTTTACTAATTCCACAAGCTCGGGGTAATGGCCCGGGTCTCCCATTCCATCTATATGTATTTCTATGTCATCTAGTTTTTTAAAGTGGACAACTTCCTCCAGAGCCGTTAATAAAGCATCTAACTCTACTTCATACTCAGCCCATCTAATTTTTGACATAGGGCCTGCGTTTACAGAGCAAAAGATGCATGACAAGGCGCAGAGACTTGTAGGCCTTACTTCTAATATATTAGTCCCTCTGTCAACTATTCCAAAGGCTAAAGTGCCTACCTGTGGCGTGTCAGCCTTTAGCCTATATACCGGGCGGCTATTCATTGTCAGATAGAGAATTCGTCTTGTACCATTTATATCTTTACAAATTGTTAAAGCTATCTTTATCGTTACTAAATTTTTATAAGAGATTTTTAATTTTAGAAAATATTACTCAATATACGTAAAGAATAGAAATACTTTAAAATATTCATTAAACAACAATGTATGGTTGTATTTAGAGTAATACGAGTAGATCTATCTACCGAGAAAATAACAGAAGAGGTGTATAAGGAAGACGTCTTGAGGAAGTTCCTAGGCGGGAGAGGATTAGGCTCTTACCTAGCTCTGAAGGAGATCCCCCGGGGGATAGATCCGTTTTCGCCTAGTAATAAACTTTACATATTCACCGGACCCCTAAGTGGTTTGGCAACACTTGCCACGAGCAGGGTAACTGTCGTTACAAAATCCCCCTTGACAGGATCTCTTACACACTCAAACGCCGGAGGTAATTTTGCATACATGTTGAGGAGGGCTGGCTATGATGGCATTATAGTAGAGGGTAAGGCAGAGGAGCCAGTCTATATATTGATTAAAGAGGGTGAAGTAAGTATAAGGCCAGCTAAGCACATTTGGGGCAAGTGGACGGGCGCAGCGACAAAGGCTTTGCTTGAAGACGCCGGATTTGAAGGCGATGAGCGTAAGGCAGGCGTGGCCACTATAGGCCCAGCTGGCGAGAATCTGTCGAGAATAGCCGGCATTAGATTCAGTGATTATGAGCGTTTTGCCGGAAGAGGCGGCGTAGGGGCTGTCATGGGCTCGAAAAGACTCAAGGGGATAGTGGCATGGGGTACCCGCGACTTGTACTCACTAGTTGTAGACAGAAAGAAATGGATAGAAGAAACTAGTAAGCTAGCGCAGAGAATAGCAAATGGGCCTACTGCTAAGACGTTACATACCTATGGTACTAACATACTTATGAATATCATAAATTCAGTGGGGGGACTTCCTACGCGGAATTTTGAAACTGGGTATTTTGAAGAAGCAGAGAAGATATCTGGTGAGTATATCAAACAGAACTATGTTGTTGAAGTACACGGCTGTGCCCAATGTCCCATTGCATGTACACAGATGGTAGAGGTGAAGTCCGGCCCGTACAAGTTCATCGGCAAGGCTAAGTATGAGTATGAAAATACATGGGCTCTCGGCGCAAATCTCGGAGTTGGAAATCCAGAGGCTGATTTAAAACTACAGAAGTTAGCAAACGAATTGGGGTTTGACACAATTTCTCTTGGCAACACCCTAGCTGTTGCAATAGAACTCGCCAAGAAGGGCAAGTTAAACATACCGCTGGAGTGGGGCGACCCAACTCCGCTTATTGACTTAGTCTACAAGATGGCGTATAGAGACGGCATAGGCGACGAGTTGGCAGAAGGCGATTATAGACTTGCTATGAAATATGGTGAGCCAGAGGCCTTTGTCGGATCTAGAGGACAGGGCTTCCCAGCCTACGATCCAAGAGCACTTAAGAGCTTTGCAATTGCGTATGTTACTGCAAACCGCGGCGGCGACCATCTCGAGGCCTACGGACCCACTTGGGAGGTCCTCGGCGTGCCGGAGAAGGTCGATCCGCTTTGTGAAACGTCAGAGTGTATAAAGAAGAAAGTGGAGCTTGTTGTATATGCCCAACACTTAATGGCGCTTGCAGACTCTGTAACATTTTGCAAATTTGCCACATTAGATAAAGAGGGGTTGTTTGAAAAAGACCTTGCACATTTATTTAATCTGGCGTTTGGATGGGATGTAACGCCTGAGGAGATGCTTATGATAGGCGAGCGTATATTTAACATAGAGAGGCTGTTTCATGTAAAAGAGGGGAGGTGGGTAAGAGACGAACTGCCACCTAGGTTGAGGAAAGAGCTTCCCACGGGCCCGGCTAAGGGCCACGGCGCATTAAAGACATTTGAAGAGGGGATAAAGGAATATTACGCAATAAGGGGCTGGGTCGATGGGAAGCCGACTTATGAAACTTTGAAGAGACTTGGTCTAGAGGAGTTTCAGTACCTTTTGTAAAATATCTTTTTTCAACATATATTAACCTAGTTTCAACATATATTAACCTAGATTACCTAGGGGGAGTGTATGCAGTATTTTACAGACCTGATTTAAGGCCTTTGGCCGAGGAGTTTAAGAGGAAATACGGCGCTGTGGAGTTGACATGCGATGGTGATTATAGCCATGTGTTCATCTTCGGCGGAGATGGTACACTACTTGAGGCGTTGCGTACACGTTCTTGTATCTTAGACTCAGTAGTTATACACTTAGGCATGGGGAGGGTTAACTTCTATAGGAGCTCTGATTATACAATTTCTCCTGATGAAGCCATAAGGAGGGTGGAGATGGGAAATTACAGAATTCTAGAGTTTTCAACTCTTGAGTCTGAGGATTGCGTAGTACTTAATGAGTTTTTAGTTTATAGGAGGGAACTTGGGAGACTCCTCAGTTTTAAGTTGCAGAGCGATGGCGGGGAAGTAATGGGAAGAGCCGATGGAATAATTGTGTCTACCCCCCATGGCGCCTCTGGCTATGTTGTTTCTACTTTTGGCCCAGTTGTTGATTATCGTGCCAACGTCATGGTGATATCATTTATAGCCCCATTTACGCTATATCTTCGACCTCTTGTAGTATCTGCTGACAGTCTCACTATAGAGACTGCAGAAGAGGCTGTGCTTGTGTGTGACGGTAGGGAAAGACGACGTGGGAAGAGTTTTGAAATTAGGAGGGGAAAGAAGAAACTCAAACTCGCTGTCTTTGGAGAGTTTCGGTTTCTTAATAGAGTTGTGGAGAGGTTAAAAAGTCTATGAATTGTTTTGTACTAGACGCTTCAGCGTTTATACATGGCAGAGACTTGAGAATATTTTCTGGCATATTGTATACAACTAGAGAGGTGGCGGAGGAGTTGAAAGACCCCAGAGCCCAAGCTGTTCTAGACATCTTGCATATAGAAGTCGTAGAAGTAGATGAGAAGAGAATAAGAGATATCGTAAAAAAATTTAGCCACCTCTCTCGTGCAGACGCTTCGTTAATTGTCCTGGCCTTAGAGAAGGGATGTGTTCTTGTCACTGACGACAGCGGATTAGCTACCGTTGCTAAAAAATTAGGTATAAAAGTGGAGGGTGTCTTCTACAGGAGGTCGCAGAGATAGGAGCCGGCGGCAGCGGCGATAGGTATTGTCAAATTATCTTCATAACTAAGTGCATCGGCAATTACTACAAATATTGTGATTACAGTAGCTTTGAGCGGAGGTACTCCAACAGCGGTAAGAGCCAAGATGTTGCAGATAGCGCCAGAAAAGGTCCCCCATATAGTTAATTTGCCAAGTGCTCTTTTTCCACCAAACACAGTTCCCGCTATGGCGCTAATGGCGTCATAAACAGCCATGCTCACAAGCGAGACGGTAATGTGAGAACTTCCAAATATTGTTAGAGTGATTAAGAATCCGACAGCGCCCATGAGTATGCCCAGATACCCATGTCTCTTTTCGTAGTCGCGTTCCGCCGTTACTATAAGTTGTTCTAGCTGTCTCACAGCGTTTTGATACTGTGTCTTAAGCTCCGGCTTGTCTAGCGGTAGTAATATCTCTAGTCTGTCGAAAATCTCTTCTATAGTCCTGAAGAAGTTTTGTCGAAACTCCTCCCACATATACGGTTTTTTTACTTGTATTGAATACACTATCCCACTTACAAAAGCGAGAAATGCAATATAGGGCTCTGCGGGGATTTGGGCAAATACCGGCACCGCCAAAAGTAATACAAAAATAACGTGAAAAATCTTCCTGGCGAGAAGAGCGCGTAGCTCTGAAAACTTCGACATAGAGCTAGCTAACGGTGCTATTTAAAAATCTCGCTGTAAACAAACGCCAACTGTGATTTTAACAGGGACACCCCTCTTTAACATAGCCACCAACGTCTTGTTCAAGTCGGCCGCCGCCTTATTTACTGCGATAGCAACTGTGGCCTCGTCTACATATCTGCTTTTTCTCACCACTATGCGCCATAGAGATGTGGGAATCGCACGAGGGGTTTCGCCTACGACTATATCTAGTGTGTTTCCAATTTCTATCATGATTACAACTACGCCGTCTAAAGCTAAGGCATTAAGAACCTCCGGCTTTAGCTCTCCTGCGGCTTTCTCGGCGCAACAAGCTACGATACAATCGCCGCGTTTTGTAACATAGGGGTCTTTTGTAAACTCCAGCGTCCTCCTATTTCTGGCAGTTATGTTCTCGTGTCCTCTGGCTATAAAGGAGTCTTGAAAAGCCTCTCCTCTCCGAATTTTTTCAATACACTCTATATAGATTGGAACTATCCCATGGCACTCTTGTAGACAAAATCTTAAAAGAGGTTGTTCTTACACTCCATGGATATTGAAGAGAGAATATCCCTAGTCTTAAAATATCCCACTGAAGAGGTTATTACAGTTGAAGAGCTCAGAGAGCTGTTTCAAAGTGGCTACAAATTAAACCATTATATTGGATTTGAAATAAGCGGGTTTATCCACATAGGGACTGGAGTTGTCAGTATGTCAAAAGTAGTAGACTTACAGAAGGCGGGTGTGAAAACGCAGGTTTTCCTAGCTGATATACAT
This sequence comes from Pyrobaculum islandicum DSM 4184, assembly GCF_000015205.1. NCBI lineage: Archaea > Thermoproteati > Thermoproteota > Thermoprotei > Thermoproteales > Thermoproteaceae > Pyrobaculum > Pyrobaculum islandicum. Next base: position 665,064 of record NC_008701.1, on the reverse strand, counting down.
TCTTGGCTTAATAATAAGCTAGGCGGCGATTTAGACATCATAAGAAAAGTCGCAGTTACATACTATGTTGAGACATTTAAGAAGATTATTGAGGTGTTAGGCGGCGATCCCGACGCCACCAGGTTTATACTTGGATCAGAATTGTACCATCATAATGACGAATATTGGCTTTTGCTGATGGATATAACGCGACATTTGACGCTGTCGCAAGTAAGACACAGTTTAACAATCTTGGGGAGAAAAATGGGGGAGTCCATACCGCTTGCTTATCTAGTGTATCCGCCCCTCCAAGTAGCCGACGTTTTTGCACTAGAGGCGCATATACCACATGGCGGTATTGACCAACGGAGAGCGCATATACTCGCGCGACAGGTAGCAGACAAAATAAGGTTCTACCCCCTGAAGGTAGATGGGAAGAGAATTAAGCCTGTGGCGCTACACCATAAGTTACTGCCTGCGCTTAATATTACATCAAAACCTAGTAGCAGAGAGGAGCTTAGTGAGATGAAGATGTCCAAGAGTATTCCACAGAGCGCGATTTTTGTTCACGATAGTCCAGATGAAATACGGCAGAAGATAGCTAAGGCTTATTGCCCGCCGCGCGATACCGAATACAATCCTGTACTAGAACTCCTTCGTATATCTGCATTTCGCGAAAAAAGGAAGACGCCGCTTGTTATAAAACGCCCCGCGCAATATGGTGGCGATTTAGAAGTATGGAGTTACGAAGAGTTAGAGGCGTTATACCGTGATGGCAGAGTACACCCCGCTGATTTAAAGACTGCGACAAGCGAGGCGCTTATTACTCTTCTTGAGCCTGTCTATAGATACTTCCAAGGGCCTGGCGCTAAGTTACTAGAAGAGATGAAAAATATTACGATTACTCGCTAGGTATCTCAACAGTTCTTTTACAACACGTATAGATCGGGGGTCTGTCAAAGCCGCGGCTAAGAGAGTCTTTATGTGGTCGTCATAGTCCACTGCCACATACTCACCACCATTTAGGAGATGTATAGCACGTTCTACAAATCTCCACCCATAGAGGATTCTAAACGCAAGGAAGGCAGTTCTAAGCCTTAATCTAAGCAATAAAGTGTCGTCTTCATATAACGTAGGAGTTCCTCTTGCTATAGCTTTAGCTGCCATTTGGCTACTATAAATGGCGAGTGTAATACCGCCGCCGCTAAGTGGTTTGACAAAACCTGCGGCGTCTCCTACCAATGTCACACGGCCAGTTATTAAACGTTTCAATGGGGGGCCTGCTAGAACCCCTCCGCCAAATGGTTTGTCGATGGGTTGTCCGTTGATAAGTTTAACCAGCTTGTTTAATTTCTCAACTGTGCAACAGACGTCGGCAAGTCCCACCCTGAAGACGCCCTTGTCTAGTTCAACTATCCAAGAGAAGTAAGCCTTAGATAGTTTCTGATTATACACAACAATAATGCCGTGTATGTCAATACTGCTTTTGACGTCGACCTGGAGGCCGGGTAATCTTACGACATGGCCGTATGCACGTGCAAACCTTCTAGCAGAGCCTTCAGCCAACACGATGTAGTCGTAAGGGCCGTGTTTAGATCCGTCGGATGTGTATATGTAATTTTTGCTTATGTTAACGACTCTTTTACCTAAATATAATTTGCGTACTCCTTCTGCAAGCCACTGTTCTAATCCAGGTCTGTCGACTAGAAGTACCGAATCTCTCATTTTGAAATAGATACGCCGACCTTCCAAATCTGTGACTGTTAATTCTCTATATTGGTTTAGAATGAGACTGTTGGGTATGCCAACCCTTCTAGCGGCAGAACCACTTACAAGACCTGTACAATGACGTGGAAGGCCTACTTCTTTATGTTCCTCAAATACATCGGCATCGCCGTATTTAGATGCAAAAGAAAGGCCGGCCGGACCTGCGCCTATCACTGCTATATTCACATAGGAAGATAGCTAAGTTTTTTGTATTTTTATACACAAACCATTTCGATTATGCAGTATAAAAAAGCGATTAGAGACCCTATACATGGATTTATAAAACTTACAGAAGAGGAGGTGAAACTGATAGACGGCGAACCGTTTATACAAAGGCTGAGATATGTAAAACAGCTTGGCTTTGTCTATTTGGTCTATCCTACTGCTACACATACTAGGTTTGACCACAGCCTGGGGGTTATGCATATAGCGACTTTGATAGGCGAGAGAGTCCTTAATATAACCGGCGATTTTGATGAGGATGCACTTAGACATCTCCGTGTCGCAGCGTTATTACACGACATAGGCCATCTCCCCTTTTCTCACTCCTTTGAGGTGTTAACAAGAGAGTTATTACATATGGCGTCTAAGAGAGGTTGTATTGATATAGATATAGCACAGTTTGACGTAAGTAAACCACATGAGGTGACTACTAAACTTCTTATAGAAAAGATAGCACCTAAGCTTTCTGAATTGGGCTATGATCCCAAACTCATAGAGAGTCTACTCTTCAAAGAAGATAGGAGATACTCATTGTTGAGTTATATATTATCTGGAGTGTTAGATGCCGATAGATTAGACTATATAATGCGCGATATGTACTTTACAGGCGCTGCCGTGGGCACAAGTTTTACACATATAGACCTCGAGAGAATTATTGAAAACCTAGAGGTCGTCGATGGTAGATTTCAATTTAACGAGAAAGCCAGAGTAAATCTAGAGGGCTATCTCATAACTAGGTATAACCTTTATAGGCATGTGTATCTTCATCACAAAACTGTCTTATTTACAGAGGTTGCACGTAACATAGTGGCGGACAATATTGCAAGATGTACAGAGGGTATAGGCGACGAAATCATATGCCAATATCTCTGCGATCTCGCACGTTTTATCGCGGGCCAGCTTAACGAAGAGGAGCTATGGAAAGCTACAGACGATTACTTCATATCTGTATTCACTCGCGATACGAGATTTAGAGATCTTCTCTCTAGAAAGCCGCTCCAATATATTCCCTTGTGGAAAAGAGAAAAGGACTTTATAGAGATTTTTAAAGACCCCGGCAGACTCAACGAGACGATTGACAAGCTAGGGCCGTTGCATTGGGCTTTAGTAGATAGGCTGAAGAAGAAGCTTGTAGAAAGGCTAAATGTAGAACTCGGGGAATTTGAAAAGTGCAGACTCTCTTATGACGATGTTTTAATTTCATACGTAAGCTTTGACCCATATGCCGAGGATCTGTATATAACAACAGCCATGGGTCCCATAGCTATTTCAAAAATCTCGCCACTTGTAGAAGCTATTAATGAGGCGTGGAAAAGGGCGCCGCATATTTTTCTCTATGTTAAAAAAGACGTATTCAAAAAGTGTGGAAACTACGCTGTCGAAAGCCTAAAGTCTGTGTTAGAACCTTTAATGGATCTTACAGTAAGGAGGATCTTAGCCTAGATCTATCCCAAGAGTCCTCTTTATGTACTCTGCCACCTCCTCGCTTGTCTGTTCGAAAATCCATCTACCGAAGTGCGTTATTTCAACTACGCCGTCTTTAATAATAACTTCTTTCTTAAGGAGCTCCGGCCAGATTCGCCAGTCGTATTTTATACCAACATTCTGAACAACCCTCTTAGCCAATTCGTTTATTTCCTCTATCTTGGCGGGTCCTCTTGAGAGTCTCCTGAGAATTACAAGTCTTAGGTACTCGCCGATTGGAGAGAAGCGGATGTATTGAACATACATACGAGAAGTAATAGTGTCCAAATATATTTCCAGGAGTTACAAAGAGTGTAGGTGGGAGAGTAGGTTGAAAATATTAACTTCATCATAGTTCTGTGGGTCCTGTAATAGTGCCTGTCATATCTAGGTGGCAAATAGAGGATTTGTACAATAAACGTGATGTCGTGTCGTTTGACCTAGAGAGGTCAAAAAGCCCAGTGAGATATGTTGGCAACGCCGCCCGTTTCTCTTACAACGGGATTGAATATGAGATTTCTCTTGACGAACTGCCTGACGTAGATGAAGAAAGTTGTGAGGTCTATGCTTTGATAGAAGACAAATGGCGTGAATTATCTATAGCGGGGGCGCGTTTTTATAAACTGTGTGTGTTTAACAGAGGGTGGGCCCCTACGTTGATGATAGATGGAATAACTATGCACAGCGTGTTGGAAAACCCACTGACAATTACGGCGTATAAAATCGAAAAGGCGCGGGGGCGCGTTTTTGAATGTTGCACAGGGCTGGGCTATACGACGATAGAGGCCTTGAAAAAAGGCGCGAGACACATAATTACTGTAGAGCTAGACACAAACGTACTGACTCTTGCAATGTTTAACCCATATAGCAGAGAACTATGGTCTCCGCAAGTCGATATAGCCGTGGGCGATTGTATCTCTTTTGCTGAAACACTTAGAGATGGTGCATTTGACTATATAATACACGACCCGCCGCGGCTTAGTTATGCAACACAACGGCTCTATTCAGAATCTCTATATAGAGATTTTTATAGGCTGTTAAGAAGAGGCGGAGGGCTCTTTCATTATGTGAGTCAGAGCGGTATGAAATATAGGGGGTTAAACCCGTACAGAGGAGTCGTTGAAAGGTTGAAACGCACAGGCTTTGTCATAGAGAAAGTAAAGGAGGGCTATGGTATATATGCAAGAAAACGCTAGAGGATGTGGGGAAGTTTATTGAGGACTATGGCGCTACTGTCGATATATACCATATCCTCTATCCTCACTCCGCCGACGCCCTCTATGTAAACTCCAGGCTCTATGGTGATTATGTTGCCTCTTTTTAAAACGTCTTTAGAAGCGGCATAAAGTCTAGGCCTCTCATGTACCTCCACGCCAACGCCATGTCCTGTCGAGTGAATGAAATATTGAGAAAATCCATACTCGGCGATTACATCCCGTGCTGCTTTATCTACATCGGCAGCTGAAACGCCCTCTCTAGCTGTTTTCTCAGCTGCTTTAATAGCTTCATATACAGCATATATGGCGTCTTTTAACACCCCTGTGTGTCCTGTTGTAAATGTCCGAGTCATATCTGAGCAATAGACTCCCCTCTTCGCGCCAATGTCGATAACTATATAATCGCCGTATGATATCTTCCTATCGCCAAACCTATAGTGCGGATATGCGCCGTTAGGCCCCGATGCTACGATTGGATCGAAGGCGACGCCGTCTGCACCGTCTTCCACAAACCACTTATATATCAAGGCAGCTACATCGCGTTCTCTCATGCCGATTAATTCCTTTTCAGACAACTTCCTATAGACACCCTCAGTGATTCTCAAGGCCTCTTTTATGAGCTCTACCTCCCAATTCTCCTTAATTGCTCTTAATTCTGCAATACTTTCAGAGACGTCTACGCCTAACTCTTTGTTATCAGACGCCACTCTCTTCCCCTTTGAGATCTCTTTTATAAATTCGGCAAAGTTTTTGACAATAACTAACTCCTCTCCTGGCCTCCTAGGAGGCATCTCTGTAGATGATATAGCTACCACCTTGTCTACCTGTGCTATGGCTTTAGCCCGTGTATAGTCTAGCCGCGATACATAGAGTGTAGAAAACCCGGTGTTTAACTCTAGAAGTAGGCCTACGGCATCTGGCATGCCAACGGCGTATGCAAGATTGGGGCTTTTTGTTAAAACAAGGTAGTCGTAATTGTCTGCAAAAGCCTTTACTAGCTTTTTCAGATTATTCACTACAGCCTAGCACATACGGTTATTAAAAGTCACCTTTTCTGTAGATGTGAAAGAGGAACAGGGGCGTTGTATCGTCTGACAACTGTGAAATAAATAACAGAAACTAGTTCGTTTTCGTTAACTTCTCCATATATCTCCTTCAGCTCTGTGAAGAGCTCTTCTTTTGATTTAAAACCCTCTGCTACTACTACATCCTCGCCCAATTTCCCTAGTTTAGTGTAGTAGACTTTAGTTATAAATGCTTCAGCGTATATCTCATTACAACATACAATATACACAAGGTTAAAGCGGGGTTTTACTACTCCGTATCTAACTGTTACGCGTTTTCTGCCTGAAAGCACGTCGTCTAAATACTTCTGTTTAAAGCGTAAGTAAGGCCCTAGATTAACTTCTCTCTTCACGTCTTGATACAAACCTTTAAATTTTTACATTACAGATGTCGTGTGTGTGAAGTTGTTACAGAAGGCGACGTTATAGTCTTTTCTGCTCCAGAGACTGAGCTCACAATGGCGTATCTCACCGTGAGAACGCTTGCAGAACACATAGAGTTTGTAAACGGCACACTTCGTATATCACCCGCCTTGCCTGAGATAGAGACTTCTCTAAAGTCGTTATGCACTACAGAGACTAGTACAGTACTGCTAGATCTAAAAGAGTCATTGTTACATCTGGGGTGGCTTGTAGAGGGCGGCAGAGATGTTGTTAAAATAAGGAGGAGTTGGCGTGCGGGGGTCTCCGGATTTCTAGTAGTCGAATATGATAAAGCCGCCAGAGCTTTAACTATTGTAACAACGCAAATATGCCTAGCAGAGACACTACGCCAACTCGGCTTTAAAGTTTCGACCGCAAAATATCTTGTCGAAGCCGTGAGATATGTCTCAACAGTCGCAGAGGCTATAGAACTTGGAGAAAGCTTATCTCAGACGATATGCTAATACTCGTATTACTTATACTTCAAGTTTTTACGGTTCTCTTTGCCGTATATACCGGTAGAGCTAAGCTTAAGAAATTGGTTGAGAACAGACAAAATGATATTTCGACCAACGTAGACCCTACGACTAGTGAGTTATCAGATATCGATAAGGCAATCTTAAGACTGTTAGTAGAGCGACAAGGCGCGGTATATCAGAGCGAGATAGCGAGAGAACTTGGGCTTCCCAAAAGCACTGTACATAAGGCTCTACGTAGGCTCAGCGAGGCTGGATATGTAGAGATACAAAGGAGGGGCCGTTTTAACCTCGTCGTTTTAAAAAGGGTTACTTCAGAGGTCTCAGTAGTTTAACATTTCCATACTTTCTTAGCGTGTTTATTATTAATGGAAGAGGGTCGTCTTCTAGGCTTCTGTAGCCTGCCAACTTAACTCCATCATCTACCACCCTTATAAACCCCGTCCCAACTCTAATAGTGACCTCCCTAGGCCCGCACACGATTTTAAACACCTTTTTAGCTTCTCCAAGTAACTTAGCCACCTCCGCCGCTAACTCCAGTTGCTCTTTTGTGGGTTTGCCGCGGGGTTTTCTTTTCTTTAACTCGCTTAGCTCTTCTTGGGAAAACTCCCCTTTTACAATCCCTTTAACTTTGTCGATAAGTACCACATCTCCCTCGTATCCCAAAACTTCGAGATTTTCTCCATTTTTAATACGCGATATAACCTCTTGGAGAGATACTCTCTCCACAGGTAAGCAAATTATCTTAAATAAATAAATTGTATAGGCTATGGACAGCGAATATCTTACATATTTAACTAAATGTCCCTCTTGTTGGCGAGACATGGAGGTTGTAAACCAGTTTCTTAGAATAGATCAATTGAGTGGAAGGAGAGTTCTAGAACGTGCTATGGTTTGTAAGACATGTAATATAAAAATCCGTCAATATGTCCAACTCACATGAGTAGGGCAGTTTTATATAAGCGCTCTGAGGAGTTAAAACGTCGCTTCTCTCTATATGGCATGTTAACAGCTTTATTCCACCTAGTGACTCTATTAGTAGGTGCTGTTGTGTACGCATCTAGTAACCTGCCGGTGTATCTTAGTACAACTGCTGCAACGACAAGTCGCTACGGTATTTCAATATTTTTCCAAAGTATGTTGACGTTACTCTCTTTCATAATGCTCGCCGTATCTGCATTATTAGTGTTCCTATCTAGAGCCACCACCGTCAGGGGGGAATTTTCATCTTCTTCAAAACTCCTCTTTTCTTCTACCGTAACCACGGGCGTAGCGCTGATTTTCGCAGTTACCTCCCTACTCCCACCAGCTTCCGAAATTATAAACGGCATGTATTATGTCTACATTGCTATGATTATAATTTGTATAGCGCTTTTATTTTACGCCATAACGTTGCTAAAGGGTGTTGTGAACTATTACGCGCCAAGACGGAAATAACGCCTGGGGTCATTTATCTTTTCAATAAGCGACAGGCTTACAAGAGCATTCAGAAGATTGTTCAAAGGTACTTCCAGCCCTACGCAATTAAATACAAGACAAAACTCAGCAAATGCGCGATATGAGTCAATTTTTACAATGTAAGGAACTCTTACAAGCTTAGGCAAAACGTCTTCTCTAAGCACGGCGGCAACCCAGAGAGGAAAAGCCCTCTCCTTTCTCTCTTTTCTGAGGATATTGATAAGTCCCATGAGATTTTTTAAAAAGACCACGCCGAGCTCTACTCTATCATAACGTTCTAACTCCTTTGTAATTTGTTTTCCAAGATCTATATATACGTCAAGTTTTTGCTCCAGCGCCTTTAGAAATCTCAGCCCTTCTACGGCAACATCACACCTGGGCTTGTCTGGACACATGTCACAACGCCCCCCCAATACATTGCGCGCACATATTACACACGTCTCAGTAACTTTACACATGTCTAATCCAGGGGCCGCAAATCCACAAGACTTGCATATAGCTACCCCTTTCGCAGCGTAGAGATTCGCCATTAGTATAAATAACCTGTATGTAGCTAAAACTATTATGGACGTAGCTATAGTCGCCGAATCTCAGACGCCTGACGAACCTACTAGAGACATATATTTTGAGACGAAGAGACGGGGGCTTTCTGTACGCTACATACCTATACAAAGACTCTCTGTAAGAATAGCCGATGGCAACGCCGTTGTTGAAACTCGAGGAGGACGTGTCGATGCATCTGTAGTTGTAATAAGGGGTATCGGCTATGTAATAGATTCAAGCACATTTATGAGGAGGGTATCTATACTGAAGATTTTAGAAAGAGAAGGTACCGTAACTATAAATCCTGTAGATGCATTACTAAGCTGTAGAAATAAGCTAGAGACAATATATCTCTTAAGTAAAGCCGGCGTGCCGGTGCCGCCTACTGCTGTCACCGAAGATCTCTATTATGGGTATATCACAGCCAAAGATATGGGAAAGGTGGTTTTGAAGCCTATTCAAGGCAGTAGGGGGTTTGGCGCCATGATGTTTGAAGATCCAGAGCAAGCTTTTCAGGTAATGAGAACTCTATTAATTACGCGGAACCCCCTCTACATCCAGAAGTATGTCGAAAAGCCTAATAGAGATATCAGAATTATAGTCGTAGATGGGAGACCCATAGGCTGTATGTATAGAGTGTCTACGACTTGGAAGACAAATATAGCACAGGGAGCTGTAGGCGTGCCGTGTAAAATCACGCCTGAGCTAGAGGAGATAGCTGTAAAAGCGACTAACGCAATCGGGCTTATATACTCTGGCGTAGACATAGGAGAGGGGAGAGAAGGGTATGTGGTATTTGAAGTTAACGCAAGTCCGGACTGGAGAGGCTTTAAGCAAGCAACTGGGGTAAATCCAGCAGTACATCTTGTTGATTACATACAGCGCATATTAAAGAAATAAATAGGATGTTTCTCTCTTGTGTGACTAAGTGGGTTCTTAAATGTAGTGTGTGTGGAGAAGAGAGGATATTTGAAGCCGGTTTCAACCTTGCGGTTTTCGGCGGGAAGTTATATCTATACTGCCGGAGGTGTAAGGCAAATAGAGAACATCTAGTACTCGGTTGTATAGAACAGGATGAGTTGTGCCCCACTGCAGAGATCTCCCTAGATGTCGCAGATTAAGTCTCTCGTATAATGGCTATTTCTTTAAGGAGTCGTGCTAAATGGGGCATTGTATGTTTTAACTTCTCAACAGCTGTTGTGATGTCGTCATGTGGGGATATGCCATATCTCTGGAGTATATATGCATGAGGCCCCAACATTGTGTGGACTGTTGCCATGCGCATTTGTACATCCAGTTTAAAAAATCCTCCGTAGTGCCGTTTAGCAAATGAGGCGTAGCTGGATTATGCTGCTTGTGATTAGGTGACTCAAGGCGTTTATACTACCGAGCGTATTGAGAATTTTGCCTAATTCCTCGGCTTCAGTCTCGTCGAGTTTGTCAAGTAGCCGCTTAGCTTCCAGTCGCTCTCTCTTCTTCTCTAATTCCATCCTTAACTGCGCCAGGGATTGACCTACAGAGGCGATACTCTTCTCCATATCTATACAAGCGCTTCTCATCCTCTTCTCTCTCTCTTGTAAACGTTTAATCTGTTCGTTATATACATCCATCCCGATTACGCCCTTTAGAAGCGCTTCCTCAAGCTTGTGATAGGATTTATCTAGCTCGGCCCTAGACCTCTTTAGCTCGTCGATCATTCTATTTACCTCTCTCATCTTGATTTCAAAAAACTTGGGAAGTGCCGCTACGTCTAAATCTACATACTCTTTGGTGATTCTAACCCTTATATTTGATGTATCTAAGTAGTAACTTGATCCGCTTGCATCTCTTATCTCTATTGAGAGTAACTTCTTCCTTTTTAAGTCGAACTCGCCCTTCTCGGCTATGCCAACTAATAATACGCCGCCTATATACACCGGCTTCCCCCTTACTGTTGGCAACTTAACCTCCCTCTTCTCTTGGCGTGCTACTGCAGAGAAAAACTTCCATATCACGTATCTTCCTAACGTCGTATTAAAACTCCAAGACTTAAGATAGAGACATATTTCTCTTGTGGACTTGGAGGATCTAAACGAGAAAATTAAGAGGTGCACAAGATGTCCACTACATCTATACAGGAAAAATGCCGTACCTGGCGAGGGGTCTCTAAAACTTGGTATAATGATCGTGGGAGAGGCCCCTGGGGCTTCTGAAGATGAGGAGGGGAGGCCGTTTGTAGGAGTAGCTGGACAGCTACTTACAAAAACACTTGCCAAACTTGGCATCTCAAGAGACGATGTGTATATAACAAATGTCGTAAAATGTAGGCCCCCCGGCAATAGAACTCCTACAAGAGAGGAGATAGAAGCTTGTCTTCCCTACCTTCTACAACAGATAGTGATTTTGAAACCAAAGAGAATTGTTGCGCTAGGTTTAATCAGCGGGAAGACACTCCTAAAGCTTGTAGGGAGAGAGGTAGACAAAATTGGCAATGTAAGAGGGAAATGCTTCCGGGGACAAGTGGCTGGAGTAAATCTAGAGATATGTTTAACATATCATCCAGCAGCTGTGTTGAGAAACCCCCATCTTAGGGAAGTTTTTGAAAACGACTTAGCGACGTTTTTTGGCGGCGGTTTGCCGCCTTTAAACAAATAACATCTTTCCGTCCACGCCGCTCTAGAGGTTGAAAAGTCTGAAGTTCGTAGGGATTGATCCATTGTTATGAAAACATTTATCTGACGTTTAAGGGGTTCTCAATGTTAAGTCACAAAATATAGTGGTTTTATATTGGAAAACGGAAGGGTATGAAAGGGTTGTTGTTTTGTCATGTGGACTGTGTCGGTGTTGCATGCGCGGTCAGCAGACTTAACAGCGCTAATCCTTTCCATCTTTGCGGCTTAAACTTTCGGTTCGCTCTCGTATACTCCCTGTAACCAACCTGTTACACCGGCCCGGCCGATCCCTCTTGCCCACCCCCGCAGCGTCTCTGCAGACGAGCCCCGTCCTCCCGAGGAGAACCGGTGACACAAAGGGGCTAGAACGCTATTTCTAAATTTATATAGAGGGTTTTGTTTGTGGATTTCTTCTGCTTTAGGCGTGGATGCACGGCATTTGACCATTTGAGAGAGTATGAGTACTGTACTTCTCGTTTTAACATTGAGAAAATCAGAAAAGCTCTAGTAGATCTATCTGCTGAACATATGGCAATATTGCAGAAGATAAGACTAAACTGGATTAATACAAAAAACCCGGTCTTTATGTTTCTATCAGGGAGTATTGTAGTAGACTGTATATGGGATGAGACGTTGTGCAAACACTTAGAGACTATAAGAGCTTTAGGCATTGCTGAAAAAATGGGTAGTACCTATTACGTGCCCCACACGCTTTTATCAGACGAGATACTTGAAAATCTGCCTTTACCAGAAGTCTCCGAGGAGGAATATGAGATAAAGAAATTCTATATAGTCAGTTTAAAGGGATTTGCAAGAGAGGAGAATGACATTGATGCTTTTGCTAAGTTTTTAGAAGCTACGCCTGTGTTCCTAGGGAGGAGGATTGCTAAGTTGGTAAAAAACGTGCCGTATATACCTCAGCTAGCTAATAAATATACCGAAAAAATAGATCTCCTCATTAAGTCTGTAGACGGCTCGTTAATAGGCCTCGGCTATGTAGACGTTACAAAAACTCACCATCTGGGCTTTTCAAAGGCTAAAAACTTCCTCCTATATGGACTTGACTATGTAATTATACTACATCCATATGTGGACCAAGCCTTTCATAGAGAAGTTGCAAATAGGGTTAAGAATAGGTGGGATATTTCTGAGGTGGGATACGCTGTGTTGAACGCCATGGAAGAGGAGTTGTACTTTTATAAACTACCCAAGGTCAACAGATATCTCCAAATGAGCGTGTCAGCACAGAGATATTCAAGTATAATCCGTAGCTATATGGAGACGTTATGAGGGCGTTTGAAAAGGGGTATTCTCTTCTCTTTGGTAGATCGGCAAAGAAGCTAGCGTTATACGCAACGTTGCTACTCTCAGTGTTTATTATATATAAAACGCTTGCCTATCCTACGGCGCCATTCTTGTATATATTATTCGGCGGCGCTATTTTTCTCCTTCTATCGGCCATAGATAGTGAAGTTATAAATTCGCGTAGGTCATACTACGTCTCTGTAATCTCCACACTTGTAGTTGCTTTTTTTGACTTAGTTTTACAAAAGCCGCCGCTCACATTTGCTTTAATTGGCGCTTTGGTAAGCGCCTTGGTTATCCAATCTCTTAGATGTAAATCTATAGTATTCGTACTGCCGATAGTGTTAACTGCTGCAATTTATTACATGATGAAACAAATTGACTTAGCTCTTCTCTCTCTTTCTTATGCGGTTGTTATGTATAGCCTAAAGCCTGTGGTTAATAAGATGACCGGCGGGATAGATGCCGTATGTATGTTCTCCAGTTTTATATACGCTGTATTTGCAGAAGACGATATCATTGAAGACGCTTTTAGAGAATTAGGTCGCATAGAGAGAGTCCCTGTACATGTGTATCTAGTGGGGAGACGCCACGTTGTTGTAGTTTCAGATTTCCACCCAGGCCCCTTTAGACACATAGGCGGCGGGGCGTTGGTAGATGTGTTAACCCAAGAAGTGGAAAAAGCCGGCTATAAATTCACATTTCTCCACGGCGTTGGTAGTCACGAGCGAGACCCTGTGACTAAGGAATCTGTGAAAAAGATTGTCGTTGCTATAAAAGCGGCATTGGAGAGCATGAAAGACGGCAGTAATCCTATCGGCATTCGTCCCATGGAAATTGCCTTAGGAGATGTGAAACTGGCGGCGTTTAGTCTAGGTGCTATGCCTTTTCTTGCTATAGTGGGCCGGCTAAAGTCGGCATCTGACGACATACCGTTGTGGGTTGCTAGACAAGTAGACACCGGCCATTTCATATTAGTTGACGCACAGAATAAATTTGACGGCGTTGTACAATGGCGAAACGAAGATGTAAAAGCTCTTTCTGATGGACTTAGAAAGATACAAGAGTCACCGCTGTGTAACTCATTTTCTATCGGCATAGGCAAGACAAGCGCAAAACACCTAGATCCATTTGGCTATGAGATAGGGCCTGGCGGCATTACGGCGATAGTAAATGAGTGTGATGGAGAAAAAGCGTTGTTAGTAGTTTTTGACGGCAACAACTTAAATAGCGACCTCTATACAGAGATAGTAAATACATATAGGAAACGTGGGTATAGAGTGGTAGAGGTTGTTACAACAGACACTCATAGAGCCACTGGCGTGGGGCTTGGACGTGGGTACAGAATTGTTGGCGAGTATGTTAACCACCGTAGCATAATAGAGACTGTGGATGTGGCTGTTGCAGAGGCAGAGCGCTTTCTTGCCGCGCACTCCGTGTCGTATAGGAGAGTAGAAGTTGAAGCAGAAGTATTGGGCGAGGAAGGGTTTAGGAAAATTCAATCTGCCGTAAGGATCTACAAGAGGGTAGGCGGCTTGATACTGAGTGCCATCTTTCTAGTGCCTGTGGCGTTAGTTGTGCTTTTTACATAAGGTTTATATACTGCTACCGGATTATGACTTATGTCTCATAAATCTCCAACTTCGGAGGCGGTTCTTGAATATCTGGAATCCATGATGGAGCGGTTAGAGCAGTGGATAAGAGAGCAGGAGAGACAGGTAAAAGAGCTTGAAAGTCATGGAGAAGCTATGAAAACAGCCGACAGACTCGAGCTACTCTATTCTGCCCAAGCAATGTTAGGATATATAGCCAGAGTGTTAAAAGATTTTGAATCTTGGTTAAGCAATCCTGTCGTAACGTCTGTAATGCCTGAAGACATGTTAAGAAGACTAGAAAACATGTTAAGAGAAGTCGCTATAAGGTTTGTCCAAGTAGATATAGCACACACTTCCGAGTATAAGGAGCTTCTCTCTAAGTTTGCAAAAGAGGGTAAAGTGCCTAGCGTCTTGCTACTCTATATTCAGCAAAAGCCGCAGATTCCTCAAAGAAGAAGAAGTGAAGAAGGAGAAACCCCAAGGTTCTTCTAGGGCTTATAGATATCAACTCTAACCTTGTATACCCCCGGTGCGTAGTCTCTAACAACTCTTCTTCCAACTATCTGACACGTCGGGCATATGTTTTTTACAATCTCCTCGGCTTCTCTAAATGGCTCTTCCTCTCTACCTGTGTGATAGAAGTGTACAACGCCTCCTCTGTCTATACAGTCAAGCGCCAGAGGAAGGTACTTATAGGCGCCTAAAGGGAGAGTCATAATAACCCTGTCAAACTTCTTCCTAAATAAAGGCGCAACTGTTGCCACATCTCCATGTATTGCCACTGCGTTTTTTATCTTGTTTATGCGAAAGTTTTCTAGCATGTATTTAAAACCCCAAGGATTTAGCTCTACGGCGACTATGATCTTCGGTTTTGCAAATTTCGCTATTGCCACAGCATATGGGGCGACTCCGGCAAAGAGGTATAGAACTCTTTCTCCATTTCCAACTCTGCTGGCTATATCTAACCTGTCTGTTTGATCTCTAGAAGAAAAGAAAACTTTTGTGGGATCTACCTTGATATAATATCCATGCTCTTTATGAATAACCTCAGTGGGTCCCTCTATTAGAACTTCGAAGTTATAAAGCCTATATTCGCCTGTGCGGCTTCCTATTTTTCTCAGGACAGCCTTAACATGTTTATTAGTCTCTGTAATTGCTTTAGCTATCTGATATTTATATACCTCTAGCTCCGGCGGTATTTCTACGATAGCCACGGCGCCGCCTCTAGAGCCAATAATCTCAAATGAAGTTGGAGTTTTATCTAATAGCTCTGGAGGTATCACGTTTTGAAGTCTACGTTTAAGAGACACTGTAGGGTTACGGCAAGTGTCTTAAAATATATCCGTCCCTGACCCCCTCATCACTTTTCTGAGTGGTAAGTTTTCGTCATCTGCCTTATATAAATCCTAAAAGTATATCACTTTAAACTCGTTAAGAATATATACCCCAAGCCCAAAATCTATACGTGTCTTCTAAGAAGAGAAAAGATGCCGAGGTTGCTCAAGCCAGAGTGGAGATAACCCCCGACCTCGACGTAGAGGAACTTGAGGGCGTAGGGAGGGTGACTGGCGCTAAGCTGAAGGAGAGGGGGTTCTTCACCGTTAGAGATGTGGCTTTTGCCTCTGTTAAAGAGCTGGCAGAGATTGTAGGCAATGAGGAGAGGGCACAACAGATCGTGGAGGCGGCTAGAAAGATGCTTGGTCTTCACTCATTTGTCTCGGCTCTTGAGGTTTATGAGAGAAGAAAAAAGATTAGGCGTATATCCACCGGCGTTAGAGCTCTTGACGAATTACTAGGCGGAGGCATTGAGACGCGTGCTGTGACCGAGGTGGCTGGGGAGTTCGGCTCTGGGAAGACACAACTCTGCCACCAGCTCGCCGTCATGGTGCAGTTGCCCGAGGAGAGGGGCGGCCTCGGCGCAAAGGCCATATACATCGACACCGAGAACACCTTCCGTCCCGAGCGTATAATGCAAATAGCGAAGGCCAGGGGGCTAGACCCCGACCAAGCCCTCAACAACATCTTCTACGCCAGAGCCTACAGCTCAGACCACCAGATGATTCTAGTGGATCAAGCCAAGTCTATAATTAGACAACACAACGTGGCGCTTCTCATCGTAGACTCCGTCATCGCCCATTTCAGATCCGAGTTCCCGGGGAGGGAGAACTTAGCCGAGAGACAACAGAAGCTAAACAAACACGTGGCTGACCTCCTGCGTCTGGCGGACGCCTACGACGTGGCCGTGGTGATTACGAACCAGGTGATGGCTCAGCCGGACGTCTTCTTTGGAAATCCGCTGAGGCCGGCTGGAGGCAATATTTTAGCACACGGCGCCACTTATCGTCTATGGCTTAGAAAGTCTAAGGAGAACATCAGAATTGCAAAGATCTTTGACAGCCCATATCACCCAGAGGGCGAGGTCTCATTTAGAATTACAGAGGAGGGTCTTGTCGACTAACCGTACATAAGGAGGAGCCAGTTGTATATAGGCAAGTACTTAAAATTCGCCGTCGCGAAATCCCAAAACTGCCTGTAAATTTTGTATATTGGATGTTGTGATAATTTCTTCAGAAGACGTAGCGCATCTGACATATGTCCAGCTACTGCAAGACTGACAGAAGAGTCCACGGCCAGAGTTCTTACAAGCGTAGAAACTAGGGTTTCGCCTTCGACAACTTCGACGTTAGTTCTTTCTAGCACTAAATCTGGGCGTACTTTAGCCACAAAAACATCTACAAGCCGTCTCAAAAGAGCTAGAGAGAGCTCGTAAGCAAGGCCATCTGGCTTAACGTCGGGAGGCACAGACCACACCTCGGCTAACGAGGGGTCGCTGAAGATTTGTGCAAGTGCGGTCTCTCGCATAACTTTGTATATGTCCACCGGCAGTGAAACTTTAAGTATATACATGTCATTAACCTCTAGCCTTGTCTCTTCTGCGCCTACAATTACAATATCGATAGGCGTATGTCCGAGCGACTCTATAGCGCCCTTTATCATCTCAATTGTATTCTTATCTACATCGGTGAGAGTTATGAACTCCACTACTACATGCTTCTATAATGCTTATAAATAGAAAGCCGAGGTAATTGTATGCCATCTCTCAAATTTGACGTGATCTTGACCACAGATCGTTCGATGATGTCAAACTACCACAGAAAGGAGTTCCTCGGCTTTGGCACCACGGGGCCTGTTTTTGTAGAACTCCCCTTTGGCCTATCTGAAAGATTTCACGCGTTTCTCTTTGCGCCTAAGGTAAAAGTAGATAGGTGGGGTAGACCGCTAGAGGCGCCTTACGGCATGAGAAAGATAGAGGCAAAGTTGTTAGACGAGGGTATAAACGCCGCTGTAATAGATCCAGATTATGTACATAGATACATCCCATATGCCAAGGTTTTGATGTTAAGCCACCATGACTACTTTGGATTAAATCCGCCTAGTAGTACCTGGAGTGTAATAGTAGGGAAAGAGCCCATGAACGCCATGTTTTTCAAAAGATTTATGGAGAAGATATCTCCACTTGTAAGAGAAGCGAAGACGAAAAATAAGTTAAAAGTAATCGCCGGAGGCCCCGCCGCGTGGCAATGGCTTTACTTTCCGGAGCTAGTTGAGAGATGGGGGATAGATACAATATTTGATGGGGAGGGAGAAAAGCTGATAGTGGACCTTGTGAAAAACGCGTTGGAAGATAGGCCACTGCCAAAGTATATCTATGTGGGTGTGCATGAAGCTCCCGACCTATCAGAAATATCTACGATAAAGTACCCAAGTATAAATGGGCTTGTTGAAATAGGCCGCGGCTGTCCAAGAGGCTGTGCCTTTTGTCCAGTGACACTAAGAGCGTTGAGATGGTACCCCCTGGATAAAATAGAGGAGGAGCTAAAGGTAAATGCTAAAGCCGGTGTAGTAGATGGTATATTACATGCAGACGAAGTGCCGCTTTATGGCTCTGCCGGAGTTGAGCCAAATCCAGAAAGGTTGATTGCGTTACATAAGCTTGCAAAACGGTACTACCGGAAGGTGGGATGGAGCCATTCTACATTTGTAGCAGTGTACCATGGCGAGAAAAAAATGGGAAGACTCTTTACAAAACTCTCAGAGATAATAATAGATGAACATCAAGACTGGTGGGGGGCGCAGATAGGTCTTGAAACAGGCTCTGTCCGTCTAGCACAAAAGATAATGCCAGGTAAAGCAGCGCCTTATAAAATCAGCCAGTGGCATGAAATTGTGACAGAGGCTGCGGCTATAATGCACGAAATTAGACTTATACCCGCTATAACGCTCATTGTAGGACTTCCCGACGAACAACCAGACGATGTTATAGAAACTATAGAGCTTGTCGAAAAGCTCAAGCCCTACAGAAGCCTTATTGTGTCATTATTTTACGTCCCAATGAGCCATGTGAAAAGCGAAAAGACGGGTTGGTTAGACAAGGTTAATCTATACCCCGAACACATTGACTTGCTAAAGGTAGTCGCTAGGCATTCTATCTTCTGGGCTAAAGACATTGTAAACAAATTCTATCTAAAGGGACCGCAGTACGCCCTAGTGAAATTCCTAATAAACTACTTCATAAGTTATGTTGAAAAAAGGATAGATAAGATCGAAGAAGATATTGAACAATACAAAGAAATTCTTAGACAAACAAGAGCTAAGTCGAGGAAGGAAGTGCTAACATATACCTAAAGTTTGTCACGAAGCTCTCTTCTTATGTCCGCTTTAATTCCCACACGCGCAACGCCAAGTACCTCAGCTAGTAGACATACAAAGCCGCAAGGTTTACAACAAGAAAGCTCGACTTCTTCACCGCACTCCACCTCACCATTTTGACAAATCAGGCGATCTAGATACGCCCACGCCTTTTTTAAAATCCCGGCTCGTGGGGCCTGTCTCTCAAACGCAAGTAAATTAGCGATTCCGTAGATATCTGTTATGTAGAGCACCGACTTTACCCCTAGTCTCGATGCTAGCGATGATAGACATGGCAAAGTCCTTGGCTCTACTCTCCCGCCACATAAATCTAGGATTTTTCTAAATTCTTCAACCGCTTTGCCATCTGCCTCGACATAGGCTAGTAACCCTGTCTTCCAGTCCACAAGCGCCACGCCCCTGTACACATTGCTAAGTTTGAGTTTTTATAAAACGGTTTCTTCTCTCGAAACTATGGAATCCGAGTTATGTTTCGCTTATGTTGGACAGGGATATGCGAAACCTGTAACTACAGTAAAGTGCAGTATATGTGGAAAAGAGGTAAGTTGGAGAGCGGTTGTATCTCACTACATGGGGCATGGAAAGAAGAGCGGCAGTGATATGGCGTGTCCCATTTGTAATTCCAAAGTTAAAAGCCAGGAATATAGAGAACACGTTAGGAAACATTTTGCGGTAAAGAGGGAGGCCTTTTATATCTGTGGTGTCTGTGGAAAAAGCTTTGTTTCTCTGAAGTCCCTGCTAATACATATAATGAAAACACACGAATAATGGACTTACTATATTTTTTTCTCTTAATATGGCCACCTTATGTTGCAAACGGCTCAGCAGTTTTAGCAAATAAGTTCAAAATAAGACATCCCATAGATTTTGGCAAAACTTTTGTAGATGGTAGACGTATCTTTGGCGATGGGAAGACTTACGAGGGGTTTCTGATAGGTCTTTCCACAGGTACGTTTATAGGATATGCGCCAAACCTCTTGTACAAACACCTCTCTCTTCTGGACGCCTTTGTTCTGTCAATTGCAGCTCTTCTTGGCGATTTATTTGGCGCGTTTATAAAACGACGTCTTTGTATGCCAAGAGGCTACCCCGCCTTTCCGTTAGATCAGCTTGATTTTCTTCTAACTTCGCTAGCCGTATACACCCTTTATAAAGACATATCTGTAGAGTATATAATCGCTGCAGTTATCATAACGCCTCTTATACATAGGATTACAAACTACATTGCGTATTACCTCCGTTTAAAAAAGGAACCTTGGTGATGTGATATTGTTATAAATCGGGGAAATGTCTCTTTTATGCATATAGTAATAGGCGATAGGACTACAGTAGCTCTCTTTAAGCTCATGGGGTTTGAGGGCAAAACTATTGAAAGTCCAGAGGAGGCATTAAAGTTTATAAAAGAACGCTTGGATACATACGATGTAATTTTTATAACTTCGAAAATAGCGAAAGCTATACGGAAGGAGCTTGACGAAATTAGAATGAGAAACCCACGTAAGCTTCTAGTAGAGGTTCCCAGCGTGGAAGAGGGAATGGAGCGCGAGGTTAACTATTTGCAAATAGTAAGGCAAGTACTCGGCGGATAATTTATAAAACGTTCTGAAAAGAATTTTCATGTCATTATTTGAAGACCTAATCAATTCAAAAATTCGTGAACTTGAAGAACTTAAGTCAAATCTTCTTATAGATATAGAGACTAGAATTAGAAAAGAAGCTACTGCGGTCTTAAACAAATACTCTACGCAGATAACAAACATAGAGAGTGAAGTAGCCCTAGAGCGTGAACGTATTCTTTACAGCGCGATTATAGAGGCAAGAAGAAAAATAGTAGAAACCTATGAACAGATATTAAATGATTTTATAGAGACAATATATAACGAAGTAGATAAGTTAAGAGGTAGCGAGAGATATGTAAAATTCCTGCGCTTTCTTATAGAAAGCGCTATAAATTACACTCAAACTAAAGACGTCATAATTTATGCATCGCCCAAGGACAGAGGAGTAGTTGAAACACTTGCGAAAAATCTCGGAATTACAGGCTTTGTGATAGAAAAAGACATAAAAGGCGGCGTGATAGTAATGACAAGGGACGGCTCAATTACAGTAGACTACTCTCTAGAGACTCTACTCTCTAACAAACTTGAAGAATTAAAACACCTCATATATTTAGAAACACATGAGCGGTAAAATAGAATATATTTCAGGACCCGTTGTTAAAGCCGACCTTCCAGGTGCGAGACTATACGAACTTGTATTTGTTGGCGAAATCAAGCTGTTTGGAGAAGTAGTTAGAGTACAGGGAGATAAAGCCTTTATTCAAGTATATGAGGATACCACTGGTTTAAAACCTGGAGAGCCCGTTGTAAGAACAGGCGAACCTCTTAGCGCATGGCTAGGCCCTACAATAATGGGCAAGATATATGATGGAGTGCAAAGACCTTTGAAAAACATAGAGGAGATTTCTAAAAGTCCATTTATTGCCCGCGGCGTAGGTTACGACCAAGCGCCACCACTGGATTTAAAAGCTGAATTTGACTTTAAGCCAAACGTCAAACCAGGAGAGGAGGTTTATCCAGGCGATGTACTTGGTTCTGTAAAAGAGACAGAACTTATAACCCATTACATTTTATACCCACCTTTACCGGAATATGTCCCAGGCACTGTTGAATGGATAGCAGATGGAAAATATAAGGTTGATGATGTAATTGCCAGGATTAAGACTAAACGCGGCGTAATTGAAGTCAAAATGTGGCACAAATGGCCAGTACGTAGACCGCGGCCATTTAGAGAGAAGTTGCCGCCTGTAGAGCCGTTAATAACAGGAGTTCGCACAATAGATACTATGTTTCCCATAGCTAAAGGGGGCACAGCCGCTATCCCCGGTCCCTTTGGGTCCGGCAAAACCGTTGCCATACGCACATTGTCTATGTATGCACAGAGTAGAATTATAATACCGGTCTTATGCGGCGAACGCGGTAATGAGGCAGCTGATGCCTTACAGGGACTGCTTAAGTTAAAAGACCCGAACACAGGAAGACCACTACTTGAGAGAACTACAATTATCGTCAACACATCAAACATGCCTGTAGCTGCTAGAGAAGCCTCAGTGTATATGGGTACAACTATTGGCGAGTATTTCCGCGATCAAGGCTATGACGTATTAGTACTTGCAGATTCTACATCACGTTGGGCAGAGGCTATGCGCGAAGTAGCCTTACGTATCGGCGAGATGCCATCAGAAGAGGGATACCCAGCGTATTTGCCGACAAGACTCGCAGAATTTTACGAACGCGCAGGCCGCGTAGTGCTCATGGGAAGCAAAGAGCGTATAGGCTCGCTTACTATTGCGGCCTCAGTAAGTCCGCCAGGTGGCGACTTTACGGAACCCGTCACATCTAATACTCTACGTTTTATCGGCGCGTTTTGGCCCCTATCGCCGAGGTTAGCGTATTCAAGACATTATCCAGCTATTGACTGGCTTTTGGCATTTTCACGTTATGTAGATACCGTAGAAGTGTGGTGGTCAAAAAATATATCTCCTGATTGGAGGAAAATTAGAGATACTCTACAGTCTATATTAGTTAAAGAGGCTGAACTACAGGAGATAGTGAGAATCCTAGGGACAGAGGCTTTAAGCGAATATGAAAAACACATTCTAAATGTTGCATACATGATTAGAGAGGGCTTTCTAAAGCAAGATGCTTACAACCCTGTGGACACGCCTTCGTCACCAATTAAACAGTATCTACTTATGAAAGCTATATATGCCTATTACGAGGAGGGGTTAAAGGCTATAGAGGCAGGAATTCCCGCCTCGGTATTAAGAGAACTAGAAACTGTTAAGCGCCTACCAAGACTAAGAATGGAGATTACAAACGATGTAGCTAAAGAGGAATTGACGAAGTTTATAGAGATGTTAATTTCTGAAATTAGAACAACAATCAGTAAGAGACAGTAACTCTTTTAAAAGTATCGAATATTTGTCGATGTGTCAAAGGCCTCCTTAGGGGTAAAAGAAGTTGTGAAAATCCCCAAAGAAGAGGCTAAAGAATTACTTAAACAACT
Organism: Pyrobaculum islandicum DSM 4184; assembly: GCF_000015205.1. Lineage (NCBI taxonomy): Archaea > Thermoproteati > Thermoproteota > Thermoprotei > Thermoproteales > Thermoproteaceae > Pyrobaculum > Pyrobaculum islandicum. The sequence goes on along the minus strand of NC_008701.1, from coordinate 642,122 downwards.
TAGGCTTAAGCCCTGGCAATTACCCTGGATAAGATCAAGTGATCCATTGGCACAGTCAATAGGAGCTAAGCCAGGCGACGTGTTAAAAATAGTAAGAGAATCCCCCACAGCGGGCGAATTTGTGGTATATCGATTGGTCGTACCTGGGTAATTGTTACACAGTTGTTAATTTTTTATATACCACCACCTCTGGTGGAGCGATGGTAGATCTTCTTCCACTCCCCGTCGTCACAAGCCAGCAGGATGATTCATTCCCCACAAAAGATGACAGATGGACTTTAGTAGAGAGATTTATTAGAGATAAAGGACTTGCTAACCATCAGATAAAGTCTTTTAACGACTTTTTAGATAAGAAACTCCCTAAGATTGTAGAAGACTTTAAAGTTATTGAGACGGAAATTAAGGGCCTTAAGCTAGTTTTAGAGCGTATTGAAGTTGGCTGGCCTAGGATTAAAGAAAGCGACGGCTCTGAATCGTTAATCTATCCCATGGAGGCCCGGCTACGTAATGCGACATATTCCGCTCCACTATATTTAACCGCCACTCTTTATGTAGACGATGAGCCATATGTCACAGAGACTTTTTACATAGGCGAATTGCCCATAATGGTTAAATCCAAGAGGTGTAATCTAACTAGACTTAAGCCTAGTGAGTATGTAAAGAAATTTGAAGATCCGCAAGACTTCGGCGGCTATTTCATAATAAATGGGAGTGAACGCGTTATTATCTCTCAAGAGGATTTAGTAACCGATAGGCCTATTTATGATAAGGGAGATAAGCCATCGGTAAAATATATTGCAAAAACCATCTCAACCGGCATAGGCTATAGAAGTACGCTTGTTGTAGAACTTAACAAAGACGGCATTATATATGTCACCCTTTCTGCCATGCCTGTAAAAATACCGTTTCCAGTATATATGAAAGCTCTTGGTCTTGAGACTGACGAAGACGTTGTCAAGGCGGTTTCTGACGACCCAGAAATACAAAAAGAGCTACTGCCCTCTCTTATAGCGGCTAACCAAATTGCCATAACAAAGGAGGATGCGTTAGATTTCATAGGCGGTAAAGTTGCCGTGGGCCAACCTAAACCTATTAGAGTTGAAAAAGCGCTTCAACTACTTGACCGTTATTTTCTCCCTCATTTAGGCACTACTGTACCTGATGAGAAAAAACAACAGGAAATTAGACTGAAGAAGGCCCTCATGCTGGGCCAAATTGTCAAGGGCCTTATAGAGTTAGACCTCGGCAGAAGAAAGCCCGACGATAAAGACCATGTCGCTAACAAAAGAGTTAGACTAGTGGGCGATTTGATGACTCAACTCTTCAGGACAGTCTTTAAGCAGTTTTTGCAAGAGTTAAAAAGCCAGTTAGAGAAGTATTATGCGCGGGGTAGAATTCCGCATATTCAGACTATAGTGAGACCAGACATAATCACAGAACGTGTGAGACAAGCGCTCGCTACAGGGAATTGGGTTGGTGGTAAAACAGGCGTATCCCAGATATTAGATCGCACTAATTATATGTCAACTTTAAGCTACTTAAGACGTGTTGTATCATCGCTTTCTAGGACACAACCTCACTTTGAGGCGCGTGATCTTCATCCAACTCAATGGGGTAGACTTTGTGCCGTGGAAACGCCAGAGGGACAAAACGTCGGTCTTGTTAAAAACTTGGCGCTTCTCGCAGAGATAACTACAGGTGTTGACGAGGGGGAGGTAGAGCAGTTGTTATATAACCTAGGCGTTGTGCCTATTTTAAAGGCCAGAGACGAGGGCATCCGTGGTGCGGAGGTCTACATCAATGGGAGATTAATAGGTATACATCCTAACCCAGACGAATTAGCCAGGACAGTAAGAAGCCTAAGAAGACAGGGGAAAATAAGTGATGAAATAAACATAGCTGTCTTAAACAATGCTGTATATGTCAACTGCGACGGAGGCCGCATTAGAAGGCCTCTCTTAGTCGTAGAAAATGGAAAACTCAAATTAACAAAAGAAATTGTTGAAAAAGTTAGACGTGGCGAATTGACGTGGGACGACTTAGTAAAAATGGGAGTTATAGAGTACCTAGATGCTGACGAAGAGGAGAATGCCTATATCGCCACAGATCCTCACGATGACTTAAGCAAATACACACATGTCGAGATTATACCATCTGCTATACTTGGCGCCGTGGCGTCTATAATACCCTATCTTGAGCATAACCAATCGCCGCGTAATCAGTATGAAGCTGCGATGGCTAAACAATCTCTCGGACTACCGCAGTCTAACTTCCTCTATAAACTTGATTCACGAGGCCACATGTTATATTACCCCGAAAGACCTATTGTCACAACAAGAGGCTTAGAGCTTATAGGCTATTCAAAAAAGCCGGCTGGACAAAACGCCGTTGTTGCACTTCTCACATACACGGGCTACAATATGGAAGACGCCATTATTTTAAACAAAGCCGCAGTAGAGCGTGGCATGTTCCGTTCGGTCTTCTACCGCACTTATGAAACAGAGGAACAGAAATATCCTGGCGGAGAGGAGGATAAAATAGAAGTACCAGATAGTTCAGTTAAAGGTTATAGAGGACCTGAAGCATACAGCCACCTAGACGAAGACGGCATAGCTCCACCAGAGGTCTATGTTAGTAGCAATGAGGTTATTATAGGCAAAACGTCGCCGCCTAGATTTTACACGACGCTAGAGACAGAACGTATTTTAAAAGAGAGAAGAGATTCCTCTGTTGCTGTAAGACGCGGCGAGAAGGGCATTGTAGATAGGGTAATTATTACGGAGTCTCCAGAAGGCAATAGGTTAGTAAAAGTGAGACTGAGAGAACTTAGGATTCCAGAACTAGGCGATAAGTTTGCCTCTCGCCATGGCCAAAAGGGCGTCGTTGGCATGATATTGAGACACGAGGATATGCCGTTTACGGAGGAGGGCATAGTCCCAGATATAATCGTTAATCCACATGCGTTGCCATCGCGTATGACTGTAGGACAGCTTTTAGAAAGTATAGCAGGGAAAATAGGGGCGTCTCTTGGCGCATTAGTAGATGCAACGCCGTTCGAAGGTGTGAAAGAAGAAGAACTAAGAAAACTACTAATGAAGCTAGGCTATAAGTGGGATGGCAAAGAGGTTATGTACAGTGGAATAACAGGCGAAAAGCTTGTGGCAGATATCTTCATAGGCGTAGTCTACTACCAGAAACTGCATCACATGGTTGCCGATAAGATCCACGCAAGAGCAAGAGGGCCTGTCCAGATCTTAACTAGACAACCAACTGAGGGGCGTTCGCGCGAGGGCGGCCTTAGGTTAGGCGAAATGGAAAGAGACGTCTTGATCGCACACGGCGCCTCGGCGTTGCTATATGAAAGACTTGTCGAATCTAGTGACAAATATACGATGTATGTATGTGAGCTGTGCGGGCTCCCGGCTTATTTAGATGCCAGAACAAACAAGCCGAGATGTCCGATACACGGCGACACTGGGCAGTTCGCTAAAGTAATAGTGCCGTATGCATTTAAACTACTTCTGCAAGAGCTGATAGCCCTTGGCATATATCCAAAGCTCGAGCTTTCTGAAATTTTAGAATAGCTGGCTTATAATCTTTATATATTAACTTGTATCTAACGCCGTGTCGTTAAGGGAGGAACTTGACACAATCCCCCGGAAGGTAATAAAGTCTATCAAGTTTGGGATTCTCAGCCCAGAGATGATAAGAAAGTACTCGGTAATGGAGGTTACAACCTCCGAAGTTTATGACGAAGGCGGATTGCCCGTAAGAGGGGGGGTTGCCGATCGTAGACTTGGCGTTGCCGAGCCTGGGGCACGATGTGAAACCTGTGGTCAAACACATGACGTATGTCCTGGGCATTTTGGTCACATAGAGTTAGTAAAACCTGTTATACACGTCGGATTTGCGCGAATTATCTACGATATTTTAAGAACGACGTGTCCCAATTGTGGCCGTATTATGTTAAAAGACGAAGAAATACAGCGTTATAGAGAGAGATTGACAAAATTAAAAGGCAAATGGAGACTATTGGCGTTGAATTTACATGAGAAGATTCGTAAGAAGGCTTCAGAGAGAATGACTTGTCCACATTGTGGCTACAAGAGGAATAAAATTAGGTTTGAACGGCCCTACTACTTCTATGAGGAAACAGAGGAGGGGGCTTTGGTAAGACTAGATCCAGAGACTCTAAGGGATAGACTAGCTAAAATTCCAAATGAGGATTTGGAACTTCTCGGGATAAACCCCTCTGTCGCTCGGCCGGAGTGGGCTATTTTAAAAGTTCTACCGGTCCCGCCGCCACATGTAAGACCTTCTATACAGCTTGAAAGTGGTGTTAGATCTGAAGACGACTTAACACATAAACTTGTCGATATCATCCGTATGAACGAAAAGTTAAAGATAGCTATTGAAACCGGCGCGCCGACTAATGTGGTAGATAACTTATGGGACCTCCTACAGTACCATATAGCCACGTACTTTGATAATGAATTGCCAGGAATACCTGTGGCAAAACATAGAGGAGGTAGGCCGCTTAAAGGCATTGCCCAACGTCTAAAAGGCAAAGAGGGTAGATTTAGAGGGTCTCTCTCTGGAAAACGTGTAAATTTCTCGGCACGTACAGTCATAAGCCCAGACCCTCATATAAGTATAAACGAGGTGGGTGTACCATATGATGTGGCTAAAATATTGACTGTACCCGAGAGAGTTACGCCGTGGAATGTTGACATACTGCGAGAGTACGTCATAAGAGGACCTGAGACTTGGCCAGGTGCAAATTATGTAGTTACTCCAGAAGGGAGAAGAATAGACTTACGTTATGTAAAAGATAGAAGAGCTCTCGCAGAAAGACTAGCGCCAGGTTGGATCGTTGAAAGACACTTGAGAGATGGCGACATTGTTCTCTTTAATAGACAGCCGAGTCTCCACAGAGTGTCCATGATGGGACATTTAGTAAAAGTATTGCCGGGCAGAACCTTTAGACTGCACCTAGCTGTTTGTCCGCCATATAACGCCGATTTTGACGGAGATGAAATGAATTTGCATGTGCCCCAGACTGAAGAAGCTAGAGCTGAGGCGAGAACTTTAATGCTTGTAGAAAAACACATTATTACTCCGCGATATGGCGGCGCTATTATTGGCGCTAGACAAGATTATATAATTGGCGCATATATCCTTTCGCATAAGTCTACATTTCTCACAAAGAAAGAAGTTGCATACCTACTTGGGGCTGGCAAATCTGTAGAGGACCCCCCCGAGCCGGCGATATTACATCCGGTGGAGCTTTGGACAGGTAAACAGATAATTTCGCACTTCCTGCCTAAAGATTTAAACTGGGTTCAACCAACGGCGTTTAAGAGTAAATGTCAAGACGCATATAAATGTAATGGCGATGAATGGATTATTGTCATAAATGGCAATTTAGTCAAGGGTGTCTTAGACAAGAAATCTATAGGCGCAGAACAAGTGGATTCCCTATGGCACAGAATTGCCCGCGATTATCCACCAGAGATAGCAAGACAGTGGTTAGATTCTTCGCTGAGAGTATTTCTCAGATTTTTAGATCTACGTGGATTTACGTTTGGAATGGACTCAGTATATCTCCCAGACGAGGCATATAAAGAATTAAATATGATAATAGAAGAGAGTCTAAAAAAGGCATATACATTAGTAGAAGAATTCAGAAGTGGACGTTTAGAGGCTATGCCTGGCTTCACAGTGGAGGAGACCTTTGAGAACAAGATTACAGAGATCTTGTCAAAAGTGCGCGAAGATGCCACGACAGTCGTAGAGAAGTACGTTAAAAGAGACGCCGAAGGATATCTAATGGCTAAAACAGGCGCAAGAGGTAGCATTGTAAATATTGTACAGATGGTTGCAACGCTAGGCCAACAGACGATAAGAGGAGAACGCATAAGGCGCGGATATAGGACTAGGGTACTACCTCACTTTCCGGCGGGTGATATAGGCCCCTTCGTAGGCGGCTTTGTAAAACGGTGTTTTAGATGCGGCTTAACTCCAGTAGAGTACTTTTTCCACGCAGCTGCAGGTAGAGACGGCTTAATAGATACAGCTGTGAGAACGGCGCAGTCAGGCTATATGCAGAGACGGCTCATTAACGCACTACAGGATGTATACACCGCGTATGATGGCACCGTTAGATTCGGCGGAGCTATATTATTACAACCGCTATACGGCGAAGATGGCGTAGATGTAAGTCGTTCTGATCATGGAAAAATCGTAGATATCAAATCGCTTAAACTTTGGATAAAATGATTTCAAAACAAGAAGTCCTAGAAAGAGTTGCCAAAATCTTGCCACAACCTATTTACAAAGAACTAGAAAATGTAGTAAAAGACCTAGACGAAGAAAAAGCGCTTCGAATAATATATCGCGTACTAAAGCTCTACATTACGTCGTTAATAGACCCAGGAGAGGCCATAGGTATTATAACAGCTCAATCTATAGGGGAGCCTAGTACACAAATGATATTACGTTCCTTCCACTATGCAGGGCTGAGAGAATTCTCAATGGCAAGAGGTCTGCCCAGGCTCATAGAAATTGTAGATGCCAGAAGAAACCCCTCTACGCCGCTTATGTTTATTTATCTAAAGCCGCCTTATAACCGGGATAGAGAGAAGGCAGAGACTGTCGCTAAAAAGATTCAACAAGTAACTCTTGAGATGTTAGCTAAAGAGATAGACGTAGACTATATAGCTGGGACTATAACAATAACACTAGACCAAGAACAATTAAAGTACCGCGGCTTAAGTCTGAAAGATGTAGAGAGAGTGGTGACAAAGACCAAGGGAAAGGACTTTACAGTGTCTATGCGTGGACATACAATTACAGTATCTTTAGCAACGCCAGACGTGCTTAGAATTAGGAAAATACGTGATAAAATCCTCCAGATAAAAATTGCCGGCATAAAGGGAGTGAGAAAAGTGGTGCTCCAATACGATACAAAAAACGGTGAGTGGTACATAATTACAGAAGGGACGAATTTAGAGGCTGTGCTCCAGCTAGAGGAGGTAGACGCTACAAGAACTTACAGCAACGACTTACATGAGGTAGAGGAGGTTTTAGGAATAGAAGCGACAAGAACTTTGGTTGCACAGGAGATAAAGCGTGTGTTAGACGAACAAGGACTTGACGTCGATATTAGACATATGTACCTAGTGGCGGACGCTATGACGTGGTCAGGCAAGTTAAGGCCCATTGGGCGTCATGGCGTCGTAGGCACGAAGGAGTCTCCGCTTGCTCGTGCAGCATTTGAAGTAACAGTAAAAACCTTGATAGAAGCCGCAGTAAGAGGGGAGGAGGAGAAGTTTAAGGGTGTTGTAGAAAGCATTATAGCTGGTAAATATATCCCTGTTGGGACAGGAATAGTACGTCTCTTAATGCAGTTTTAACAGCGATAACTTTATAAATAGTTTTTTCAGCTACGCGACGTGGTAGATATCAGTAGAGAATTGCAAGTAGCCATAAGCACAGGTAAGGTTGTAATGGGTTTCAAAGAGGTTAAGAAAACAATACTTACAAGTACTCCAAAATTGGTGATATTGGCTGCAAATGCTCCCAAATGGGCAAAGGAAGACGTTGAATATTATGCCAAATTAGCAGGAGTACCTGTATTTATATTCCCAGGCTCAAGTATAGAACTAGGCGCAGCGGCTAAAAGACCTCATAAAATCATGGCGCTAGCCGTGATAGATCCCGGCCAGAGCGAAATATTAAAGTTGGTTGAACATGCCTGAGATAAGATTGACTGAAGAGGAGATCCGATACGCTACGCTTTTCGAAAGTATTACAGGTATAACACCAATAGATGTAGTTCTCGATAATGAATATTCCAGAATCATTTTTGTAGTTCAGAAAAATCAAGCGGCCTTAGCTGTGGGGAGAGGCGGCTCTAATGTCAAAATGCTAAAACAAATCTTGGGCAAAGATGTAGAAATAGTAGAAGGCGGAGATACGCCGGAGGAATTAATAAAAAATAGCTTATATCCCGCCAAGGTTATTATGGTAAAAGTTACAAAATCTCCCTCGGGGTCAAAAGTGGCAATAACTACTGTAGCTCCCGAGGATAAAGGTATAGCTATAGGAAAAAACGGCCGTAACATAGCACGCGCTAGGATTCTAGCTAAGAGGTATTACGACATTGATAAAATCATCTTGGCTTAAAGGCAAAAATTTATTAATAGTCAACATAGGAGAGGTGTGCCTGGTAAGAAATCGCCTTACGGACTATTTGCGGGGGGTAAATTAAAGAGAAAAAGGAAGAGATTCAAATGGAATGACATAACATATAAGCGTAAGATGTTAGGGCTTGTTGAGAAATACGACCCCTTGGAAGGTGCGCCTATGGCACGCGGTATAGTGCTTGAGAAGGTCGGCGTAGAGGCTAGAAAACCAAACGCAGCAGTACGAAAATGTGTAAGAGTTCAACTTGTAAAAAATGGCAAAGTAGTCACTGCATTTGTTCCATTAGACGGCAGTTTAAACTACATAAATGAACACGACGAAGTCATTATTGAGCGCATCGGCGGCCCAGAGGGCAGATCTCTCGGCGACATCCCAGGCGTTAGATTCAAGGTTATTAAGGTAAACGGAGTTTCGCTCTGGGCTATTTGGCGCGGAAAGAAACAGAAGCCAACTAGGTAATGCCAAAAGCAACTATTGTAGAGAAAACACCGCTGTTTTTAAAGGCAGTAATTGAGGGAGCCTATCCCTCTCTTGTAAATTCTATTAGAAGAGTAATAATATCCGAACTCCCCGTCATGGCAATAGACTATGTCGTAATAGTGAGCAATACGTCTGTAATGTATGACGAAATGTTAGCACATAGACTGGGGCTTGTCCCCTTGACAACGCCGCTACAAGCCCTTCCGCCGATAGAAGATTGTGAAACAGGACTTGTTGATCCATCGGAGTGTACCGTTAGGCTTATGCTCCAGATAAACGCGGAAAGTGATAAAATTGTTTACTCCGGTGACTTGGTGTCAGAAAGGCCAGATGTGGTGCCCGTATATAAGGATATACCAATTGTTAAGCTTGTAAAGGGCCAAAGTATTATATTAGAGGCCTATGCTAAGCTTGGCCGTGCAAAAGAACATGCAAAATGGCAAGCCGCACTTGCAAGCTACTATTACTATCCCAGAATTAAAGTGCTAGATGAGAAATGCAAAGAAGAATGTAAGGATATCTGTAAAGAATTGACAAATCCGTTTGAATGTACTTTTAATAAAGCTTGGACATGTAGAGATATTTGTGGCGATAGGCTAATAGTTGAGTGGGATAGGTATAAATATGTCTTCTGGGTTGAATCATTTGGTAATTACGATGTTGAGACAGCACTAAGGGAAGCCTTTAGAATCTTAAAGAAGAAGTTTTCCGACTTTATAACTACCTTAACTCAGAAAGCCGGTAGTCTAGTAGAGACAAAAGTTTAAATATAGAAACTCTCGCAGAAGCGGTATGCCTCCTAATCCGACCGGACCTACAAATAGACAGCTAAGGATGTTGGCAAGATTTCTTAGAAAAGCGGCTATGGCTAACTCTGCTAATATATGGAGGGTAGTAGCAGAGTTCATAGAACGACCTAGGAGACAGAGAGTAGTAGTAAATGTCGGTAAGTTAAATAGAGTAGCTAACGATGGAGATATAGTAGTAATACCGGGGAAATTACTAGGCGGAGGAGAGCTTAAGAAAAGGATAATAGTTGCGTCTGTAAACGTATCGCGCAAGGCCGCGCAGAAGGTAATTGAAGCGGGAGGAGAGCTTTTGACAATCCCGGAACTAGTGAGAAGAAATCCAAAAGGAAGCAATGTAAAGATAGTGATATGATTATCGAAAAGAGAGAGCTTGAGCAATTGCCAGAGAGAGGCGAGATAATCATCGACGCAGATGGCCATATAGCTGGCAGGTTAGCGACATATGTTGCTAAAGCGTTGTTAGAAAGACCTAGTCTTAGGATTGTTGTTGTAAACGCCGAAAAATTAGTAATCACGGGAGATCGTAAAATGGTAATTGAGTGGTTTAAGAGAAAGATAAGCGAGTGGCGTACTCATTACAACCCAGAGAAGGCTGGGCCTAAGATACCGAGAAGGCCGGATAGAGTTTTCAAGAGAATTGTAAGAGGAATGTTACCCAAGAAGAATATGCGTGGACGTTCTGCATTAAAACGCCTAAGGGTCTATATGTCTATACCACTGGAGATGTTAAACAGGAAAAAACTAGTTTTATATGAGGTACCTTTGGCAAAGCTCAAGGTGAAGCCGTTAGCAAAATTTGTAACTCTTGAAGAGGTTTGGCGTAATATAGACTTTGCCGCTTGGGAACAATGGAAACGCGCGCAAGAGATATGGCAGAAAAGAATTAAACAAGTCACTGGCGGGTAGCTATGGAAGTTAAAATCCAGGGAGCCGAAGTTCTACAAGAGACGCCTAGGGTCGTAATATCCGTTGGAAAAAAGAAAACAGCTGTAGCCAGAGCAATTATAAAGCCGGGAATAGGCCGTGTTAGAATCAACGGATATCCGCTGGAACTATGGCCTATTGAGATGGCCAGGTTAAAAATGAGTGAACCTTTGATTCTTGCCGGCGAATTAGCAAAAAAAGTTGACATAGAGGTAAATGTATCTGGTGGGGGCTTCATGGGACAAGCAACAGCAGTGAGAATAGCCATTGCGAGAGGACTTGTTGCATATTTCCAAAGCCAAGAACTAAAAGAGCTTTATGAAAAATACGATCCGTATATGCTCAAGGGCGATCCTAGGAGGACAGAGCCCAAGAAACCTGGCATTAAACACGCCAGAAGCAAGAGGCAGAAGGCTTATCGATGATCGTACCAATCAGATGTTTTACATGTGGTAAACCGCTTGGACACCTTTATATAACTTTCAAGCACAGAGTCCTCGCTGGAGAGCACCCTGGACGTGTGTTAGACGAGTTAGGGGTTCATAGGTATTGTTGCAGAAGAACTCTCATAGCACATGTAGAATGGATAGATGACTTATTAGTTTACGAAAAACGTAGCTGATGAAATTCGGAGAATAATTTTATATACTGCGGAAATATGGCCTTTTTATGTCTAAGGCGCCACAGCAATTAAAATTACCTTCTCCAATTAAGGTATTGACAAAAATGCTAAACAAAGAGATTGTTGCCCGACTAAAGGGGGGAGTTGCAGTAAAAGGTACTTTGACAGCTTATGATGGCTGTATGAATCTGGTTCTTGACAATGCTGCAGAGTTAAATAACTCTGGCGAGCCTGTCACACGATATGGTAGAATTGTGGTTAGAGGGTCCCAAGTAATTTATGTCTCGGCATTAGAGGTAACACCATGATAGTCATAGAGAAGGTAGACAAAACGCCTGTAGTAAAGCGACTTGTAGAAATTGTAGAGAGAAAAGGCCAAGGACATCCCGATTATATTGCAGACGGTATTTCTGAGTGGGTAAGTAGATACTTATCAAGATATTACCTAGAACATTTTGGTATAATTCTCCATCACAATGTCGATAAAACTCTTGTAGTTGGCGGTCAGGCGGCACCGCGTTTTGGCGGCGGCGAGGTCTTACAACCAATATACATACTAGTCTCCGGCAGAGCAACATATGAGGTAAGAACTAAGGATGGCGTGATAAAGGTGCCGTTAGGCACATTGGTTATGCAAGCAGCGAGAGATTGGATAAAACAACATTTCCGTTTCCTTGACCCCGATACACACGTAGTAATTGACTATAAGATAGGCCAAGGTTCTGCAGACCTGGTAGGAATATATGACTTGGGCGTAAAGAGCGTGCCTTTAGCTAACGACACCTCTGTGGGCGTTGGGTATGCACCACTTACGCCTCTAGAACAGCTTGTATATAAGACTGAAAGACTCTTGAACTCCAGAGACTTTAAGGCGAAATATCCAGAAGTCGGAGAAGATGTTAAAGTCATGGGCGTTAGAGTTGGGAAAGAGGTTAAACTAACGGTGGCCGCCGCTATGATTAGTAAATTAGTGAAAGACAAGAGCCACTACTTATCTGTAAAAGAGGATGTAAAAAAAGCTGTCGAAGATCTCGCCTCCAAAGTAGCCCCTGAGTATAACATAGAAGTTGTAGTCAATGCCGCAGACAAGCCCGAACACGGCATTTTCTATCTAACCGTGACGGGGACTTCTGCAGAGCATGGCGACGATGGTATGACAGGCAGAGGCAATAGGGCAAATGGCCTTATAACTCCCATGAGATCTATGTCACTGGAAGCGGCAGCCGGTAAAAACCCTGTGAGTCATGTCGGAAAAATTTACAATGTTGTCGCACAGAGAATCGCAGATAAGGTGTATAATCAGGTCAAAGATATTATCGAGGTATATGTGGAAATTGTTTCACAAATAGGAAAGCCCATAAACGAGCCTAAAATTCTAAATGTTGAAATTATAAAAAGCGGTGAGCTCACAGGCGAGGTTAGAAACGAGGTAGAAGCCATTGCTAGAGAGGAAATTGAAAAGATTACACAGATTACCGACTATATCCTAAGAGGGGAAGTGTCTCTGTATTAAACCTCGTCTGTATTGTTCTACAATCTTTCTAAGGTCGATTTCTTTCCTCTCCTCTATCTTACGTCTTATGTCTTCGACTAGTTTCTTTACAAGATCTTGGTCAATCACGTAGAACTCGCCTAACTGTAGCTTAGCCACTTGTTTTAAAGGCACCCCAAGAGTTTTCCGCGCCACAGCCTCTTCTACTGACTCGATATTTCTACAGATTGTGCCCACAGGTTCGTCTCCTTTGCACTCTACAGTTTCGGATGTGTGTATTAGTTTGTACTTCGAACCGTAGTTAGATAGGATTTCTATAAACACTTTCTTAAGCTGCTCCAATTCTGCTTCCTTTTTTATTAACTCGCTTGTTAACGTCTCTACTCTTGTTTGCAACTCTCTATATCTTAAATCGCGCCATTTTTCGTCTTCAAGTCGTTTACGTAATTGTGTATATTCTTGTCTCAGGGTTTCCAACTCTTTACGTAACTGTTGGTTCTCGTATTCAAGAGCCCTTATCTGTGTTTCTAATGCGCTCTCCCTTCTTCCACATGGTTTCTCTGCCGTAATGTATACTACACGTACCTCTTTCTCTTCGCGTTTCTTTAATGCCTCAGATACAGCTTGAGCTATGGAGTATCCACGTACTACGAGAGCTTTTGCGTATTCCAACTGTTCTAGGTTCAAAATTTTTCCAAATTCTTTTTCTATTTTGTCAAATTTAAGCTTATACTCTTGGTAGGCTCTGTAGGCTGCTACCAAAGCATCGCGCTCATGGCTAGATTTTACACGCCAATTTATTTTGTCAAGTATCTCTGTCTTCTCCTCAGAAGACAAGTCTTTACCTGGCGTATAGAGAACTGCCCCGCTCATGGCGGCAAGACGCTTTACAAACTCTGGCGCTTCTGCTACATCTGTGGCAATAAGCACCGGTATACCCCATTGGCGTACATACCTTAATATATCACCTCTGGAAAGCCCCCTCCGTGCCGCTGTATCTAAAACTTCTCCATCTAAGGTAAGTATTGCAAGACCTGTGACGACACCTGGATCTACGCCAAGTATTAAATAACGCTCATGTGAGGGAGTTCCTCCTCTTTTTGCAGGAGCTGAGTAAATAGTAACTGCGACATCTATGCTGCGCATTGGTTTTATATATCTCCTTACTACCTCTTTGTTAGCATAGACTACAAACTTTGCAGATGTCACCTCGCCGGACTCCTCCTTTATAAATAAGTCGTAATCTAATTTAGCTTCTTTCAATTTTAACTCTATCTTAGACGCAATAGACTTTATTCTATGGGTGATATTTCTCATAAAACGATTTCTGCTCATGCCGCCCGGCGTCGTGGATATTTTCCTATATATCAATATGATGGTCTCTTCTTCAAAAAGCTTTACCGGAGTGCCAATGCCTAGACTTGCTAGCAGAGCCAAATATTCCGCAGTTTCTAGAGGTGTCAAGTGGCTCTTGGCAACTCCGAAATATTCCTGCACCAACTCCTCCATTTTTTTGAAGCCCAGTTTGTCTCTGGTAACTTCAATTACCTCAACGGTGTAGGGTAGCTTGCTTAATAACTTTATGAGAGCTCTACCATATTGAAATAATTCACTCACGTTGTCTACAGCCAAGGTTCTTATGGCATACTTTTTAAATAAGGATGGCAAATTACGTGGATTTACAATACCCTTTTCTAAAGTAGTTTTACCCTCTACAACTATGTATGCAAAGTTTCCGTCAGGCGTTATATCAATGCCAAGTATAGCCACAAGCTATGAGAAGACATACTTATTAATCTCTATCATGAAGTTTTTACTTCTCTCTCTGCCTTCTTCAGCTATTTTAAATAGCTCATCAACGGGTATTTCAACGCCGTTTTTCTTGAAAAACGACGAAATATTCTCGAGATCGCGCTTGAGATATGTGCTAGAGTTGGGATAACTTGCAGGAATCCATTGTGGCCAATCGATTATATAACTCCTTTTGCCTACAAGTATGTTATATGGCGAGAGGTCGCCGTGGATAATACCCAAGCCCAAGGCCTTACGAAGTGTTTCAACTATATCGTCTGCGACTTTTTTAAAGTCGTAATATGTAAGTCGGTAAAGCTCAATGCCATCTATATATGCCATAACTACTACATGTCTATTATATGCAATAGGCTCCGGTACTAATCCACCCACTCCAAAGATTTTATCTAGGGCAAAAAATTCGGCAAATGCCGAAAGCCTAGTCTCATATATCTGTCGAAGGTGTTTATATTTACGCAACCGCGATATAAAAGCCTCTTCGTATCTAAACACAGATACTCCACCACGGTGGAATTTAATCGCTACTTTAAATCCAGAGGGAGTTTCGCCTACATATACCACAGATTCTTTGCCTACTCCTATAGGCGTAGGAGATATCTTTACAAGTTTTCGTTTAACTCTTAGTGTATGTATAGCGAGTATATCATAGCCTGCCACTGTAATTTTCCACCCTAAATATGGCGAGAGGTTTCGCCGCAATAATCCAAAATAGTGAAGACGACGTATAATTTCAGAAACTTGCTCTTTTCTAAGCCTAGACCATCTTTCTATCAACTCTTGTGGGACAAATTCATACTTCTTATGTCCAGCCTCTATGATCCTAAGTACCCTTAGCTCTCTTTTTGATAATTTATCGTAAATCTCGACCAAGCTTTTAAGCACAATTTAAAAAGATATACCGTGGGTTAAAAATGTGAGGAAAATTATTACCTTAGTTTCAAGAGAACAAGCTGTAATAGGCCACAGATTTCGCGTAGTAAGTATTCCCGACGAGTGCAAGTCGTGTAAACTATATGCTGTGTGTCTAGGAAAATTAACGCCAGGTAGGAGTTACGAAGTTATCGAAATAAGACCCTCTCTTGGACAAAGGTGTAAAATCACTGGCGAGGAGGTCGTACCAGTTGTCGCCGCGGAGTTGCCTATCGTTGGGTTGGTACCCCTTAACAAAGCACTGGAGGGAGCCATAGTGACTTTTGAAGGAGAATGTAAAGGGTGTAAGGATTGTCCAGATAACATAGTTAAACCTGGCGAAAAGATAAAGATAATTAGAGTGTTAGGAAGGACGAGATGTAAAGATAGAGATTTCGCTACTGTTGAGTTTTATATCTTAGAAGCGCCTTTACCCTCAGAATTAGGTGCCGTAGGGACTTATCAAGACCATTCTCGCGCGCCTCTTTTACGACGTCCTTTAAAATAACCTTTGCCTCTGAGATTTTGCCTTCAGACGCTAGCTTTTCCGCCTCTCTTAGACGTGTTATGAGTCTTGCAGCTATCGCTTGTAGCTCCTCCGCCATAGCCCTGCTAAAATCCTTTCTTTAAATGTTTTAAGCTAATAACACCACCGTCCTGTGGATAGAGTTGCTATATATATTAGAAATCTCGAAGAGGCACTAAACAGTCTCATATTAAGAGACCAAGCGTATAAGTATATTGTGGATTTAGCACAGGCTTATCTCAAAGACTCAAAATATTACTACTCTATAGGCGATAGAGAAACTGCCCTGGCAACTGTATCTTATGCAGAGGGGCTCCTAGACGCGTTAAAACTAATTGGAATTGCTGACTTTGTATGGAAAAAGCCCAGCGAGATTAAGAACAATAAAGTTGTAATGGTTGCAGGTACATTTGAGATCTTACATCCTGGACATCTTCTGTATTTAAGAGAGGCTTGGAAATTAGGCTACGTCACCGCAGTTGTATCTTCAGATGAAAACGCAGAAAGGACAAAGAAACGTAAGATTATAATTCCACAGCAGCAAAGGGCGGAGATTCTCTCATCGATATACTACGTCCATAAGACAGTTGAGGGTAAACCTGGTAACATCTTTGACATTTTTTATGAAGTAAAGCCAGACATAGTTCTCCTAGGGCCTAACCAGAACATATCTGAAGATGTTGTTAAGCAAGAGGCGAAAAAGAGAGGCGTAGACGTGGAGATTATTCGTCTGCCAGAGTTGTATAAGTGCGAATTATGTAGTACAACAAAAATTATCGAGAAGATAATAGCCTCGTTTTCTCAATGCCGTTAAATACAGAGGCCGCCAAGAGAATACAGGAGGTTTTGGCTAATAATATAGTGTTTTCTCCACTTCCACCGCCAGAGACCGTCGCTGGACTAGATGTGGCCTACAGTGGAGATCTTGCATATGGAGTTGCAGTAGTGGTCCAACTTTCAACTCTTCAAGTTATAGACATTGCATGCGCAATAGTAAAAAGCGTAGTCCCATATATCCCAACGTTTCTCGCATTTAGAGAGCTCACGCCCATGTTAAGAGCTTATATCAAGCTCAGAGTAAAGCCGGATGTAATACTCGTAGACGGACACGGCATAGCTCATCCAAGAAAATTTGGCATTGCGTCACATATAGGAGTAGTATTGAAAAAGCCAACTGTCGGAGTCGCAAAATCTAGGCTCTACGGAGAGGAGCAGAGAGATGTTGTGACGGATCCATTAACAGGCGAAGTTATCGCAAAGGTCGTTCGATGCGGGGGTAAGAAATACGTCTCGGTAGGCTCCTATATTACGCTTGAGGATGCGGTAAAACTTGTAGAAAAGTTGTGTATAAACAAAGATGTATATCCTCTTAGATTGGCCCATAACATGTCGCAAAAGTTAAAACAGAAGAAGCCGCATGTCTTTGATCAGTGGGGTGAGGCACCTGTTAGCTCCGAAGAATGTACTTAGGATAAAAAGGCAATGGCGCCGGGGGTGGGATTTGAACCCACGCCCCCTAGACGGGGACGGGATGGCCCGGATTTCTACTCTCGAGTCCCGCGCCTTAGGCCGCTCGGCCACCCCGGCCTGTAGTATCAACGCCTTAGTTTAAAAGTTTTTATGATAAAACACATAAGGAGACAAACTTTATATATCTAGGCCGTTTCTAGCGCTTATGTCAATTAGAGGCGCAAAGTTTCACGGACCCTCGCCGCCTTCTGATACAGTAACAAATTGGGTACTTGCGCCGTTAGAGAGAGGAGTTATTTTTGCATGTCCTAACTGTGGAAAAACAACCATAATACGTAGCGCAAGGTCGCGTAAGTTGGGCGTGCCATACCGCTGTCCGGAGTGCGGATTTGTAGGCCCCTAGCACATTAAGTTTTAAATAGAGGTCACAGACTCGATGTCATGTCTGCAGAAGTGGCGTTAGTATATAGAGTACTCCCAGAAAGCGTTGAAGTAGATATAGAGAAGTTGAAAAACGCTGTTGTAAACAAATTGGCGCCTAAATATAAAGTTGATAAAGTAGAGGTAGAAGATGTGGGATTTGGTATAAAAGCTCTTAGATTTTTCATTAGAATGCCTGAGTCTGACGAATATAGCTCCGACGAAGTAGAAGAGCTTCTACGATCCGTAGAAGGCGTAGGAAGTTACGAACTTGAATATTTCTCAAGACTTAGTTTTTAGTCAAGGTTTTTATACTCTAGATTATTGTTTTTAATCGTGTCTGAATGGATTGAACTTAGGGTACTTGAGAGTAAAGCTCGCGATGCTAACCGTCCCATCGTTAGAATAGATCCTGAAGTTATGGAAAGAGCCGGCATTATTGTCGGCGATGTTGTAGAGATCGTTGGACGGAGGAGGACAGCGGCAAAGGTTTGGAACGGTCTCCCAGAAGACCGCGGCAAAGGCGTAATCAGAATGAACAGCATTTTAAGAAAGAACGCTGATGTAACCCTAAACGAAACAGTGAGAGTGAGGAAGATAGAGCCTAAGCCTGCCGCCTTTGTAAAGCTCGCCCCTGTGTCTATGACTATTGCAGTAGATACCAACTTCCTCCAATACATCAAACAGAGACTTAGAGAATACATCGTAGTAGAGGGCGATATGCTACAGATATATGTGCTGAGCCAGCCGCTTACGTTTCAAGTGGTTCAGACAAAGCCGGCAAACGCCGTGTTAGTCATCACGGAGGACACCCAGATCCAGATTTTTGAAAAGCCGGTTTCGGGCGTTAGGATACCCCACGTTACTTGGGAGGATATTGGTGATTTGGAGGATGCTAAACAGAAGATTCGTGAGCTTGTGGAGCTTCCTCTTAGGCATCCTGAGTTGTTTAAACATTTGGGTATTGAGCCTCCGAAGGGTATCCTCTTGATTGGCCCCCCTGGCACGGGCAAGACTCTCCTCGCCAAGGCTGTGGCTAACGAGGCCAACGCCTACTTCGTCGCTATAAACGGCCCCGAGATCATGTCGAAGTACTACGGCGAGTCTGAGGCGCGGCTTAGGGAGATTTTCGAAGAGGCGAAGAAAAACGCCCCCGCCATAATCTTCATAGACGAGATAGACGCCATAGCCCCCAAACGCGAGGAAGTCACGGGAGAGGTAGAAAAGCGAGTGGTGGCACAACTACTAACCCTAATGGACGGACTACAAGAGAGAGGACAAGTAATAGTAATAGGAGCAACCAACCGCCCAGACGCAATAGACCCAGCACTAAGAAGACCAGGAAGATTCGACAGAGAGATTTGGATAAACCCGCCGGACTTTAAAGGTAGGTATGAAATCCTTCTCATACATACTAGGAATATGCCTCTTGCACCTGACGTAGATCTGAGAAAGCTAGCCGAGATGACACACGGTTTTTCTGGGGCCGATCTCGCCGCACTTGCTAGAGAGGCTGCTATGTCTGCTCTAAGAAGAGCTATTCAAAGCGGTCTTATCGACCTTAACCAACCCTCTATCCCGCCTGAGGCTCTTGAAAAAATCAAAGTTACTATGTCAGACTTCATAAACGCCATGAAAGAGATAATACCATCTGCTCTAAGAGAGATACACATAGAAGTTCCCCGTGTCCGTTGGGAGGACATAGGCGGCTTAGAAAACGTTAAACAGGAACTCAGAGAGGCCGTGGAGTGGCCTCTCAAATACCCTGATAAGTTTAAGAAATTCGGTCTCCGTGCTCCTAAGGGCATTCTCCTATTTGGACCACCTGGCACAGGAAAGACACTACTGGCAAAGGCGGTGGCCACAGAGTCGGGGGCGAACTTCATCGCCGTCAGAGGTCCAGAGATATTTTCCAAGTGGGTTGGCGAGTCGGAGAAGATGGTTAGAGAGATTTTTAGAAAAGCCCGCATGGCTGCACCAGCGGTCATCTTTATAGATGAGGTAGATGCACTTGCAACAGCAAGAGGTCTAGGCGGAGATTCCTTAGTTAGCGAACGCGTTGTTGCGCAACTACTAGCTGAAATGGATGGTATAAAAGCGCTTGAAAATGTAGTAGTTATAGCAGCTACCAATAGGCCGGACCTTATAGATCCGGCGTTGTTAAGACCAGGCCGTTTCGATAGAATAATCTACGTCCCACCGCCTGATTTTAAAGCCAGGCTTGAAATATTGCTAATTCACACCAAGGCAACTCCTCTAGCTAAAGACGTCGACCTCGAAGAGTTAGCACGTAGAACCGAGGGCTACTCTGGCGCAGACTTAGAGCTATTGGTAAGAGAGGCAACGTTCTTGGCATTACGCGAGGATATAAACGTCAGAGAGGTTTCAATGAGACACTTTGAAGAGGCACTTAAAAAGGTCAGACCCTCGATTACTCCAGAGATGTTAAAATTCTACGAAAGTTGGTTAGAAAAAGCGAGACAGTTGACGGTAGCCGTTAAGACTAAAGCGACGCCTCCACTATATCTATGATACTAACTGTTATAGGTAATATTATTGACATGTTATTGAAAAGACAGGAGACTACAACAAGCGAAGATATAAAAGCGTTGTTAAGACGTGCAAATATCCAAATATCGGACTCTGAACTCGTTAAAGTACTTATGACGCTTGAAATACATAAGAAGATCTATGTGAAAAAAATCAAGAAAGAAGGTAGAGAAATCTTTCAAATTTCAAGGCGTAAATAATATATAGACAGTTTCCACATTAAATGTGGGTGTTACAGAATTGGGGAAACTTATAGGCAAAGATATACGGCGTGAGGTAAAGCTAGAAAACTTAGCAGGTAAATGTATAGCCCTGGACGCGTATAATTCATTATATCAGTTTTTAGCGTCAATTAGGCAACCAGACGGCACCCCCCTTATGGATCGCGTAG
The DNA here is from genome assembly GCF_000015205.1 of Pyrobaculum islandicum DSM 4184. Taxonomy (NCBI): domain Archaea; kingdom Thermoproteati; phylum Thermoproteota; class Thermoprotei; order Thermoproteales; family Thermoproteaceae; genus Pyrobaculum; species Pyrobaculum islandicum. The sequence continues at coordinate 621,509 of NC_008701.1, read as the reverse complement.
GCAGAATTACAAGCCATCTATCAGGTCTCTTCTATCGCACTATTAATTTAATGGAAGCTGGAATAAAGCCCGTTTATGTATTCGATGGGAAACCCCCGGAATTTAAACTTGCTGAGATAGAGGAGAGAAGGAAAGTCAAAGAAAAGGCAATGGAAGAGGTTTTGAAAGCGATAAAAGAGGGAAGAAAAGAGGATGTAGCTAAATATATGAAAAGAGCCGTTTTTCTCACAAGCGATATGGTTGAAGACGCGAAAAAACTACTTACATATATGGGTGTGCCGTGGGTTCAAGCGCCCAGCGAGGGAGAGGCACAAGCCGCACATATGGCCAAGAGAGGTCATTGTTGGGCAGTCGGGAGCCAGGATTACGACTCTCTACTATTCGGCTCGCCTAGGCTAGTACGTAACCTAGCTGTATCGCCCAGGAGGAAAATTGGAGAAGAGGTGATAGAACTGTCACCAGAGATTATAGAGCTCGATGCAGTGTTAAAATCTCTGAGATTAAAAAATAGAGAACAACTTATTGACTTGGCAATACTCCTTGGCACAGATTATAACCCAGATGGCGTGCCAGGAGTGGGGCCGCAAAAGGCGCTTAAATTAGTGTGGGAATTTGGGGGGTTGGAAAAAATGCTAGAGACGGTCCTTAGGGGCGTTTATTTCCCCGTAGATCCTCTAGAGATAAAGAAATTCTTTCTCAACCCGCCAGTAACCGACGAATATTCAACCGATATTAAAAAGCCAGACGAGCAAAAGCTTATTGACTTCTTGGTAAGAGAGCACGACTTTAGCGAAGATAGAGTCTTGAAGGCCGTTGAGAGATTAAAGAGGGCGCAAACAAAGTATAAAATATCGTCGTTAGATAGCTTTTTCTAACATGGCATTAAGGCTGGTAGAGGAGTTGACGAACGAGGGCATTATAAAGACCGAACGTGTAAAAAAGGCTATGTTAGCTGTACCACGCGAAGAGTTTGTAATGCCTGAGTATAGAATGATGGCCTACGAAGATAGGCCTCTCCCCCTGTTTTTTGATGCAACGATATCAGCGCCGCACATGGTCGCCATGATGTGTGAATTAGTTGAGCCAAGGCCAGGCATGAAGATTTTAGAAGTCGGCACAGGCTCTGGATATCAAGCGGCAGTATGTGCAGAAGCTATAGAACGGAAGGGAAAAGTCTATACTATAGAAATTGTAAAAGAGCTCGCAATATATGCAGCCCAAAATATAGAGCGGCTAGGCTATTGGGGCATTGTCGAAGTATATCACGGCGATGGGAAAAAAGGCCTTGAGCGTCATGCGCCTTTCGACGCCATTATAGTAACTGCAGCAGCTAGAACCATTCCTAGTGAATTAATAAAACAGCTTAAAGATGGAGGGGTCTTGGTAATCCCTATTGAGGAAGGGGTTGGCCAAGTTCTGTATAAAATAACTAAGAGGGGAGAGAAAATCGAGAAACGCGCAATTACATACGTCTTATTTGTCCCATTACGTGACAGCTAGGGCTCTACTCTATAGCGATCGCGTGGATATAGAGTCGCATGTCTCACATTATCTAGACCTAGTAGAGCTGTCAATAACCTATTAAAGCCTAGACCAAATCCTGCATGTGGCGGCATGCCGTAGTCAAACACCGCTAAATGACTCTCGAAAAGCTTGGGATCTAAACCCCTCTTTCTCATCTCCTCCTCTAGCTCGTCTCTCTTGTGTATCCTCGTGGCGCCCGAAGCCACTTCAATCCCATTGATTATTAAGTCATAAGACTCGCTTCTATCATTCTCCTTCCGCTTGGTATAAAATGGTCTAAGCGAAGCTGGAAAATCTATTATAAAGTAGACAGAACCGTAAAATCTCATCAATGCCTTTTGCATTTCCACTGTAAAGTCGTCTCCCCATTTGACAGAGTAGCCAAGCTGGCCCAGTTTTTCAATTGCTTCGTCATACTCCACCCTAGGTATTTTATCAAGCTCTGTTACTACAGGCATAAGGCCGACCTCTCTGAGTCTCGCAACATTCTCTGAAAGCACTAAGACCACGCGTTTCATAATTTTCTCTAAGATATCCATCACATCATGGTAATTCATAAAAGCGGCTTCGGCGTCTACAGAAATAAACTCGTTTAAGTGGTAGTCTGTATTATGCTTCTCAGCTCTGAACGCAGGGCCTATTTCAAACACTCTCTCTAACGATGCAGTCAGCTGTTCCTTATATAGCTGCGGACTTTGTGAGAGATATGCGACTCTTTCGAAATACAACACTGGGAAGAGCTCGGCGCCTCCCTCTGTACTTGTGACGATGATTTTAGGCGTAAAAACCTCCACAAATCTCTCCCCATAGAGAGTCTCACGAATTTCACGCAAGATTTTAGAAGCTAAAGAAAATACAGCCAAATTGCGGGGTCTCTTTAGATCTATAGAACGCCATTTTAATCTAGTCGCCAAATCTGGGGTCTCAGACCAAATATCTAGCGGGAGAGGCTTCGCTTTATTTAAGATAGTTATGTCAGTCGGAAACACCTCTACACCTCTCTTAGCTATCTTGCTCGTCTCTACAACACCTTTCACAACTATAACGTCTTCTCTATTGAGTTCTGAAAAGACTCTAAACACGTGCTCTGGTGTTTTTCCAACTTTAAGCGTCAGTTGTACAAACCCCTCTCTATCTCTAAGCACTATAAACTTCACCTTCCCAAGATCTCTCAACTCCCACACCCAACCGGCAAGCGTCACCTCTCTACCGTGGAGATCTGTCGTAATATCGCTAGTCCAGTGGGTCTTCTTAGGATACACACAGTAGGAGAAAGATCTAGTAAAAAAATTACGCCCTTAGCTCCCTCTCTCTCTCACTAATTCCACTTTCACATTAGTTCCAGATATCCGGCTAATTATAGCCTGTAGTCTCTCTGGCTTAATCGGCAACCTCCTCACCTCTCTAGACGGAATTTTAACCACAGTCTCTGTAGTTCCGTCGGGAAGCCAAGACGTAGATATAGTCAAGAGCTTAGCCGGCGAGACAAGTTGTGCAATCACCTCGTTAATGCCGCCGTACTCCACTACTTTTACACTCCTCCTCAACAATGACGTGAGCTCTTTTTCCAACTGTATAAACGCGCTACGAGGTATCCTTTTGGTATTCCTCATAAGTATAATAACCATGTCGTCTACCTCATAGGATTTTACATATTCTACATCTGTGAGATTTATCTTCTTCTCAACCTTCAATAAGGCGTCAGACACTTCCACATCAAGCCATTGGTACCTCCCACTGTCTATAAGCGATTGACACTTCTGACATAGCACACGCGTCTTGACACAAAATTCACAGAACGGAATTTTAACCATCGCCAAATATAAAAACCACCTTTAAAAATTATTTTTAACCTCCTTAAAGCTCTATGTGCGTATAGCTATCATAGACGGCTATACAGACGAGCCAGCAGGTCTTGGAGTGCCGCCGTATCTAGATATATATGCCAGATATGTAGCAGGCGCGGCTGAACTCGGCGGCGCAGACGAAATACACTATTTTACAATAGACCAGCTGAGAGCCGATTGGATAAACTCGCTTAAGAGACTATCAAGCTATAACATATTGGTCGTAATCGCCGGCGTAACTACACCAGGTAAATACCTCGGCGGAGCCCCTGTAGAGCTGGATGAGATTCTAGACTTAGGTCGTATCGAGGGGCCTATAAAGGTGTTAGGCGGCCCTGTGGCTAAATTTGGCTATGGTATAGTTGGCGGCTCTATAGCAGTGCCCCCCTCTAAATTCCGCAAGTATTACGACATTGTAGTAAGTGGCGACGTCGACTTAGTTATATATAGACTTCTGAAGGAGGGCCTAGGTAAAGTCTCGCCTTCTGAAACACATAGAGACTTCAAACTTGTAGACGAATTCGCATGGCGGGGGGCGAAGATAGTTATTCAACACCCCAACTATGGCCGTAACTTAATAGTGGAACTTGAAACATACCGCTCTTGTCCTAGGTATCTATCTGGCGGCTGTTCATTTTGTACAACAGTAGCATATGGGCCTGTTGTTACGAGGAGTATAGAAGGTATAGTAAGAGAAGTTGAGGCTCTATATAAAGCCGGCGTTGTACATTTTAGACTTGGTAGACAAGCCGACTTCTATACATATATGGCGCGAGATACAGGACGCGAGGAATTTCCACGCCCGAACCCCTCTGCAATTGAGAAGCTCCTAGTTGGTATTAGAAACGCAGCGCCGGACTTAAAGACGCTTCATATAGACAACGTAAACCCCGGCACAGTGGCACGGTGGAAAGCTGAATCCATAGAAATTACAAAGCTATTAGTTAAATACGGCACACCTGGCAATGTCGCTGCTATGGGCATTGAAACAGCTGACCCGAGAGTCGTCAAGATAAACAACCTCAAGGTATATCCAGAAGAGGCATTAGACGCCATAGAAATATTTACAAAATATGGCTCAGAGAGAGGCTATAATGGCATGCCCTATCTTTTAGCTGGCGTAAACTTTGTCGCCGGCCTCCCTGGAGAGACGGCGGAGACCTACCGCCTAAATATCGAATTTTTAAAACAGATTCTTGAAAGGGGGCTGTTAGTAAGAAGGGTTAACATCAGACAAGTGTTGGTGTTTCCAACGTCACGGCTATGGCCAATGGCGAGAAAAGTTATGTATAAACTTAGACAACATAGGAAATATTTCCTCCAGTTTAAGAAGTGGACTAGAGAGGTTTTTGACCGCGAGATGTTGAGACGTATAGTACCAAGAGGGACTATACTGAGGGAGGTATATACTGAGGTTCATTACCATGGGGGCACATACGCTAGACAAATCGGCTCATATCCATTACTTGTCTATATACCGACGCGGCTACAGCTAGGCAGATTTATCAACGTAGTTGTAATAGACCACGGGTCTAGGAGCGTCCTCGCTCTACCATACCCCGTCAGTATAAACACAGCCGAGAAACGAGTACTTAAACATTTGCCAGGACTCAGCAGAGAAAAACTAGATATAGTACTTAAGAAACGACCATTTAAATCTCTCGAAGAAGTCAAAGCCGCTGTGGGAGAAGGCGAGTTTCTTAACTACGTCTCTCTGTAAGTCTATAGATGACGTAGAAAGTGAAGATTATAAACGCCACAACCACAAAGTCAAATAGATTTATGTACACAGCGCCTATCGGTATCTCGGGCGTTCTTAACCCTCTTGTAACTAAGTAAAATAGATATACTGCCACACCTAGTGAAAAGCCGGCATATGCATATATCAGTTTCATGGCTCGAAATACTGTACCTATTTATATAGCTTTAGAGACCCAGTCACTGCGTCTACTAACTCATCAGGAGCCGGCCCTACGCAAATGGCCGTGGGAGTTCCCGGCGGCACCTCCGTCAGTCCAGCGTCTACAACAACTGCTGTCGGTAAATCTAAAGACCCGGCCTTTCTATAAAGCTCATATAAATGTTCCAAATTCTCTGCGGCTAAGACAATTTTCTTCTGGCCCTCGTCTATCCACTGCTCAAGCCATTTACGCCACCTGGCGTTTTCAAGCGCCTTCATTACACACTCAACAGCCGCATGTCCCGCCTGAGCCGCCGCTTTTCCACACGAGATCTTGAGATCTCTCCTTATAACAATAGACATCTTCATAAGCGGCGTATAAAACTAAGATAAAAAACTAAAACTAATGTAATACTTAAAAAACCAATTTAATTTCTCTATATGGGTATAAAATCTCTCCTAGCTGTAATACCCATACTTACAATAGTTGTATATGCACAAGTTGTCTCTGGCGTAAATCCGACGGTGCTTGACACAGATACGCCGGTGTTAGCAAAGGTCGTGGTTTCAGACTTATACTCGTTTGCGTCTCAGTGGGGTGTAAAGCCGGAATTTCAACAATTAAAAGTAGTTGGAAAAGAGACTAAGATAGTCACAATGGCGGTCAACGGGGTTTCTCTACAAGGCAGATTTGGCAATACGGCTACAGAACTATACTATAAAGGCCCTGCCAGATCTCTTAAGGCTGTAATTGAATCTCCATACGTCAAGTTTGTCTATATAAAAGCCCTCCCCGAAGTTCCTCCACGTGAGTTCTTTGCAGAAATTCGCTCGCTGGCTGAAACCGACATGGGTATGCCACAGCCTAACCTCCCAGTCATGAGAGAGATCATAGGGGCTACAAAGGTGGAGCAATTATTTGGCGTCAATGGGACAGGCGTCGTAATTGCTGTTGTAGACACCGGCGTTGACTACGGACATCCAGATCTACAAGACGCCCTCGCTTGGCTTATAAAAACTACCGACGGTAGAGAGATAATTGCGTCTACCATAGCGCTGGTCGGAACTACGCTTCAGTACAAGACGTTGAGAGGCCAGACGGCGGCGCTTCTACTTAGCCAAGTCCAGTCGCTTGAGCCTCTCGTCTTAGACGCAGACGAGTCCCAAGTCGTGTTGCTCATTCCTGTGGCGGCCTCTGGGGGGTATCTCCCCGTGGGCGGCAAGACCTTCTACGTAATCGACGGCGTGTTTGTCCACAACGTAACAGCGAGGTGCAACTACGCGGTGGCGGGGCTGGTCAGCCGTAGCGGCGTCTTTAAATTCGGCATGACCAATCTCTACATCCCATGGTATGGCGGATATGTAAAAGCAGGCATTGTTATGTACGACCCAGACCAGCCGGGCGTATACACAGCCGCACGTGTTGATATAAACGGCAATTGCAACTTTGCAGATGATCCAGAGCTTAGGTACTTCGGAAATAGGCTCATCGTGGACAACCCGACGGCGCCGACGGTTAGCTTGGGCGTTGCAGGAGGCTACTTCTACGACTGGGGCCGGTGGTTCGACTCCTACGCAAAGTTCTACCCAGGCTGGGATTTAGCTGGTAATTACCTCAGCATATTCTACGATTTCCACAGCCACGGCACGGCCTGTAGCTCTGTAGCCGCCGGCAGGGGGAAGGCGGTGTATAACCTCGGCTACCTAGGCCCACAGAGACTGATTGGCATAGCACCGGGCGCCAAGGTGCTAGGGGTGAAAGGCCTGTGGTGGGGCATGGTGGAGGCAGGCATGATGTGGGCAGCCGGCTTTGACGTAAACCAGGCGGGACAGTGGTACTGGACGGGCCAAAAGAGGGCGCACGTAATTAGCAACAGCTGGGGGATCTCTACCTTTATCTATGATTACGCCGCATTTGGCTACGACTTCGAGTCGGCAGTAATTAACGGGCTAGCGGCTCCGAGGTTTTTAGACCGGAACTACCCAGGTATAGTGATTATCCAGGCAGGCGGCAACGGAGGTTACGGCTTTGGCACGATAACTAGCCCAGGCGCCGCCGTTGGCGCAATAACCGTGGGAGCGACGACCAGCGGACACTTCTGGCTCGCCTTAGGCACACCGTTTTATGGCTTTAGATGGGGCGATATCATCAGTTGGTCTCTTAGAGGGCCTACGCCTGCCGGCTATGTGAAGCCCGATGTTGTAAACATTGGAGCTTTCGGAATAGCGGCGTATCCCGTCGGCTGGGGCAAATATTACTATGGCATCGCGGAAGATTGGGATATCTTTGGCGGGACTTCCCAAGCGACGCCGCTTACAGCTGGCGTTGTTGCTCTAGTGTTGAGTTCGGTTATGGACAAAACCGATCCGGCTGTGGTGGATCCGTATTTAGTTAGACAATTTATCACAAGTACGGCAATTGATATTGGGTACACACCGTTTACCGCAGGTCATGGATTTGTAAATGCTACAGCCGCAGTGATTGCCGCTAGAAGCTACTACGGACTGCCGGTCCCCAAGGCGCCTGTAGCTCTGTTCAGGACGGACTCGTCCGTAAATCTCGGCACCTCGTGGGATTTCCAATGGAGAGTCAACATACCGCTTTATTTCGGTTATCTAATGAACAATCTATTACCCACACAATGGGCCACTTACCTACAGACCAGAGTTACGCAACCAACTATCGGCATGACGAGTTTGTATCTAGCAACTATCCCCGGTGGACAAGCCGTGGGCTTTGTCTATGTCACATCGCTCAACTCCACAGTCACTGTATCTACATATGCGGCAACACTTACCCCAATTTATAAGAAGTTGGTTACCTTGACTATTCCTGTAAGAACTGTGGGTGATTACTTTACAATGCAACAACTGGGCTTTGATGAAAATATAATTAGACAGGCAGACCTAGTTGTGTTTAGACTCTCCTACAGCTTCTCAGTTTTTGACCCAGAGTTTAACTACGCCGAAAATGTAAGACCTGTCCTCTGGGCATTTGGCTGGACAGACTTAGATAACAACGGCGCTATTTCCATAAACGAGCTGACTTGGCTCAACTACGGATATCAACGTGGCACAGCCGTGGAGGTGTCAGTTACAAAACCCGGCGTTAGACTTGCGCCAAACCAGAGGCTTGTCATAAGGATTGATATTAGGCCCGTCAGAACGCCATATCCACCATCCGTCCCTGTCACAGTAGAGGTTATAGTCTACAAGAGGACGCCGGCAACCGATGTACAGATAACGCCGGCAACTATCACACTGAGACCGCGCCAGAGCTATATGTTTACAGTACGCGTGGTGGCGCCAGCAACTGCGGCCCCCACAGCATACGAGAGACTGATCGTGTTTAACATAAATGGGACTAGCTATGTGGTGCCGCTGAGCTACATAGTTAGAACAAGCGTACGCATAAATGAGGTCTATACCCTCACTGCTGGGAGGTCGGACAGTTGGTATAACGCCAGCGAGGTCAGAGGCGCAAATGACTGGCGTTGGAGATACGAGTCTGGCGACTGGCGCGTCTACTATATCTCAACGCCGACCTTAGCAAGGGGTCTCTACGTAGACTTCAGCTGGAAATGCGCCAACACCTCCCTGATAGTCTATGCTATAACTGACGGCGGCTTCTTCGCTGGGTACTTCTGGAACCAGGGAATCTCCTTCCATCGCTACCTAGGCTCCGGCAGATTCGTCTGGACTGGGACTAACGGACAGACAAAAATTGTGACTCTACCCTCTGTCTCATTTGCTGTGCCCGTACCAGTGAGCGGTCTTGTATATACGACAATGTCGGCGTCGTATCCAGTGGTCACAAGCAATAGCTTTGCAATATTGGTTAGAACATCGCTTTATGGCGGCTGTGGCACAAGTGAGCAGATAAATGGCGTGGTTAGACCATTCAGAGACCCACGCGATATGCCGGTGTTGTCTACCGTGTCGCCGTATGTAAACTTCATGCTTAGCCCGCCGCCGATTGGATACGACCTCGTGTATAAGACTGCAAATGTGCTAGGAGGCGGATTTGTGGTGCCTATGGTAGCCGTCGGTTCCGATTTAAGTTTCAATATGTACTTTATAAGAACGCCCCTATTTGTCGACTATGTGGCGTTGATGTACTCGCCGAGTTTTGCGACTGTTTATAGGACCAGCGGAAACAACTTTGCAAAATATCCATTCTACGTAGTTGAGGGCGTGTCTGTAATTAGCTAATTTTTTCAATTTCTAGAATTTTTCTCCAAGCTCTAAGCAAGACCGCCCTTGTTTCGTCTCTAGTTATTAGTCTAAGTGCCTTTTCTCTAGCGGCCCACACATAAGCGTCATGTTCTCTAGATAATTTGACTGTTCTTTCGCGGCTTTTAGCTAAGAAATATACGACTTCTCTATATATTGTGTGTCCCCTTTTAGAATACTTGTACCGTATCTCCTCTCTAAATGAGGGGACTAGCTCCACCTTCAGCCCTGTCTCCTCTAATATTTCCCTGAGTGCAGCCGCCTCGTCTGTTTCACGTAGACGAACTATACCATGGGGGAAGTCCCATCCATATCTCCCATGTAGTAACAGATACAATACCTCGCCGTGATCTATGGTATATACCACTGCGCCAGCAGACTTTTCATAAAAGTACACATTTACTAATACTTGAGGTCTTATATATTTTACTTTACTGTATTTTTAGCCCGTGTGGACAGAAGTATTCTATACCTAAGTCTCTATATACGTGCGAAACGGCGCCATACATAACCACTGGCTTGCCCAATTCTTTAGCTTTTCTCGCCAATTGGGCTATATCAATACGATCTAAAACTCCAGGAGCTACAACTACAACTCGCGTCTTTTCTAGCCACTGATATGGATTTGATACATCTACAAAGTCGTAGGGAACAAGTCTACCCTCTTCATCAGCAACTATGCCCTCAGATAGAGAAAATAGAACACTGGCAACTTTTTTGTTAAATCCGACGAGTAATATAGGGCCGCCGTATTTAGTTAGTACATACTCGGCGAGTTTTTTAACACATCTTTCGGCATCTCCAGATTTACAAACTTTTAATGCCTTTATACCCCTCTCCCTCTGCCTAGATAATACATCTATACACACTCTTAACACAGGGTCTCTAGACGCCGTTTCCAAATCATAGACACCTGATCTAACGCCTGCGTTAAGTGGAATATCTGCACATATGTCATCTATGCAACACCTAGCTAATACCTGCCCTTCGCAAACATCTACCCCATCTTGTCTTATTATGGATACACTTAGCCTCACTTTCCTTTTTGGAAATGTAGTTAAAAACCTTGTAGCCTTTAAGTAAGTTAATATAGCCTTAGACTATAGTCGAAATATAATAATATATACCGGCTACCTCTGGATTTCCATGGAAATTTTAAAATACGACCTCGTAATAGTGGGGTCGGGAATTGCCGGCTTGCGTGCTGCTACAGCTGCTGCTTGGACTAGCGGCGGCAAGATCTCCATTGCAATATTGTCAAAGGTACAGGCAATGCGCAGCCATAGCTTATCTGCCGAAGGCGGTATGTCGGCAGTTCTATACCCTGAAAAGACAGGGGACTCTCTTGAATTACATGCCTATGACACAGTTAAGGGTAGCGATTTTCTCGCAGATCAAGACGCTGTACAGATATTAGTAGAATACGCCCCCAGAGAGGTGCGCTATTTGGAGAGAATCGGCGTACCTTGGAGCCGAGAGCCAGATGGGCGAATTTCACAGAGACCTTTTGGTGGGATGTCAATACCGCGTACAACATTTGCCGCCGATAAGACAGGCTTCTTCATTATGTCTACACTCTTTTCGGAAACCAGAAGGTTTGACAATATACATGTATTTCATGAACATTTTGTTACGAAGTTTATAGTTGAAAATGGCGAATTCAAAGGAGTTACTGCCTACGATTTAAAAACCGGCGAATTTAAACTCTTCTATGCCAAAGCCGGTATCATCGCGACAGGCGGTGCGGGCAGGCTATACCGCTTCACCACTACGGCACATTCAACCACTGGGGAAACTCTAGGGTATGCACTAAGAGAGGGCATCGCAATTAAAGACATGGAATTTGTCCAATGGCATCCCACAGCTCTCGTCCCCAGCGGCATACTTGTTAGTGAAGCCGCCAGAGGGGAGGGAGGTTATCTCATTAATAAAGAGGGAGAACGGTTTATGAAAAGATACGCCCCACAAAAGATGGAATTGGCGCCAAGAGATATAGTATCAAGGGCGATACTAACCGAATGTGCAGAGGGGAGGGGCTTCCAACATGAAACAGGTATGTGTTACGTGGGTCTAGATCTTAGACACTTGGGAGAGGAGAAGATAAACAAAAGGATACCATTTATACGCGAACTGGCACATAAGTATGCAGGTATCGATGTATTCTCAGAGCCAATCCCGGTAAGACCTGCAGTACACTACACAATGGGAGGCATACACACAGATACGTGGGGCCGTGTATTGACCGCAGACGGCAAGTGGATTAAGGGCCTTTGGGCCGCTGGCGAGGCGGCAGCCGTAAGTGTTCACGGAGCAAACCGTCTTGGCTCTAATTCACTAAGCGAATGTTCAGTATGGGGGCGGTTGACAGGCGAACAAGCTGCAAAATACGCAATGGAGACCCCGGCTCTTGCATCTCCTAGCGAAAAACTGTTAGATATAGCAAAGAGAGAGGAAAGTAGAATCTTTGACGTGTTACTTCACAAAGAGGTCAACGCGCCTAGTCCTTATGAGGTTAAAAGACAGCTCAATGACATAATGGAAGAACATTTTGGACCATTTAGACATGCATCCTCAATGGCCGAGGGGCTCGCCAAACTTAAAAAACTTAGGGAGTATAGGTCGTTTAGAGTGGTTGATAGCAGTAAAGTCTACAATCAGAATCTAAAAGATGCCTTAGAGGTCGATGGAATGATAGACCTAGCGCTCGTCATAGGAGTGGGCGCATATACAAGAACTGAGTCTAGAGGAGCGCATTATAGACTTGATTACCCGAGGAGAGACGACGTCAATTGGCTAAAACATACAGTAGCTTATCTCTACGGGGGAGAGATCAAGCTCACATATACTCCGGTTACAATAACTAAGTGGAAACCAGAGGAAAGGAAGTATTAATATGAAGTCGGTAGTAATAAAAATAAAAAGATACGACGGTAAAAAGAGTTGGTGGCAGGAGTATAAAGTTGAGGCGCCGTCGGAAAGAGTCTCTGTGCTAGATCTTCTACTTAAAGTCAAAGAAGAACAGGACCCTACACTTGCAGTACGCTATAGTTGTCGCATGGCTATATGTGGCTCATGTGGCATGGTTATAAATGGCGTACCTCGCCTGGCGTGTCAAACATTGCTCTCTGATTTAAAAACGGACGTAATAACAGTAGAGCCCTTGTGGAATCATAAAGTGATAAAAGACCTAGTTGTAGATTTAGAG